>NZ_JBIAUP010000015.1:0-191183 GCF_042892945.1 Streptomyces sp. NPDC001678 | reverse complement strand
GGCGGTGCGGGGCCTCGCCGCGGCGGTTGGGGGCTGGTGGCGGGCGTGGCGCCTCTGGCGGGGGGGGGGGGGGGGGGGCCCGCGCGCCCCCCCCCCCCCGCGCCCCCCCCGCCTCGCTCCGCGTCAGCGCGAGCGCTTGGCGAGGCGCTCCACGTCCAGCAGGATCACGGCGCGGGCCTCCAGGCGGAGCCAGCCGCGGCCGGCGAAGTCCGCGAGGGCCTTGTTGACGGTCTCACGGGAGGCGCCGACCAGCTGGGCGAGCTCCTCCTGGGTGAGGTCGTGCACGACGTGGATGCCCTCTTCGGACTGGACGCCGAAGCGGCGCGACAGGTCGAGCAGGGCCTTGGCGACACGGCCGGGGACGTCGGAGAAGACGAGGTCCGACATCGAGTCGTTGGTGCGGCGCAGTCGGCGGGCGACGGCGCGCAGCAGGGCGGTGGCCACCTCGGGCCGGGCGTTGAGCCAGGGCTGGAGGTCGCCGTGGCCGAGGCCGAGCAGCTTGACCTCGGTGAGCGCGGTCGCGGTGGCGGTGCGCGGGCCCGGGTCGAAGAGGGACAGCTCACCGATCAGCTCGCCGGGGCCGAGGACCGCCAGCATGTTCTCGCGGCCGTCGGGCGAGGTGCGGTGGAGCTTCACCTTGCCCTCGGTCACCACGTAGAGGCGGTCGCCGGGGTCCCCTTCGTGGAACAGGGCGTCGCCCCTCGCGAGGGTGACCTCGCCCATGGAGGCGCGCAGCTCAGCGGCCTGCTCGTCATCGAGCGCCGCGAAGAGCGGGGCGCGCCGCAGAACGTCGTCCACGAGTTCTCTCCTTGTCGACATGCACAGAGGACCGTGGTCCCCATGATGCCCGTCGGTAAAACTGTGTGATCAAACACAAGTGTGGCGCATCGTCGCCCGGAGCCCTACGGCAGGGGTCCGATTGGGCTGTGGTTTTCCTGCGGTCGGGGCGGATGTCAGTGCTGGGCTTTAGTCTGGCCGGGTGTCCAATACGCCGGTGAGAGCACAGGGCAAGGGGGCCGGAAGGGTGAGCGCGGCCCGTGATTCCGCTGTGGGCGAACGCCCCGCCGCGAAGAAGACGAAATCCGCAAAAACGAACAAATCCCCGGCGGTCGCGAAGACCGGATCGAAGACCGGATCGAAGGCCGGGGCGAAGGCCGAGTCGCGGACCGCGCTGGTGCGCCGTGCCCGCCGGATCAACCGTGAGCTCGCCGAGGTCTATCCGTACGCCCATCCCGAGCTGGACTTCGAGAATCCGTTCCAGCTCCTGGTCGCCACGGTCCTCTCCGCCCAGACCACCGACCTGAGGGTCAACCAGACCACTCCCGCGCTCTTCGCCGCCTACCCCACGGCCGAGGACATGGCGGCCGCCGACCCCGAGACGCTGGAGCAGCTGATCCGGCCCACCGGCTTCTTCCGGGCCAAGGCCAAGTCCCTGATAGGCCTCTCCGCCGGCCTCCGCGACCGCTTCGGCGGCGAGGTGCCCGGCCGGCTGGAGGATCTGGTCACGCTGCCCGGCGTCGGCCGCAAGACCGCCAACGTCGTCCTGGGCAACGCGTTCGGAGTGCCCGGCGTCACCGTCGACACCCACTTCGGCCGGCTCGTCCGCCGCTGGAAGTGGACCGACGCGGAGGAGCCCGAGAAGGTCGAGGCGGACGTCTGCGCCCTCTTCCCCAAGAGCGAGTGGACGATGCTGTCGCATCGCGTGATCTTCCACGGCCGTCGCGTCTGCCACTCCCGCAAGCCCGCCTGCGGGGCCTGCCCGATCGCCCCGCTCTGCCCGTCGTACGGGGAGGGCGAGACGGATCCGGAGAAGGCGAAGAAGCTGCTCAAGTACGAGATGGGCGGGCGGCCGGGCCAGCGCCTCAAGCCCCCGGCGGACTATCCGGGCCTGCCCGCGAGCCCCCTGGGAGCCGAGTGATCGAGCGCACGCCGCACAACCGCACGCCGCAGAACCGCATGGCACGGGACCGCGCCCCGCACGACCGGGGCCCGGCCGAGGACGACCGGGGGAGACGGATGACGAGCACGTACGGCGCGGGGACCGGCGAGACCGGGATCGCGGGGACCGGAGCGGTCACCGTCACCGCGCGGGGGCTGCCCGAGTGGCTGGAGCCGGTGGAGCGCGCCGCGCGCACGGTGGAGCCGCGGCAGCTCAGCCGGTTCCTCCCGCCGGAGAAGGGCGGGCGGCAGTCCGCCGTGCTCATCCTCTTCGGCGAGGGCGCGCAGGGCCCCGAGCTGCTGCTCCTGGAGCGGGCCGGCGGGCTGCGCTCGCACGCCGGGCAGCCGTCGTTCCCCGGTGGCGCCCTCGACCCCGAGGACGGCGATCCGGACGGCGACGGTCCGGTGCGGGCCGCGCTGCGCGAGGCCGAGGAGGAGACCGGGCTCGACCCGTCCGGGGTGCAGGTCTTCGGCGTGCTGCCCCGGCTCTACATCCCGGTGAGCGGCTTCGTCGTCACGCCCGTCCTGGGCTGGTGGCGCGAGCCCAGCCCCGTCGCGCCGGTCTCACCGCTGGAGACCGCCCGCGTCTTCACCGTCCCGGTGTCCCACCTCACCGACCCCGCGCACCGTGCCATGGCCGTCCACCCCAGCGGCCACCGCGGCCCCGCCTTCCGGGTGGGCCCCGCCCTGGTGTGGGGCTTCACGGCCGGAGTGATCGACCGGATCCTTCACTACGCCGGATGGGAGCGGCCCTGGGACCGCGATCGGGAGGTCCCGCTGGACCGCCACTCCTGACGGGCATGAGACGGTGGCCCTCCGCCGGCCACGACGACACATCAATGCGAGGCATCCTTCGGTGAACGTGCTGGACATCGTGCTGCTGGTGGCCGCCGTGTGGTTCGCGGTCATCGGCTACCGCCAGGGGTTCGTCGTCGGCGTGCTCTCGGTGATCGGTTTCCTCGGCGGGGGTCTGGCCGCCGTCTACGCGCTGCCCGTGATCTGGGACAGCGCCACCGACGACGCCGAGCCGGGCACGATCGCGGCCGTCGCGGCCGTCGCCCTCGTCATCCTCTGCGCCTCCGTGGGCCAGGCCGCCACCACCCACCTCGGCAACAAGCTGCGCCGCCACATCACCTGGTCCCCGGCCCGCGCGCTGGACGCCACCGGCGGCGCCGTCGTCAACGTCGCCGCCATGCTGCTGGTCGCCTGGCTGATCGGCTCCGCCCTCGCCGGCACGACCCTGCCCACGCTGGGCCGGGAGGTCCGCGGCTCCAAGGTGCTGCTCGGCGTCGCCCGGGTGGTGCCCCCGCAGACCAACACCTGGTTCGCGGACTTCAGCACGGTCCTCGCGCAGAACGGCTTTCCGCAGGTCTTCGCGCCGTTCTCCGCCGAGCCCATCACCTCCGTGCCCGCCCCCGACCCCAGGCTCGCGGGCGGCCCCGTCGCCACCGAGGCCCAGCGCAGCATCGTCAAGGTCGTGGGCAACGCGCCCAGCTGCGGCAAGGTCCTGGAGGGCACCGGCTTCGTCTTCGCACCGCACCGGGTCATGACCAACGCCCACGTGGTGGGCGGGGTCGACGAGCCCACAGTGCAGGTCGGCGGCAAGGGCCGCCTCCACGACGCGCGCGTGGTCCTCTACGACTGGAAGCGCGACATCGCCGTCCTCGACGTGCCCTCGCTGGAGGCCCCCGAGCTGCCCTTCGCCCAGGGCGACGCGGAGACGGGCAAGAGCGCCATCGTCGCGGGCTTCCCGGAGAACGGCGCGTACGACGTGCGCGCCGCTCGCGTCCGCAGCCGGGTCCAGGCCAACGGTCCCGACATCTACCACCGCGGCAGCGTCCGCCGCGATGTCTACTCCCTCTACGCCACCGTCCGGCAGGGCAACTCCGGCGGCCCGCTGCTCACCCCGGACGGCGAGGTCTACGGCGTGGTCTTCGCCAAGTCCCTCGACGACGCCGACACCGGCTACGCGCTGACCGCGGACGAGGTCCACCAGGACGTCGTGTCCGGCCGTACGGCGACAGGCAGGGTCAACACCCAGGGGTGCGCCCTCTGACCCGTCCGGGCCGCCACAGCGCCTCACAGGGGTGTTCCAGGAGCTTCTCGGGCGTCCGGGGCGTCCGGTGTGCCGTACACGTAGCGCGTGTGCGGGCACGTAACGCGTGTGCGGGCACGTAGCCCGGGTACGAGCGTGTAACGCGTCCGCGAGCGGGAGGCGCCCGGCGACGGAGAGCGGGCGGAGCGGCCGGTGGTCAGCGGCCGCGGGGGTGCCGCAGCCTCGCCGACATCCAGCGGGCGCGTCGGCGGATGATGCGGGGAATGCCCATCCGGCCGTCGGGCCCGGCCTGTGGCCCGCGCCTGCCCAGCTCGGGTGCCTCCGTGACCACGAGCGCGGCATCGCCGTCGGCGCCGCGCCCCTGCGTCACATCGGTCACGTCCGTCACGTCACGGTAGTCGTGCGTCCAGCCCATACCGAGAGCTCTGCCCGGGCCCAAAGGTCGGTAATCGCCCATGGGTCCGGCAATTGGCCTATGCGCGAGGCAATTGGCCGTTCGGCGGACGGGTGTTCCGCCCGCAGCTCTAGCGATCCGGCTCGGGGTCCTTCAGCCAGCCGATGAGCTCCGCCGAGAACGCCGCCGGGTCCTCCTCGTGCGGGAAATGGCCGAGCCCGTCGAAGAGCCGCCAGCGGTAGGGGGCCTCCACGTACTCGCCGGAGCCCGCCGCGCTGCGCGTCCGCATCACCGGATCGAGGGACCCGTGGAGATGCAGCGTCGGCACCCGGACGGGCCGCTTCATCCGGCGGTTGAACTGCATGCCGTCGGGGCGGGCCATGGACCGCACCATCCAGCGGTACGGCTCGATCGAGCAGTGCGCCGTGGAGGGGATCGACATCGCCCGGCGGTAGGTCTCGACGGCCTCGTCGTCCGGCAGTCGGGGCCCCGACCACTCCCGGATCAGCCGTCCCACCAGCGCCGCGTCATCCGCGAGCAGCCGCCGCTCGGGCAGCCAGGGCCGCTGGAAACCCCAGATGTGGGAGCTCGCGGCGCTCTGCCGGGGGTCGGCGAGCATCGCCGACCGCCAGCGGCGCGGGTGCGGCATCGAGGACACCACGAGCCGGCGCACCAGCTTGGGCCGCATCACGGCCGCGGTCCAGGCCAGATATCCGCCCAGGTCATGGCCGACGAGAGCGGCGTCCGGCTCGCCGAGGGAGCGGACCACCCCCGTGATGTCGAGGGCGAGGTTCGCCGGGTCGTAGCCCCGGGGCGTACGGTCGCTGCCGCCGACACCGCGCAGGTCCATCGCCACCGCACGGAACCCGGCCTCCGCCAGGGCCGGCAGCTGATGCCGCCACGTCCACCAGAACTGCGGAAAGCCGTGCAACAGCAGCACCAGTGGCCCCTCGCCCATCTCGGCGATATGGAACCGCGCCCCGTTCGCCGCCACGTCCCGGTGGGTCCACGGACCCTCCGCCCGGACGACCGCGGCGGGCGAGGACGCCCCGGCCGGGGCCGCGGGTGGCACGGGCCGGCCGGGTTCGGGGGACGCGGGCGCTGCGGAGGTATCGGGCACCGTCATACGGTCGAGCGTGTCACAGATGCGTCCGCCTGGCTCGTGTCGGCCACAGGACGCGGGTGCGGCTTGACGGTGCCCAGCACGGCCGCGGTCTCCTTCGCCGAGGCGATGCTCTTCTCCGGCTTCTTGATCTTCTTGAACTTGGCGACTGCCAGCAGCCCGAGCACCGCCGCGAGCAGCAGATACGCGCTACCGGTGATCAGGAACGACCAGGCGAGCCCGAGCCCGAGGTTGTGGATGCCGTAGGCCGCCGCGAAGCTGAGGACCGGCAGCGAGAAGAGCGCCAGGACACCCGCCGCGGCGATGGCGCCGCCACCGATGCCGAGCCGCCGGGCGTCCTGCCGCAGCTCGGCCTTGGCCAGTGCGATCTCGTCGTGCACCAGCGCGGACAGCTCGGTGGTGGCCTGTGCCACCAGCTGGCCGAGGCTGCGGTTCGCGCCGTCGTCGGCTGCGCTCATCGCCTGCTCCCTCATCGTCGTCGGCTTCGTCCTCCGCGGGGCTCCGGTCCGGCTGGTCCGGGCGTTACAGGGAGCGCACCGCGGATGTAAAGACTCTCAGATCATGCCGGACCGTCGTCGCTGGTGGTGCGCCCTGCCGCGACTTCCGCCAGCTTGCGGTGCGCGGCCGCCTTGGCCTCGTACTTCGCGGCCATGCGCAGGTGGTAGTCGGGGTTGTCCTGCTCGTAGATGTCCGGGATGCCGTCCTCGTCCTCGTCACGGTCCTCTTCCTCGCAGAGCTTCTTGTACTTGTTGTCGCGCAGTTTGAGGAGAGTGCCGGAGATGACGGCGGCCATCAGCGAACCGACGAGCACGGCCGCCTTGACCTCGCCGGTGAGGACGGCGTCGCCGCTGAAGGCGAGCTCGCCGATCAGCAGGGACACCGTGAAGCCGATCCCGGCCAGCGAGGCCACGGCCATTACATCGGGCCACTTGAGGTCCGGATTGAGCTCCGCCCTGGTGAAACGTGCCGCCGCCCAGGTGCCGCCGAAGACGCCGACGGCCTTGCCGACGACCAGGCCGAGGACCACGCCCAGCGTCTCGGGCCGGGAGAAGACGTCGGACAGCGCCCCGCCGGATATCGCTACGCCCGCCGAGAACAGCGCGAACAGCGGCACGGCCAGCCCCGCCGACAGCGGGCGCACCAGGTGCTCGATGTGCTCGCCGGGGGAGTGCTCCTCGCCGTCGCGGCGGGTGCAGCGCAGCATCAGGCCCATGGCGACGCCCGCGATGGTCGCGTGGACGCCGCTGTTGTACATCAGCGCCCAGTTCACGACCGCCAGCGGTACGTAGACGTACCAGCCGCGTACGCCCTTGCGCAGCAGCAGCCAGAAGACGACCAGGCCCACCACGGCGAAGCCCAGGGCGGCGAAGTTCAGCTTCGACGTGAAGAAGACCGCGATGATGAGGATCGCGAAGAGGTCGTCGACGACGGCCAGGGTCAGCAGGAAGGCGCGCAGGGCGGACGGCAGGGCGGTGCCGATGACGGCGAGCACGGCCAGGGCGAAGGCGATGTCGGTGGCGGTGGGCACGGCCCAGCCGCCCAGGGAGCCGCCGCCGGCCGAGGCGGTCAGGGCGTAGACGATCGCGGGCATGGCCATGCCGCAGAGCGCGGCGACGACGGGCAGGACCGCCGCCTTGGGGTCGCGCAGCTCACCGGCGACGAGCTCGCGCTTGAGCTCGATACCGGCGACGAAGAAGAAGATCGCGAGCAGTCCGTCGGCCGCCCAGTGCTGGACGGACAGGTTCAGCCCGAGGCTCCCGGGACCGAAGTGGAAGGAGCTGACGGTCTCATAGCTCTCGCGCAGCGGGGTGTTCGCCCAGATCAGGGCGGCGACGGCGGCGACGAGCAGCAGGACGCCGCCCACGGTCTCGGTGCGCAGCGCGTCCGCGAGATAGTTCCGTTCGGGCAGGGAGAGCCTGCCGAGGAAGACGGAACGCTGGTTCTTGGACGCGGCCACGGTGGTGGACCTCCTGGGGTCGGTCTGACGGTCTGAAAACACACGGATACACGTGTGCTGTTTTGCCGACCAGACTTCCCGGCGCGCCCTAGATTCTTGTCGCAATATTTACGCGACAAGTACTTACCTTAGCCCGAAAGCGTGAAGGGCGCCCGACGTGTTGTCGGGCGCCCTTAACGCATAGGCGCTTTGACCTGCGGTTATGCAGGTGCTTTTTGGGCTCAGTCCTCGCTGGGGGCGGCGGGGAGCTTGGCCTGGATGAGGTCCATGACCGAGGAGTCGGTCAGGGTGGTCACATCGCCGAGAGTCCGGTTTTCGGCCACATCGCGCAGCAGACGGCGCATGATCTTGCCGGAGCGGGTCTTGGGCAGCTCGGCCACCGGCAGGACCCGCTTGGGCTTGGCGATCGGGCCGAGCTGCTTGGCCACATGGGCGCGCAGCTCCTCGGTGAGGCCCTCGGCCTCGGCGTCCACACCGCTGCGCAGGATGACGAAGGCGCAGATCGACTGGGTGGTCTGCGGGTCGGCGGCGCCGACGACGGCGGCCTCGGCGACCTTCGGGTGGGAGACGAGGGCGGACTCCACCTCGGTGGTGGAGATGTTGTGGCCGGAGACGAGCATGACGTCGTCGACCCGGCCGAGCAGCCAGATGTCGCCGTCCTCGTCCTTCTTGGCGCCGTCGCCCGCGAAGTAGCGGCCCTCGAAGCGGGACCAGTAGGTGTCGAGGTAGCGCTGGTCGTCGCCCCAGATGGTGCGGAGCATGGACGGCCACGGCTCGGTGAGGACGAGATAGCCGCCGGAGCCGTTGGGCACCTCGTGGCCGTCGTCGTCGACGACGGTGGCTCCGATGCCGGGGAGCGGGACCTGGGCCGAGCCCGGCTTGGTCTCGGTCACGCCCGGCAGCGGGCTGATCATCATGGTGCCGGTCTCGGTCTGCCACCAGGTGTCGACGACCGGGGTGGTGTCGGCGCCGATGTGCTTGCGGTACCAGACCCAGGCCTCGGGGTTGATGGGCTCGCCGACCGAGCCCAGGATCCGCAGGCTGGAGAGGTCGAACTTGGCGGGGATGTCGTCGCCCCACTTCATGGCGGCGCGGATCGCGGTGGGGGCGGTGTAGAGGATCGTGACGCCGTACTTCTGGACGATCTCCCACCAGCGGCCCTGGTGGGGGCTGTCGGGAGTGCCCTCGTAGAGCACCTCCGTCGCGCCGTTGCTCAGCGGGCCGTAGACGATGTACGAGTGGCCGGTGACCCAGCCGACGTCGGCGGTGCACCAGAAGACATCGGTCTCCGGCTTGAGGTCGAAGACGGCGTGGTGGGTGTACGAGGCCTGGGTGAGATAGCCACCGGTGGTGTGGAGGATGCCCTTGGGCTTACCCGTGGTGCCCGAGGTGTAGAGGATGAAGAGCGGGTGCTCCGCGTCGAAGGCCTCGGGGGTGTGCTGGTCGGACTGACGCTCGACCAGGTCGTGCCACCACACGTCACGGCCCTCGGTGAAGGCGGTGTCCTGGCCGGTGCGGCGGACCACGAGCACGCTGCGGACGTTCTCGGTGCCGGGACGGGTGAGGGCCTCGTCCACCGCGGGCTTGAGCGCGGAGGGCTTGCCGCGCCGGTAGCCGCCGTCGGCGGTGATGATGACACGGGCGTCGGCGTCGTTGATCCGGGTGGCGAGGGCGTCCGCTGAGAAGCCGCCGAAGACCAGCGAGTGCGGGGCGCCGATACGGGCGCACGCCAGCATCGAGACGACCGCTTCGGGGATCATCGGCAGATAGATGGCGACGCGGTCACCGGCCTTCACGCCCAGCTCCAGCAGGGCGTTGGCGGCGCGGGAGACCTCGCGCTGCAGCTCGGCGTAGGTGATCGAACGGCTGTCGCCGGGCTCCCCCTCGAAGTGCAGCGCGACACGGTCGCCCAGCCCGTTCTCCACATGGCGGTCGACGCAGTTGTACGCCACATTGAGCTTGCCGTCGGCGAACCACTTGGCGAACGGTGCGTTCGACCAGTCGAGGGTCTCGGTCGGCTCGGTCGCCCAGCTCAGGCGGCGGGCCTGCTCGGCCCAGAAGCCCAGCCGGTCAGCCTCCGCCCGCTCGTACGCCTCGGCGGTCACATTGGCCTCGGCGGCCAGACCGGCGGGCGGTGCGAAACGGCGCTCCTCCTTCAGAAGGTTGGCCAGGCTTTCGTTACTCACGACATCTCCCTTTCCCAGGGGGCTCGTTGCGTCCCGGCCATAGCTCATCAGGCCGGGACGCACCCTGACAAGGGGTGTGGACAAAAAGTGGTTTAGACCTTATGGAAAGCTGATGTGCCGAGGTCAGAGGGGGTGGTGCGGCCGATGGGACGCGCCGGGGGCATCGCTCCGGGGCGCCGGGCGGAGGCGTCGGGCCGGGCGGGCGCGGATGCCGCGGCGGGCGGAGCGGAGTGCCGGGCCGGGGTGGGTCATACGGCGTCCAGGACGGCCGGCCGTACGGCGGTGAAGGTGCGCGAACGCCGGTCCAGGACATAGGCCTGGGCCTCGCCCACATGGAAGTACATCCCCTGGAGCCGCAGTGATCCTTCGGCCACCCGACGGGCGACACAGGCGTGGGCCATCAGATGGTCGAGCTGCTGCAGGACGTTGACGAGGGCCAGCCGCTCGACGTCGTCCGCGACGGGACGGTCGGCCAGCGCCACCTCGCCACGCCCCAGCCGGCCGATCCGCTGCATTCGGGCGAGGCTGGGCCGGCCGTGCCGCAGCCAGCGGGTGAGTGGGGTCTGGGTGGGGACGAGGCCGTGGCCGGCGGGGGAGGCGGACAGATCCAGCAGGGCCTGCATCGCGCCGCATCCCGAGTGCCCGCAGACGGTGATGTTGCCGACCTTGAGCACCTCCACGGCGTACTCCACGGCGGCGCCGACCGAGTCACAGCTTCCGTCGTCGCCGGGCGGGGGCAGCAGATTGCCGACATTGCGCACGGTGAACAGATCGCCGGGGCCGCTTGAGGTGATCATGCTGGTCACCAGCCGGGAGTCGGCGCAGGTGAGGAAGAGCTGGCTGGGGCGCTGTCCTTCCCGGGCGAGCCTGGCCAGCTCGTCGCGGACCAGTGGGGCGGTGTCGCGCTGGAAGGCGCTGACGCCGCCGAGGAGCTGCCCGATCTCGCCGGGCCCGGTCTCCTCTTCCGCGCGGTGGGCGCGGTCGTGATGGCGCCAAGGGGTCCAGGGGCGGTGGGCAGACGAACCGGCGTCCGTGGCGGGCTTACCGCGGCCCCGGAAGGAGCTGGCGATCCCGGGCAGCGGGAGCAGTGCGGCGATCACCATTCCCACCACGACGCCCTGAAGCACTCCCAGCAGCAGCACCGATCCGAGCGTGGCCACGTACATGGGGAACTCCCTGTGTCGCGACAGCTGCTTGACCTGTGTCAGATCCGCCGCCCTCAGCCCTGCCGCGATGGCGAGAGCGGCCACGGCGGACAGCGGGACCAGCTCCGGCACCGCGGCCGGCAGCCCCGCGCACAGCAGGACGCAGACGGCGCACACCGCCGCGCCCGCGTGGGACCCGGGTCGTCCGGCGCCGGGGGATACCGCGCCCCGGGGGCGCAGCCACTCCTGGACGGGGGCCGGCAGCAGGGACCGCAGCGACTGTGCGCTCGCGGCGAGCGTGAGCGTCAGCACCGCCGCGAAGATCCCGAGCACCGGACCGTCCGGCAGGCCGGGCAGCACCCGCGACTCCCAAGGGGCGAAGGAGATCCGGGGTGTGTCCAGGGAGAGACTCGCGCCCATGGCCAGGGCGAGCGCGGCGAACGGGGCGGGGACGAGCCGCAGCAGCCGCCCCGCCCTGCCGGGCAGCCGGGGCCAGACCGTCAGCACCACCGCCGTGACGGCGGCGGCCAGGAGCGCGGCGGGCCTCGGACGCGTCAATTCCGAGAGCAGGACCCGGACGCCTGCCGTGGCGGACGGCTGAGGACCGCCGCCCAGCACGACGGGCGCCTGGCCGAGGACGATCGTCGCCCCCACACCGGCGAGCATCCCGCGCGCGACGGCGGGACTGAACGCCGACGCCAAACGGGCCACCCGTGAGGCACCGAGAGCGAGTTGCGTCAGCCCGACGAGGGCGATGACCCCGCAGGTGACCTGCCAGCCCTGGCGCTGGACCAGCTCCGCGGTCACCAGTACCAGACAGGCGGCCGTGCCCCCGGCCCGGGCCGGGGCGGCGCCGAACACCGCTCCGGCGATCCCGGCGACGGCCGCCGCGATCAGACAGGCCTGGAGGGGGACGCTCGCCGCCAGGGCGATCCCCAGGGAGAGGGGAACGGCGGCCAAGGTGACGGCGGCGGAGGCGTGGAGATCCCGGGACCAGGCGGACCGGGCCCGCCCACTGGGCTCAGGGGGGCCGTTCCGGCGGAGTGCCGGGGAGGAAGGGGGTGTGTGGGTCTGCTGAGTGGGCATCGTCGGTCCCGTCTTCTTCGTCGGGGCGGCGCGGTCGCGCTGGATGCGCGGCCGTGGTCACGGCGGGCAGCGGCGGGAGCGGCTGCGACGGACAGGCGTCCATCAACTCTCGGTAAACGGATCGTAATGCAGAGTAAAGGGCTGGCGAGGGAATGCCCTGCCCCTTCCCCTGATCGAGCGAATAAGTATTTTTAAATGCCTGCCTCCTTTGTTCAGTTTTGACCCCATGCGATGGTGGCGTCGCTTGAACGTCTGCCCGCCCCGCCGGACAGGCGAATCGAACGGCGAGGTGGCTCATGGCTGCTGCATGGAGAATCGCGCTCGGCGGCCTGACGGCCCTGGCGCTGGCCTCGGGGGCCGCGACGCCCGACGCCTCCGCCCCCGCCGGCGGCCGTCGGGCGCCGGCCCGCCCGTACCCGGCCGGGCGGCCGGCCCGGCTGATCGGCGACGGCTCCACCGCCGAGACCGGCCCTCAGCCCGGGCAGCCCGTCCCGCACCGCCTCGAACCCGGCGAGCGGCCACCACAGTTCGTCGTCTTCTCGTGGGACGGCGCGGGCGAGGACGAGCAGAAACTGTTCTCCCACTTCCGGGCCGTCGGCAGGAAGTACCACGCGACCATGACCTACTTCCTCAGCGGCGTCTATATGCTCCCCGCCGCCAAGCGGAAGCTCTACGCCCCGCCCCGGCACCCCTCCGGCGCCTCCGACATCGGCTTCAACGACGTCGAGGGCGTGCGGGACACCGTGGCGCAGATGCGCGCCGCCTGGTTCGAGGGCAATGAGATCGGCACCCACTTCAACGGCCACTTCTGCGGCGCCCACGGTGGCGTCGGCACCTGGACCAGCAAGGAATGGGTGAGTGAGATCCGGCAGGCGGAGTCGTTCGTCAGGCACTGGCGGACCAACGCCGGGCTCAGGTCGGAGCCACCCCTTCCGTTCGACTACGGCAAGGAGTTGGTCGGCGGGCGGGCGCCCTGCCTGGAGGGCCAGCGCAACCTCATCGCGGCGGCCAAGGCCATGGGTTTCCGCTACGACGCGAGTTCCATCGGCGGTCGGCAGGTCTGGCCCCGGAAGATCCGCGGCATCTGGGACTTCCCCTTGCAGGACATCCCCGTCCCGGGACGTGACTTCGAGACGCTGTCGATGGACTACAACTTCCTCGCCAACCAGTCAGGCACCACCGAGGGCGAACCCGCCCGGCGGGAGGCATGGGGCCGACAGATGCGCGACGGCCTGATGGCGGGCTTCCAGCGGGCGTACCGGGGAAACCGCGCCCCGTTCTTCGTCGGCGACCACTTCGAGTCCTGGAACGGCGGAACGTACATGCGCGCCGTCGAGAGCGTCATCAAGAAGGTCTGTGTGAAGGACGGCGTGCGCTGCGTCTCCTTCAAACAGCTGGCGGACTGGCTGGACGCCCAGGACCCCCGGCTGCTCGCGGACCTGCGCGAGCTGGAGATCGGCAAGGCGCCGAAGAACGGCTGGTCGCGGTTCTCCGGCGCTGCCGTCAGGCAGGCTGCGCGGTAGCCAGCAGCCCTTCGTCCAGCACGAACGCGGGGTCGACCTGTGCCGCCAGATCGGCACCCGTCTTGGCGTTCCCCCAGCTCTCCGCGTTCTTGAGGTGGAAGTGGACCATCTGGCGGGTGTAGCGCCGCCAGTCGCGCCGCTCGTAGGAGGCGTCCGCGGTCTCGCCCAGGACGCGCAGGGCCTGCCGGTTGGCCTCCTCCAGCAGCTCGAAACGGGGCGGGCGGCCCTTCTCCATGGCCCGCACCCAGTCGGAGTGGCCGACCGTCGTGAGCAGATCGTCGCCCACCTCGGCACGCAGGAAGTCGAGGTCGTCCTGCCCCTGCACCTTGTTGCCCACGACCTTCAGCGCGACGCCGAAGTCCCGCGCGTACTCCTTGTACTGGCGGTAGACGGACACACCCTTGCGGGTGGGCTCGGCGACGAGGAAGGTCATGTCGAAACGGGTGAACATCCCGGAGGCGAAGGAGTCGCTGCCCGCTGTCATGTCGACGACCACGTACTCGCCCGGCCCGTCCACGAGGTGGTTCAGGCACAGCTCGACCGCGCCGACCTTCGAGTGGTAGCAGGCGACGCCGAGATCGGAATCGGTGAAGGGGCCGGTGACCATCAGCCGGACGGACGTGTCGTCGTCCAGCGCCACCGTACGGGCGCACGCCTCGTAGACCGGATTGTCCTCGGTGACGCGCAGCAGCCGCGAGCCGTTGCCCGGCGGGGTCGTCTTGATCATGGTCTCCGCCGAGGGGATGCGCGGGTTGTCGCCGCGCAGATAGTCCTTGATCAAGGGGAGCCGTGCGCCCATCGCGGGCAGCGTGGCGGTGTCCAGCTCGTCGAGCCCGAGCGCCGCGCCGAGGTGCTGGTTGATGTCCGCGTCCACGGCGATGACGGGGGCGCGGCCGGCGGCGAGGTGGCGGATGAACAGGGAGGACAGCGTGGTCTTGCCGCTGCCGCCCTTCCCCACGAAAGCGATCTTCATATTCACCAAGAGTAGGTGCAGGGGTGCGCTGAGTGAGAGCCGTGAGTGAAGAGGACCACTCTTTCGGGGGGTGTAGACCCGAAGTGCGTAGTGTCTTACCCATGAGTACGACAGCCGATCCGCTTGCCGCCCTGGGATCGCTCCCGGGCGTCGCCGACTCCGTGGACTCCGTACGCAAGGCGGTGGACCGGGTGTACGGGCACCGGGTGATGCGCCGCCGGAGCAATGAGGTCACCTCCGAGGCGGCGCTGCGCGCCGCGCGGGGCTCGGCCGCGCTGTCCGGTGCGGACTGGGCCCTCGAAGAGGTGCGCCGCCGCTCCGACTTCAGCGGTGAGGGGGAGTCGCGCACGGTGGGCGCGGCGCTGCGGCTGACCGCCGAGGCGGGTCAACTGCTGAGCGTGTGGCGCCAGTCCCCGCTGCGGGTCCTGGCCCGGCTGCATCTGGTGGCCGCGGGTGGCGACCGGCCCGACGCCTCGGTCGGACGGCCGCGGCTGGCCGGCGAGCCGGTGGCGGAGCCGCTGGTCGAGCTGCCGCTGCCGGCCGCGGACGAGGTCGCGGGGCGACTGGAGGGGCTGGCGGGGCTGCTGATCGCGGGCAGCGCGGCCCCGGCGCTGGTGACGGCGGCCGTGGTCCATGGCGAACTGCTCGCCCTGCGGCCGTTCGGCTCGCACAACGGCCTGGTCGCGCGGGCGGCCGAGCGCATCGTGCTGGTGGGCAGCGGCCTGGATCCCAAGGCCATCTGCCCGGCCGAGGTGGGACACGCGGAGCAGGGCCAGGAGGCTTACGCGGCGGCGCTCGAGGGCTATGTCTCGGGGACCCCGGAGGGTTTGGCGGCCTGGATCGCGCACTGCGGACGTGCCGTCGAGCTGGGGGTGCGGGAGAGTACGGCCGTGTGCGAGGCGCTTCAGCGCGGCGCCGCCTGACCGGCGGCCGCCGGGGCCCGCTGGGCTGCGACCGGGCCGGCCGTCGCCGGTCCTCGGTCCGCCTCATCACCCTTGTGGCGGACATGGGTTGCGGCGGTACCCGTACTGCTCCGGTACCGCCGCTGGCACGTCCGCCGGGTTACCATGCGTGCACGAAATTCGCCCATCAGGCCGGGGACTTCGCCCGTCACCTGGTGCGGCTGGCCCGTAATCGACGGGTCGGCGTCGCGTGGGTGCCCGGCTTTCATGCGCGGTCCGTGGGGCCTTGGTGCGTGAGGGGCGTCCTCCCGGATGTCCCTGGTCTCGCGGGCCGTTAAGTCCTTTCTACTCCTGTCGCCGTGGAAGCGGAAGCCTAAGCCACAGTTCTTTTGCTTTTAGCATCAAAAGAGGGCAAGACGGGCGTGGTCGCGCGGCGGCGATTGGCGAACCACATCAGCCCCGCCGTGGCTGCCGCCGCGCCGATCGCGGCGACCATGAGCAACGCCGGACGGGAGGGCATGGGCAGCGCGGAAATACGCTGCTTCAGGCGCACCGGCCGGTTGAAGGAGAGGATCGGCCAGTCGCGCGACACCGCTTCCCGGCGCAACGCCCGGTCGGGATTGACGGCATGAGGGTGGCCGACCGCCTCCAGCATCGGAATGTCGGTGATCGAATCGCTGTATGCGTAGCAGCGGCTGAGGTCGTATCCCTCCGAGGCGGCCAGCTCGCGCACGGCCTCGGCTTTGGTGGGGCCATAGGCGTAGTACTCGATTTCCCCCGTGAAGGCGCCGTCCTCGACGACCATCCGGGTGGCCACGACCCGGTCGGCGCCCAGCAACGCCCCGATCGGCTCGACGACCTCGGCGCCCGAGGTGCTCACGATCACCACATCCCGTCCCGCGGCGTGGTGTTCCTCGATGAGCGAGGCGGCCTCGTCGTAAATGATCGGGTCGATGAGCTCGTGGAGGGTCTCGGCCACGATCTCGCGGACCTGCTGGACATTCCAGCCCCTGCAGAGGGCGGAGAGATACTGACGCATCCGCTCCATCTGGTCGTGGTCGGCTCCGCCGGCCAGGAAGACGAACTGCGCATAGGCGGTACGCAACACGGCGCGCCTGTTGATCAAGCCGCCTTGGTAGAAGGACTTGCCGAAGGTGAGCGTGCTCGACTTCGCAATGACCGTCTTGTCCAGATCAAAGAACGCGGCTGTCCGAGGCAAGGAGTGGTTTTCCACGCCGCCGAGCATAGGGGCCCTCCATTCGGCGTAAGCTGAGGCGTGTGGGTTTGCCTGAGAAGGCTCTCGGGTACACCATGGAAGTCACGGATCGTTCGCGACCGTGTCTAACCCGGCCCGACTCCTCCCCCCCCGAGTCGGCCGTGGGGACGACCCCCGCTCTCCCCCCCGGCGGGGGTCGTCGCATGTCCGGATGCGTTTTGGTCTTCGCCATCGGGCCTCCCTCGTCCTTGATCGCCCCGTCGGGCGCTTGGCCTCCCCCCCTTCATACCCGTTACGCAGCGTAATCGCCATGCTGCTCTCCGGAAGTCACCGGTATAGGTGAGCGGGATATTCACAACCGTTGAGTTGTCCACAGTTTTTGACCAAGATCCACACGATTTCCCGGTTCGCTGCACGGTGATTCCCCGCGAGTTCCGCGATGCCCGCGGAGACGAGAGCGTGGAGTGAGAGGGGAGAGACCGTGACCGGATCCAGTACGTCCGATCGGCCCGCTTCCGGCGACGGCAAGCAGCGGGGCCCGCTGATCGTCACGGAGGACGAGGCGCTGCTCGACGATCTGCTGAGGCTGTGCGCCGCGGCGGGCGCCGTGCCCGAGGTCGTCCACGGCCCGTTCACCCGGGGAGCCGGCTGGGACGGCGCGCCCTTGGTCCTGGTGGGTGACGACAGCGCCACCGGACTGGGGGCCGCCGCCCGCGGCGAGGGCGTGGTGCTCGTCGGCAGGGATCCCGGCGACCCCGGCGTCTGGCGCAGGGCCGTCGGAATCGGCGCCCGCCATGTGGCGCTGCTGCCCGACGGGGAGGGCTGGCTCGTCGACCGGATCGCCGACGCCGTCGAGGGGGTGGGCCGCCCGGCGCTCACGGTGGGCGTCGTCGGCGGCCGCGGCGGCGCGGGGGCCAGCACCCTGGCCTGCGCCCTGGCCGTGGGCGCGGCCCGCGCCGGGCGGCGCACCATGCTGATCGACGGCGATCCTCTGGGCGGCGGGCTCGACGTACTGCTGGGCGGGGAGAGGACCGAGGGGCTGCGCTGGCCCGCCTTCGCCGGCTCGCGGGGGCGGGTGGCCGGACAGGCCCTGGAGGAGGCCCTGCCCGAACTCCACTCCCTGCGCGTCCTGAGCTGGGACCGGGGCGACTGCCCGGCCGTCCCGCCCGAGGCGATGCGCGCCGTCCTGGCCGCCGCCCGGCGGCGCGGCGGAGTCGTGGTCGTGGACCTGCCGCGCAGGCTGGACGAGCCGGCCGTCGAAGCCCTGGAACAGCTCGACCTGGGCCTGCTGGTGGTCCCCGCCGAACTGCGGGCCGTCGCCGCGGCCCACCGGGTGGCCTCGACGCTGGGCATGCTGCTGAGGGATCTGCGAGCCGTCGTGCGCGGCCCGTTCGGCTCCGGTCTGGAGGCGGACGAGATCGCCCGCCTCCTGGGGCTCACTCTCGCGGGTGAACTACCTCTGGAGCCCGGTCTGTCGGCCGCGCTCGACGCCGGCCGGCCGCCGGGCGGCGCCGAGCGGGGGCCACTGGCCCGCTTCAGCGCGGAATTCTGGGCCAGGGCACTCCCCGAGGACGAGGGGGTGCCGGCATGAGCCTCGCGCTGCTGGACGCCGTACGGCTGCGGCTGGCGGAGAGCGGGGCCGAGCCGACACCCGCCCGGGTCGCCGAGGCGTTGCGCAGGGAGGGCCGGCTGCTGGGTGACGCCGAAGTCCTCGGCGTGGCGGCCCGGTTGCGCTCCGAGCTGGTCGGTACGGGCCCCCTGGAGCCCCTGCTGGCGGCGCCCGACGTCACCGACGTCCTGGTCACCGCCCCCGACCGGGTCTGGATCGACCGGGGCGCGGGCCTGGAGCGCACCGACGTGACCTTCCCCGACGCGGCGGCGGTGCGCGGCCTCGCCCAGCGCCTCGCCGCCATCGCCGGACGCCGGCTCGACGACGCCCGGCCCTGGGTGGATGCCCGCCTTCCGGACGGCACGCGCCTGCACGCCGTCCTGCCACCCGTGGCCGTCGGATCCACCTGTCTCTCGCTGCGGGTCGTCCGGCCGCGCGCCTTCGCCCTGGCGGAGCTCGTGGCCGCGGGGGCGCTGCCCCCTGACGGGGAGCGGCTGCTGCGCGCCGTCCTCGACGCCCGGCTGTCCTTCGTCATCAGCGGCGGCACGGGCTCGGGCAAGACCACTTTGCTGTCCACCCTGCTGGGGCTGGTCGCGCCCGACGAGCGGATCGTCCTCGCCGAGGACTCCGCCGAACTGCGCCCGGACCACCCGCATGTGGTCCGGCTGGAGACCCGCCCAGCGAACCAGGAGGGCACCGGCCTCGTCACCCTGCGGGATCTGGTGCGCCAGGCGCTGCGGATGCGCCCGGACCGGCTGGTCGTCGGCGAGGTGCGCGGCCCCGAGGTCACCGATCTCCTGGCCGCCCTCAATACGGGGCACGAAGGAGGCTGCGGCACGGTGCACGCCAATGCCGCCGCGGACGTTCCGGCCCGGCTGGAGGCGCTGGGCTCCACGGCGGGCCTCGACCGGGCGGCGCTGCACAGCCAGCTCGCGGCCGCCCTGTCGGTGGTGATCCATATGGTCCGTGACCACGGTGGCCGCAGAAGGGTCGCGGAAGTCCATGTGCTCGACCGGGATTCCGCCGGTCTGGTGACGACCGTACCGGCGGCCGTGTGGGGCGTGGACGGCTTCGAGCGGGCGCGGGGCTGGGACCGGCTGGCCGAGCTGTGCGGGCGTGCCGGAGGTGTGCCATGACCGGGTGGCCGTCCGGGGCGCAGGCCCCCTCCGGGTGTGCCGCGCTGTTGCTCTTCGTCCTGTCGCTCTGCGCTCTCGCCGCGCTGCGGGCGCGGCCGGGGCCGGGCGTACGGCGGGCCCGGCTGTTGCTGGCCGGCGGCGGGCCGGTCGGTGGCGGGAGAGCCGGAAGTGGGAGAGCCGGAGGCGGTCCGGGTCTTGCCGTGCGGGGCCGGCTCGGTGAGTGGGCCGGGCGCTTGCGGCGGGTGGCGCGGGAGAGGCGCGAGTTGCTCTGCCTGCCCGTCGGCTGCGCGGTGGCGGTGCTGGGGAAGTCGGCGCTGCCGCTGATCGTGGGAGCGCTGGCCGTGCCGCTCGTACGACGGTGGCTGGCGGCGCGGGAGCGGCAGCGTGAGCGGGAGCGCCGGGAATCCGCCGTGATCGACATGTGCGGCACCGTCGCGGGTGAGCTCAGGGCGGGGCGTCAGCCCGGTGCGGCGGTGTCCGGGCTGAGGGAGACGGGGCTGGGCCCGGGGTGGCCCGCGGTGCCGGCGGCGGCGAGGTTCGGCGGGGACGTACCGGACGCGCTGCGCAAGGCGGGGCGACGGCCGGGGGCCGAGGGGCTCCAGGGGGTGGCCGCCTGCTGGCGGGTCGCGGTCGACGGTGGGGCCGGTCTGGCCGCGGGCCTGGAGCGGGTCGCGGCGGCGCTGGGCGCCGAGCGGGATCAACGGGAGGACCTGCGCGCGCAGTTGGCCGGTACCCGGTCCACGGCCGTGATGCTGGCGCTGCTTCCCGTCCTCGCGTTGCTGATGGGTGCCGCGCTGGGGGCCGAGCCGTTGCGGGTGCTGCTGCACACGCCGACCGGGCTCGGGTGTCTGCTGCTCGGCGGACTGCTGGAGTGCGCGGGGATCGCGTGGACCCAGCGGATCGTCCGGGTCGCCGAAGGGCCGGGGAAGACGAACGGGAAGGAGCGGGAGAAGTGAACGGGGGCAACGGGGGCGTTGTTGTCCACAGCCTGTGGGCGGTGGCGCTGGTCGCGATCGCGACGGTGTGCGTGGCGGTGCTGGGGAGGGGCGCGCGCGGCAGACGCGCGGCGCGTGGCCGACTGGTGACTCTACTCGGGAGCCATGGCCCGACGGCAGGCGAGACGGCGGAAGGTGAGGGACGGTCGCGCAGTCGGTCACGGCGCGCGGTGAGCGGCCTGGAGAGGCGGGCGGCGATGGCGGCGGCCGTGGTGATGGGGATCGCCGGGCTCGTGCTCGTCTGGCTGGTCGCGGGCGTCACCGGTTGCGTGGCGGGAGTCGCCGCGGCCTGTGGTGTCTGGGCATGGCGGCGGAAGGCCGAGGAGGCCGAGGGAGAGGTGCGGGCCGAGGAAGTGGGGCGGCAGTTGCCCCTGGCGGCCGATCTTCTGGCCGCCTGCCTGGCCGCCGGTGCCGGGCCCAGGGAGGCCGCCGAGGCGGTCGGGGGTTCGCTGGGCGGCCCGGTCGGGTCCCGGCTGGCCCAAGCGGCGGCGGAGGTACGGCTCGGCGGTGATCCGGGCACCGCCTGGGGGCGGCTGGGGAGCCTGCCCGGGGCGGCCCCGCTGGCCGGCTGCCTGGAACGGGCTCAGGCCACCGGAGTCCCGGCGGTGGAGCCCATGGCGCGGCTGGCGGCACGGCTGCGCGCGGCTCAGGGGAGAACGGCGGCGATGAGGGCCCGTCGCGCGGGGGTCCAGGCGACGGCACCGCTGGGGCTCTGCTTCCTGCCCGCGTTCCTGACGGTCGGGGTGGTGCCGGTGGTGGCCGGGCTGGCGGAGGGACTCATGCGCGGAAGCTGAGCGCGGCCTGGCACAGGGGCGGACAGAGCAAGCGCGTGAAGACGCGCATGAGGAAACACCTGAAGTAACACCTGAAGTAACACCTGACGAAACGCCTGAAGAAACACCCGAAAAAAGGAAAGTGACGGTGCGACGGATGAGGCCGCGCACCGCGCACGTCAACAAGAGATGGGGGATCGGTCATGGCGGTGGTGGCGATGAAGGTCACGTCGTGGTGGGCGGCGCGCCGGGCCTGGGTGAGGGGTGCCGGTGAGGCCGGGATGACGACGGCGGAGTACGCGGTGGGCACGCTCGCGGCGTGCGCGCTGGCGGCTGTTCTGTACAAGGTGGTCACCAGTGGGGCCGTCAGCTCGGCCCTTCAGCAACTGATCGTGAAGGCGCTCCATGCGACCTTCTGATGGGGCGTCCGGAGTGCGGTCCGACGGTGGCTATGTGACGGCCGAGGCCGCGGTGGCACTGCCGGTGCTGATGTTGTTCGCCCTGGCCCTGCTCTGGGGGCTGATGGCCGCGTCCGCGCAGATCCAGTGCGTGGATGCGGCCCGGGCGGGGGCGCGGGCGGCGGCCCGGCAGGACCCGCCTCCGGCGGCCGTCGCCGCGGCCCGGTCCGCCGCTCCGCGCGGGGCCCGGATCGGGCTGTCACGGGAGGGCGATCTCGTCCGGGTGCGGGTCGAGGCCCGGGCCGCCGGGCCGGGGCCGCTGGCGGTACGGCTGAGTGGGGAGGCGGTGGCTCTTGCGGAGGAGACGGTGGGATGACGGAGGTCTGGCCTCGGTGTGGGTGGCGGCCGTCGCGATGGCGTCCTGTGTGGTCTTCGCCGCGCTGCTGGCCATGAGCCAGGTGGTGATGGCCCGTCATCGTGCGGGCGGGGCAGCGGACCTGGCGGCGCTCGCCGCCGCCGACCACGCCCTCCAGGGGGAGGCGGTGGCCTGTGGCCTCGCCCGGAGGGTCGCATCGGCGCAGGGCGTGAGCGTGGTGCGCTGCGGGGTGAAGGGCGAGTTCGCGGAAGTGGCGGCGGAGGCCCGGGCCGGGCCGTACCCGCTGAGGGTACGGGCCCGCGCCGGGCCGCCGGAGGCGGCGTACGCGCCGTGACGCCTCGCCGTACGTAGCCCGACGGCGCCGCCCGGCGCTTAGTCCGTTTCCGTCGGGGTCTCCGGGGCGTCGGAGAGGAGGCGGGTGAGGAGGCGGATGGCGGCCTTCTTGTCCAGTGGGTCGTTGCCGTTCCCGCATTTGGGGGACTGGATGCAGGAAGGGCACCCGGTGGCGCACTCGCAGGCCGCGATCGCCTCGCGGGTGGCGCCGAGCCAGCGGGCGGCGGTGTGGAAGGCGCGCTCGGCGAAGCCGGCGCCGCCGGGGTGGCCGTCGTAGACGAAGACGGTCGGCAGGAGGGTGTCGGGGTGGAGGGGGACGGAGACGCCCCCGATGTCCCAGCGGTCGCAGGTGGCGAAGAGGGGGAGCATGCCGATGGAAGCGTGTTCGGCGGCGTGGAGGGCGCCGCCGAGGGCCTCGGGGGAGATCCGGGCGTCGTCGAGCTGGTCCTCGGTGACGGTCCACCACACGGCGCGGGTGCGCAGGGTGCGGGGCGGCAGGTCCAGCTTGGTCTCGCCCATGACCTCGCCGGTGATGAGTCTGCGACGGAGGAAGGAGACGACCTGGTTGGTGACCTCGACGGAGCCGAAGCACAGCCGTGCGTCCCCCCAGGGGACCTCGGTGGTGGTCTCCAGGATGGAGACGGCCGTGGTGTCGCGGGCCGTCGTGGAGTAGGGCGGGTCGGCCTGTTCCACCAGGGCGACGGAGTCGTCGAGGTCGAGGTGACGCACGAGGTAGCTGCGGCCCTGGTGGAGGTGGACGGCGCCCTCGTGGACGGAGGTGTGGGCGGCGGACCGGTCCACGGTGCCCAGCAGCCGTCCCGTGCCCTCCTCGACGACCTGGACGGGGCGGCCGCCCCCGCCCCGGATGTCGGTGAGGTCGGCGGCGCGCTCGCGGCGGGTCCAGTGCCAGGCGGTGCCCCGGTGGCGGAGGAGCTTGCGGGCCTCCAGCTGGGAGATCACGACCATGGCCTCGGGTCCGAAGAGCGACAGGTCGGACTCGGTCAGGGGCAGCTCCTCGGCGGCCGCGCACAGGTGGGGCGCGAGGACGTAGGGGTTGTCCGGGTCGAGGACGGTGGACTCCACGGGCTGCCGGAAGAGGGCCTCGGGGTGGTGGACGAGGTAGGTGTCCAGGGGGTCGTCGCGGGCGATCAGGACGGCGAGCGCGCCCCGGCCGGTGCGGCCCGCGCGGCCGGCCTGCTGCCACAGGGAGGCGCGGGTGCCGGGGTAGCCGGAGAGGAGGACGGCGTCGAGGCCGGCGACGTCGACGCCCAGTTCCAGGGCTGAGGTGGCGGCGAGGCCCAGCAGCTCGCCGGTGTGGAGGGAGCGCTCCAGGGCGCGGCGCTCCTCGGGGAGGTAGCCGCCGCGGTAGGCGGCGACGCGGGAGGGGAGGGAACGGTCCACGGCGGCCAGCCGCTCCTGGGCGATGAGGGCCACCAGCTCGGCGCCGCGCCGGGAGCGGACGAAGGCGACGGTGCGCACGCCCTGGACGGCGAGGTCGGTGAGGAGGTCGGCGGTCTCGGCGGTGGCGGTGCGGCGGACGGGGGCGCCCCGCTCGCCGTGGAGCTCGGTGAGCGGGGGCTCCCAGAGGGCGAAGACCACTTCGCCGCGCGGGGAGGCGTCCTCGGTGACCTCCGCCACCGGCAGGCCGGTGAGCCGGCTCGCGGCGGGGCCGGGCTCGGAGGCCGTGGCGGAGGCGAGGAGGAAGACGGGGTCGGAGCCGTAACGGGCGCACAGGCGGCGCAGCCGGCGGAGCACCTGGGCGACGTGGGAGCCGAAGACGCCCCGGTAGGTGTGGCACTCGTCGATGACGACATAGCGCAGGGCGCGCAGGAAGGAGGCCCATCGGGGGTGGGCGGGCAGGATCGAGCGGTGGAGCATGTCCGGGTTGGTCAGGGCGTAATTGGCGTACTGACGTACCCACTCGCGTTCCTCGAAGGGGGTGTCCCCGTCGTAGACGGCGGGCCGGACGCCCTTGCCCAGGGGGTCGGCGAGGGCGCGTACGGCGCGCCGCTGGTCGGCGGCGAGGGCCTTGGTGGGGGCGAGGTAGAGGGCGGTCGCGCCCCGCCCGTTGGGGGCCTCGGAGCCGTCCAGCAGGGCGCTGAGGACGGGGGCCAGATAGGCGAGGGACTTGCCGGAGGCGGTGCCGGTGGCCACCACGGCCGACTCGCCGCGCAGCGCGTGCTCGGCGACGCGCGCCTGGTGGGCCCAAGGCCGTTCGATTCCGGCGGCCCGGATGGCGTCGATCACTTCCGGCCGGATCTTCTCCGGCCAGGGGGCATGACGTCCGGGACGAGGGGGCAAGTGCTCCGTATGAGTGATGCGTGCAGCCCGGCCCGGCCCGGCGGCGAGTCGGTCGAGGACTGTCCGGGGAGCGGGGTGCACGCCCGCCTCCGGCGGGAGTTGATCGTTGGCCATCGACACCGAGTGTGTCACCGGCTTGACGGACAATGGCGCCAAGGCGTCGTGCGCGCCTGCCGGTAAGTGATTGAATGCCATCGCGGCTGCCGATCCATGGGGGGCGACCGCTCGATGCAAGGTGCTGGAGGATCCGTGGACCTGTCCCTGTCGACCGAGACCGTAGGCGACCGTACGGTTGTCCGGGTCGGTGGCGAGATTGATGTGTACACCGCGCCCAAGCTGCGTGAGCAGCTGGTCGAGCTTGTCAACGACGGCAGCTATCACCTCGTCGTGGACATGGAGGGCGTCGACTTCCTCGACTCCACCGGGCTCGGCGTCCTGGTCGGCGGGCTGAAGCGCGTGCGCGCCCATGAGGGTTCGCTGCGGCTGGTCTGCAACCAGGAGCGCATCCTGAAGATTTTCCGTATCACCGGCCTGACCAAGGTGTTCCCGATCCACACCTCGGTCGAGGACGCGGTGCAGGCGACCGACTGACGGCCGGGTGGCGGTCGGTCGGCGCCGGATGGCGCCCGCCCGCCCGTCGTACGGCCGCGGTGCCGCACGCGTACAGCCGCACAGCCACATAGCCGCGCCGGGGGTGACGGGCTCACGGGCCCGGCCCCTCCGCGAGTTCGCCCTGTGTTCCGGCAGTGGGGACGAGGGCACGTACCACCGAGGGGGATGGCATGGCCACCGTCGAACTGCTCTTCAGCGCCCTTCCCGAGCACGTCCGCACGGCCAGGCTCGTGGCGGCCGCGGTGGCGCGCCGGGCGGGGGTCGACGAGGCCGTGCTGGACGAGGTCCGCCTCGCCGTCGGCGAGGCGTGCTCACGCGCCGTGAGCCTCCACCGGAGCCATGAGATCGCCGGCCCGGTGAAGGTGGTGCTCACGGAGGACGAGAAGAAGTTCTCCATCGAGGTCGCCGACGACGCCCCCCACCCCGGTGTCATGGCTGCGACGGCCGCTGCCGCGTCCGGTTCCGGCGCCTCCGCAGCCCCCGCCGGTTCCCCGGCGTCATCCGCTTCCGTCGCCCCCGCCACGCCGGACGACAGCGGTGCCGACAGCGAGGACGACATGGGGCTCGCCGTGATCAGCGGCCTGGTCGATGACGTCGAGGTGACGGCGAGTGAGACGGGCGGCCTGATCCGGATGAGCTGGCCGACGACACCGTCGTCCGTCACGCCGTAGTCCGGCAGCCGCTTCGCGCTGTAGCGCGCGGCTGACGCCGGTCGTAACCGTGCGTCGTCGCCCCGGGCGGGAACCGTCGTCACCCGGGTGGGGAACGCTGCCCATGGCTCCGCTCGTGTTCTCGCGCCATTGTGATTCTTCACCGATCGATCAATGAATGATCGTTTTTCCGGGGATCCTCCGGGGATCAATTCTTGATCTTCACCATTTCCCCCGATGGGCTCCGTGCGGGCTCGGTTCGCGAGAAGTCTCATTCCGTTTGCCGCGCTCTGTTTTGATCTCGCCATGCTCCCTACAATCCGTCCATCTTGAGCTCAGGACGCCTGAGCGTGGCGGCTGGACGAATGGCCGCGCGCCCATGTGCCAAACGTCTAAGGAGGACGAATGGCGGGGCCTTTCACCCCTGAACAGGTGGACTTCACTCAACGACTCGCCGTCGAGCTCACCGACGGCAATCGCACCCTCGTCACGGTGATCGCGGTGGTGGCGGCTGCGGCGCTCGTGGTGGCCGTGGTGCTGGTGCGTCAGGTGCTGGCGGCCGGTGAGGGAACCGACAGCATGAAGAGAATCGCCGCGGCGGTGCAGGAGGGTGCGAACGCCTATCTCGCCCGGCAGTTGCGCACCCTCGGCGTCTTCGCCGTGATCGTGTTCTTCCTGCTGATGCTGCTGCCGGCCGACAACTGGTCGCAGCGCATGGGCCGTTCGCTCTTCTTCCTGGTCGGTGCCGTGTTCTCGGCGGCCACCGGCTATATCGGCATGTGGCTCGCGGTGCGCAGCAATGTGCGGGTGGCGGCGGCGGCGCGGGAGGCGACCCCCGCGGAGGGCGAGCCGGAGAAGGACCTGACGGCCGTGGCCCACCGGGCCATGAAGGTCGCGTTCCGTACGGGTGGCGTCGTCGGCATGTGCACGGTCGGCCTCGGTCTGCTGGGCGCCTCCTGTGTGGTGCTGGTCTACGCGGCCGACGCGCCCAAGGTGCTGGAGGGCTTCGGCTTCGGCGCGGCGCTGCTGGCCATGTTCATGAGGGTCGGCGGCGGCATCTTCACCAAGGCCGCCGACGTGGGCGCCGACCTGGTCGGCAAGGTCGAGCAGGGCATCCCCGAGGACGACCCCCGCAACGCGGCCACCATCGCCGACAACGTGGGCGACAACGTCGGGGACTGCGCGGGCATGGCGGCCGACCTCTTCGAGTCGTACGCCGTGACGCTCGTCGCCGCGCTGATCCTCGGCAAGGCCGCCTTCGGCGACTCGGGCCTGGCCTTCCCGCTGCTCGTGCCCGCCATCGGCGTGGTCACGGCGATGATCGGCATCTTCGCGGTGGCGCCGCGCCGCAGCGACCGAAGTGGGATGACCGCGATCAACCGGGGGTTCTTCGTCTCGGCCGTCATCTCGCTGGTGCTGGTGGCGGTGGCCGTGTTCGCCTATCTGCCCTCCAGTTACGCCGACTTGAAGGGCGTCGGCGACGCCGCCATCCAGGGGCACGGCGGCGACCCGCGCGTCCTCGCCCTGGTGGCCGTGGCCATCGGCATCGTCCTCGCGGCCCTGATCCAGCAGCTCACGGGCTACTTCACCGAGACCGGCCGGCGCCCCGTGCGGGACATCGGCAAGACGTCCCTGACCGGCCCGGCGACCGTCGTCCTCGCGGGGATCTCCGTGGGCCTGGAGTCCGCGGTCTACTCGGCCGTGCTGATCGCGCTCGGGGTGTACGGGGCGTTCCTGCTCGGTGGCACCTCGATCATGCTGGCCCTGTTCGCGGTGGCCCTCGCGGGCACCGGGCTGCTGACGACCGTCGGCGTCATCGTGGCGATGGACACCTTCGGGCCGGTCTCCGACAACGCGCAGGGCATCGCCGAGATGTCCGGTGACGTCGAGGGCGCGGGCGCGCGGGTGCTCACCGACCTCGACGCGGTGGGCAACACCACCAAGGCGATCACCAAGGGCATCGCGATCGCGACGGCCGTCCTCGCCGCGTCCGCGCTGTTCGGCTCGTACCGCGACGCGATCGCGACGGCCGTGGCGGATGTGCACGCCAAGGCGGGGGAGATGGGGCTGAGCCTGGACATCTCGCAGCCCAACAACCTGGTCGGGCTGGTCCTCGGCGCGGCCGTCGTCTTCCTCTTCTCGGGGCTCGCGATCAACGCGGTGTCGCGGTCGGCGGGCGCGGTGGTCTACGAGGTGCGGCGGCAGTTCCGCGAGCACCCCGGGATCATGGACTACAGCGAGAAGCCCGAGTACGGGCGCGTGGTGGACATCTGCACCAAGGACGCGCTGCGCGAGCTGGCCACCCCCGGTCTGCTCGCGGTGCTGGCCCCCATCGCCGTCGGCTTCTCGCTGGGCGTCGGGGCGCTCGGCTCGTACCTGGCCGGGGCGATCGGCACCGGGACCCTGATGGCCGTCTTCCTCGCCAACTCCGGTGGCGCCTGGGACAACGCCAAGAAGCTCGTCGAGGACGGGCACCACGGCGGCAAGGGCAGCGAGGCGCACGCGGCGACCGTCATCGGCGACACGGTCGGCGACCCGTTCAAGGACACCGCCGGTCCCGCGATCAACCCGCTGCTGAAGGTGATGAATCTGGTGGCGCTGCTCATCGCGCCGGCGGTGGTGAAGTTCAGTTACGGTGCCGACGCCAACAAGGGGCTGAGAATCGCCGTCGCGGCGCTGGCCGTTGTCGTCATCGTGGGCGCGGTCTACCTCTCCAAGCGGCGCGGTGTCGCCGTGGACGGGGGCGACGGCGCGGAGCGGGCGGTGTCGTCCGCGGACCCGGCGGTGGTGGCTCCGTCCCCCCGGCTCTGACGGCGTCTCAGCCGGAGCGGTAAACGGAGCGGCGCACGGAACGATGCGCGGAACGACGCACGGAGCGGTACCCCGTACGGAAATGAGCGGAGCACACCGTTCGCACCCCCGCCCAGGTGCGGTGAATGCCACGCCAAACTTGGTGCAAATGGCTTTAAAAGGGTGCAAACGGTGTGCTTGGCTCCCGGCCCTTCCCGAGCGGACGTGTAAGTTCCCGGGCCGAGAGCCATCGAAGGGACCAATCCGGTGAACAAGAAGCTTGTGGCCGCACTGTCCGGCGGGGCGGCACTCGTCCTGGTGCTGACGGGCTGCGGCGGCGACGACAGCGGCAACAAGAAGAAGCTGGATGACTGGGCCAAGCAGGTCTGCGACCAGATGCAGCCTCAGGTGAAGAAGATCACCGATGCCAACGCCTCCATCGCGACCGTCCTGAACGAGCAGGACTCCAAGAAGATCCAGCAGACCGACTCCGCGGCCTTCCAGGCCAACGTGGACGCGTACAAGTCGCTCGCGACCGCCGTCCAGAACGCGGGCGCGCCGCCCGTCAAGGACGGCGAGAGCAGCCAGAAGAACGCGGTCAAGGCGCTCAACGACCTCTCCGGGGCGTACGCCGAGCTGAAGAAGCGGGTGGACGGGCTGGACACCGGCGACAGGTCCAAGTTCGGCGACGGCCTCAAGGCCATCGCGGGCGACATCGCCAAGCTCAGCGGCCGGAGCGACGACGCGCTCAAGAAGCTCCAGTCCGGCGACGTCGGCAAGGCGATGTCGAGGACGCCGGCCTGCCAGAAGCCGGTGGGCTCCCCGTCGCAGACCAAGAAGGCATAGCCGGCCAAGAAGGCATAGCCGGCCAAGAAGGCACGGCCGGCCAAGAAGGCACGGCCGACCAAGAAAGCACGGTCGGCCAGGAAGGCACGGCGGCCGTCCGGCCCCGGTGCGCCCCCTCCGGCGCGCCGGGCCTTCGTCGTTCCCCGGTGCCGCCCCCGACAATGGTCCCGTGAGTACGCCCCGCCTTCCCGACGCCGATCCCACGCGCACCGCACGCCTGCGCGAATCCCTGCTGGCCGCCGCCTTCACCGCCGACGGCCTCCTCGACCTGCTCGGCGCCCCCGCCTACGCAGCCCTCGCCCGCAGCGAGACCGTCCCCGCCCTGCGCGCCACGCGCGGCGACGGCCCGCTGGAGACGCTGACCCGGCTCTTCCTGCTCCAGTGCCCCGTCTCGTACGACCGTGCCGCCGCCGCGCTGCCCGTGGCCGACTGCCTCGCCGACGGCTGGCTCGTCCGCGACGGCGACGAGGTACGGGCCACCGTCGACGTCCGCCCGTACGGCGGGCCCGACGGCCAGGACTGGTGGATCGTCTCCGACCTCGGCTGCGCCGTCGGCGGTGCCGGCGGGATCGCCGGGGGCGGCGGCCCGGCCGGGGTGGACCGCTCGGAGCTCGTCCTCGGCGTCGGCGGGGCCTCCACCACGCTCGCCGGGATCACGGTCCGCACCCCCGTCGGCAGCGCCCTCGACCTCGGCACCGGCTCCGGCATCCAGGCGCTGCACGCCGCCCAGCACGCGACCAAGGTCACGGCCACGGACCTCAACCCGCGCGCGCTCCACATCGCGCGGCTCACCCTCGCGCTGTCCGGCGCGCCGGAGGCCGATCTGCGCCAGGGCTCGCTCTTCGAGCCGGTCGCGGGGGAGACCTTCGACCTGATCGTCTCCAACCCGCCCTTCGTGATCTCGCCCGGCGCCCGGCTGACCTACCGCGACGGAGGCATGGGCGGCGACGACCTGTGCCGCACGCTGGTCCAGAACTCGGCCGACCGGCTCAACGACGGGGGCCACTGCCAGCTGCTGGCCAACTGGCAGCACGTCGAGGGCGAGGACTGGCGCGAGCGGCTGTCCTCCTGGGTGCCGCGCGGCTGCGACGCGTGGATCGTCCAGCGCGAGGTCCAGGACATCGCCCAGTACGCCGAGCTGTGGCTGCGCGACGCCGGTGACCACCGCACCGCGCCCGAGGAGTACGCGGCCCGCTACGACGCCTGGCTGGCGGAGTTCGAGGCCCGCAAGACCAAGGGCGTCGGATTTGGCTGGATCACGTTGCGCAAAACGGGCAGCGACCGCCCGTCGGTGATCGCGGAGGAGTGGCCGCACCCGGTCGAGCAGCCGCTCGGCCCGTCCGTAACGGCTCATTTCGAGCGACAGGACTTCCTCCGGTCGCATGACGACGCGGCGCTGCTCGCGGCCCGTTTCACGCTGGCCGACGAGGTCGTCCAGGAACAGGTCGGGCTGCCGGGCGCCGAGGACCCCGAGCACGTCGTGCTGCGGCAGAACCGGGGGATGCGCCGGGCCACCAAGGTGGACACGGTCGGGGCGGGCTTCGCGGGCGTCTGCGACGGGACGCTCCCGGCGGGCCGGATCCTCGACGCCATCGCCCAGCTCGTCGGGGAGGACGCGGTGCTCCTCCGCGACCGTACGCCGGACTCCATCCGCACCCTCGTCGAGCAGGGCTTTCTCTCGCCGGTCGGCGACTGAGGGCTCGCCTTCGGCCCCTCGCCGTCCCACCGGCCCGGGCCCCGGGAAGCCGTCGCCCGACTCTTGGGAAGGGCGGACGGAGGGGTCGTGTTCGCGTCATGTTTCCGCCGCCCGTCCCGCCCGCCGGGCAGGGCCGGTGCGGCGGGCGGCGGCCGTGGGGCCGATGGGGCCCTCCTGGCAGTGGTGTGACGGTCCGGGCGGCAGACAGGACGCTTGTCGGGTTACCGTTCGAGTGGCGTTGCGGGCTTTTTCCGTTTGACACGGGGGCGGGATGTACCGTCACACTCCGCAGCGTCACGCAACGCCCAGACCGAAACACCCACCGAGTGTCGACCGGAAGAAGAGCGAAGTTGTCCCCGACCAGCGAGACCGCACAGGGCGGCCGCCGACTCGTCATCGTCGAGTCGCCTGCCAAGGCGAAGACGATCAAGGGCTACCTCGGCCCCGGATACGTCGTCGAGGCGAGCGTCGGGCACATCCGTGACCTCCCGAACGGGGCCGCCGAGGTCCCGGCGAAGTACAAGGGTGAGCCCTGGGCCCGGCTCGGCGTCAACGTGGACAAGGACTTCCAGCCGATCTACGTCGTCAACGCCGACAAGAAGGATCAGGTCAAGAAGCTCAAGGGCCTGCTGGCCGAGTCCGACGAGCTCTTCCTCGCCACCGATGAGGACCGCGAGGGCGAGGCCATCGCCTGGCACCTCCAGGAAGTCCTCAAGCCCAAGGTCCCGGTCCGCCGGATGGTCTTCCACGAGATCACCAAGGACGCCATCCAGGCCGCCGTCGCCAATCCGCGCGAGCTCAACAAGAAGCTCGTCGACGCCCAGGAGACCCGCCGCATCCTCGACCGCCTCTACGGCTACGAGGTCTCGCCGGTCCTCTGGAAGAAGGTCATGCCGCGGCTGTCCGCCGGCCGGGTGCAGTCCGTGGCCACGCGGCTCGTCGTCGAGCGGGAGCGGGAGCGCATCGCCTTCCGGTCCGCCGAGTACTGGGACCTCACCGGCACCTTCGGCACCGGTCGTCCCGGCGACAACAGCGACCCCTCGACCCTGATCGCACGGCTGGCCTCGGTCGACGGCCGGCGTGTCGCCCAGGGCCGTGACTTCGGGTCGAACGGGCAGCTCAAGGACCGCTCCCAGGTCCTCCACCTGGACGAGGCGACCGCCCGCGGGCTGGCCGCCGCCCTCGCCGACACCGCCTTCTCGGTGCGCTCGGTCGAGTCCAAGCCGTACCGCCGCTCCCCGTACGCGCCTTTCCGCACCACCACGCTCCAGCAGGAGGCCTCGCGCAAGCTGGGCTTCGGTGCCAAGGCGACCATGCAGGTGGCCCAGAAGCTGTACGAGAACGGCTTCATCACCTATATGCGTACGGACTCCACCACGCTCTCGGACACGGCGATCACCGCCGCCCGGGCGCAGGTGACCCAGCTCTACGGCGCCGACTACCTGCCGGAGAAGCCGCGCACGTACGCCGGGAAGGTCAAGAACGCCCAGGAGGCGCACGAGGCGATCCGTCCTTCGGGTGATCGTTTCCGCACCCCCGCCGAGACGGGTCTGAGCGGCGATCAGTTCCGGCTCTACGAGCTGATCTGGAAGCGGACCGTCGCCTCCCAGATGAAGGACGCGACCGGCAACTCCGTCACCGTGCGGATCGGCGGCCGGGCGAGCGACGGCCGGGACGCCGAGTTCAGCGCGTCCGGCAAGACCATCACCTTCCACGGCTTCATGAAGGCCTACGTCGAGGGCGCCGACGACCCGAACGCCGAGCTGGACGACCGCGAGCGCCGGCTGCCGCAGGTCGCCGAGGGCGACGCGCTGACGGCCGAGGAGATCACCGCCGACGGCCACGCCACCAAGCCCCCGGCCCGCTACACCGAGGCCTCGCTGGTCAAGGAGCTCGAGGAGCGGGAGATCGGCCGCCCGTCGACCTACGCGTCGATCATCGGCACGATCCTCGACCGCGGCTACGTCTTCAAGAAGGGCACGGCGCTCGTGCCGTCCTTCCTGAGCTTCGCCGTCGTCAACCTGCTGGAGAAGCACTTCGGCCGGCTCGTCGACTACGACTTCACCGCCTCGATGGAGGAGGACCTCGACCGCATCGCCCGCGGCGAGGCCCAGGCCGTGCCGTGGCTGCGCCGGTTCTACTTCGGCGAGGGCCCGGAGGGCGGCGCCGCCGACGCCGGCAACGGCGACGGCGACCACCTCGGCGGTCTGAAGGAGCTCGTCACCGACCTGGGCGCGATCGACGCCCGCGAGGTGTCCTCCTTCCCCGTGGGCAACGACATCGTGCTGCGCGTCGGCCGCTACGGCCCGTATGTGGAGCGCGGCGAGAAGGACGCCGAGGGCCACCAGCGCGCCGACGTCCCCACCGACCTGGCCCCGGACGAGCTGACGGTGGAGTACGCGGAGGAGCTGCTCGCCAAGCCGAGCGGCGACTTCGAGCTGGGCGCCGACCCGGGCACCGGCCACCAGATCGTCGCCCGTGACGGCCGCTACGGCCCGTACGTCACCGAGGTGCTCCCCGAGGGCACCCCGAAGACCGGGAAGAACGCCGTCAAGCCGCGTACCGCGTCGCTCTTCAAGTCGATGTCCCTCGACACGGTGACGCTGGACGACGCGCTGCGGCTGATGTCCCTCCCCCGGGTGGTCGGCAAGGACGCCGAGGGCGTGGAGATCACCGCGCAGAACGGCCGCTACGGCCCGTACCTGAAGAAGGGCACGGACTCGCGCTCCCTGGAGGCCGAGGACCAGATCTTCAGCATCACGCTGGACGAGGCCCTGGCGATCTACGCGCAGCCCAAGCAGCGCGGCCGCGCCGCGGCCAAGCCCCCGCTGAAGGAGCTCGGCACCGACCCGGTCAGCGAGCGTCCGGTCGTGGTCAAGGACGGCCGCTTCGGCCCGTACGTCACCGACGGCGAGACCAACGCGACGCTGCGCCGTGACGACGACGTCGAGACGATCACGCCGGAGCGCGGCTACGAGCTGCTCGCGGAGAAGCGCGCCAAGGGGCCGGCCAAGAAGGTGGCGAAGAAGGCGCCCGCGAAGAAGGCCGCCGCCAAGAAGGCCGCCGCCAAGAAGGCCCCGGCGAAGAAGACCGCGGCCAAGAAGACGACGGCCGCCAAGAAGACCACGGCGACGAAGACCGCCGCGGCGAAGAAGACGACGGCTGCGGCCAAGAAGACCGCCGCGTCGACGGCAGCGGCGGCCGACGCCGAGTAGGCCGGAGCCGACGCCGAGCAGTCGGGAGTCGACGCCGAGCAGTCCGGACCGGGCCGCCCCTGCCGGGGGCGGCCCGGTCCCGTATCCGCCCTCGGCGGGCGGCTCCGGGACCGGACGTAAGTTCGCATATACGTTCGTATTGACAGTCGGCATCCGGACAACTCCGGATAGGCTGGCAGGATGACGCGAGCCGAGCAGCCACCTTTGGAGAGCCCCGTATCCGGAGCACTGGCCGCGGACTCCCGCGAGCGTGCCGTACGGGCCCTGCTGCGCTTCCGTCCGCTGCGGCGGCTGTGGAGCGCCCAGTCCGCCGGGGCCGTCGGCGACGGCCTCGCCGTCTTCGTCCTCCTGCTGCTGGCCCTCCAGGCCGCGGTCGAGGCGGGGTCCTTCGGCGGTGGCTACCGCGGCGCCGCCTTCGCGATCGCCGCCGTGATCGGCGCGCGGCTGCTGGGCACCCTGCTCCCCGGCGCGGTCCTGCTGGACCCGCTGTCCTCGCTCTTCGCCCCGGCCGGCAAGCTCGACCGCCGCTGGACGATGATCGGCGCGGACGGGCTGCGGTTCGCGCTGCTCGCCGTCGCACCCCTGTGGGCCGACTGGACCGGGCGCCAGGCCGTCGTCTGGCTGCTGGTCACGGCGTTCGTCGTCGGCGCCGCCGAACGCGTCTGGACGGTCGCCAAGGACGGCGCCGTCCCCGCCCTGCTGCCCGCCCCGCCGCCCGAGGGCGGCGCGGTGCGCCCGCTGCCGGACCACCAGGAGGCGCTGCGGCGGCTGTCGCTGCGCACGACCTACCTCGCGCTGCCCGTCGCGGCGGCCGCGCTCCTCGTCATCACCCTGATCGGCAATCTGCTCGGCTCGGGCATCGACTGGTTCCACCTCCACCAGGCGGCCCTCGGCTCGTTCCTCGCGGCCGGGCTCTTCGCGACGTCCGGCGTGGTGCTCCACCAGCTGACGCTGCCCGCGCTCCCCGAGGGCGTGAAGCCCCCTCGTGCGCGCTCTCCGCTGGAGGGCCTGCGCCGCCCCAAGACCGCCCACGGCGCCGCCGACAAGGGGCGCACGGGCGCGATCCCGGTGCTCGTCCTGTCCTGCGCGGCCATCGCGGGCGCGGTCGCGGCGGCCGTCGGCGTCGCCGCGCTCCAGGCGGCCGACCTCGGCGGCGGGCCCGTCGGCTTCGCCCTGCTGGCCCTCGCGCTCACCGGCGGCCCGGTCCTGGGCATCCGCGGCGCCCGGAAGGTGCTGCCCGGCTTCTCCCGCCGCCGGCTGCTCGCGCTGGCGCTCGCCCTGACCGGCGCCGCGCTGCTCGCCGCCGGGCTGGTGCCCGACACGACGACCGTGCTGCTGCTCGTCCTGCTGGCGGGCTGCTCCGCCGGCGTCGTCGCCAACACCGGGCACTCCCTCCTCGACCAGGAGACCGAGGAGACCCGCCGGGCCCGCACCACCGAGCACCTCCACGCGGTCGTCCGCCTCACCGTCGCGCTGGGCGCGGTCGTGGCGCCCGTCCTCGCCGCGGTCATCGGGCCGCACCGGCTCGTGTCCGGCTCCTTCGTCTTCGCGCACGGCGGGGCGGCGTTCACGCTGATGCTCGTCGGCGCGCTGCTGCTGCCCGTGGGCGCGCTCGTGCTGGGCCGGACCGACGACCGGCACGGGGTGCCCTTCCACCGCGACCTGCTGGACGTGGTGCGCGGCGGCGACCCCGCCGAGGGCACGGCCCCCGCCGGCTTCTTCATCGCCTTCGAGGGCGGCGACGGCGCCGGGAAGTCCACCCAGGTGCGGGCGATCGCCGAGTGGATCCGCGCCAAGGGCCACGAGGTCGTCGTCACCCGCGAGCCGGGCGCCACGCCCATCGGCAAGCGGCTGCGCGCGATCCTGCTGGACGTCGCGTCGGCCGGTCTCTCCGACCGCGCCGAGGCGCTGCTCTACGCGGCCGACCGCGCCGAGCACGTCGCCTCCGTCGTACGGCCCGCCCTGGAGCGCGGCGCGGTCGTCATCAGCGACCGCTACATCGACTCGTCCGTCGCCTATCAGGGCGCCGGGCGCGACCTCTCGCCGACCGAGATCGCCCGGATCTCGCGCTGGGCCACGGACGGGCTCGTCCCGAACATGACCGTGCTGCTCGACGTCTCGCCCGAGACCGCGCGCGAGCGCTTCACGGAGGCGCCGGACCGGCTGGAGTCCGAGCCGGCGGAGTTCCACCAGCGCGTCCGGACCGGGTTCCTGACCCTGGCCGCAGCCGACCCGGCGCGGTACCTCGTGGTGGACGCCGGGCAGGAGCCCTCGTCCGTCACCGAGGTCGTCCGGCACCGGCTCGACCAGATGCTGCCGCTGTCCGCCGCCGAGCTCGAGGCCCGCGAGGCCGCGCGCGCGGCGGCCCTGGAGGCGGCCCGCCAGGCGGCCGAGGAGGAGGCCCGCCGCAAGGCGGAGCGGGAAGCGGCGGAGGCCGCCGCCCGCGAGGCAGAGGCCGCCGCCCGCAAGGCGGAGGAAGAGCGCCGCCGGGCGGAAGAGGCGCGGCTGGAGCGCGAGCGTCAGGAGCGGTTGCGCGCCGAGGAGGAGCGCGCCCGGCGCGAGGCCGAGGAGGCCGCGCGCCGTGAGGAAGAGCGCCGCGCGCGCGAGGCCGAGGAAGCGCGTCAGCGCGCGGAGGAGGAGCGCGTCCGCCGTGAGGCGGAGGAGCGCGCCCGCGCCGCCGAGCAGGAACGACTGCGCGAGCAGGCCGCCGAGGAGGCCCGGCTGCGCGCCGAGGCCGAGGAACGGCGCATGGAGAAGCAGCGCAGGGCGGAGGAAGCCTTGCTGAAGGCCGAGCAGTCCCGGCTGGCGGCGGAGGCCGCGTCGGCGGGGGCGGCGGAGGCTGGTGCGGCCGGCGACGCCGACGAGGCGCCCACCGTGCCGCAGCCCTCGCTGCGGAAGCCGGAGGCGGATGCGGACGCGGGTGACAGCGGCGATCGTGGTTCTGTGCGTCCGCCCGTCGTGGGGACTGCTGCCTTCCGCAAGGAGGCCAAGGACGCCAAGGGCGCCGGTGACGCGCCGACCGTCGAGACGCCCCGGCCCCCGGCCGGATCCGAGGACCGGACGGCCGTGCTGCCGCCCGTCGTCGCGCCGATGCCGCCGACCCCGCGCGTGACCTGGGGCGTCGAGCCGCAGGACGCCCCCCATGGCCAGGGCTCGGAGTCGGAGGAGACGGCCGTGCTGCCGAAGCCCCCGGCGCGGCCCGCGCGACCGGAGCGACCGGAGCGGTCGGAGAACCCGGTGGACCGCGTCCCCGACTGGCTCTTCCGCAAGGACGACGACGCCGCCCCGGAGGTCGAGCGCACGCGCGAGTTGCCGCAGGTCGACGCGGAGGGCGAGGGCGGTGCCGCGCCGCGCCGTCCCCTGCGGAAGGCGCGGCGCCACCGGCCGGAGTGGGCGGACGACGCCCCGACGCTGGCGGACGATCTGCTCGGCAAGCGGGATGTCGATGCCGACGGCGACGAGGGAGAGCGGCGCTAGGCGCCGCTGGAAGTGCGGCGCCGGGGCGTCGATCGGCTGCGGCGCCGTCGTGGCTGGTCGCGCAGTTCCCCGCGCCCCTTCGGGGCCCGCTTGCGGTGCCGGACTTGTCAGTGGTGTGGCCCACAATGGGTAGCCGCAGGACGGACAGCGCGGAGGAACAGCCATGGCGGTGTGGGACGACCTGGTCGGCCAGGACCGGGTGATCGAGCAGCTCTCCGCTGCCGCGCGGGACGCGGACGCGCTGGTCACGGTCGCCGGGGTGGACCCCTCGGCGGTGCCGGAGGCGGCGGCCGCCTCCCGGATGACGCACGCGTGGCTGTTCACGGGCCCGCCCGGCTCCGGCCGGGCCACCGCCGCCCGTGCCTTCGCCGCCGCGCTCCAGTGCGTCAGCCCCGACCGCGCGACGGGCGGCGCCCCCGGGTGCGGCTTCTGCGAGGGCTGCCACACCACCCTCGTCGGGACGCACGCGGACGTGGAGATCGTCCGTACGGACCTGCTGTCCATCGGCGTCAAGGAGACCCGTGACCTGGTCCGCCGGGCCCAGCTGTCGCCCGCCGGCGGCCGCTGGCAGGTGATCGTCCTGGAGGACGCGGACCGGCTCACCGAAGGCGCGGGCAATGTGCTGCTCAAGGCCGTGGAGGAGCCCGCCCCCCGCACGGTCTGGCTGCTCTGCGCGCCCTCCCTGGAGGACGTGCTGCCGACGATCCGCTCCCGCTGCCGGTCCCTGACGCTGCGCACGCCCCCCACGGCGGCGGTGGCCGACATCCTCATGCGCCGGGACGGCATCGAGCCGGAGCTCGCGACCCGCTCGGCCCGCGCCACGCAGGGGCACATCGGCCGGGCCCGCCGCCTGGCCATGGACGAGCGCGCCCGGGCCCGCCGCGCGGCCGTGCTGAAGATGCCGCTGCGCGTGACCGACATGGGCGGCTGCCTCAAGGCGGCCCAGGAGCTGATCGACGCCGCCGCCGAGGACGCCAAGCAGGTCGCCGAGGAGGTCGACACCAAGGAGACCGAGGAGCTGCGGGCCGCGCTCGGCGCGGCCGCGGGCACGGGCGGCCGGCTGCCGCGCGGTACCGCAGGCGCCATGAAGGAGCTCCAGGACCGCCAGAAGCGCCGCGCGACCCGCACCCAGCGCGACAGCCTCGACCTGGCCCTCACCGACCTGACCGGCTTCTACCGCGACGTGCTCGCGATACAGCTCGGCTCGCGCGTCGAGCTCGCCAACGACGACGCGCGGGACGCCCTGGAGCGCATCGCGCGCGGCTCCCGGCCCGAGGCGACGCTGCGCCGCATCGAGGCGATCAGCGCCTGCCGGCAGGCGCTCGACCGCAATGTGGCGCCGCTGCTCGCCGTCGAGGCCATGGCGGTCGCGCTGCGCGCCGGCTGACGCCCGGCGCCGTACCGCGCACCGCGAGTCGTACCGGGTGCCGCACCACCTACCGCGTACCGCGTACCGCGTGTCGTTCCCGGTGTCGTCCGGGCGCGGTCCGTCCGGGTGACAGGGGCCCCGTCCGGGTGACGGGGGGAACAGGTGAGCCGGTCCGGGGAGGGTGAGTAGTACGAGGAACGGCGGGCACACCGCAGGTTGGGTGATTCCTCACTCGTATGAGGACTAGTGGGCCGTAAGGCTGGCCAAGTCGGGTATCCGTCCGGATACGCTCCGTATGCCCGCGTGGTCCTGTGCATGTCGCATGTCCGTATGTCCTACGGATGCCCGAATGCCATGCGCCCACCCTGTCTCCCACACCGAGGGGCCAGCCGATGGACACCAGTCGCCTGTTCCGCACCTCCGGCACGCTCGCCGCGACCGCGGCCCTGCTGATCTCCGCCGCCGTCTCGGGGGCCGTGGTGCCGGGCGCGGCGGCGGCCAGACCGCGGCACATGGGCGACCCCGGCTCCTTCGCCTCCCTCCTCCCTCCCGAGGCGGCCGACGAACAGGCGGCGCTCCCGGAGCTGGCCCCGCTGCCCACCGCCCTGCCGCGCGCCCTCCGGCCGTACTACGACCAGCGGCTCGCCTGGCACTCCTGCGGCGGCAAGCGCGCGGGCTTCGAGTGCGCCACCCTGCGCGCCCCCCTCGACTACGACGCCCCCCGCTCCCACGACGACGTGCGGCTCGCCGTCTCCCGGAAGAAGGCCACGGGCCCCGGCAAGCGCCTCGGCGCCCTGATGGTCAACCCCGGCGGCCCGGGCGGCTCGGCGATCGGCTTCCTCCAGGAGTACGCGGCCTCCGGCTACCCCGCCGCCGTCCGCGCCCAGTACGACATGGTCGCGATGGACCCGCGCGGCGTCGCCGCGAGCCAGCCCGTCACCTGCCTCTCCGACAAGGAGATGGACGCCTACGCCCAGGTCGACACCACCCCGGACGACCCCGCGGAGGTCCGCGAACTGGTGGCCTCGTTCAAGAAGTTCGCCCAGGGCTGCGCCGCCCACTCGGGCAAGCTGCTGGGTCATGTCTCGACCGTCGAGGCGGCCCGCGACATGGACGTCCTCCGCGCCGTCCTCGGCGACGACAGGCTCCACTACGTCGGCGCCTCGTACGGCACCTTCCTCGGCGCCACCTACGCGGGGCTCTTCCCCTCCCGCGTCGGCCGGCTCGTCCTCGACGGAGCCATGGACCCCGGCCTCGACGCCCGCCGGATCAACCGCGACCAGACGGCGGGCTTCCAGACGGCCCTGGCCTCCTTCGCGGCGGACTGCGCCCAGCACGAGGACTGCCCGCTGGAGGGCGGCCGCCCCGATGTCGCGGGCGTCCGCCTCAAGCAGTTCTTCGAGCAGCTCGACCAGCACCCGCTGGCCACCGGCACCCCCCGCCGGCTCACCGAGAGCCTGGCCACCACGGGTGTGATCTCCGCCATGTACGACGAGACCACCTGGCCCGTCCTCCGCAAGGCCCTCCACAACGCCCAGACCGGCGACGGCGCCCTGCTGCTGCGCCTCTCGGACCTCTACTACGAGCGCGACCAGCGCGGGCACTACACCAATCTGATGCCCGCCAACAACGCGGTGAACTGCCTCGACCTCCCGCCCGCCTTCCGCGGTCCGGCCGCCGTCCGCCGTGCTGTCCCGGACTTCGAGAAGGCCTCCCCGGCCCTCGGCGCCAGCTTCGCCTGGTCCGCCCTGAGCTGCGCTTATTGGCCCGTCCGGGCCACCGGCGGCCCCCACCGCATCCCGGCCCGGGGCGCCGCCCCCATCCTCGTCGTCGGCACCACCCGCGACCCGGCGACGCCCTACCCCTGGGCCCGCGCCCTGGCTTCCCAGCTCTCCTCCGGCCGTTTGCTCACCTACGACGGCGACGGCCACACCGCCTACACCCGGGGCAGCCGCTGCGTGGACGGCGCGATCAACGACTACCTCCTCACGGGCACCCCGCCGCCGGCCTCCCGCAGGTGCTCCTGACCTGCGGGATCCCCTCGCGGACGACCATGTACGGAGCACCCCTGGAAACTGTGTAGACTTAGGCGCGCTGCACACGCCAACCTTGGTTACGCAGCTTGCCGCCTTAGCTCAGTTGGCCAGAGCAACGCACTCGTAATGCGTAGGTCTCGGGTTCGAATCCCGAAGGCGGCTCCGCCAGAAGCCCAGGTCAGATACCGCTGACCTGGGCTTTTCCGTTGCTCGGGGCATGACGCGTCACACGGCCGGGGTGTCGTGGGATGGCCTGCGTGAGCGATGCGTGAGCGGAGCGCCGTCGGGGCCTACTTCTCGGGCTTCCGGCGCTTGGCCTTCTTCTTGGCTTTGGTCTGGGCGTTCGCCTTGTCCTTCGGCTTGCCGTTGCCCTTGCCGTTCTTCTTGGCCTTGGCCTTGGCCTTCTTGGCGGCCTTCGCAGCCTTGCGGGCCGCCTTCTCTGCCTCGGCTTTGCGCTGAAGCGGGACCAACTTGGCGGTGGCCTCGGCGGCGTTCTTGCCGACTTGGGGCAGGACACTTAATGGTGACGTCGGGTATTGGAACTGTCCGAATGGGTGTTGCTCGCAGCCCATGCGGTGAGAGGGCTGGGCCCCTCGTGGCGGCGGAAAGTCGGTCGCTTCTTGCCGACGAGTGCGTGAGAATCCGACGCCATGACGATCTCGGCGCGTGATCTTCTGCTGGAGCGGTTCCGGTGGGTCGGTGGCCACGCGGACATGCGGCCGCTCTTTCGGGATGGCGATGCTTTGCGCGTGGTTGTGCAGGCGCTGGTGGATCCGTTCCGCGACGCGGGGGTGACGGGTGTGTGCGGGATCGAGTCGCGAGGGTTCCTGCTTGGAGGGGCAGCGGCGCTGGAGCTCGGTGTGGGCTTCATCGCCGTGCGGAAGGCAGCTGGCATGTTTCCCGGCGAGAAGCTCGTCCGGGAAACAGAGCCGGACTATCGGGGGATCCGGCACTCGCTGCGGATCCAGCGGGCGTTGCTGGGGCCAGTCGACCGGGTTCTGTTCGTGGATGACTGGATCGAGACCGGAAACCAGGCTCTGGCCGTTCGGGATCTTGCGAGCGCTGCGGGTGCGGAGTTGGCTGGAAACGCCGGTGTGGTCGACCAGATGCAGTCGAACGCACAGCCTCATTGACGAAGAAATCTGTGCCGTCTGGGCACATAAATGGTCACTCCTCCTGAGCGGCGACGCCCGGGCACTCGCGCTCAGCCGAGGCAGCGGTGCACTGCCCAGCTACGTGCCGCTGCCCGCATACGGGATGTCCAGGCGTCGGTGGCGTCTCCGGCGATCTCGTCCCAGAGCCGCCGCTGCGCCTGAGCGAAGGCATCGACCCCATGCGCGGGCGCGATGTTCCAGGCCGAGATCCCTCCCGCCAAGGTCTCGGCCTGGGCCGGGGTATGACCGCTGGCGACGAGCCAGATGATCCACAGGGCGGGGTCGATCCATCCGGCGCCTGTGGAGGCCCAGGCCCAGTCGACGATGCGGGCACGGTCCTTGACCAGAACGTTGGTGGTGTTCCAGTCAGTGTGCAACAGACGGTCGCCGTCGAAGAGTTCGAGGACTGCCGGGTCGTCCACGTAGGTCTCCATCCGCTGGGGCATCGCGCGCAGCGGGATGTCGGGGCCAGCGATGTCTGCGAGGGTCCGAAGCGCTTCCACCACCAGCGGAAGATGGGGCGAGCCGGGGCTGTAATCGGCGTGCGGTGCGTCGATGTCCTCGAAGCCGAGCAGGTCCCAGCCAGCCTCGCGGACGTGCCACAGGAGAGCGGGAGCCACAGGCTGAACGTAGGGGTTGATCGCGGCTTCGCGGTCCTGGGTCCACACGCGGGGGTGATCCGTGCGAAGCCCCTTGACGAAGACGGCGCCGTCGGGAGTGTGCAGCCGTGCCGCGATCTCGCTGTTGAAGCCGGCGGAAAGCATCTCGGCCTTGAACACGGGCCCGGCGACGGTCTCGATGGCGTCCTGGACTGCGGTGGGGATCTCGGTGAGGCGGTGAGTCGGCATGGGGGCAGGCTTCCAGACAGGGACGACAGGGGAGGCCGTAACGCGAAGTGCGTCACGGCCTCCCGAGCGCAGGGGCTAGGTGTACGGGTTGTCGTCGTTGCAGCCCGGCTGTGTGGCACTGGTGTAGGCGTCCAGGTCGTCGATGAGCACAACCTCCTCGGAGTCTTCCACCGCGCGCGTCGGCGTGAGCTCGACCATGACAGTGGTCATGACGTACCTTCTCTTTCGGTTGTCCGTGCTGGCAGTAGTTGATCAGTGGTGCCTTCGCTTCCTGGAAGAGCTTGGCCAGCGGTCGGCAGACCCGGCAGGAGCCGGAGAGCTGACAGCCGGAGCATCCTCTGGTGCGAAGCATCAGGGAGTCGGCGATGCCGCCGAGACGGCTCAGCCCTTCAACTCCATCGGCCATTAGGTCGATCTGCCGGTCGCGGCCGACCTTGCAGATCGAGGCTCGCCCGTGCGGGTCGGCATGGAAGAACGTGTGTCCGGCGGGGCAGCCGGTGAACGGGGCCCGTTGGGTGAGGTGCTCGGGCGACTGCGAGGGCAGGCTCTCGGAACCTCCGTAGATGGTGGGGGACATGTTGGCGTACTCGCGGTAGGGAAGACCGAGTTGTTCGGCCCAGGCCCGCATGCCCTCCTGCTCGTGGGCGTTGCGGTTGGTGATGACCAAGCTGAGGTCGATGTTCAGTCCGGCGGCCAATGCGGCGTCGAGGCCCCGTGCGAACCGTTTGAACGCGCCTTTGCGGCGGGTGAGTCCGTCGTACGTCCGGACGCTCGCGCCGTAGACGCTGAGCGAGATCCTGGTGGGCCGGTAGGTGGTCAGGAGGTCGAGGATCGTGGGGTGCCAGAGCCGGGAACCGTTGGAGAGGATCTCCGTCAGCATCCCCAGCTCGTACGCCAGCACGTAGGCGTCGGGGAAGTGCGGGTCGATCAGCGGTTCACCGCCCGTGATCTGGAGCCACAGCACTCCCGCGTCCCGCATGATCCGCAGGAGCCGTTTCTTGCCCTGCCAGTCGAGGCCGGCGAACTTCTTCTCACCGAGATAGCAGTGTTCGCATTCGAAATCACAGCCGAGGTTGATCTCCCAGGTGGCCCGGCTGTAGCCGTACGGGGCCGGAGCCCGCACCAGGAGAGCTCCGGCGGCCAGGCGTCCCGAGAGGTCGATGTCCCACGAAGCGCGTGCTGCGCCCGTGAGCCAGCCGGGAATGGTTTCGCCGCTGGCGACGGCATGCTGGAGCTCGGCGAACCGGGCACGGGGAATCTTGACCCCCTTCCGGCTTCCCGCTCGCACGGCCAAGTGCTCGCCTTGGACCACGCTGACGATCAGCTCGTGCATAACGATCCTCTCAATCGGTAGAGGAGTCCGGAGATTCGACGGCGAGCCACTTCTCGCCCGCAGTGGTCGTTTCCGTAGGGCGATGCCCGCTCACCAGGTCTGCCGGTGCTGCCGACGACAGACCAAGGTCAGCTGTTACGGGTCCTCGGCGATCCACTCGCCCGCACCAGCGACAGGCCGCAGCACGTACAACTTCTTGCGGCGGACGTCGGTGATGATCGCGGCCCGCCCGGTTGTCTCGTCCCGCACCTCATCACCGACCTACGGTCGGCTGGGCACGGGCACTACCCGGTCACTCCGTGCGCGCCACGCGGTCCGTGACCACGGCCTTCTTGCGCCGCTCGATGGCGTTTTCGGCCTGGATGGAGAACAGCGTCATCTGATCCGGGTCGAAAACCAGGTTCACGGCCTCGACGGTGCCGTCCAGGTGGTGCACGGAGATCGGGAGTGTGAACCGCTGCTGCCGGTGGTCGTAGCGGAGGTCCCGCTTCTGGGGGCTGGCGTGCGTGATCACGGAGTTGTCGCCTTTCGTCGCCGGTCGCCGGCTTGCGGGGCTCACGCCGCGCCGCCCAGCTCGAACTACGTCCCTGTTGCACGACCACCAATAGGGGGTGGCCTCCACAGAACCGCTCCCGCGCGAGCCGGACCAGGGCAGAATTGATGCACCTCTGAGGCATCCGTGCGGCACATCCGGGCATCACCTGGGGAGTTGCCCTCAGAGGCACATCCGGGGAGATGACGTCATGGCGCTCAGCCGGCACCAGCTCGCGCAGCAGCGCAAAGCGCGGGGTTTCACGCAGGAATCCCTGGCCGAGCATCTCCACGTGGACCGTTCCACCGTCGTCCGCTGGGAGAGCGGCCGAGGAGACCCACAGCCCTGGATGCGTCCCCGCCTTGCCCGCGCCCTCGGCGTCACAGCCGAGCGGCTACAGGACCTGCTGGCAGCCCCGAGCCTGGACACCACACCGGAGAACGGGCGACGCGAGTACGCGCTACGGCACCCTGAACGCTGCGACCTCAGCACCTGTGCGTCACTGCGGACCGAGCTCCAGCAACTGGCAGAACGGTATGACGAGGTTCCTTCCGCCAGCCTCCTCGCCGAAGGCGGGCGCCAGCTCGGACACGTCACCCTCCTGGCAGCCGAAGCCCGCAAGGGCCGGGTCCAGCGAGAACTGCGCACCCTTCAAGCGGACGCCGCCACCCTCATGGGCCAGCTCGTCTGGGACGCCTCCCAGCGGCGGGACCACGCGACCGCCAACTCCTTCTACGCCCAAGGCGTCAGTGTCGCCCGCCACCTTCGCGACCACACTTTGGAAGGTCACGCCCTTCTGCGTACCTGCTACGTCGCCCTGTACGGAACCCGCGACGCCCAGGAAGGTCTCGATCTCGCCCTCCAGGCAGCGCACACGGCCCAGGGCTCCAGCCATGCCCTGGCCGGGCTCGCCATGCTCCACGCCGGGGAGGCCTACGCGATGCTGGGCCACGCCACCGAGTGCGAGAGCGCTCTCGGCGAGGCCGAGAAGTACCTGAACCGGGCTGACGCAGCCGACGCAGCCGCCGAACTCGTCACCCCCACCCAGATTGGTCGCCTCGCGGGCTCTTGCTACCTCGCCCTCGGGCAGCACCGCCGTGCCGAGCGCATCCTCACGGCCACGGCCGCCGAGCTGCGCGACCGCAGAAAGTCTCGCGCCATCGTGATGGGCAACCTTACGCTCGCCTTGATCCGCCAGCGCGAGGTCGAGGCCGCGGTCGAAGCCCTCGGCCAGGCCATCGAGGAACTGGAGGAGACACGCGGCGGCGGGGGCATGAACCTCGTGTTCGGTGCCGCCCGAGAGCTGCGGCCCTGGCGCCAAGAGCCAGGCGTCCAGGACGTACACGACAGGCTGCTGGTTCTCATGGCAGCGCAGTGAGCGGCAAAGGAGATCAACCGGTGCCCACCGAGCACGACCAGGCCAAAGAGCTCGTACGCCAGCAGGTTTGGGACGCGCTGGAGGATGCTGCGGCCGTCCACGACGTCTCGGTCCACGGCCGCATCCCGAATTTCAAGGGGGCAGATGCGGCGGCCGCCCGCCTTGCCACTCTGCCCGCCTGGCAGGCCGCCGCGATCATCAAGGCAGTGCCCGATAAGGCACAACTCCCCGTCCGTGCACAGGCACTGGCTGACGGGAAGACTGTCTACATGGCCGTGCCGAGACTCGCCGGCCCCCGCCCATTCTACCTGCTCGACCCCGACGAGATAACCGTCCCGCCTATCGAGGCCGCGTCCAGCCGCGTCGCGGCGACCGCTGCCCCCATGGTCGATGTCGACGCCCTACGCCCCATCCAGATCGTGGTCCTCGGCAGCGTCGCCGTGAACCGGGACGGCATCCGCATCGGCAAAGGGGCCGGCTACTCCGACCTGGAGTTCGCCCTCCTGACCGAGGCAGGGCTCATCAGCCCTGACACCCTCGTCGTCACCACCGTGCACCCACTCCAAGTCGTGGATAGCGCCATCCCCGCCACCGATCACGACGTCAGCGTCGACCTGATCATTACGCCCGACGAGGTCATCACCTGTCCTGTACCGCACCGTCCGGACGGCATCCTCTGGGACCACCTTGCTGCAGAGAAGATCGCCGCTATCCCAGCGCTGCAACGCAGGCACGCCAGTCGCTCGTAGCGAGGAGATGAGATGAAGCCCGAAGGGCTCAGCGAGTTCCAGTGGTGGTGGATACGGACCCGGCATCCACGAACCGACCGGTTCTTCCTGTACTACCTGGATGGCGGCGACGGCGAGCACCAAGTGATCAATGTCTGCCGCCGCTTGGGCCATGCTTCAGCAACCTTGATCTGGAAGACCTGCCACACATGCCGCCGCGGCGTCATATCCAAAATCAGCATGGCCGATGACTGGCAGCGCCAGGGCCTGGGCCGGCGCTTGGTGCTTCGGGCCATGCGGGGGGCGGAAAACTACCACTGGACCACCTCGGGGCAGTCGCCGATGGCACAGAAATTCTTCCCGGCCCTGTCTCGCGAAACGGGAGCGGCGTTCACACCCTTGTCACCGGTGTGCGAACACATCCGAGCGGCCACTCGTCGCTTTCCCAAGCCTCGGCTTGATTGGAGTGTGTGATCCGGGCTGGCCAACGCATCACAGGGCCACGAACCACCGCGCCGCCGGCACGGACGGCGCAAAATCGACCGCCCGGAGTGCGGTTCCCGCCGTGGCCAGCAAGCGCATCGGACCGGCCTATGCCGACGAGGCCACACCGATTCACGAACCGGGCATGTCGAGCCGACGAATTACAGCTCGGTCGCCCATGGCGCATCCTTACGTCTCATCAACCGTTTCCATGGGCCGGAGGCCAGTTATAGGCGAGGCTGTGAACAACCACGGATCCTCTCCGGTGCCGGACTGGAGCTCGGAGTGCTCAATTGGCGGTGGGCATTGACACTGTTCGTAGCCGCACCACGGACAGTCGTCCAGCATTTCACGCTTTGCGCGCTCACCCACTCGTGGAACGCATATCGGGCAATAAAACGGGAGGTCGTAACGGCGTCGCCCCTCTGGGTGGTAAAGGGATTTCCACCCGTAACAACCTGGGACGTCTTCAGCTAGATTCGCGGCGAATTCACTGGGATGGTGTCCTTGTAGGGCGAAATGCAGGAGGATTTCAAAGAATCTCGTCGTTCCGCATTCTCCGCATTGCAGCACCCCATTTACATTGATCGAGTAATCGAACTCCAGCATCTGAAACCTCTCGACGTTCAGGTATCCGGCGGTAGGCAAGGTGGGCGAGGTGGCCTCATCGGTTTGACTACCGCGAAGTGGAGCCCTTGCCCCGCAACTGCAGCAGACGCCGCCATCTGGCAGGTGGAGTAGTCGGTTGGGCTGTGACGGTCACAGTGGCAGGCTCAGGTGGTGGCACCGCCTCGACATATAAGGGGGTTGCTACGATCAAGCGGTGCTGAAACTGGCCGGGAGAGAAATTGCACAACACGCGAGCATACCCGTGGAGGTAGGCAGGTCCCTCACAGTAGCTCGCGAGCATGCTGTAACTAGAACGTGCCGCAAACTCCTGGTCGCTTCGATTTGTCGTCAATAAACGGTCCGGGAATGAAGTGTCTCCGCTTTCCTCCCCGCCCACCAACTCGGCGGCAAGATCGTGCAGCCAATCAGAGCCGGACCCCATACGTGTGGGCGGGCAGTCGTGCTCCATCCGCACGTGCTGACGCGAGCCGCACAAGATGAGTTCGACACCCGAGCACATCTCCTCCCCTCGCCTCAGCACACACAAAGGGTCCTGGAGCGACATGAATGTGTACACCCCACGATTGATGAGGCCCCAGTCGCGTACTCGCGGCCCGTAGAGAAATGGGCCGGTGAACTCTAACCAGTCGTAGGCCCTCAGATCCTCGCAGGTGCTAGGAAGGCTCGTGTGCGCTCTGAGCTTCGCTTGAATATGGGTGAGGACCTGTTCCAGGCGCGCTTCCGGAGAGCCTTCTCCAGCCGAACCCTCTCCGACAGAGACACGTGCCCTGACGGCACTCAGTACGGACGCCTCGGCTTCGAACGCCCGGGCGGAGAGTCCACCTGTTGGGGCCTGATGGAACTCGCCAAGTTTGGCCGTCGAAAGGTAGAGCAGCTCGCGCATCTGGCCTCCAGTAACGCCTTACCCGCCCGGCTCCAGGCAGGTGAGCAGGTTGTTCCCCATCGGCAGTAAGTCCCCTGTGGCGGCCCTTGGTTGGGCGAAGGATCCGCCATGTTGACACAGACGTCTTCCCGGCTCACTGGGGTTCCCGGAGTTCACCTGTGAGAGGTGCTCGAGTGACATGATCGCCCACACCACCACGATCAGAGAGGCCATGCCTTGCGGGAGTAGGACTTCTCACGCAGTGATTTCCCGTGCTGACTTCCTCCGCTGCGATCAACGGAAGTCGATGGTCCGCAGGGCAGGGGGAAGCTCGGCTCGGTACGGGATCAGGCCGAGACGGCGCTGTTTGACGGTCGCGGCCATCGTGATGTGGGCCTGTGCTGGCACGACGGCGGGGGCTCGGACGATGAGGGTGATCGACTCGTCGCCGACCAGGGGCGTGCTGGCGGTGGCGCTGAACCGCCACTCCGGGTCGCTGTCGCGTTCGCCCATGCCGACCACGAACAGTTCCTCGCGACCGCCCTGTTCCGGCGTGTACTCCACACCGGCCTCCACGAGCATGAGCTTGGCGGTCAGCTTCAGCTGGGGGGAGGAGGGTGTCACGGGAAGGGCTCTCTTCTTCGGCGAGATGGACCACGCGATCGGCTGCCGATCGGCTGTCTGGCCGGGAGCTTCTAGCCGGATACCGATACCCGCGTCCACGAAGGGAGTTCCGTCGGGAGAGGGGCGGAACGAACAAATCAGGCTTAGGAGGAAGTAGTCGTACTGGCCGGCCTGCGACTCCAGGAATTCCACCCAGTCCTCGTCCCCTTCCGCGGCCTGCGTGGCGGTGAGAGGCCGTATGACCGGCATGCCCAGTGAGATCCGTCCAGTCAGAGAGGGATGAGGGGTGGGCGTCTGCAGGAGGAGCGTCGGTACAAGGGGGATGTCGTAGGCCGGTGCTGCCGTTTCGGTCGGCTGATCGACGGGGGTCATTCGGTGGCTCCCTGGGGGGCATTGGTGGTTGTGCGCCAGTCGCCGATGAAACAGAAGGCACCCCAGTCCCGGTAGGAGGGGAAGCGGGCGCGGGTCTGGGACTGGGCGATATGGAATGCGGTGCGCCGGTCTGGGTCAATGGCGAGCTGTTCGTACAGTGCGCCGAAGAATCCCGTGGCCACATCGGGGGCGACTGGCCAGAGACAGCCGACGATGGCGGCGGCACCGGCCGAGAGGAAGGCGGCAGGTAGGCCGTGCAGGTTGTCGTTGATGTCGAAACGGCCGAGCGCCGACTCGCACGCGCTCATGGTGACGAGTTCGACGCCGCGCAGATCGGTTCTGAGGATGTCATGGGCGAAGACCCGACCGTCGTCACCCGTCTCCGGATCTGGTGCCAGGAACAGACACTGATACCAAGGAGCCCACTCGTTGTGTGCCCCGTGGGCCGCGACATGCACGTAGCGGGCGCTGGGTAGGGCGTCCAGGAAACGGCGAGCTGTGGCGACCGTTCCCAGAACAGGGTCGGTGCCACCCATCGAGGCGGCGATTCGTGCGGTGTGAGCCTCCAGGGAGTCTGTGCCGCCGCTGTCGAATGCGAAAGCGGCGAGTCCCTGACGTGATGAGGGCGGTGTGGGTCGGTCCGGACGACTCAGGAAGGACAGACTGGGCACCTGTGTGACGGTCCAATCATCTGCCAACGGACGGCCGTTGGCATGGAGCAAGTGATAGGGAACATAGTGGAGGGGGCCGTTAGCCCAGACACAGAGATGGGTCTTTCCCTGGTCGAGCCAGGATGCCAGGGATTCAGTGAATCCGGCCAGATAGGAATGGGAGTCGTCCGTAAGGAGCTGCTCTGCAGTGCGAGTCACTTTGCGGTGCAGTGGGTCCGTGGTGATGTCACGCCGTAGTGCTGCGATGTGTACTGCTGCGGGAGACAGGTTGAGTGAGTGGCCAGCCTTGGAGAGCCGGACCAACCCACCTTCGAAGTCCGGGAACATCATCGTGCGGTAAGCGAACTCCTCCCGGGTCACCGCGAGACCCTGCAACGCCATGATGGGATTGGTCGACCCGTGATGGTGAACCTGGCCTAGGAAGACGGAGAGGAACACTGTCTCCTCAGGCAGCAGGGCTTGCACTTGTTCGAGCTCCAGTAGAGGGAGTCGTGTTGGCTCCCGAGCCGTGCGCAGTTCTTGGCTGATCCGGCGATCAGCGGCACGCTGCAAGTTGCGTACCTCGGCCTCGATACTGCTGTCCGGTTCTGCCTCCCCGGACCCCAGGTAGAAGAGCATCGCTGCCTCGGCTCCGCCAGGCAGTTCAAAATCGGGAAGCGGACCGGGCAGCCTTGCCTCAGCGAGTCGCGTCCGGTTGAGGATCCGGTCCAGACCGGCGGAGAACTCCAGCGGACCCGGGTGCTCCGCCGCGATGGTGAAGTCCATGCCCTTTGCGGCTTGGAGCACCCGGGACATCACCGAGAGATCGACGGTGCTGCTAGTGAGCTTGAAGATCAGTGACTGATAGAGGTCGCGCAGTTTCCAGTCCACCGTCTCGTCGGTCCCGTGTCTCAGGAATACGGATGCTGGAAGCAGTGCGTGAGCTGCACGGACGGCTGACGGTCCATTGCAGGCATTTGCCCACTCCAGCCCGGCGTCGAGGGCTGCCAGGGCGAGATCGATCTGTCGGCACGCACCAAAATGGAACGCGGCCGATGCGAAGTTGCGGGCCGCTGCCTCCGGTTGATGTTCCCTCTCAGCGAGCACACCCAGGTCATGGGCGTGCATGGCGTCGAGATAGTGAAACGAGTCATCGTGCTGCTGGAAGAGTTCGGGTGCCAATATCCGTGCCTCTTCGATGAGATCGCGGCCGGCCTTACCCGTCTCCGCCGGGTCGGCATGCGCTGCGAGATGAATGAGTGTTGCTGCCCGCTCTGAGGAGGACCATCCCTCAGCTTCGGCGAGCGACCGCACCTGGCTGGCAACTGAGGCCACAGGCGCTGATTCTGGATAGCAGACCAGTCGGTCGTCGGCGAGACAGTGCACCTCACTCATCCAACGCAGCCGACGGTGGGAGTCCCGTGAGAGATTCGGCAGCTCGCGGTCCGCTGCATTGAGCAGTTGCGCCTGAAGGTCGGGGCGGTGAGCCTCATTTGCCACGGTTAGTGCTTCGGCGAAGGCACATGACGCTTCATGCTTCCCCTGCCGCTCCCGGATGAAAGCGAGGGGCACAGGTAGCAGGCCGGACAGCTCGCTTGGCAGGGTCAGTTCGCCGAATCGGAGCAGGATACGGAGCACGTATAGGCGGCTCAGCGTGTCACGCTGCGGGTCCAGGACATCGAAGGCCTTCCGCGCGGCGAGCAAGATCTCGCGATCGTATGACTCCTCCTGCATCCCAGCGAGGAAGGACAGTGCCTCGGCTAGAGACCTGAGTACTCGCCCCAGCGCATGACCTGACGACAGGTTCGCAGCATCCCGGAGGTACGTGACCGCCGCTGCTGCTGCTTCCACGGGGGGCGGCATGTCCGGGTGTGCGGTGTGGGTGGGATCGTCCGGGTGGAGGGATCGGTATCGGATCTGACGGTCCCGCCAGAGGCTGAGCGCGCTGTTGAAGGTCAGCCCTGGCAGTTCGCCGAAGTACGGGCTGAGGTGAAGTAGTCCGGCGGCAAAGAGGGTCTCGGCGAGTTCATCGGTCTCATTACGTTCGCGCAATACTTCGATCTGGGCCTGGACGACGTCGTGCGCGCGACGGAACAGCATCCCGTCGGGACGCCTGACCAGGCTCAGACGGGCGGCTTCGACGTAGGCGTCGGCGGCCTTCCACCAAGGACTCTCGGGTCCCGTTCCCCAACGCGCGGAAGCGGCCTCCAGCGCAAGGGTGAGTGCAGGCACCACATCCTCAGGTGCCCCGGAGCCGACGATACCCATGACGCCGGTCACCACGGAGTCGACGGCCTCCTTCGAGAGGGCGAAGGCTGGGGCCACGACACGGCGGATCGCTTCGTCCTCCGGAATGACCCGTGCGGCGATTTTCGAGCCTAGAGCGGCGAGGGTTCGGGCCTGGCGTGCACAGTCTGGGGTAAGCGGAGCGCTGGCTTCCGACGCCGCTGTGTCCCGCTCTTCCTCTGGGCCCAGAACCGTACTGTCGAGAAGCAGCCCCATCACCTTGCACAGGTTTGAGCGGTGGGCTGAGTCCTGTCCCGAGGCTGTCTCAAGATCCACCGCAATGCGCAGCCATGAGACGGCTTCCTGCAGCAGGGCGACAGCTTCCGCTAGCGGCTCGCCCTCAGCGCGGTGGCCGAGGGATACGCCGATGTTTGCCGCCGCGTCCGCCTGCTCGGCAGAGCCTTCTGGCGCTTCGGTGAACGCTGTACGTGATGAGGACTCCGCTGCCGCGAGGTCGTCGTGGTCGGCGGAGAGCTCGAAACGCTGCCTCTGGGCGTCCGCAAGGGTCAGTCTGCGGCGGGCCCGCCGGGCGGGCGACTCTTCGGGGAGTGCGGCTACGCTGGCGAGTAGTTCGACGGCAGAGTCTGCATCGGCCAGGCGGTCGGCGAGCGCGCGGTCGACAACCGCTGCCCGGTGGCACAGAGCGAGGCCCAGTGTGGTGTCGCGGTAGGGAGTGCCGGGGGAGTCGTGGAGCAGGGATATCGCCTCGTCGATTGCCGACGTGTAGCCGCTCTCCTCGGCGTCCAATACAAGGTCGCTTGCATGGTCAACAGGGTCCTGCCACGGGTCGTAGCCGGTCTCCTCGGTGAGCTGGGACCACAACTCGCGAGGCACGCGCCGGTGATCGACCAAGTACAGCAGTCCGAAAACGTGCATCGCCTGCAGGCGGTCGGCGGCCGACAGCGCGGCGTCACCGTGGGCGAGGGACCGTGCCCAGTAGTACGCGGCGACTGTGTGCAGGATGTCGGTGTCCACTGTCTGCCGCTCGTCCAGGGCCTCGCTCGCGAGGGCCATCAGTTCCGTGGCGGCCTTGACTCCCGCATCGTTGAGCACGATATTCGGTGCCCCGCCGTTACCGGAGCCCCGAACCCTGTCAGCCAGCTCTCTGAGTAGCGCATCCCTCAACCCCGTAACCTCCTGAGGACTCAGGGTAGGCCAGCTGGTACTGATTCAGGCCGTCTGGCCGCCCACCCGCAGCGGGACGGTGATCCCCCTGTCGTCGGTGAGCTGGTCCGTTCATGCAGGGGGAATGTTCCAAGTGCTGCCTGTGACGATGATCCGGTCGTGCCCAGCGACCCCCAATTGGTGGGAGATCCTGTCGGCCATGGCTGGGATCGGTCCTGCATCGCCTCGGGACGCTGGACCAGTGCTGGTCGCGTGAGCGATGCGTGAGCGGACGGAGCAGCACAAGCCGTCCGTACCCGGATGATCCGGCTACCGATATCAGCTCTGAACTGCGGAAACGGGACTCAGGAGCACCCGGTGCCACGCCCCAGCAAACCCCGTGACCACTCGTAATGCGTAGGTCTCGGGTTCGAATCCCGAAGGCGGCTCCGCCAGAAGCCCGGCTCAGACACTGTCTGAGCCGGGCTTCTTCGTTCCCGCTTCGTTTTCCCCCGGGACCCCCGGGACCCCCGGGACCCCCGGGACCCCCGGGACCCCCGGGACCCCCGGGACCCCCAGGGACCCCCAGGGACCCCAGGGCCCCGGGACGGAGCCGGGGCGGTCGGGTTGTTAACGGAACATTAAACCGACCGACCCGTATGTCACGCCACGGACGTCAGCCCGTCAGGGAGGTCATCCACAGCGGTGTCACGGCCCGTGCGTCGCGCGGTGCGGTGACGCGGCTGAGCGAGGTCACCTCGGACGGCTCCGGGTTGAGGACCTCGCGCTGGAGGCGCTGGAGCTCGGGGGAGGGTTCCAGGCCGAGCTCGTCGTTGAGGATGCGGTAGAGGTTCTGGTACGCCTGGAGCGCCTCCGCGCGGCGGCCCGAGCCGTGGAGGGCGGAGATCAGCTGGCCGTGGAACCACTCGTTGAGGGGGTAGGCGTGGACCAGCAGGCGCAGCTCGGGGATCGACTCGCGCTGCCGGCCGAGCCGGGTCTGGCCCTCTATGCGCAGCTCCAGGGCCCGGATGCGCAGCTCGTCGAGGTGGGCGATGGAGCCCGCGAGCAGGTCGCCGGAGGGGATGCTGGAGAGCACCGGGCCGCGCCAGAGGCCCAGGGCCTGGTTGAGGTGGTGGACGGCCGACTCGGGGTCGCCGTCCTGGAGTTCGGAGTGTCCCCGGGCGATCAGCTGCTCGAAGATCTTGATGTCGACCTCGGTGTCGTCGACCTGGATGACATAGCCCGGCGCGCGCGTCGCGAGGAGGGTCCGGCCGGCGGCGGCCAGCTCCTCGCCGACGAACATGCGCCGGGCGTGGTAGATGTACGTCTGTAGCGTGGTGAGGGCACTGCGTGGTGGCTTCTGGCCCCAGAGCTCCTGGATCAGCGAGTCCGCCGTGACGATCTCGTTGGGCCGGGTCAGGAGAAGTGCCAGCGCCTGACAGACCTTCGGGGTGCTCGGTACGTAGGTCCGGCCGTCGTCCGCGACGATCTCGAACGGCCCGATGAGGTTGAACCTCACTGCGCACACTCCTGTTCCCGGCGCGACCGATGAACCCTGCGCCGATCACCTGAAAGGGTGATTCTGACAGTAGGCATGCCAGGTACGGATTCCTACCGAAGGGACCCAAGAGTGTCATGTTACCTAACGGTAGGTATTTTAATAAGGGGCTACTTTAATGACGCTCCGTCCGTTGTGCCCACCGGCCGGGCCGTTGGCCGGGTGCCCCCGTACCCACGGTACGTACCGCTCATGACGGTACGCACCGTGAGGCGCCGTCAAATCGATGGCTACTGCGGCTGGTTGCCGTGCTTCCGGGCGGGCAGGGCGGCGTGCTTGTTGCGCAGCATGGTGAGGGCCTCGATGAGCGTGGCGCGGGTGAGTGACGGGTCGATGACGTCGTCGACGAGGCCGCGCTCGGCCGCGTAGTAAGGGTGCATCAGCTCGTCGCGGTACTCGGCGATCCGGGCCTGCCGGGTGGCCTCCGGGTCGTCGGAGGCGGCGATCTCACGGCGGAAGACGACGTTGGCGGCGCCCTCCGCGCCCATGACGGCGATCTCGTTGACCGGCCAGGCCAGGGCGAGATCGGTGCCGATGGAGCGGGAGTCCATGACGATGTAGGCGCCGCCGTAGGCCTTGCGCAGCACCAGCGAGATACGGGGTACGGTCGCGTTGCAGTAGGCGTAGAGCAGCTTGGCGCCGTGCCGGATGACGCCGCCGTGCTCCTGGTCGACGCCGGGCAGGAAGCCGGGCACGTCGACGAGGGACACCAGCGGGATGTTGAAGGCGTCGCACATCTGGACGAAGCGCGCGGCCTTTTCCGAGGACTCGATGTCCAGCACGCCCGCCAGCCGCTGCGGCTGGTTGGCGACGATGCCGGTGACCTGGCCGCCCATCCGGGCCAGGGCGCAGATGATGTTGGGCGCCCAGCGCTCGTGGACCTCGAAGAAGTCGCCGTCGTCGACGATCTCCTCGATGACCGCCCGCATGTCGTACGCCTGGTTGGGGTCGGCCGGGACGAGGTCGAGGAGGACGTCGTTGCGCCGGTCGACCGGGTCGTGCACCGGCTCGGCGGGCGGCAGCTCGCGGTTGTTGGAGGGCAGCAGCGACAGCAGGTGGCGCACGTCCTCCAGGGCGGACTCCTCGTCGTCGTAGGCGTTGTGCGCCACTCCGGAGGTCTCGGCGTGGACGTCCGCGCCGCCCAGCCCGTCCTGGGTGATCTTCTCGCCGGTGACCGCCTGGACGACGTCCGGGCCGGTGATGAACATCTGCGAGGTGCCGCGCACCATGAAGACGAAGTCGGTGAGCGCGGGGGAGTAGGCCGCGCCGCCCGCGCAGGGGCCCATGATGACGCTGATCTGCGGCAGCACACCGGAGTTGCGGACGTTGCGCTGGAAGATGCCGCCATAGCCGGCCAGCGCGGTGACGCCCTCCTGGATCCGGGCGCCGGCGCCGTCGCACAGGCCCACGATGGGCGCGCCCGCCGTCTCGGCCAGGTCCATCAGCTTGTGGATCTTCTGGGCGTGGGCCTCGCCGAGGGCGCCGCCGAAGATGCGGAAGTCATGGGCGTAGGCGAAGACCGTACGGCCCTCGACCTTGCCCCAGCCGGTGATGACGCCGTCGGTGTAGGGCTTCCTGGCCTCCAGGCCGAAGCCGGTGGCGCGGTGGCGGCGGAAGGGCTCGGTCTCGGTGAAGGTGCCCTTGTCGAAGAGGAGTTCGAGGCGCTCGCGGGCGGTGAGCTTGCCCTTGGCCTTCTGGGCCTCGGTGGCCTTGGCGCTCGGTCCTTCGAGGATCCGCGTCCGGAGGTCCGCCAGCTCCGCGACGCGTCCGGTCATGTCCGCGGGGGAGGCGGGGGCGGCGGGGGGCGCGACGGCCGCCTCCGGGGCCGGCCGGTCGCTGACGTTCAGCGGCTTATCCTCGACGATGCTCACGGGTGCCTCTCTCCGGTCGGGAACACGCGGGCGCGCCCTGGCTGCGGCCAAGGGCGCCCGGCGGTCCCAGCGTGGCGCCCGGCGCTTGAGGCCAGCTCGAACGGGCCTGGACCCGGAGGCGTGACAGCGGGACTCCACCGGACCTCGATCCGGTCTCGAGCCCCGCGAGCCCCGGCGACAGGGTGCCCCTCGACCCTCGCTCTAGGGGTTCCGCACAGGCTTGGGACGTGCTCACAGAGACGATTTCCCCCGACCTGTTCCGCGCCGCGCTCTCCCGCTGGGCCAGCGGCGTCACCGTGGTGACCACCACCGATGCCGACGGCCGGAACCATGGGTTCACCGCCAGTGCGTTCTCCTCGGTCTCCCTGGACCCCGCACTCGTCCTGGTGTGCCTGGACAACCGGGCGAACTGCTTCGACGCCTTCGACAAGTCGGAGGGCTTCGTCATCCACCTGCTGGCCCAGGGCCAGGAGGGCCTGGCCGGCAAGTTCGCCAGCAAGGGTGCCGACAAGTTCGAGGGGACGGACGTGCGGCTCTCCGAGCGCGGGCTGCCGCTGCTGCCCGGCGCGCTGGCGCGGCTGGAGTGCCGGACCGAGCGCCGGATCCCCGGCGGCGACCACCTGATCCTCATCGGCGAGGTCCACCACGCCGATGCGGGCGACGGCGAGCCGCTCGTCTACTACCAGCGCGGTTTCCACGAGCTGATCCCCGCGGGGGCGTCGCTCGCCTGACCCGGCTCGCGCCTGACCCGGCTCGCGCCTGACCCGGCTCGCGCCTGACCCGGCTCGCGCCTGGCGCGCCCGTCCGTACGGCCCGTACGTACGGCCCCTCGCTCAGGCGGCCGTCCCGGCCGAGTCGGACGGGGCGGCCGTCGTCGCGCGCGTCGCCGGGAACGCCTCGGTGCCCGCCATGACCACGGCGAGATGCGCGGCCGACGCGAGCGTCACATGCCGGTGCCAGCCCTGGAACGAGCGGCCCACGAAGTCCCGCATGCCCACCTGGTCGGCGACGCGCCGGGCGTCGCGGTCGGCGACGGCGGTCAGCCGGGTCAGCCGCAGTAACGCCCCGATCGGCAGATCGGTCGCGTCGGTGAGCCACAGCCGGGCCTGCCGGCGCTCGCCGCCGGCCCATTCGCCGATCAGCCGCATGGGCCGCCAGGGGGTGCCGTCCGGGCGTCCGGCGCGGTCGCGCCGGGGGCGGGGGAGCAGCACGGGAACGGTGGTGGCCACGGTGTCGCGGCGGTCGTCGCGGGTGAGGGTCCACTCGGTCGGGCGGCGCAGCCGCTTCACGGCCTCCAGCAGCTGCCCCGCGGTCGTCGTCCGTTCGCTGTAGCCCTGGAGGGCGGAGCCGTCGGCGCGCAGCCGGGTGGCCGCGTCGACGCGCATCAGCAGCGGGGCGCCCAGCGACTCCAGCCGGCGGGCGCATTCGGCGGCGTCCAGCCCGTCGACGTTCACCACGACGGGCACCCGTCCCGGCGACTCGCCGCCGGCCCGGGGCGCCAGCTGGCTGACGCAGTCCTCGGGGGTGGCGGTGCGCACGGTGGCGGGGATGCCGGCGCCCCGGCGCCGCTCGGCGTCGGCCAGCCAGCTCTCGGTCAGCAGCAGCCGCCAGTCGACGGGCACGGCGTGGGCGCCGGAGACCATCCAGGCCCCGTACGCCTGCTGGCTGTTGACCGTCTGGCCCAGATCGGGCAGGAAGCGCGGTTCGACCCCCACCGAGTGCACCCCCGCCTTGGGGATCACCGTGGGGCGGACGACCCAGGCCTGTGGCTCCAGGAGCCGCTCGGTGTGGCGTGCCAGGGCCTGGCGCACCGGCCGCCACTCCCAGGACGAGTCGCTGATGAAGTGGTGGACGCTCTGCCGGGCGGTGGCCCCGCCGATCTGCGCCGCGATGTTCCGCAGCGTCTTGCGCCCCTCGGCGGCCAGCAGGCCGCGGACGTACTGTTCGGCCCGGAGGCGCTGGTCGCTCCGCTGGAACGACGTGAAGAGCGCGGTGCGCAGCTCCGCCAGCACCTGTTCCGGCGCCCGGTCGCCCAGGACTGGACGGCTCGAGTCCGTTCCCATCATTCCCCCCACCGCGATGGCCGGACGGCCGACCTCCGAAGCATGTTGATCCGCTGTGCGTGTTGGTTATGCGTAACGGGCCTGGTACGAGCAGGCGGATATCCCCCCAGCCCGGGACTTGTCACTCCTCGGGCTGACTACTGTAAATAAACCATACGAACGGTTTCACCGGGTGAAGGTTTGGCCAATGGTCAGGGTCCGTTCGGCCCGCCCCCCTGGCGAGCCGGTGGGCCCCGTCCGTCGGCCGCCGGGTTCAGTTCCCGGAGGTCTCGCCCTCGCCGCCCTCGTCGGAGCGGGACGCCCCGGCCGCCTCGCTCAGCCGCAGCGGGCGGTCCGGCGCGACGTCGAGCCGCGCCAGAACGGCCGGAACGGCGATGTTCGGCAGCAGCATCTGGTACATCAGCGAGACCTCGTGCACGAGGCTGTCGTCCTGCGGCACGGCCTCGGCCACCAGCTGGACGCCCGTCCAGGCGCCCACGAGGAAGCGGGAGGTCTCGTACGGGTCGACATGGGCCAGCAGCTCGCCCCGGGCCTTGGCCTCGGCCAGCAGCCCGGCGCCGACCGTGATCCACTCCGGCCACTTGGTGCCGAACATCCGGCGCGCCCGCTGGTCCACCGACAGCCGCAGGGCGGCCCGCAGCAGCGGCTCCCGCGGCATGCGGTGGGCGAGCAGCAGCGAGGTGTCGGCGAGCTCCTGGAGCTTGAACTGCTGCGGCAGTACGCCCTCCGTGGTGACCGCCATGTCCAGGACACCGCGCGCCAGGTCTTCCTTGGAGCTGAAATGGAAGTAGAGGGCGCCCCTGGTCACCTCGGCCCGGGCCAGGATCTGGGAAATGGTGGCCGCTTCATAGCCGCACTCGTCGAAGACGATTCCGGCGGCTTCCAGAATCACCTGACGGGTCCGCTTCGCGCGCTCTTGCTGTGCCACGGAAACCCCCTCCTTCTGTTCGGCTACCCCAGGGTTGATTTGTACCAATGGGTAGGTATCCTCAGCGGCGAGTGCCCGCCCAGGCTCAATCCCACTCATCGGCGACCCAGGGGGGATCATGTCCGCAACGGTGCAGCAATCCTGCACGCTGGAGCCCGGAATTCCGAAATCGGCCGAGGCTTCGGAGGCGGCAACCGTACCGTCCCCCCGGTCTCCCGGCGGACGGACGGCCGGACCTGCCCCCGGACCGACGCGCAAGAGAATCGCCAAGAACCTGGTGCACCTCCACGACCCGGCGTCCGTCCTCGTGATCGACTGGGTGCGCCGGGGCGCCGCCGAATTCACGCTCACGGTGGAGTGGCCCGCCTCCGCGTCCGGCGACCGGCCCGATCCGGAACTCGCCGCGCATACCCTCCGGCAGTGCGGACTGGCTATTTCGCACGCCGAGTTCGGTGTTCCGCTCGACCATCAGTCGCTCTTGCGGAACCTGGACTTCAGTATTGCCCCCATGGCACCGGCGGAAGGGAATGCTCCGCTGCTTCTCAGCGTCGATCTCCGGTGTTCACCGGAGAATGGCCGCGACGGCCGGGGACACGGTTGCGAGGCCATGGATTTCACGGTCCGCGCCGGTGCGCGGACCATCATCCGGGCCCGGTCGCTCGCCACCTGGATTTCCCCGGGCGTCTACCGCCGGCTGCGCGGCGCCCACCTCTCGCCGCGCTGGGGCGACTGGGAGATACCCCCGCCGGTGGCGCCCTCGGCCGTCGGGCGCTTTGGGGCCGGTGAGGTCGTCCTGGCCGCCACCGGTGCCCCGGACGTCTGGCGGCTGCGCAATGACCCGGACAACAAGGAGATGTTCGACCACCCCGTCGACCATGTGCCCGGGCTGGGCCTCTTCACCGCCGCGTGCCAGGCCGCCCGGGCCGCCCGGGCGGCGGCCTCGGCCGGGGACCCCCCGGCGGGCACGGTCGATGTGACGATGGCCTACAGCCGGTACGTCGAGTTCGACGCGCCCTGCTTCCTGGAGGCGGCGGGGACGGGGGCGGCGGAGGCCTACGAGGTCACCGGGACGCAGGAGGGCGAGGTCGCCTTCCGGATAGGGCTGCGGTACGGAGCGGAGGCCGTTGCCGGGGCCGGAGACGTTGCCGGTTGACCGACGTCGCCTGGTTCTTGCGAGGAGGCCCCGGCATTCATGCCGGGGAGGAATCGCATCCGGGTGTCGTGGCGTGGAGTGTCGCCGTAGCCGGTTCGGGGCGTGGAGCGCCCGTATCGCTGCCAGGAGCCGCCGGGGGTGATGTGAACGCGCGTTCCTGTGATCGCTGGTTGGGGTGGCGGTTGTGGGATCGGGGTACGTGTGTGCGGCGGTCGTGCGTATGGTCCTTCGGAGGGTGGGGGTGTCGTGGTTCCCGGCCGGGGATCGTGGGGGAGGTGGCATGGGTGGGGGTGGCTGCGGAGGCCGGGTATGCCCGCTGCAGCTACCGGCTTCGCGTGTCGTCCACCGCTGGCACCGCCCTGGCGGCGGAGTGGGACCGGTGCCGGTGGGTGTGGAACGAGTGTGTCGCCAAGTCCAGGGCCGTGCACTTGCACAACAAGGCCACCGGCCGGAAGGCCACGTGCGGTCCGGCTCAGCTCGATCGGATGCTGACCGGGGCCCGCGCCTGTACGTCGTGGTTGCGTGAGGGCTCGTCGGTTCCCCAGCAGCAGGTCGTCCGCGACTTCGGCCGCTCCCGGGCCAAGGCGCACAAGGACATCGCGGAGCGCCTGCCCATGGCGCGCCGGGCCGGGATGCCGAAGTGGAAGACCAAGCGCGAGGCGCTGCCATCCCTCAACTACACCCGGCGCGGGTTCCGGCTCAAGGACGGTCGGCTGCACCTGGCCGGGGGCATCGTGGTCACCGTGGTGTGGTCGCGGGAGCTGCCGGCCGAGCCGTCCTCGGTGCGCGTGTACCAGGACAGTCTGGGGCACTGGTACTGCTCGTTCGTCGTCCCCGCCCAGGTCCAGCCCCTGCCGGAGACCGGCCGCGTACTCGGTGTCGACTGGGGTGTGAAGCAGACCGCGACCACCACATCGGACGCGCACGACCTGCCGCATGCCGAGCACGGCAAGAAGGCCCGGACGAGGCTGGCCCGGTACGACCGGATGATGGCCCGCCGCAGGCCGGAGAGGGGTCGGCCTGGGTCGAAGGGCTACCGCGAGGCGAGGAAACTGCGGGCGAAGGCGCACAAGAAGGTCGCGAGGCGGCGTGAGGACACCGGCCGTAAGTGGGCCAAGAAGGTTGTCCGCGACCACGACGCAGAACTCCGCACACGTCATGCTCACCCGGGCTGGTCTCAACCCGGCTGGTAACGACGGCGGAAGACCTCCTGGAGCGCTGCTCCAGGAGGCGGCCTGAGCCAGGAATCCCCTCCCTTCAAGGAGGGGAGGACTCAATGGTTGACGAAGCCGCCGTCCACCGGCATCACCACGCCGGTGAGGAACGGCGAGCGGTCGCTGAGCAGCCAGGCGGCCGCCTCGGCGATCTCCTCCGGGGCCGCGGTGCGGCCCTGCGGGGTCATGCCGTTCACCATTTCCTCGAGGCCCGGATTGCGGTCGAACCAGTCGGCCGTGATCTCGCTCCGTGTGGTGCCCGGGGCGACTGCGTTGACCCGGATGCCCTGCCCGGCGTACTCGTCGGCCGCGGCCCGGGTGAGCCCGACCACCGCGTGCTTGGCGGCCACGTAGGGGGCTGCGGCCGGGATGGCGACGAGCCCCGCGACGCTGCTGTTGTTGACGATCGCGCCGCCGCCGGTCGCCAGCATGGCGGATATCTCGTGGCGCAGGCAGTTCCAGACGCCCCGGACGTTGATGTCCATGATCGTGTCGTAGGCGTCGTCGCCCATCAGGTGCATCGGGGTGCGGTCACCGCCGATGCCGGCGTTGTTGAAGGCGGCGTCCAGACGGCCGTACCGCTCCACGGCGAACTCGACCGCGCGACGGGCGTCGTCGGGGCGGGTGACGTCGGTGACGACGTAGGAGGCCTCGGCGCCCCGCTCGCGGAGCTCGGCGGCGAGGGCGGCGAGGCGGTCCTCGCGGCGGGCGGCGAGGACGACGCGGGCGCCCTCACGGGCGAAGACGCGGGCGGCGGCGGCGCCGATGCCGCTGCTGGCGCCGGTGACGAGGGTCACCTTGTGGGGGAGGAGAGAGTTCTGGCTGCTCATGGTGGGGAGTTTGCCAGCCCTTGGGCTCGTTCCCCGAAAGCCGGAAAGGCCGGAGGGGCCGGACGCACCGGCCCCTCCGGCTTTCGAGCGGGCTAGCCCACCGGAACCGGCGGGAAGTGGCCCTCCTCCACGAAGAAGCCGACGTACTTCTCGAAGAGCTCGCGCGTCAGCTCCGGGCAGGCGATGCCGCTGCCCTCCAGCGCGGCCTCCGTCTCCTCCGTGCCGATCGGCGGGTAGAAGGCGTCGGTGTCCGACGTCATCATCTCGAAGGCGTGCAGCAGCGGGTACAGGGCGTTGTCCCGGTCCGTACGGACGGACTCGCTCCACTCGTCCCAGGCGCGCTCGCCCAGCGGGTAGCCCAGGTCGCGCAGATAGCCGACGCAGGTGCCCAGGGAGAGCGAGCTCTGGTTGAAGAGGTGGAACGTGCCGCCGGCGCTCTTCTCCTGCCGGGAGATGCCCAGGATCGCGGCGCTCACATAGTCCACCGGCAGCAGGTGGAAGCGGCCGCCGCTGGTCGTGGGCACCGAACCGGCCTGGAGCAGGCCCTTGAGGCTGAGCCAGACGAAGTCCGCCGTCTGGCAGGCGCCGTTCTCCTGGTCGCCGGAGATCACGTCGACGCGGTAGACCGAGACCGGCAGACCGCGGTCGCGGGCCACGCCGATGAGCTGCTCCGCCACCCACTTGCTCTGGAGGTAGCCGCTCGGCAGCGCCTCGGCGGGGCCGGTCGGGTCGGTGACCTTCAGCGGGACGCCCTCCTCGCGCACGCCGTCGAAGACGCCGACGGTCGAGACGTAGTGGACGGGCACCGTGCGGTGCCGGGCGGCCAGCCGCAGGACCTCCTCCGTGCCCAGGACGTTGGACGCCTTGAGCGAGGTGTACGGGTGGAGCCAGTGGACGCGGGCGCCGTTGTGGTAGACCACGTCGACCTCGCGGGCGAGGGCGTCGAAGTCCTCCGGCGTCAGGCCCAGGCCCGGCTCGGCGAGGTCGCCGAGGACGATCGTCAGCCGCGCGGGGTCGACCTCGTCCCAGACCCGGTAGTACTCCATGTTGGCCCGCAGCCGCGCCAGGGCGCCGGCCTCGTCCGTGCCGCGCACCAGGCAGCGGATCCGGCCCGTGGTGGTCCGCATCAGATCGCGCAGCAGGAACGCCCCGAGGAAGCCGGTGGCGCCGGTGAGCAGGATCTCCTTCGGGTCGGCCACGACGCGGACGACCTCGTCCGCCGGGCGGATGTCCTCGGCGAGGACGATCTCCGCGGCGAAGTCCACGGTCCCAGCGGCCGGGGCGTCCCCGCCGCCGTCCGTGCCCGCGGCGAGGGCCTCGGTCAGCAGGAAGGCGGCCAGGCCCTCCGGCGTGGGGTGGTCGAAGACCACCGTCGCCGGCAGCTTGACGCCGGTGGCGGCGCCCAGCCGGTTGCGCAGCTCGACCGAGGTGAGCGAGTCGAAGCCGAGGGAGGGGAAGGGCTGCGAGACGTCGATGCCGGTGCCCCCGGAGTGCCCGAGCACCCCGGCGATCTCGGCGGTGACCAGCTCCAGCACGGCCTGCCGCTGCCCGTCCGCGTCCAGCCCGGCCAGCCGCTCGGCCAGCGAGCCGTCCACCACGTCGGAGTTGCGGGCGGCGCGCCGCGCCGGGGTGCGCACCAGGGCGCCGAGCACGGTGGGCGCCTGGGCCGGCTGGGCCCGCAGCGGGGTGAGGTCGAGCGGGGTGGCGACCAGGGCCGCGTCCCCGAGCTCCAGGGCCAGGTCCAGCAGCGCGGTGCCCTGGACGGCGGTGACCGGACGGAAGCCGCTGCGGGCGATCCGCTTGAGGTCGGTGTCGTCCAGGTGGCCGCTCATGCCGGCCTCCTGCGCCCACAGGCCCCAGGCCAGGGACGTGGCGGGCAGGCCGTTCGCCCTGCGGTGCTCGGCGAGGGCGTCCAGGAAGACGTTGGCGGCCGCGTAGTTGGACTGGCCGGGGCCGCCGACGATGCCGGCGATGGAGGAGAAGAGGACGAAGGCGGCGAGGTTCGTCTCGTTCGCCTTCGTCAGCTCGTGGAGGTGCCAGGCGGCGTCGACCTTGGGGCGGAGGACGGCGGCGAGGCGTTCGGGGGTGAGGGAGGTGAGGAGGCCGTCGTCCAGGACGCCCGCGGTGTGGATGACGGCGGTGAGGGGGTGGTCGGACGGGATGCCGGCCAGCAGTTTCGCGACTGCCTCGCGGTCGGTTACGTCGCAGGCGGCGACGGTCACGGCTTCGGCGCCGAGGGCTTTGAGCTCGGCAGTGAGCTCTTCGACGCCGGGGCTCGCCGCTCCTCGGCGGCTGCTCAGCAGCAGGTGGCGGATGCCGTGCGTCTTGATCAGGTGCTTGGCGAAGAGGGCGCCGAGGCTGCCCGTACCGCCGGTGATGAGCACGGTGCCGTGCGGGTCCAGGGGCGCGTTTGCGGCTGCGGGCCGGTGGTCGGGTTGTGCCCACCCGTCCCGCCCTGCGGGACGATTGCCCACAACCGCGCCGCCTGCCGCGCTCTGCGCGGCTGCGGTGCCCACAATCGGGGTTCGGGCCAGCCTCGGCACTCGGAGTTCGCCGCCCCGGAGGGTCAGCTGGGGTTCGCCCGTCGCGATGGCCGATGCCAGCAGGGCCTCGTCCGTGCCCGGTTCAGCGTCCAGGAGGACGAAGCGGCCCGCGTGTTCCGACTGGGCCGAGCGCAGGAGGCCCCAGACCGTCGCGGCCGCCAGGTCGGTGACGTCCTCGCCGGGGGTCGTCGCCATCGCGCCCGACGTGACGACCGTCAGCGGGGTCTCCGCCAGCCGCTCCTCGGCCAGCCACTCCTGGACCAGGCCCAGCACCCGCAGCGCCGTGGCGTGGACGCTCGCCGGGACGTCGTCCGTGGGCTCGGCGGTCAGGGGCAGCAGCACGGTGTCGTAGCGCGTGCCGGCCGCGACCGCCGTCGCGACGGCCGCCACGTCGGCGAACCCGTCGGGGTCCAGGACCGCGTACGCCGGGGCGGCATCCCGCGCGGGGAGGGCGACCGGCGTCCAGTCCATGCGGAACAGCGCGTCGTGCGGGCGGGCCAGGGCGCCGGTGATGTCGGCGGCCGTGACCGGGCGGGTGCGCAGCGCCTCCACGGAGGCGACGGGCCGGCCGGAGAGGTCCGCCAGCCGGAGCGACAGCGCGCCGTCGGCGGCGGGGGAGATGCGGACGCGCAGGGCCGTGGCGCCCGTGGCGTACAGCCGGACGCCCTGCCAGCGGTCCGCGAGGGCGCCGGCGGGGGCGGCCGTCTGCAGGGCCGCGTCCAGGAGGGCCGGGTGGAGGGCGAAGCCGTCGAGGTCGGTGCCCTCGGGCAGCCGGACCTCGGCGAAGGTCTCCTCGCCCTGCCGCCAGGCGGCGGTCAGGCCCCGGAACGCCGGGCCGTACGTCAGCCCGGCGGCGGCCAGCCGCTCGTACGCCTCCTCGGGGGCGAGTTCCTCCGCGCCTTGGGGCGGCCAGGCGGTGAGCTCGAAGGAGTCGTCCGCGAAGCCGGAGCCGGCAGGGCTCAGCGTGCCGTGGGCGTGGCGGGTCCACGGCACGTCGAGGCCGTCGGGCCGGGCGTGGACGGTGACCGTCCGGCGGCCCTCGGCGTCGGCGGGGCCGACGTGGGCCTGGAGCTGGACCTCGCCCTTGTCGGGCACGGCCAGCGGGGCGTCCAGCGCGAGGTCCGCGAGGACGCTCGCGCCCAGCTCGTCACCGGCGCGGATCGCCAGTTCGGCCAGGGCGGCCGGCGGTACCACGGCCGTGCCCAGCACGCGGTGCTCGCCGAGCCAGCAGTGGGTGCGCAGCGAGATCCGGCCCGCGAACAGGGCCTCGTCGGCGCCCGCGACGGGCAGCGCCGCGCCCAGCAGCGGGTGCCCGGCGACGGCCAGGCCGAGCCCGGCGGCGTCGGCGGCCCGTGCCGCCGACTCCACCCAGAAGCGCTGGTGCTGGAAGGCGTACGTGGGCAGGTCCACCCGGCGTGCGCCGGTGCCCTCGAAGAACGCCCGCCAGTCCAGGGGCGTCCCGTGGTTGTGGAGCCGGCCGAGGCCCTTGACGAGGGCGGCGGGCTCGGGGCGGCCGCGGCGCAGCAGCGCCACCGCCGCGCCGGGCTCGACGGTGTTCTGGACGAGCGCGGTCAGCACGCCGCCGGGGCCGGCCTCCACGAACGTGGTCACGCCGTGGGCGGCGAGGGCGTGGACGGCGTCCGCGAACCGCACGGCCTCGCGGACGTGGCGCACCCAGTAGTCGGGCGAGGTCAGTTCCTCGGCGGTGGCGAGGGTGCCCGTGAGGCCGGAGACGACCGGGATCGTGGGCGGGTGGTAGGTGAGGCTCTCGGCGACCTTGCGGAAGAGCGGCAGCATGGGCTGCATGTGCGGGGAGTGGAAGGCGTGGCTGACGGTGAGCCGCTTGGTCTTGCGGCCCTGCTCCTTCAGCCGTGCCGCGATCTCCTCGGCCGCGCCCTCGTCACCGGCGATGACGACGGCGGAGGGGCCGTTGACGGCCGCGATCGCGACCTCGTCCTCGCGGCCCGCGAGCAGCGGCAGCACCTCGTCCTCGGTCGCCTGGACGGCGATCATCGCGCCGCCCTCGGGCAGTTCCTGCATCAGCCGGCCGCGCGCGGCGACGAGCTCGGCGGCGTCCTCCAGGGAGAGCACCCCGGCCACGTGGGCCGCGGCGATCTCGCCGATGGAGTGCCCGGCGAGGTAGTCGGGGCGCAGTCCCCAGGACTCGACGAGCCGGTAGAGGGCGACCTCGACGGCGAAGAGGGCGGGCTGGGTGTAGCCGGTGTCGTCCAGGCCTTCACCGGAGGCGATCACCTCACGGATCGGCCGCTCCAGCAGCGGGTCCAGGACGGCGGCCACCGCGTCGAAGGCCTCGGCGAAGACGGGGTACGCCGCGTACAGCTCCTGGCCCATGCCGGGGTGCTGGGCGCCCTGGCCGGTGAAGAGCACACCGGTCTTGCCCTTGCCGCGCGCGCCCTGGACGACGTACGGGCTCTGCCCGCCCTCGGCCAGCGCGGTGAGGCCCGCCCGGAGCTCGTCCGCGTCGGCACCGGTGACGACGGCCCGCTGCTCCAGGGCGGAACGGGTCGTGGCCAGCGAGTACGCCACGTCGAGGGGCGAGTTCGAGGAGGTGGCGGCCAGCAGTCGGCGGGCCTGCTCGCGCAGCGCCTCGGCGCTCTTCGCGGACAGCAGCCACGGCAGGACGGGCCGGACGACCGGCTCCGCCGGGGCCTCGGTGGGCTCCTCTGCGGGGGCCTGCTCCAGGATCAGGTGGGCGTTGGTGCCGCTGACGCCGAAGGCGGAGACGGCGGCCCGGCGCGGCCGGTCGGCCTCGGGCCACGGCCGCGCCTCGGTGAGCAGCTCGACGGCCCCGGACTCCCAGTCGACCATGGGCGTGGGTTCGTCGACGTGGAGCGTCCGGGGGAGCGTCCCGTGCTCCATGGCCTGGATCATCTTGATGACGCCGCCGACGCCCGCCGCGGCCACGGTGTGGCCGATGTTGGACTTCAGCGAGCCCAGGTAGAGCGGGCGGCCCTCGGGCCGGTCCTGGCCGTAGGTGGCGAGCAGGGCCTGTGCCTCGATGGGGTCGCCGAGGCGGGTGCCGGTGCCGTGCGCCTCGACGACGTCGACATCGGCGGTGGTCAGCCGGGCGTTGGCGAGCGCCTGGCGGATCACCCGCTCCTGGGAGGGGCCGTTGGGCGCGGTCAGGCCGTTGGACGCGCCGTCCTGGTTGACGGCGGAACCGCGGATCACCGCGAGGACCTTGTGGCCGTTCTTCCGCGCGTCCGACAGCTTCTCGACGAGGACGAGGCCGACGCCCTCCGACCAGGAGGTGCCGTCGGCGGACGCCGAGAAGGACTTGATGCGGCCGTCGGGGGCGAGGCCGCTCTGCCGGGAGAAGTCGACGAAGCCGCCCGGGGTCGCCGTGATCGTCGACCCGCCGGCCAGCGCCAGCGTCGACTCGCCCTGCCGCACCGACTGGACGGCCAGGTGGAGGGCGACCAGCGAGGACGAGCAGGCCGTGTCCACGGACAGCGCCGGGCCCTCGAAGCCGAAGGTGTAGGCGATCCGGCCGGAGGCCACGGAGTTGAGCTTGCTGGTCAGCAGGTAGCCCTCGAACTCCTCGGGCCCGTCGAGCCCGAGGTAGCTCTGCTCGATGACGCCCGCGAACACGCCGACCTGGCTGCCGCGCAGCCCGGCCGGGTCGATGCCGGCCTGCTCGAAGGTCTCCCAGGCGGTCTCCAGCAGCACCCGCTGCTGGGGGTCCATCGCCTGCGCCTCGCGCGGGGAGATCCCGAAGAAGCCCGCGTCGAACTGGGCCGCGTCGTCGAGGAAGCCGCCCTCACGGGTGTAGGAGGTGCCGGGGGTGGCCGGGTCCGGGTCGTAGAGCCGCTCCAGGTCCCAGCCGCGGTCGGCGGGGAACGGCGAGATGCCGTCCACACCGCCCTCGACCATCCGCCACAGGTCCTCCGGCGAACGCACCCCGCCGGGGAACCGGCAGGCCATGCCGACGATGGCGACGGGCTCCTGGGTGCCCGCCTCCAGCTCGGCCAGGCGGGCCCGCGCCTTCTTCAGATCGGCCGTCACCCATTTGAGGTACTCGACCAGCTTCTCTTCGTTGGAGGGTTGATTGGTCATGCTGAATCTCTCCTGGAGATACGGAAGTCGGTGAGCACCTCAGCCGGAGGAGCGGCCGAGCTCGTTGTCGATGAAGCTGAAGATGTCCTCGGCCGAGGCCGACTCCAACTGGTCGGTGACGTCCTCCTCCGCGGCCGCCGCCGTGGACTCGTTGAGCTTGGCGAGCAGCGTCTGGAGGCGTACGGAGACGGCGGCGCGGGCCGGGTCGTCGGAGGTCATGCCGGGCAGCAGCGACTCCAGCTTGTCCAGCCCCGCCAGCACCGGGTGCGGCGCCTCGGCGCCGTCCGGCACCAGCTGGCGCAGGAGGAACGCGGTGAGCGCGGCGGAGGTGGGGTGGTCGAAGACCAGCGTCGCGGGCAGCCGGGTGCCGGCGACCACGGTGAGCCGGTTGCGCAGCTCCACGGCCGTCAGCGAGTCGAAGCCCAGGTCCGAGAAGGCCCGTTCGGCTTCGATGCCCGCCGGGTCGGCGTGGCCCAGCACGGCCGCGACGGCGGTGCGCACCACGTCCAGTACCGTCGCCTCCCGCTCCGGGACGGCGAGCTCCACCAGCCGGTCGGCCAGCGACTCGGTCCGCTCGGTCTGCGACTGCGCGGCGCGCCGGGGCGTCGCGGGGCTCACCAGGGCGCGCAGCAGCGCGGGGATGCGCTCCTGGGCGCGTACGGCCGCCGCGCCGACGGGGGTGCCGACCAGGGCCGCGCTGTCGTGGGCGAGCGCCCGGTCGAACAGGGAGTGGCCCTCGGGGCGGGCGATGGGCCGGAAGCCGTCGCGGGCGAACCGGTTGAGGTCGGCCTCGTCCAGGCCCTTGTTGATGCCGCCGGGCACCGACCACAGGCCCCAGGCCAGCGACGTGCCGGGCAGCCCGTTGGCCCTGCGGTGCTCGGCGAGGGCGTCCAGGAAGGCGTTGGCGGAGGCGTAGTTGGCCTGGCCCGGGCCGCCGAGGACGCCGACGGCCGAGGAGAACAGCACGAACGCGGCGAGGTCCAGCTCCTTCGTCAGCTCGTGGAGGTGCCAGGCCGCGTCCACCTTGGGGCGGAGGACGGCCGAGAGCCGCTCGGGGGTGAGGGTGGGCAGCAGGCCGTTGTCGAGGACGCCGGCGGTGTGCACGACACCGGTCAGCGGGTGCTCGGCGGGGATGCCGGCCAGGAGCTCCGCGAGGGCCTCGCGGTCGGCGACGTCGCAGGCGGCGACGGTGACCTCGGCGCCCAGCGACTGGAGGTCGGTGACGACCTCGGTCAGCCCCTCGGTCGCCGCCCCGGTGCGGCTGGCGAGCAGCACCCGCGAGACGCCGTGCTCGGCCACCAGGTGGCGGGCGAACACCGCGCCCAGGGCGCCGGTGCCGGTGATCAGCACGGTGCCGTCGGGCTTCCACTCCGGGCGCTTCGGCTTGAACTCCGGCGCGAGCAGGCGCTGGAGCCTCGGCAGGAGCACCTTGCCGCCGCGCACGGCGGCCTGCGGCTCGCCGGAGGCGACGAGCGCGGCCAGCAGCTCGGGGGTGTGGCTGCCGTCGGTGTCGACGACCGCGAGGCGGTCGGGGGCCTCGGACTGGGCGGTGCGGACGAGTCCCCACAGGGCGGCCGCGGTGAGGTCGGTGATGTCCTCGCCGTTGGCCGCGGCCACGCCGCCCTGGGTCAGGACGACCAGCGGGGTGGCCGTCAGACGGTCGTCGGCCAGCCAGCGCTGGAGGAGTTCGAGGGTGCGGGCCGCCTCCGCATGGACGGTTGCCGGGAGTTCGGCATCGCCGGACCGCGCCGTCGTGGCCGAGGCCGGCTGCGGCGGGAGGGAATTCCCCGAACCCGCCCCGTTGCGCCCCCCGGGCGCCGAGAGGGAGGCGGCGGGCGCCAGGACCGCGTCCACCGGGGTGCCGGAGGCGATCGCCGTGGCCACCTGGGCCGGGTCCAGGAAGCGCTGGGCGTCCAGGTCCTCGGACGTGTTGCCCAGTGCGCCCCACAGCGGGGCCTCCTCCGCCGGGGTGAGCTGGGCGGGGACCCAGTCGACGCGCAGCAGGGAGTCCCGGCCGGTGCTGTCGACGTGCGGGGTGAACTGGCCGTTGGGCACGTCGCGGAAGACGATCGACTCGACGGTGGCGACGAGCTCGCCCGCCGTGTCGGTCAGCTCCATCGCGACGCTGTTCGCGTCGAGCTCGGTCACCTTCGCCCTGACGGCCGTGGCGCCCGTGGCGTGCAGCCGGACGCCGTACCAGTCGGCGGGCACCGGGATGGTGCCGTTGGCAGGGTCGGCGGGGCGGACCGGGACGGCCGCGTTGAGCAGCACGGGGTGGAGGCCGTAGCGGCCCGCCTCCTCGTGGAGCTCCTCCGGGAGCTGGAACTCGATCGTCTTGCCCTCGCCCTCCGGGCGTGCGGCGGGCTCGGCGGTCTCCGGCAGGTAGTAGCCCTCGACGTGCATGGTCCAGGGCCCGTCGGAGGAGTCCGGCCGCGAGTACAGGCACAGGCAGCGGCGCTCGGAGTCGTCGTGGGTGCCCGCGCGCACCTGGAGCTGGAGGGTGCCGTCCTCGGGCAGCACCAGCGGCACCATGAGGTTGAGCTCGTCGATGACCGGGTAGCCGATCATGTCACCGGCGTGGATGGCCAGTTCGACGAGCGCGGAGGCCGGCAGCACGGGCGAGCCGAGGACGACGTGGTCGGCGAGCCAGGGGTGGGTCTTGAGCGACAGACGGCTGGCGAACAGCAGCTGGTTGGCGCCGGCCACGGTGATCGGCGAGCCGAGCACCGGGTGCTGCTTGCCGTCGGTGCCCGCGGCCACGCCGAACGGGTCGGTGGCGGTGCGCAGCTGCTCCAGCCAGAAGCGCTGGTGCTGGAAGGCGTACGTGGGCAGGTCCACCCGGCGGGCGCCGGTGCCGGCGAACACGGCGGCCCAGTCCACGGCCGTGCCCCGGGAGTGCAGCCGGCCGAGCGCGGCCACCGCGGTGACGGCCTCCGGGCGGCCCGAGCGCAGCGCGGGCACGGCGGCGACGGCGTCCGTGACGGCGGTGGCGGCCATGGCCGTCAGCACCGGGTCGGGGCCCAGCTCCAGCAGCGTGGTGACGCCCTCGGCCTCCAGGACGCGCACGGCGTCCACGAAGCGGACGGCGCCGCGCACCTGCCGCACCCAGTAGTCCGGGGTGCGCAGGTCGTCGCCGGTGGCGATCCGGCCGGTGAGGGTGGAGACGACCAGGATCTCCGGCGCGCGGTAGGCCAGGCCCGCCGCGACCGCCCGGAACTCCTCCAGCATCCCGTCCATGTGCGGGGAGTGGAAGGCGTGGCTGACGGTGAGCCGCTTGGTCTTGCGGCCCTGCTCCTTCAGCCGTGCCGCGACCTCCTCGGCCGCGTCCGCGTCACCGGAGACCACCACGGCGTCCGGGCCGTTGACCGCCGCGATCGCGAGCCGGTCCTCCAGGCCCGTCAGCAGCGGCAGGACCTCCTCCTCGGCGGCCTGCACGGCGATCATCGCGCCGCCGCCGGGCAGCGCCTGCATCAGCTTCGCCCGCGCCGCGACGAGCTTCGCCGCGTCCGCCAGCGAGAGCACCCCGGCCACATGGGCGGCCGTGATCTCGCCGATGGAGTGCCCGGCGAGGAAGTCGGGCCGTACGCCCCACGATTCGACGAGGCGGTGGAGGGCGACCTCGACGGCGAAGAGGGCGGGCTGGGTGAAGCCGGTGTCGTCCAGGCCGTCACCGGAGGCGATCACCTCACGGATCGGCCGCCCGAGCAGCGGGTCCAGTTCGGCTGCCACCGCGTCGAAGGCCGCGGCGAAGACGGGGTACGCCGCGTACAGCTCCTGGCCCATGCCGGGGCGCTGGGCGCCCTGGCCGGTGAAGAGGAAGCCCGTCCGGCCGCCGCCGCGCACGTCGGAGACGACGCCCGCGCCGGGCTCGCCGTCGGCCAGGGAGCGCAAGGACGCGACGAGTTCCGCGCGGCCGGTGCCGGTGACCACCGCGCGGTGCTCCAGCGCCGAACGGCCCGTGGCCAGCGAGAAGCCGATGTCCGTGGCCGACGCGTCGGGGTTCGCCTCGACGCGGTCCAGGAGCCGGCGGGCCTGCGCGCGCAGCGCGTCGGGCGTGTGGCCGGACACCGGCCAGGGCACGGCGGGCAGTTCGGTCGTCACGGCGGGCGCCTCGGGGGCCGCCGCGGCCGGGGCCGTGCCCTCGCCCTGCTCGCCGTCCTCGGCGGGTGCCTGCTCGGGCGTCGCCTGCTCGATGATGACGTGCGCGTTGGTGCCGCCGAAGCCGAACGAGGAGACGGCGGCACGGCGCGGCCGGTCCGTCTCGGGCCACTTGCGCTCCTCGGTCAGGAGCTCGATCGCGCCCGCCTCCCAGTCGACGTGCGAGGACCGCTCGCCGAGGTGGAGGGTGCGGGGCAGCACCCCGTGGTCGATGGCCTGCACCATCTTGATGACACCGCCCACACCGGCCGCCGCCTGGGCGTGGCCGATGTTGGACTTCAGCGAGCCCAGGTAGAGCGGGCGGCCCTCGGGCCGGTCCTGGCCGTAGGTGGCCAGCAGCGCCTGCGCCTCGATCGGGTCGCCCAGCGTCGTACCGGTACCGTGGGCCTCGACGGCGTCGACGTCCGACGGCTTCAGGCCCGCGCTGGCCAGCGCCTGGCGGATGACCCGCTCCTGGGAGGGGCCGTTGGGGGCGGTCAGGCCGTTGGACGCGCCGTCCTGGTTGACGGCCGAGCCGCGCAGCACGGCCAGCACGTGGTGGCCGTTCTTCCGGGCGTCGGAGAGCCGCTCGACGAGCAGCAGGCCCACGCCCTCGGCCCAGCCGGTGCCGTCGGCGGACGCCGCGAAGGACTTGCAGCGGCCGTCGGCGGCCAGGCCGCGCAGCCGGGAGAACTCGATGAACGCCACCGGCGTGGACATCACGGTCGCGCCGCCGGCGAGCGCCAGGTCGCACTCGCCGCGCCGCAGCGCGCCCGCCGCCAGGTGGAGGGTGACCAGCGAGGACGAACAGGCGGTGTCCACGGTCACGGCCGGGCCTTCCAGCCCGTAGCTGTAGGCGAGCCGCCCGGAGGCGATGGAGCCCGCGCTGCCGCTGAACAGATAGCCCTCGAAGCCCTCCGGGGGCAGGTTCGGCCGGGAGCCGTAGTCGTTGTACATCACGCCGGTGAAGACACCGGTGCGGCTGCCCTTGAGGGTGGCCGGGTCGATGCCCGCCCGCTCGAAGGTCTCCCACGCGGTCTCCAGCAGCAGCCGCTGCTGGGGGTCGGCGGCGAGCGCCTCGCGCGGCGACATCCCGAAGAACGCGGGGTCGAACAGGTCGGCGTCGTGGAGAAAACCGCCCTCGCGGGAGTACGACTTGCCGACCTGCTCCGGGTCCGGGTCGTAGAGGCCGTCCACGTCCCAGCCGCGGTTGGCGGGGAACTCGGAGACGGCGTCGACGCCGTCCTCGACCAGCTTCCACAGGTCCTCGGGCGAGGTCACCCCGCCCGGGTAGCGGCAGGCCATGCCCACGATGGCGATGGGCTCCTGGTCCTTGCTCTCCACTTCCCGCAGCCGCTTGCGGGCGTCCCGGGCGTCGGCGATGGCCCGCTTGAGGTATTCGCGGAGTTTTACCTCGTCAGCCACGTGTGTTCAGCTCCTGGTGAGTGGGTTCGGCAACTACGGGTACGGCAACCACTGGTGATGGCCAAGTGGGGTGCGGGCCGGTCATTCGAGACCGTCGAAGAGTGCGAAGAGCTCCTCGTCGCTGGCCGCGTCGAGGTCGGCGTTGTCGTCCTCCTCCTCGGCCGCGGGCGTGCCGGCGGCCGCTTCCGCGGCCTCCAGCAGCTCCCGCAGCCGGGCGGTGATCCGGGCGCGGTCGTCCTCGCCCGTGGCCGCCGCCGACTCGATCGCCGCCCGCAGGCCGTCCAGCCCCGCCAGCACGGGCTCGGCCGGCGAGACCTCCTCGATGACCAGCTGGTCCTGGAGGTGGGCGGCGAGCGCGGCCGGGCTCGGGTGGTCGAAGACCAGCGTCGTCGGCAGCCGCAGACCGGTGGCCTTGTTGAGGAGGTTGCGCAGCTCCACGGCGGTCAGCGAGTCGAAGCCCAGGTCCGAGAAGGCCCGGTCGGCGGTGACGCCGTTCGCGTCGGAGTGGCCCAGCACCTGCGCCACCTGCGCCCGGACGAGGTCGGTCAGGACCCGGCCCCGCTCCAGCGGGGACAGGGCCGCCAGCCGCTCGGCGAGCGACGGCCCGGCGTCCGCGCCGCCGCCCGCGGCGGCCGCCGCGCGCTTGGCGGGCGTGCGCACCATGCCGCGCAGCAGCACCGGCGGTTCGCCGCGCCGCAGCGCGGCCGTGTCCAGCCGGGTGACGGCCAGGACGGCCTCGCCGGTGGCGGGAGCCGCGTCGAACAGCTCCATGGCCTCCTTGGAGTTCAGCGCCAGCAGCCCGGATCGGGCCAGTCGTCGCAGGTCCGCCTCCGCCAGGTGCCCGGCGATGGAGCCGGTGTCCGCCCACAGGCCCCACGCGAGGGACGTGCCGGGCAGCCCGTTGGCCCTGCGGTGCTCGGCGAGGGCGTCCAGGAAGGTGTTGCCCGCCGCGTAGTTGGACTGGCCGGCCGTGCCGAGGAGACCGGCGACGGAGGAGTAGAGGACGAAGGAGGAGAGGTCCGGCAGGTCCTTGGTGAGCTCGTGGAGGTTCCAGGCCGCGTCGATCTTGGGGCGCAGGACCGTGGTCAGCTGCTCGGGCGTCATCTGGGCGATGACGCCGTCCTCCAGGACGCCCGCCGTGTGGACGACGGCCGTGAGCGGGTGCTCGGCCGGGATGCCCGCGATCACGTCCGCGAGCGCGGCGCGGTCGACGACGTCGACGGCGGCGAGCGTCACGGTGGCGCCCAGCTCGGTCAGCTCGTCGCGCAGCTCCGCCGCCCCGGGGGCGTCGGCGCCGCGCCGGCTGAGCAGCAGCAGGTGGCGTGCGCCGTGCTGGGTGACCAGGTGACGGGCGAGGATGCCGCCGAGGGCGCCGGTGGCGCCGGTGACGAGGGTGGTGCCGCGCTCCCATGCGGGGGCGGTTTCCACTGTCAGCTCGGCACGGGCCAGGCGGGGTACGAGGACTGCCTCGCCGCGGATCGCGAGCTGGGGCTCGGCGGTGGTGACGGCGGCGGTCAGCTGCTCCTCGGTCGCGGTGCTGTCGATGTCGACGATGCCGATCCGGCCCGGGTTCTCCGTCTGCGCGGAGCGGAGGAGGCCCCAGAGGCCGGCGTGGGGGAGGTTGGTGACGTCCTCCTCGCCGACGGCGACGGCGTTGTTCGTGACGACGACGAGGCGGGAGTCGGAGAGGCGCTCGTCCGCCAGCCAGGCGCGGGTCAGCTCCAGGGTGGCCTGGAGGGCCGCGTGGGCCGCCTCGGCGGTGTCGCCTTCGCTGCCCGCGACGACCGGGGCGAGGACGACCGCCGGGGCGGTCGTGCCCTCGTCCAGCGCCGCGGTGAGGGCGGCGAGGTCCGCGTACGTCGTGGTGCCGGTCGTGAGCGGTGCGGCGCCGTCGTGGAGTTGTGCCCACCCTCCCCCAGCTACCGCTGGGAGGTGCCCCCATCGCCCTGCGGGACGATTGCCCACAACGGGCTGCCACGTCACCTTGAGGAGGCCGTCCCTGGCGGCGTTGCCCGCCGCGCGCAGGGCCTCCTTGGACAGGGGTCGGAGGGTCAGGGACTCCACCGTCGCCACGGGCTGGCCCGCGCCGTCGGTGACGGTGAGGGAGGCCAGGAGCGTGGTGGGCTCCGGGGACTCCAGCGAGAGACGGACCCGCAGCACGGTCGCACCCGTCGCGTGGACGGACGCGCCGGACCAGGAGAACGGCAGCCACGAGGGGCCGTCCGCCGAGGCCACGCCCGGCAGCAGCGGGTGCAGCGCGGCGTCCAGCAGCGCCGGGTGGAGGGCGAACGCGGCGGCGTCGGCGCGCAGTTCCTCCGCCAGGGCCACCTCGGCGTACAGCTCGTTCTCGCCCTGCCAGACCCGGCGCAGGCCCTGGAAGGCCGGGCCGTAGCCGTAGCCCTGGTCGGCGAGCCGGTCGTAGACGCCGTCCAGCGGCACCTCGGTGGCCCCGGCCGGCGGCCAGACCACCAGGTCGGCCGGGGCGGCCCGGCCGGTGGTGAGGGTGCCGGAGGCGTGGAGGGTCCACGCCCGGTCGGCGTCGCCGTCGTCGGGCCGCGAGTGGATCTCGACGGTCCGGACGCCGTGGCCGCCGTCCGCGCCGACGGCCAGCTGGAGCTGGACGGCGCCGCGCTCGGGCAGCACCAGCGGCGCGGCCAGGGTCAGCTCCTCCAGCGAGTCGCAGCCCGCCTGCTCGCCGGCGCGCAGCGCCAGCTCCAGCAGCCCCGTGCCGGGCAGCAGCACCGAACCCAGGACGGCGTGGTCGGCCAGCCAGGGGTGGGTGGTGCGGGAGACCCGGCCGGTGAAGACGTACTCGTCGCGCTCGGCGAGCTGGACGGCGGCGCCCAGCAGCGGGTGGTCCGCCGCGCCCAGGCCCAGCCCGGCCGCGCCGCCGCCGGCCGAGGCCGGGGCGTCGAGCCAGTACCGCTGGTGGCGGAAGGCGTAGGTGGGCAGCGGGACCCGCCGGGCGCCGGGGAAGACGGCCGGCCAGTCGGTGCGCACGCCGCGCGCGATGAGCTGGGCGAAGGCCGCGGCGGCCGTACGGTCCTCGGGGCGGCCCCGGCGCAGCGCCGGGGTGAGCGAGGCGGCCTCGCCGGTCAGGCTCTCCTGGACGAGGGCGGTGAGCACCCCGTCCGGGCCGAGCTCCAGCCAGTCGGTGACGCCCTGCTCCTCCAGGTACCGCACGCCGTCCAGGAAGCGGACGGCCTGGCGGATGTGCCGGGCCCAGTAGTCGGGCGAGGTCAGCTCCTCGGTGGTGGCGAGGGTGCCGGTGACGTTGGAGACGACCGGGATGCGCGGGGCGTGGAAGGTGAGCCCGGCCGCGACGGCCCGGAACTCCTCCAGCACGTCCGCCATGTGCGGCGAGTGGAAGGCATGGCTGACGGACAGCCGCTTGGTCTTGGCGCCGCGCTCGCGCCAGAGGGCCACCAGCTCCTCGACGGCGTCCTCGTCCCCGGAGATCACGGTGGAGCGGGGGCCGTTGACGCCGGCGACGGCCACGCGCTCGCCGTCACCGTAGGCGTCGAGGGTCGCGAGGACGTCGTCCTCGGTGGCCTGGATCGCGGCCATCGCGCCGCCGTCGCGGGCGGCCTGCATCAGCCGGCCGCGCTCGGCGACGAGGTGGCAGGCGTCCGCGAGGTCGAGCACCCCGGCCAGATGGGCCGCGGTGACCTCGCCGATGGAGTGACCGAGGAGGTAGTCGGGGGTCAGCCCGTGGTGCGCGGCGAGCCGGAACAGGGCGGTCTCCACGGCGAACAGCGCCGCCTGCGTGAAGACCGTCATGTCCAGCAGGGCCGCGTCCGGGGAGCCCTCGGCGGCGAACAGCACGTCCTTCAGCGGACGCGGCAGCTCGGTGTCGAGGTGGGCGCAGACCTCGTCCAGGGCGGCCGCGAAGACCGGCGAGGACGCGTGGAGCTCACGGCCCATGCCCAGGCGCTGGGAGCCCTGCCCGGTGAAGAGGAACGCGGTCTTCCCGCGCCGGCCGCCGGTGGCCCGGACGACGGCGGGGGAGGACTCACCGTTGGCCAAGGCCTCCAGCCCGGCGAGGAGTTCGTCCCGGCCGGCGCCGACGACGGCCGCCCGGTGCTCGTGGAGGGCACGGGTGGTGGCCAGCGAGAAGCCGACATCGGCCGGCTCCAGCCCGGGGCGGGCGCCGAGGTGGGCGCGCAGCCGCTCGGCCTGGGCCCGTACGGCCTCCTCGCTGCGGCCGGAGACCAGCCACGGCACGATGCCGCCGCCGTCGGCCGGGCGCTCCGGCGCAGCCTCCTCGGTGGTGACGGGCCGCTCGATGATGACGTGGGCGTTGGTGCCGCTGATGCCGAAGGAGGAGACGGCGGCGCGGCGCGCACGGCCCGCCTCGGGCCAGGCCCGCTCCTCGGTGAGCAGCTCGACGGCGCCGGACTCCCAGTCGACGTGCGGGGAGCGCTCGTCGGCGTGGAGGGTGCGCGGCAGCGTGCCGTGCTCCATCGCCTGGATCATCTTGATGATGCCGCCGACGCCCGCCGCGGCCTGCGAGTGGCCGATGTTGGACTTCAGGGAGCCGAGGTAGAGCGGGCGGTCCTCGGGGCGGTCCTGGCCGTAGGTGGCGAGGAGGGCCTGTGCCTCGATGGGGTCGCCCAGGGTCGTACCGGTGCCGTGGGCCTCGACGGCGTCGACGTCGGACGGCTCCAGGCCGGCGTTGGCCAGGGCCTGGCGGATGACGCGCTCCTGGGCCGGGCCGTTGGGGGCGGTCAGGCCGTTGGACGCGCCGTCCTGGTTGACGGCGGAGCCGCGCAGCACCGCGAGCACCTGGTGCCCGTTGCGCTCGGCGTCGGAGAGCCGCTCGACGAGGAGGAGGCCCACGCCCTCGGCCCAGCCGGTGCCGTCGGCGTCGGCGGAGAAGGACTTGGAGCGGCCGTCGGGCGAGAGCCCGCGCTGCCGGCTGAACTCGATGAAGACGTGCGGTCCGGCCATCACGGTCACGCCGCCCGCCAGCGCCAGGTCGCACTCGCCCGAGCGCAGCGCGTTCGCCGCCAGGTGGAGAGCGACCAGCGAGGACGAGCAGGCGGTGTCCACGGTCACGGCCGGGCCCTCCAGCCCGTACGTGTAGGACAGCCGGCCCGAGACGACGCTGGAGAGGTTGCCCGCGAGCAGGAAGCCCTCGAACTCCTCGGGGGTGCCGGCCAGCCGGGACGCGTAGTCGTCGTACATGGCGCCGGTGAACACACCGGTGTTGGTGCCGCGCACGGCGGCCGGGTCGATGCCGGCGCTCTCGAAGGTCTCCCAGGCGGTCTCCAGCAGCAGCCGGTGCTGCGGGTCGGTCGCGGTGGCCTCGCGCGGCGAGATCCCGAAGAACTCCCGGTCGAACAGGTCGGCCTCGTGGAGGAAGCCGCCGTGGCGGACGTAGGAGCTGCCGGTCTTCTCCGGGTCGGGGTCGTAGAGGGTGTCGAGGTCCCAGCCGCGGTTGACGGGGAACTCGCTGATGGCGTCCACGCCGTCGGCCACCAGCCGCCACAGGCCCTCGGGGGAGGTGACGCCACCGGGGTAGCGGCAGGCCATGCCGACGATGGCGATCGGCTCGTCGGCGGAGGCGGCGGAACGGACGGCCTTCGTCACGGCCTTCGTGCCGCTGTCGCCCACCTTGGAGAGCAGGAACGCGGCGAGCGCGGCCGGCGAGGGGTGGTCGAAGACGGCGGTGGTCGGCAGCCGCAGCGCGGTGATGCTGTTGAGCCGGTTGCGCAGCTCCACGCCGGAGAGGGAGTCGAAACCGAGCTCCTTGAAGGCCCGTTCGGGGTCGACGGTGGTGGCGTTCGCGTGGCCGAGCACGGAGGCGACGACGCCGCGTACGAGCTCGGTCACCGCGCCCGCGCGCTCGCCCTCGGGCAGCGCCGCGATCGACTGCGCCCAGTCCCCGCCGTCCTGCCCGGCACCGGCCGCCGCACGGGCGGTACGGCGCGGGGCGCGGGTACGGACGAGCCCGCGCAGCATCGCGGGGGGCTGGTCCGCCGCCGCGAACGTCGCGAGGTTCAGCGCGGCCGGCACGTACAGGGGCTCGCCGCCCGCGAGGGCCGCGTCGAACAGGGCGAGGCCCTGCGCCGGGGTGAGCGGCGAGACACCGGCGCGCGTCCAGCGGGCCAGGTCGGCCTCGCCGAGCGTGCCGCCCATGCCGTGGGTGGCGTCCCACAGGCCCCACGCGAGGGAGGTCGCGGGCAGGCCGTTGGCCTTGCGGTGCGCGGCGAGGGCGTCCAGGTAGGTGTTGGCGGCGGCGTAGTTGGCCTGGCCGGCGGTGCCGGTGATGCCGGAGACGGAGGAGAAGAGGACGAAGGCGGCCAGTGGCGCCTCGCGCGTCAGCTCGTGGAGGTGCCAGGCGGCGTCCACCTTGGGACGCATGACGGTCTCGAGCTGCTCCTCGGTGAGGACGGCGACGGTCGCGTCGTCGAGGACACCGGCGGTGTGGACGACGGCGGTCAGCGGGTGCGCGTCGTCGACCTGCGCGAGGAGTCTCGCGACCGCGTCGCGGTCGGCGGCGTCGGCGGCGGCGACGGTCACTTCCGCGCCGAGGGAGTTGAGCTCGGCGATCAGCTCCTTGGCGCCGGGGGTCGCCGCTCCTCGGCGGCTGCTCAGGAGGAGGTGGCGGATGCCGTGGCTCTCCACGAGGTGGCGGGCGAACAGGGCGCCGAGTCCACCGGTGCCGCCGGTGATCAGGACGGTGCCGTCGGGGTCGAGTGCACCTGCGGGCCGGTGGTCGGGTTGTGCCCACCCGTCCCGCCCAGCGGGACGATTGCCCACAACCGGGGCATCAATCAGCCCCTCCGGCGTTTGAGGAGCGGGGGTCCGGGGGCGGAGCCCCCGGGAAACGGGAAGGGGCGGGACCGGGGCAGCCTCCGCTCGTGCCAGGCGCGGCACTCGCAGTTCGCCGCCACGCAGCGCGAGCTGGGGCTCGCCTGTCGCGATTGCGGAAGCGAGCAGGGCGTGGTCCGCCGCGTCCGCGTCCACCAGGACGAAGCGACCCGGGTGCTCCGACTGCGCCGCCCGCACCAGGCCCCAGACCGGGGCCGAGGACAGGCCGGTCACGTCCTCCTCGCCGACGGCTATCGCGCCGCGCGTGACGAACACCAGCCGCGACCCCTCCAGCCGCTCGTCCGCCAGGAACGCCCGCACGAGGCGCAGCGCGCCCCGAGCGTCCGCCGGGCGGGCGACGACGACCTCGGCCGTCGGCAGCGATTCCCCGTCCGTCTCGGCCCACGTGACGGCGGAACCGTCGGCCGCGGCGACGCTCGGCCACTCCACCACGAACAGCGCGTCCGGCCCGGAAGCCTTCGGCGCGAGCCGCGCCTTCTCCACCGGCCGCAGCGTCAGGGCGCCGACGGAGGCGACAGCCCCACCCGCGCCGTCCGCCAGGTCGATGGAGACCGTGTCCGTCCCCACCGGCGAGATCCGCACCCGCAGGGCATTCGCCCCGGCCGCGTACAGCGCGATGTCGCTCCACGCGAACGGCAGCCGGATCTGCTCCGGCTCCGCCGGGTTCGCGGCGTCGAGCACCAGCGGGTGCAGGACGGCGTCGAAGAGCGCCGGGTGGAGGGCGAAGCCGTCGAGGTCGGTGCCCTCGGGCAGCCGGACCTCCGCGTAGACGTCGTCACCCGCGCGCCAGACGGCCGCCAGGCCCTGGAAGACGGGCCCGTAGCCGTAGCCGAGGGCGGCCAGCCGCTCGTAGACGTCCGTCAGCGGCTCGGCGACCGCACCGGCCGGCGGCCACGTGGCGAGCGAGGACGCCGCGGGCGCGGCCGGCAGCGGGGCCGGGGCGAGGGTGCCGGCGGCGTGGAGGGTCCACGGCCGCGGCTCGTCGCCCACAGAAGTCTCCGCGCGGGCGTGGATGGTGAACGGGCGGCTGCCGGACGCCTCGGCCGCCGCGACGGCGACCTGGACGCGGACCGCGCCGCGCCCGGGCAGGACGAGGGGCGCACGCAGGGTGAGCTCCTCCACCTGGCCCGTGCCGGCCCGGTCGCCCGCGGCGACGGCCAGCTCGATGAAGGCCGTGGCGGGGACGAGCACGGTGCCGTTGATGGCGTGGTCGGCCAGCCACGGGTGGGTGGCCAGCGAGAGCCGCCCGGCGAGCAGCAGGTCCTCGCGGTCGGCGAGTTCGACGGCGGTGGCCAGCAGCGGGTGGCCCGCCAGGTCCAGGCCGAGGCCGCGGGCGTCGGCGGCGGGCCGGGCGGCGAGCCAGTAGTGGGCGCGCTGGAAGGCGTACGTGGGCAGGTCGGTGGCCGTGCCGCCGGGGAAGAACGACGCGGCGTCCAGCGGAGCGCCGACGGCGTGCGCCTGGGCGAGCCCGGCGATGAGGGTCTCGGCCTCGGGGCGGCCCTTGCGCAGCAGGGCGACGGCCGTCGTGCCGTCCCCGGAAAGGGAGTTGCGTGCCAGCGCCGTCAGCACGGCGTCGGGGCCGAGCTCGACGAACACGGTGGCGCCCTGCTCCTCGAGCGTCCGTACGGCGTCCGCGAAGCGCACGGCCTGCCGGATCTGGTTCACCCAGTAGCCGGGCGTGGCGAGCTCGCCCGGCCCGGCCGGGCGGCCGGTGACGGTGGAGACGATGGGCAGGGCAGGCTCGTGGAAGGTGAGCCCGGCGGCCACGGCCCGGAACTCCTCCAGCACGTCGTCCATGTGCGGCGAGTGGAAGGCGTGGCTGACGGTGAGCCGGTGGGTCTTGTGGCCGCGCTCGCGCCACTCGGCGGCGATGGCCTCGGCGACGGTCTCGTCACCGGAGATCACCACGGCGTCGGGGCCGTTGACGGCGGCGACGGACACGGCGTCCTCGTGGCCCGCGAGGGTGGGCAGCACCTCGGCCTCGGTGGCCTGGATCGCGATCATCGCGCCGCCGGAGCGGGCGGACTGCATCAGCCGGCCGCGCGCGGCGACCAGCGCGGCGGCGTCCTCCAGCGACAGGACGCCCGCGACATGCGCGGCGGCGAGTTCGCCGATGGAGTGCCCGGCGAGCAGGTCGGGGACGAGCCCGTGGTGCTCCAGCAGCCGGAACAGCGCGACCTCGATCGCGAAGAGGGCGGGCTGGGTGTAGCGGGTCTCGTGCAGCAGCGCGGCGTCCTCGCCGCCCTCCTCCGCGAGGACGAGCCCGGCCAGCGGCCGCTCCAGGTGCTTGTCCAGCTCGGCGACGACCGCGTCGAAGGCGGCGGCGAACACCGGCTGACCGGCATGGAGTTCACGGCCCATGCCGACGCGCTGGGCGCCCTGCCCGGTGAAGAGGAACGCGGTGCGGCCCGCGCGGGCGGCGCTGCCGGTCACCACGTTCCCGGCGTCCACGCCCTGGGCGAGCGCGCCCAGCCCGGCGAGGAACTCCTCGCTCGTCCGGCCGGTCACCACGGCCCGCCGCTCGAAGGCGGTACGGGTGGTGGCCAGCGAGAAGCCGACGTCGGCGGGGTGGGCGCCGGTGTCGGTCACCAGCTCGCGCAGCCGGCCGGCCTGCTCGCGCAGGGCGGCCTCGTCGCGGGCGGTGAGCACCCAGGGGGCGCGTACGGCGAGGTCTCCGGCGCCGAGGGCGCGGGGCGCCTCGTCGGCCTGCTCGATGACGACGTGGGCGTTGGTGCCGCTGATGCCGAAGGAGGAGATCGCGGCGCGGCGCGGGCGGCCCGCGTCGGGCCAGGCGCGCTGCTCGGTCAGCAGCTCCACGGCCCCGGCGGTCCAGTCGACGTGGCTGGTGGGCTCGTCCACGTGGAGGGTCTTCGGGAGGACCCCGTGCCGGATGGCCTGAACCATCTTGATCAGGCCGCCGACGCCGGCCGCCGCCTGGGCGTGGCCGATGTTGGACTTCAGCGAGCCCAGGTACAGCGGTGCCTCGCGGTCGGCCCGGTCGGCCTGCCCGTAGGTGGCGAGCAGCGCCTCCGCCTCGATGGGGTCGCCCAGCTTGGTGCCGGTGCCGTGCGCCTCGACGGCGTCGACGTCGGCGGGGGCGAGGCGGGCGTCGGCCAGGGCCTGGCGGATGACGCGCTGCTGGGACGGCCCGTTGGGCGCGGTGAGGCCGTTGGAGGCGCCGTCCTGGTTGATGGCGGTGCCCCGGACGACGGCGAGGACCTTGTGGCCGTTCTTCCGGGCGTCGGAGAGCCGCTCGACGAGGAGCAGGCCCACGCCCTCGGCCCAGGAGGTGCCGTCGGCGCCCTCGGCGAAGGACTTGGAGCGGCCGTTCGCGGCGAGGCCGCGCTGGCGGGAGAACTCCACGAACATGCCCGGCGAGGACATCACCGTCGCGCCACCGGCGATGGCGAGCGTCGACTCGCCCGAGCGCAGCGAGCGCACGGCCATGTGAAGGGCGACGAGCGAGGAGGAGCAGGCGGTGTCGACGGTGACGGCGGGGCCGACCAGGCCCAGCTGGTAGGCGATGCGGCCGGACATCACGCTGGAGGTGGTGCCGGTGAGCAGGTGGCCCTCGACGCTCTCGGGCGCGTCGTGCATCCGCGGGCCGTAGTCGAGGGCGGTGGCGCCGACGAACACGCCGGTACGGGTGCCCTTGAGGCGCTCGGAGTCCAGGCCGGCCCGCTCGACGGCCTCCCAGGCGGTCTCCAGCAGCAGCCGCTGCTGGGGGTCCATGGCGAGGGCCTCGCGGGGGGAGATGCCGAAGAAGCCGGCGTCGAAGAGCGCGGCCTCGTGGAGGAAACCGCCCTCGCGGACGGAGCTCTTGCCGTTGGCGCCCGGGTCGAGGTCGTGGAGGTCCTCGTCCCAGCCGCGGTCGGTGGGGAAGCCGGAGACGGCGTCGACGCCGCCCTCGACGAGCTTCCACAGGTCCTCGGGGGAGCTGACGCCGCCGGGGTAGCGGCAGGCCATGCCGATGATGGCGATGGGCTCGCCGTCGTCGCCCGCCACGGCCAGGTCCTCGTCCGTCCCGGCGGCGCCGGTGAGCTCGGCCTCCAGATGGGCGGCGAGGGCCTCGGGGGTGGGGTGGTCGAAGAGCAGACCGCTGGGCAGCCGCAGCCCGGTGGCCTCCGCCAGGGCGGTCCGCAGCTCCACGGACATCAGGGAGTCGAGGCCCAGGTCCTTGAAGGGCGAGCGGAACTCGACGCGGCGGCCCGGCCCGTACTCCAGGACGGCGGCGACGTGCGCGCCGACCAGCTCGGCCACGGCGCGGCGGCGCTCGGCCTCGGACAGCCCGGCGAGCCGGGCGCCGAGCTCGCCCCGGGGGGCGCGCGAAGCGCGTTCCGGAGCGGTGGTGGTGGCGAGCGCGGCGACGGAGCGGCCCACGCCGTCCAGCCAGTACCGCTCGCGCTGGAAGGCGTACGTGGGCAGGGGCACCCGTACGGCGCCGGAGCCCTCGAAGGCGGTGGCCCAGTCGACCGAGGCGCCGCGCACGGAGAGCGTGGCGAGTGCGGCCAGCAGGGTCTGGGGCTCGCTGCGGCCCCTGCGGAGCGCCGGCACGGAGGCGGCGACGGAGGCGTCCCGCAGGGAGTCGGCGACCATCGCGGAGCACACCCCGTCGGGGCCCAGCTCCAGGAAGGTGGTGACGCCCGCGTCCTCCAGGGCACGGGTGGCGTCGGCGAAGCGCACCGGGCGGGAGACGTGCTCCACCCAGTAGTCCGGGGACGTCCACAGGCCGTCGGCGATGACCTCGCCGGTGACGGTGGAGACGGCCGCGATCCGGGGCTCGTGGAAGGTCAGCCCCTCGACGACCGCGCGGAACTCCTCCAGCATCGGGGCCATCAGCGGCGAGTGGAAGGCGTGGCTGACGGTGAGCCGCTTGGTCTTGCGGCCCTGCTCGCGCAGGGTCGCGGCGATCTCCTCGGCCACGTCCCCGGCACCGGCGATCACCACTGAGCGCGGGCCGTTGACGGCGGCGATGGCCACCGTCTCCTCGCGGCCCGCGAGCAGCGGCAGCACCTCGTCCTCGGTGGCCTGGACGGCGATCATCGCACCGCCGGCGGGCAGTTCCTGCATCAGCCGGCCGCGCGCGGCGATCAGCGCGGCGGCGTCGGCCAGCGAGAGCACACCCGCGACGTGCGCGGCGGCGACCTCGCCGATGGAGTGGCCCGCCAGGTAGTCGGGGCGCACGCCCCAGGACTCCACGAGCCGGAAGAGGGCGACCTCGACGGCGAACAGCGCGGGCTGCGTCCAGCGGGTCTCGTCCAGGCCCTCGCCGCTCGCGATCACCTCGCGCAGCGGGCGCGGCAGGTGGGCGTCGAGGGCGGCGCACACCTCGGCGTAGGCGGCGGCGAAGACCGGGAAGACCCGGGCCAGTTCCTCGCCCATGCCCGCGCGCTGCGCGCCCTGGCCGGTGAAGACGACGCCGAGCAGGCCGGGCTGGACGGTGCCGGAGACCAGCCCCTGCGCGGGGACGCCCGAGGCCAGCGCGTCCAGGCCCGCGAGCAGCGCGTCCCGGTCCTCGCCGAGGACGACGGCGCGGTGGTCGAAGACGGTCCGGGAGGAGATCAGCGACCAGCCGATGTCGGAAGGCGAGGCCGCCCCGTCGCCGCGCACGGCGGCGGCCAGCCGCGCGGCCTGCGCGGAGAGCGCCTCGGGGCCGCGCGCGGAGATCGTCCAAGGGGTGACGACCGGGGCGTCGCCCGGCCCGGGGCGGGCGGCGGGTGCCGGGCCGGAGGTCAGGACGACGTGGGCGTTGGTGCCGCCCATGCCGAACGAGGAGACGCCCGCGACGAGTTCGCCGTCCGGCTGCGGCCAGGCGGTCAGCTCGCGCTGGACGGCCAGGCCCAGCTCGGCGAGGGGGATCTTCGGGTTGGGCGTCTCGAAGTTGAGGCTCGCGGGCAGCCGCTGGTGGTCGAGCGCCAGCAGGGCCTTGAGCAGGCCGACGATGCCGGCGGCGCCCTCCAGGTGGCCCACGTTGGTCTTGGCCGAGCCGACCAGCAGCGGCTTGCCCTGGCGGGCGGTGCCGAGCACGGCGCCCAGGGCGGCCGCCTCGATGGGGTCGCCGACGGGGGTGCCGGTGCCGTGGAGCTCCACGTACTGCACGGCGCGCGGGTCGACGCCCGCCTTCTGGTAGGCCTCGCGCAGCACCTGCTCCTGCGCGGTCTGGCTGGGGACGGTCAGGCCCGGCGTGGTGCCGTCGTTGTTGACCGCGCTGCCGCGGATCACACCGTAGACGTGGTCGCCGTCCGCGATCGCCCGGGCGAGCGGCTTGAGGACGACGACGCCGCCGCCCTCGCCGCGCACGAAGCCGTTGGCGCGGGCGTCGAAGGTGTAGGTGACGCCGTCGGGGGAGAGGCCGCCGAAGCGCTCCTCGGTGACGGCGTTCTCGGCGAGCACGTTGAGGTTCACACCGGCGGCGATGGCCATCGCGGACTCGCCGGAGCGCAGCGACTCGCAGGCCAGGTGGACGGCCACGAGCGAGGAGGACTGGGCGGCGTCGACGGTGAGGCTGGGGCCGCGCAGACCCAGGTAGTACGAGACGCGGTTGGCGATCACACCGCGGTTGACGCCGGTCATGGTGTGCTGGGTGACGGCCTGCTCGCCGTGCTGGTAGAGCAGGGCGGAGTAGTCGTCGCGCAGGGTGCCGACGAAGACGGCCGTGCGGCTGCCCTCCAGCTCGGCGGGGACGATCCCGGCGTCCTCCAGGGCCTCCCAGGCCAGCTCCAGGACCAGGCGCTGCTGCGGGTCCATGGTGGCGGCCTCGCGGGGCGAGATGCCGAAGAAGGCGGCGTCGAAGGTGTCGACGCGGTCCAGGAACCCGGCCCGGCGGACGCCCAGGGCGGTCCCGTCGCTCCCACCCGCCAGCGCCGACTCCCACCGTCCCTCGGGGACCTCGGTGATCGCGCTCGTACCGGTGCTCAGCAGCTCCCAGAACTCCGCCGGGCCCGCCGCCATCGGGAGCCGGCAGGACAGGCCGACGACCGCGATGGCCTCGGATCCGTCCCGGAGCGCCGTGACCCCATCGGGGGTGTGCTTCTTCGTCATCGCGACCGGCAGACCTTTCCTAGCTGAATTCCTCAACGGCCCATAAATATTTCGAGAACGCCGTGACCCGGCCCCGCCACCTGCTCGAATTTCCGCCGGGCGGACCGTGCTACAACACATGAATCGTGCACCGATCCTAGGCAGTTGGCGTCCTGCGGCACTTCAGCGGCCGGTCACGGCGCGGTAATTGACGCCCCGTCGAAAGGGATGAGCGGCGCATTACCCTTCGGTGGGTGAGGGGTTGGGAAGGCCGGGCTAGGGTCCGCTTGGATTCCGGCACATACCCCAAAGACTCCATACTTCAAAGAAAGCGGGGAGCAGTCACGCCATGGCGCAGCTCACCAATGAAGTCGAAAAGCACACCGACCTCTACGTCGAGGCCTTCAACCGAGGCGACGCCGACGCCGTCAACTCCTTCTACACGGACGAGGCCGTCGCCGTCTGGGAGCCGGGCAAGCCGCTGACCGGCCAGGCCCGCAAGGACAGCGTCAAGGAGTTCCTGGCCCTCGGCCCGAAGATGGTGGCCAAGGTACGGCAGTCCTTCGTCACCGGCGACACCGCCCTGCTGATCGTCGACTGGACCATCGACACCGTCGACGCGGACGGCAAGCCCGAGCACCTCAAGGGCATCGGCGTCGACGTGCTGCGCCTGGGCGAGGACGGCAACTGGCGCTACGCCATCGACGACCCGTACGGCCAGGCCGAGTAAGGCCGTCCGTCGGCGGCTCGCGGCCGCCGTCCCCACCCGTGCCCGGGTGCCCGGAACACTTGAGAAAGAGGACGTAACCCGCCATGACGACGTTCACCGTGCCCTTCGACCCCGAGAAGCCCGACCTCACCGACGACACCTGGACCCAGAACGAGATCTTCCTCCAGGTCTTCAACTCCGGTAACGGCGAGTTCTTCGACAGCCTCTACCGCGCGGACTCCATCTCCAACTTCTCCGGCGAGCCCCTCACCGGCGAGGCCCGCCTGAAGTTCTTCAAGGAGTTCCTGGCCACCAAGCCCAAGCTGGAGGCCAAGGTGACCTTCGCCTACACGGCCGGCGACGTGGCCCTGATCGGTGTCGACTACGCCATCGACGGCGTCAACGCCGAGGGTGAGCCCTTCCACCTGGAGGGCGTCTGCACCGACGTCCTGGTCAAGGTCGAGGACGGCCGCTGGCTGATGGCCATCGACCGCCCGGTGGCCCGGGGCGGCCTGGTCGCCTAAGCGCCCGTACGGACACCCCGAGAACGGCGCTCCCCGGCGCGGCCCCTGCCTCCGGTCCCCCACCGGGGCGGGGGCCTGTCGTCATGGGCAAAACATACCGATTATGCGGTATGGTCTGTCGCTCAGGTGAAGAGCCTATGGGGGTAGCGTGGGGATGCTCGTGTCCGGCCGTGGCGGGGTAGGGGAGTTGCGCATGTCCGGTCAGTCGTTCACCGGTGGCCTGGTGGCCGCCCTCGGGGTCATCGGGGGCAAGTGGAAGCCCCTGATCATCGCCGAACTGCACCGGCGGCCCCTCCGTTTCGGCGAGCTGCGGCGCGCCCTGCCGGGCGTCAGCGAGAAGGTGCTCAGCCAGCAGCTGCGCGAGATGGAGCTGGACGGCGTCGTCGACCGCGAGGTCTGTCTGTCCATCCCGCCCATGGCCGTGCAGTACTCGCTCACCGAGCTCGGCCTGACCCTCCACGAGAGCCTGCTGCCCCTCGCCGCCTGGGGTGAGCAGCACGAACTGCGCATGCCGGCACCCTCCGGGTGAAAGCCGGTACAAGCGACTTCGAACGGACCTCGAGAGAACCTCTAGAGGCCGCCACTAGCCTTCCCGTCGACTTCAGTGGGTGAACGAGCGCGGGAACGGAAAGCCGCACAAAGCACCGAGTCTGACCCTTCGTGACGTAACGTCGCGCCGCATGGCCCACGGCAAGCCGCCTTCTGAATCGACCGGCGACAACCTTTGCAAAACGATGCAAAAAGATCTTGGGTGAGCGATGCGGTTTCGAATGCTAGGTCCTCTGGAAGTCATTGACGCCGACCGCCCCGTGGCGCTGGGCGGCATCAAACAGCGCGCCACGCTCGGGTTTCTGCTGCTGCAGGCCAACAGGGTGGTGGCCACCAGCCAGCTGCTGCGGGCCCTGTGGCCCGTGGACGAGGCGCCCACCTCGGCCCGGAAGATCCTCCAGAACGCGGTCTGGGGGCTGCGCGGCGTGCTCTCGGCCGGCACGGCCGGGAACGACGGGGCGGGCGCCCCGGCCCTGCTGACCCAGGCGCCCGGCTATGTGCTGCGCGTCGACCCCGACGACGTCGACCTCCACCGCTTCCAGCGCCAGGTCGAGGCGGGCCGCGCCAAGTTCTCCGCCGGCGCCCCCGAGGACGCCGCGACGCTGCTGCGCGAGGCCCTCACCCTCTGGCAGGGCCCCGCCCTGGCCGACCTGGTGGAGACCGGTATCGCCTGGCCCGAGCTGGCCGCCGTGGAGAAGGCCCGGCTCGACGCCATGGAGGACTTCTTCGAGGCCGAGCTCGCCTGCGGACGCCACCAGGCCGTCCTCGGCGAACTGGAGACCATGGTCGCCGCCGAGTCCCTGCGGGAACGTTCCTGCGGGCAGTTGATGCTCGCCCTGTACCGCTGCGGCCGGCAGGCCGACGCCCTCGCCGTCTACGACAAGGTGCGCACCACCCTCGTGGAGGACCTCGGCCTGGAGCCCGGCCGTTCGCTGCGCGACCTCCAGCACGCCATCCTCACCCACGACACCTCGCTCTCCCTGCCCCCGAGCCGGCCCCCGGGCGCCGCCCCCTACCAGCTGGGCCGCCGGACCGCGCGCGAGCAGACCGCCGAGATCCCGGCCCAGCGCCGCCCCGGCTCCGGGGGAGCGCCGCTGGCCTCCGTGCCCGACCCGGCCCCCGCCGCCGCGGCGCACCGCGCCCGTACGGCCGTCGCGGCACCCGACGGGCGCCGGACCGCGGCCGCGGCCACCGTCACCGAGCGCACCCAGGTCAGCGTCGCGCTGATCGCCACCGAACTCCCCGAGGACACCCCGGGCGGCACCTGGAGCGAGAGCGCCGACACCGCCCTGGAGGCCGTGGCCGGCGCCGTCCAGGAGAAGGCCGAGCACTTCGGCGGGACCGTCGTGGCCAGCATCGGCCCCGTCACCCTCGCCCTGTTCGGGGCCTGCTCCGGCGACGGCGACCGCAAGGACGCCGCCGAACGCGCCGTCCACGCGAGCCTCGCGGTCCGCGACGCCCTCGGCTCGGCCGCGTACGCCACCGGCCGGCACGGCCGGCATCCGGCCGTCCGCGCCGCCGTCGTCACCGGCGAGGCGATCGTCCGCTACCGCCCCGACGACCCCGGCACCCCGCCCACCCTCATCGGCACCCTGCTGCACACCGGCCAGTCGCTGCTGGACCGGGTGCCCGCCGGCGAGGTCCGGGTCTGCGCCAACACCCGCGAGGCCGCCGAGGCCGCCATCACCGTCGACCCGGCCGGCGACCCGGCCACCGGCTGGGAGGTACGCGGCATCCGCCGCGAGTACCCCGGCGAGCACACCGTCCCCATCGTCGACCGCGACTGCGAACTCGACCTGCTGCGCGGCCTGCTGAGCCGCACCCGGCACCGGGCCAAGCCCCACCTGGTCACCGTCCTGGGCGACCCGGGCATCGGCAAGACCCGCTTCGTGACGGAGTTCGCCCGCGCCTTCGCCGACCAGCCCGAACCCGCCCGCTTCCTGGTGGGCCGCGCCCCCTCCTTCCCGGGGGACGACGCCCTCGCGGTGCAGGGCGAGATCCTCGCCGCCGCCTGCGGCATCCTGCCCGGACAGCCCGCCGGGGAGGCACGCGCCCAGCTCGCCGCGACCGTCCGCCGCGTGGCCGCCGACCCGCGCGAGGCCGACCGCCTGCTGCCGCCGCTCACCCCGCTCGTCACCCCGGGCCACGAATCCGCCGACCCGGCCGAGGCCCTGGCCGCCTGGCGGCGCCTCGTCGTGGCACTCGCCGCCGAACGCCCCCTGGTCCTGATCATCGACGACCTCCACCGGGCCGATGACGCCCTCCTGGACTGCGTCGAGGACCTCGTGGAGACCGCGGGCGCCGTACCGCTGCTGGTGGTGGCCGCCGCCCGCCCGGAGCTGCTCCAGCGCCGCCCCGACTGGGGCGCGGGCAAGCGGCACACCAGCACCCTCGGCCTGGACCCGCTCTCGGACGCGGCCATCGACCGCCTCCTGGAGGTCATGATCGCGCCGGAACAGGCCGCCGCCGTCGGCGAGGGCCCGGACGACCGCCGCCGCTATATGCGCAGACTCCTGGCCTCGGGCTCCCCCTCAGGAGCCCTCCGCCACCTCTACGGCCGCATCCGCAAACCGCTGAGCCTGCCGGCGGCGGTGTGAGAACCCGGAGGGGCTGGATTCTCCAGCCCCTCCGGCGTTTGAGGACCGGGGGCCCGGGGGCGGAGCCCCCGAAACGACTACGCGGCAGCGCCCACCAGCCGCTCCCCGTCCTGGCGCCGCAGAATCTCGCAGACATCCCGCAGCCCACCCTCAAGCTGCGCGATCTCCGCGTCACTCAGATAGACAGACGGCTCGAACCGCAGCGTATGCACCGCACTGGCCGTCGGGAACGTCCGGATCCGGTGCTCCCGCAGCAGATACCCGGCCGCCACGTACCCGAAGAACCCCGCGTTCTCGCGGATGGGAGCCGACGCCGCCTCCGACTGGTCCTGGAACTCGAACCCGAGCATCAGCCCCTCGCCCCGGATGTCCGCGACGATCTCCGGGAAGTCCGCCCGTACGGACTCGAACATGGCCCGCAGGGCCTGCCCGCGCTCGGCGGCCAGCCGGTAGACGCGTCCGTCCTCCGCCTCCATCAGCTCCAGCACCTTCAGCGCCACGAAGCAGGAGAACGCGTCCTTCGCGAAGGTCGAGCTGTGCACCAGCTCGAACTCCTTGCGGTACCGGTCACGCCGGACCAGCATCACCGACGCCTTGGCGATCCCGCCGCCCAGGCTCTTGGCCAGCGCGTAGTAGTCACCCCGCAGCCCCACCAAGGAGCTCGCGAGGAACGCGCCGCTGCGCCCCATCCCGCTCTGCACCTCGTCGACGATCACCGGGCAGTCGATCTCGGCGGTGACCCGCTGGATCTCCGCCGCGAACTCGCGCGTGATGACGTTGATGCCGCCCTCGCCCTGGATCGGCTCCAGGACGAACGCGCAGAACACCGGCGCCTCGCGCCGTACGACCGCGATGGCGTCGCCCTCGACCACGACGTCGAAGAGCTCGGCGCGCTCCGCCTCGACGACCTCCTTGATCGCCTCCGGCCGGTCCCGGGGGATGAAGCGCGCCTGTGCGGCCAGCGCGGAGAAGGGCGCCCGGTAGCCCTCGTTGTGGGTCAGCTGGACGCTGCCCATCAGCTTGCCGTGGAAGGAGCCCTCCAGCGTCAGAAAGACCGGCGGACGCTGCCGGACGGCCTCATTCCGGCGGACGATCTCCGCGGCCAGGTCCTCGAACGCCGCCAGGTCCACCCGCTCGGTCGCGCTGAACCCGAGCGCGCCCAGCGCCTCGCCGGACAGCGACGCCTCGCCCCCCAGGAGCGCCGCCCGCGCGGCCTCCAGGTGCTCGGCGACGGGGGCGGCCAGCTCGTCCATCCGCATCCTGCGGTCGAGCTCCGCGTGCTTGACGGCGGCCTCGACGGCCTCGGCGCCCGTATTGGCGAAGATCGCCGAATAGACGTCGGTCGTGCCGAGTTCCCGCTGGAGAATGGTGTTGAGCGCCGCGGCCACCTGATTGGCGTAGGGGTGCCGCGAGAACTGCGCGTGCACCGGAACCCCGCTGTCGAGCAGCGATTTGGCGAGGGCGGTTATTTCGGGGTTGTTGTGCCCCAGCATCAGGGAGCCGTAACCGCCCGCGTAGTCGACCACGGGGACTTCCCCGCCGTCCGCGTCCCGGTAGTAGAGGGTGTTTCCCTCGGCGCGGACGTACTCGACGTCGAGACCGACGGAGGCGAGCCACTCGAGGAGAAAAGGCTCCGCGAGTTCGAGCTCGGGGGCCGCGGCGGATTCAGTGGATCCAGGGGATTGAGCGTTCATGGCGCCCGACCATACGGCGGCGCGGTCATCGGTCGTTCTTTATCCGGACTTTGAACTCCCCGGCGATTGCCGGGGAGTTCGAGGGCCGCCGGCCCGGTTACGGAACCAGCGCGTCGACCCCGAGCGCCTCGGCCACGAGATCCGCCACCTCACGCGTGTGGTGGTCGAGGTAGAAGTGACCGCCGGAGAACACCCGCAGGTCCGTCCGCGCCGCCGAGAAACCCCGCCAGTCGGAGGCCTCCTCGACCGTCACGACCGGGTCGTTGTCCCCGATCAGCACGGTGAAGGGCACGTTCAGCGGCGCCCCCGGCGTCCACGCGTACGCCCCGATGGCCCGGTAGTCGGCCCGCAGCGCCGGCATCACCATGGCCAGCAGGTCCGGGTCCTGGAAAACCCCGCCCGTCGTACCGCCGAGCCGCCGGATGGCGGCGAGGACGTGCGCGTCCGTGCGCACCTGGTCGTGGGGGCTGGGCGCCGCCGCCGGCGCGCCGCGCCCGGAGAGGAACAGCCGCTCCGGCCCGGGGGCCGACCGCTGCTCCAGCCGGCGCGCCGTCTCGTAGGCGAGCACGGCGCCCATGCTGTGCCCGAAGAAGGCGAACGGACGGTGGTCGTCCAGCGCGCTCATCTCGTCCGCCAGCCGGTCGGCGAGCCGGGTGATGTCGTCCACCGGCGGCTCCTGGTGGCGGTCCTGCCGCCCCGGGTACTGCACGGCCACCACGTCGACCGCCGGCGCCAGCGCGCGCGACAGCGGCACGAAGGCGCTGGCCGCCCCTCCGGCGTGCGGGAAGCAGACGAGGCGCGGTCCGTCCTGCGGAGCCTGGCCGTAGCGTCGGAACCAATCACTGCCCACTGCGTCTTCTCCTCGCGTGCGTTGCGGACCGTGCCGGGGCATTTTCCGCCGAGTCGCTCGAGGCTGGCACGAGACGCGCACGAGAACCCCTGATCGAGGCATATCGAGGCACTCCGCAAGGGCCATGAGGGCATATTCTGTGGGCCCGCAGAGCATCCACGGCGCATACGGAAGGCAACCGGCCGGGGATCGACCGGAGGGGGAGCTGAACGGCGATGCAGGAGAGATCCGGGCGGACCCGCAGGAGGTTGCTCGAAGCCGCCGCCGCGCAGATCGACGCATGCGGATACGCGGACGCCAAGCTGAGCGACATCAGCCGGTGCGCCGAGGTGACCACGGGCGCGCTCTATTTCCATTTCTCCTCCAAGACCGATCTGGCGGAAGCGGTCCAGCGGGCCGCCTGCGCGATGCTCGAAGAGACCGTCGACCAATTGCTGGCCCGTTGCTCGCCCATGCAGGCCCTGATCGACGTCACCCACATCCTGGCCCGCTGGATCTGCGAGGAGCCCATCGTCCGGGCCAGCCTGCGGATCGGCCGGGAGCGCGGCCGGGACGGCTCCGCGATCGTCGACTTCCACGCGGTGTGCGTCCGCACCGGGCTGCGGCTGCTGCGCGACGCCCGCGCCGGCCAGCGGGTGATCCGCGCCGACGTCTCCGCCGACTCCGCCGAGGGGCTGGTCACCGCCGTGCTGTCCGGCACCGAGGCGGACGCCTGCCGGGGCATGGACCCCGACCGCCTCGCCGCCCGGCTGACGGGGATGTGGGACCTCCTCGTCGGCGCCCTCGTCGTACGCGACCTGAGCGCCGGGCTCCGCACGGGACCGCCCCACGCGCCGCTGCCGGGCGGCCGCGCCCACGAGGCGGTCACCGCCTGACACCCGTGCCGCGACTCTGGTGATTACCCGCGTGATTACCCGTCGGTGAACACTCAGTAGGACCCCTCCGGTTAGCTTCTCGACCTGGGAGGAGTCCCGAGGGGGGAGTTCCCCGAGGGGCTCGGACGTCCCGCGAGGTACGAGGAGTTGTGATGGATACCTCTGTCATCACCGGGGGAGCGGAGGCGGGCGCGGCGGCGGGGACGGAACCGGCGACGACGGGGACGGAACCCGAGGCCTGGGAATCGGTCATCGGACGGGACTTCGCCCGGGCGCTCAACGAGGGCCTGGCCCGGGCCCGCGCGACCACCCCGCCACGGCCCCGGCGCGGCCGTACACCCCGGCCCGCGCCCTCCGGAGCGACTCCGGCGGGGACGGGAGCCGCCGTAACAGCCCCCGCCGCAGCGTCCTCCTCCGTCACGAGCCTCGCCAGGCCGAAACCATCCAGAACCGGAGCCGGAGCCGGAATCGGAACCAAAACCGGAACCAAAACCGGAACCGAGGACTCCGGCAGCGCCGCCCCCACGGCCGCCCCCGACGAGCACACGGATTGCCGCTGGCAGGAGCGCCGCCGGGTCGCCCGTGATCTCCACGACCACATCGGCGGCGCCCTCGCCACCGCCCGCCGCCTCCTCGTCGAGTGCGGCCCCGGCGTGGACGACCCGGGCCGGCTCGCCGCCGCCCAGGTCTTCCTCCACGAGGCGGAGGATCATCTGCGGGACATGCTGGGCGAGTTGGTCACGGCGACGGAGCTGCCGCCGCTCGGCGAGGCCATCGAGGGGTTCGCGGCGGAGGCCGCGCCGCCCGGCCTCGACGTCACCGTGAAGATCACCGGCAATGAGAACCTCGTCGCCACCGCCCACCGCCGCGCGCTGTTCCTGGCCGTCCGCGAGGCGCTGCGCAATACCTTCGAGCACGCCGGGGCGAGCCGCGTCGCCGTCTCCGTCCGCACCACCCGCTGGTGGGTCCACGCGGCCGTCGAGGACGACGGCCGGGGCTTCGACCCGGAGCGCGTGACCACCGGCGCGGGCCGCCCGGCCCGGGGCATCGCGTCGATGACCCAGCGGGTCGAGGACATCGGCGGAAAGCTGACGATCGAGAGCTCGCCCGTCGACGGCACCAGGGTCGACATGCACCTGCCGCTGCGCCCCCGTACGTAGACCCCCCGTCCCCCGTCCCCATCCAATCCAGTGCTGCCAGCGGGCCGGCCGATCCGCCCGCGCCGAGGAGTTGTTGTGCGCAAGGTGCTTATCGCCAATCGTGGTGAAATCGCTGTCCGTGTCGCTCGTGCGTGCCGGGACGCGGGGATCGCGAGTGTGGCGGTCTATGCCGATCCGGATCGTGACGCGTTGCATGTCCGGGCGGCCGACGAGGCGTACGCGCTGGGTGGTGAGACCCCGGCCACCAGTTACCTGGACATGGGCAAGGTGCTGGCCGCGGCGGCGGAGTCGGGCGCGGACGCGGTCCATCCCGGTTACGGGTTCCTTTCCGAGAACGCGGAGTTCGCGCAGGCGGTGCTGGACGCGGGGCTGACGTGGATCGGCCCGCCGCCGCAGGCGATCCGGGATCTGGGTGACAAGGTCGCGGCCCGGCACATCGCCCAGCGCGCCGGCGCGCCCCTGGTCGCAGGGACTCCCGATCCGGTCTCCGGGGCGGAGGAGGTGGTGGCTTTCGCCCGGGAGCATGGTCTGCCGATCGCGATCAAGGCGGCGTTCGGTGGCGGTGGCCGTGGCCTGAAGGTCGCCCGGACGCTGGAGGAAGTGCCGGAGCTGTTCGAGTCGGCGGTGCGGGAGGCGGTGGCGGCGTTCGGGCGGGGCGAGTGCTTCGTCGAGCGTTACCTCGACAAGCCCCGGCACGTCGAGACGCAGTGCCTGGCCGATGCGCACGGCAATGTCGTGGTCGTCTCGACGCGCGACTGCTCGCTGCAGCGCCGGCACCAGAAGCTCGTCGAGGAAGCCCCCGCCCCGTTCCTGTCCGACGAGCAGAACGCGCAGTTGTACGCGGCGTCGAAGGCGATCTTGAAGGAAGCCGGCTACGTCGGCGCGGGAACGGTGGAGTTCCTCGTCGGCAACGACGGCACGATCTCCTTCCTGGAGGTCAACACGCGTCTGCAGGTCGAGCACCCTGTCACCGAAGAGGTCACCGGCATCGACCTGGTCCGGGAGATGTTCCGGATCGCGGATGGTGAGGAACTCGGGTACGGCGACCCCGTCGTGCGGGGGCATTCGTTCGAGTTCCGGATCAACGGTGAGGACCCGGGCCGTAACTTCCTGCCCGCTCCCGGCACCGTCACCACCTTCACCCCGCCGACAGGTCCGGGTGTCCGCCTGGACGCGGGTGTGGAGTCGGGCTCGGTGATCGGCCCGGCGTGGGATTCGTTGCTGGCGAAGCTGATCGTGACGGGTGCGTCGCGTGAGCAGGCCCTTCAGCGGGCGGCCCGTGCTCTGGCGGAGTTCCGGGTCGAGGGCATGGCCACCGCCATCCCGTTCCACCATGCGGTCGTCACCGACCCGGCGTTCACCAGCGACCCGTTCCGCGTCCACACCCGCTGGATCGAAACCGAATTCGCCAACACGATAGAGCCGTTCGCCGCACCGGCCGGCGCCGAGGAGGACGTGCCGGAGGGCCGTGAGACGGTCGTGGTCGAGGTCGGCGGCAAGCGCCTGGAGGTCACGCTCCCGTCCTCGCTCGGCGCGAGCTTCAGCGGTGGCCCGGCCGCCGGTGGCGGCGGGCGGCCCAAGCGCCGCGCGGCGAAGAAAGCGGGCGCGGCCGCCTCGGGCGACTCGCTGACCTCCCCGATGCAGGGCACCATCGTCAAGGTCGCCGTCGAAGACGGCCAGCAGGTCAACGAGGGCGACCTCGTCGTGGTCCTGGAGGCCATGAAGATGGAACAGCCAATCAACGCCCACCGCTCCGGCACGGTCAAGGACCTGGCAGCGGAAGTCGGCGCGTCGCTGTCGTCGGGCGCGGTCATCTGCGAGATCAAGGACTGAGGACTGGCGACGGGCGGTCCGGGACGTACGACCGGACCGCCCGTCGCGGCGTGTGTGCTGTGTGCAGCCCGTGCGGGTCCTGTGGAGTCGCTGTATGTTCGATGAACGTAAGTTCCGTTTATGGAGATAAGTCCGCTCTTCGGGTGAACTTTCAGAGCATATGTGTGGCGCGCTTCCCGATGCGGCATGCACTGGACATAGGCTGGCACGCCATTTCGGCGGCCCTGGGCATCGAGAGAGCGACGCGACTGGGAGGCCGACATGGCGACACTGTGCAGACCGGCCATCGCTGTCCCCGAGCATGTGATCACAAGGGAGCAGACCCTGGATCTCGCGCGCACATTGCACGCGGACCACCCCCAGCTGGAGCTGGCGCTCCGGCTGATCGGCAATACGGGTGTGCAGACCAGGCACCTCGTACAGCCGATCGAGGACACGCTCAAGCACCCCGGCTTCACCGTGCGGAACGCCCGCTACGAGCGCGAGGCCAAGGCCCGTGTCCCCGCCGTCGTACGGAGTGCGCTCGACCACGCCGAGCTGACGGCGCGTGACATCGACCTGATCGTGTACGTGTCCTGTACGGGCTTCATGATGCCGTCGATGACCGCGTGGCTCATCAACACCATGGACTTCCGCAACGAGACCCGGCAGCTCCCCATCGCCCAGCTCGGCTGCGCGGCGGGCGGCGCCGCCATCAACCGCGCGCACGACTTCTGCCGGGCCTACCCGGAGGCGAACGTCCTGATCGTGGCCTGCGAGTTCTGCTCGCTGCTCTACCAGCCCACGGACCTCGGCGTCGGCAATCTGCTCTCCAACGGCCTCTTCGGCGACGCGATCGCCTGTGCGGTGGTGCGCGGCGAGGGCGGTACGGGCGTACGGATCGAGCAGAACGGCTCGCATCTGGTGCCCGACACGGAGGAGTGGATCTCCTACGGGGTGCGCGACACGGGATTCCACTTCATCCTGGACAAGCGGGTCCCGGGCACGATGGCCATGCTCGCGCCGGCCATGCGCGACATGGCCGAGCCGCACCAGTGGGACGTCTCCCAGCTCGACTTCTACATCGTCCACGCGGGCGGCCCCCGCATCCTGGACGACCTCAGCCACTACCTCGGCCTGGCCCCAGAAACGTTTCGCTATAGCCGCGAGACCCTCACGGAGCGGGGCAACATCGCCAGCGCCGTCATCTTCGACGCCCTTGAACGGATGTTCCAGGACGGCGGCGCCGACGATTCGGCCCGGGGCATCATCGCGGGCTTCGGCCCCGGCATCACGGCCGAGATCGCCCTGGGCACATGGACGTCGGACCGCGAGCGGGTGCCGGTGAGGATGCCGCTTTCGGCGTAACAGGGCCTGGGGCCAATTTCAGCCCGCCCGGCGTTCGAGGCCCGGGGTCAATTTCAGCCCGTCCGGCGTTTGAGGACCGGGGGGTCCGGGGGCGGAGCCCCCGAAAGCGGGGGCGCGAGGGGGCCGCAGGCCCCGCTCGGAAACGGTGAAAGGGCGGGGCCGGGGCAAAGTCACCGCAACCCGCACCGCCCCACCGGCGCCCCCGGCACTCCCGGCACTCCCGGCACCCCAGTCACCCCCACGGCCGCGAGCCCCAACGCCAACGCCACCCCCCGCACATCGGGCCGATTCCCGATCGGTTCACCCCGCGCCGAAGCCCCGCACTGTCCACCCCCGGTCGCCCGCAACAACCCCCGCGCCTCCCCGGGCGTGAGCGGCTCCCTCCCCACCCCCCGCAACAACCCCTGCACGCACGCCAGTGCCCCTGCCACCACCGCCGCCGCGGCCGACGTGCCGCAGAAGTCGTCCGTGTACCAGCGGGCCTCGTCGGGGCCGCCCCGCAGCTCCCCGGGGCCGTCCCACCGGCCGCCCGTGGTGGTGATTTCGTGACCCCACCCCTGGGCGTCCACCCGCCCGCCATGGTTCGAGAAGGGAAGCCGGGATCGATCGGGCCCGTGGTCCCGGCCGTGGGTGCCGGGCGGCGGGGCGCCGGCGCCCACGAGCACGGCCCCTGATTCAGCGCTGCGCAACGGATTCCGCCACCACGCCGGAAACCCGTCCGGCCGCACCTCGTACAGCGCGTCGTCCAGCCCCTCCCCGCCGTTCCCGGCGGCGGCCACGACGAGCACGCCCCTGGCCGTCGCGTGGCGGACGGCCGCGTGGTCGTCGGGCCACCACTCCAGGGGGAGGCAGCCGCGCTGGTCGTCGCGGGCGGCCCAGCCGTGGCGGGGGCCGGGCCGCTGCAGCGGGAGCAGGACGATCCCGCCCGGTGGAAGCCGGTCCGCCGCGGCGAGGACGGCGCGGGCGGTGCCGATGCCGGGGAAGGCCGCGGCGGCGGTGAGGGCGCCGGGCGCGATGCCCGTGACGCCGGAGCCGGTGCGGTCGCCGCCGATGACGCCCAGGGTGTGGGTGCCGTGGTTGCGCCAGGCCGGATCGTCCAGGGGCTGACCCGCGACGATGCCGGTGAGCTTGTGGCCGAGCCCCTCGTGGCCGAGCTGCCAGGCGGCGTCCACCACGACGACGCCCACGCCCTCGCCCGTGCCGCCCGGACGGCTCCAGGCCCAGCGGGCGTCCACGCCGCCCGGGGCGGGACCGAGATATCCCTGACGGGGGCTGAGATCAGGTGTACGAGGCGCAGGCGCAGGCGCCGGTACAGGCGCAGACACAGGCACGGGCGCAGACTCACGGCCGGCGGGCAGCGCCCCCGGTTTGACGTACGCCGTCTCGATGCCGGGCAGGGTGCCGAGCCGGACGGCGAGCTCGTCGAGGTGGCGTTCGGTGCCGCGCACCCGGTGGAAGAGGGCGAGCTCGGGGACGGCCGTACGGGCGGGGGCGAGCGGCTCCAGGGTGAGCCGTTCGTCGGCGAGGAAGGCGTCGAGCGCGGACAGGTCGGCCCCTGTGCGGGACCGTACGCCCGTGGGGCCGGCGCGCAGCGCGGCCTCGGGACGGGCGACCGCGATCAGCTCGCGGCCGACAGGGAGGTAGGTGAAGCCCTCGACCACCACCCGTACACGGTGGCGGGGGCGGGCGGAGCCGGGCAAGGCGGTGGGTACGGCTTCTGACGGAATCCCGTCAGAAGCCGTACCCACCACAGAGGACCGCTGTCCTCAGAGGCCGAACCTCAGAGGTCGAACTCCGCGGGGTTGATCCCGAGCGCGAAGCAGACCTCGCGGACGACGGCCTGCTCCGTCTTGTCGAAGTCGCCGTCGGCGCCGCCGATGACAATGCCGATCTGAATGACGGCACGCGCCTCGGTCGGCTTCTTCTGGACCTTGCCGATGGTCTGGAGAATGCTGACCTTGCCGAACTCGAAATCGGTCGACAGCTTCTGGCAGTAGTCGTTGAAACGGGCCTGGAGATCGTCGACGGGGAAGTTCCGCAGAACGTCGTTCGTGGCGATCAGAGAGGCGACGCGCTGTCGCTCGGAGGCGTCGATCGAACCGTCAGCGGCCGCCACCAGGGCGCACATTGCCATGCTCGCGTCACGGAATGCGCCGCTCTTGAGGTCGTTCTTCTTCGCCAGCAGCTGGCCCTGCATTGTGGTGGCCGAATCCTTGAGCCGGTCCCAGAGCGCCATGTGCGTAAATCTCCTTGTGAATACGGGGATGCACTGGCAGAACTGTTGAGACGGGTAAAGAAGTTCCCAAGGGGCCGGCGTGGGGTCAGTTGTGCGCCGCGTCGAGGTGAAGTGGCTTGATTTTTCCCTCGATCATCGCGCCCAGCCCGATGACGGAACACACATCGGGATTGTCGGCGATACGGACCATCATGCCCGTCGCCTGCTCGATCATCGTGTCCAGCCCGGGGAGACGCGCGCTGCCGCCCGCGAGCATGATGCCGCGCTCGGCGAGGTCGGCGACCAGATCGGGCGGGCACTCGCGCAGCACCCGGCCGATCGCGTCGAGCACGGCCGTGAGCGGGGAGTGGATGGCCTCGCGGACATGGGCGGTGTTCACGAGCACCGTGCGCGACAGTCCCGTGGCCACGTCGCGCCCGCGCACCTCCGCCTCGCAGCCCATCCGCGCCGGGTCGTAGAGCGCGAGGTGCAGCGGGTGGAGGCCCTGGGAGGGCAGCATCAGCTCGTGGACGCTGCGCAGGTGCTGGATGACGGCGTAGTCGATGGCGTCCCCGCCGATCGACACCTTCTCGGCGGCGACGATGGAGCCGAGCGAGAGCACGGCGACCTGGGTGGAGGCGGCGCCGCACACCACGATCATCGTGGCCTCCGGCTGCTCGACGGGCAGCCCGCAGCCGACGGCGGCGGCGATGAGCGTGTCGACGAGCTCGACGCGCCGGGAGCCCAGGGCGCTCAGCACCTCGACGGCCGCCCGCTGGGCGATCGGCTCGGCGTCGTGCGGCAGGCAGACGGCGGCCCGCAGCATCGGCTTGCGCCGCCAGGCCCGGCGGATCTTGTCGTTGACCAGGAAGCGCAGCATCCGCTGGGCCATGTCGATGTCGACCACCGTGCCACCGGAGATGGGCCGTACGACCTTGATGTGATCCGGCGTCCGCCCGGCCATCCCCCCGGCCAGCGAGCCCACCGCGATCAGCGACCCCGTCCGGGAATTGACGGCGGCGAGGCTCGGCTCGTCCACGATCAGGCCGTTGTCCTTGAGGTAGACGCGGGTCCTGGAGGCTCCGAGGTCGACGGCGACGGTGCAACGGGACAGCTGCTCGAGGCTGAGGGTCATCACGGTCCTGCCCTGGGGTGCGCGACGGATGAGGCGACGGGGTGAGGCGACAGATGAGGCGATGGGTGAGGCATGTGAGGAACACGGCCATCGTGCAAGGCGGCACGCCGCGCTGCCCGCTGAAATGGGCTGCACGGGGGCATGCGGACGCCCGAAAGAGCGGCCCGGGGGAGCAGCCCGGGGAAGCGGATGGTGAGCGGGGGCGGATACGGACACCCCCGTAGCCCGTGTCCGCACCCGGCTCACGGGAAGGAGTCTGCCAGCACCCACTGACAATCCCCGTGACCTCGGCTTTCGCCCCGGCACGGAGGGGCCTACGCTCGAAGGTATGACCGAGCCGCTCTCCTGGCGGGTCGCCGCGGACCTCGAAGGCCGCCCGACGGACCGGTCCTGCGCCCATCTGGCGCAGGTCGCGCCCACGGTGACCCCGAGCACGACGGAAGGCTGCGAGGACTGCCTGCGCATCGGCGCGACGTGGGTCCACCTCCGCGAATGCCTTACCTGCGGCCACATCGGCTGCTGTGACAGCTCTCCCCACCACCACGCGACCAACCACGCGCGGGAAAACGCCGGCCACGACATCGCCCGCTCCTTCGAACCGGGCGAGACGTGGGCCTGGTGCTACGCGGACGAAGTCCTGCTGCTGCCGCCGCCGTAGCCCTTCGGGGGGCACGCAGCGGACGCGCCCGTCCGGTACGGCACCGCCGGGCTCCCCGCCTGGGGCTGGGGCGCAGCCCTCAGCCGGTGCCCCGGGCCCCAGGGGGGCCGGGGGCGCAGCCCCCGGTTACGCGGCAAGGCCCCGCCCCGCAAGGCCCGCGCCCCGAAGGGGCGCGGGGAACTGCGCGACCGGCCACGACGCACCCGCAGATGACGTCACGGACTTCCAGCGGAGCGCTTAGCTCCCCTTCCGCACCCCCGGCAAATACCCCGCATGCGCATGCCCCCGCAGCGAGACCCGCGACAGCCCGAACGCCCGGAGGTACCCCCGGGGCCGCCCGTCCACCGCGTCCCGGTTCCGCACCCGCGTCGCGCTCGCGTCACGCGGCTGGCGCTGCAGCTCGCGCTGCGCGTCCTGCCGCGCCTCCGCCGTCGTCCGCGGATCGCGGATGACCGCCTTCAGCAGCGCCCGCCGTGTCGCGTAGCGCGCGACGACGATCTTCCGGGCCTCGTTCTTCGCGATCTTGCTCTTCTTGGCCATCAGACCTTCCCTCCCCGGGCCCGGATGCGGGCCACGGCCGCCTCGACGCCGATCGCGTCCACGGTCTTGATCCCCTTCGCGCTGAGCGTGAGCCGCACGGAACGCCCCTCGCTCGCGAGCCAGTACCGCTTGCGCTGGACGTTGGGGTCGAAACGGCGGGACGTGCGGCGGTGGGAGTGGGAGACGGAGTTGCCGAAGCCGGGCTTCCGTCCGGTCAGCTGGCAGTGCGCGGACATGTCCGGGACCTCCTGAACGCCCTAATGAAAATGGAAACCATTTCTGTATAGTAGCCCCATGCCCCGCACCCGCAACGACCTACGCCCCGTCATCAAGCTCCGCTCCACCGCCGGCACCGGCCACACCTACGTCACCCGCAAGAACCGCCGTAACAACCCCGACCGCCTCGAACTCCGCAAGTACGACCCCGTCGCCCGCCGCCACGTGACCTACCGAGAGGAGCGCTGACCTGCCATGAAGCCCGGAATCCACCCGCACTACGGCCCCGTCGTCTTCCGCGACCGCGCCGCGAACTTCGCCTTCCTCACCCGCTCCACCGCAGCCGGCACCACCACTGACAAGACGATCGAGTGGGAGGACGGCAACACCTACCCCGTCATCGACGTGGAGATCTCCTCGGCGAGCCACCCCTTCTACACGGGCACCGCCCGCGTCCTGGACACCGCCGGCCGCGTGGAGCGCTTCGAGCGCCGCTACGGCAACCGCGAGCCCAAGCGCAAGGACAAGCACGAGCACGAGCGCAAGGGCAGCCGGTGATGCGGAAGTTGCCCGTCGTCCTCGTCGCCGGCATGCACGCCGACGCCCGCCGCGCCGTCGTCGACAGCCTCCTGCGCACCGTCCCCGGCTCCGTCGCGCTCCACCACGACCTGTCGACGGCGGCCGCCACCGGCACCGTCCGCCGGACCGTGCGCGACCGTTCCGGCATGCTCGACGCCGACGCGACGCCGCTCGTCAACGACTGCGCCTGCTGCGCCCTGCGCGAGGACCTGATCCCCGAGCTGGAGCGCCTCGCCGGGCTCGGCGCCCACCGCCTGGCCGTCGTCGAACTGTGGGACTCCGTCGAGCCCATGAACATGGCGGAGGTCGTCGCCACGTACGGCGGCCCGGACACCCGGCTCTCCGGCGTGCTCACGGCCGTCGACCCCGCCCTGGTGCTGCCGACGCTCGCCAACGGCGACGACCTCGCCGACGCCGGGATCGCCGCGGCCCCCACCGATCGGCGCACCGTGGGCGACACCTTCGCCCGGCAGCTGGAGTACGTCTCCGTACTCGCCCTGGCGCACGGCGCCGAGGCGGCGGACGAGAGCGACCACGCCCTGCTGCACCAACTCGTCCCCACCGCCCGCTGCATTCCGGCCGAATCCGTGGAGCTGGCCGCCGCGGCCGTCGCCGGGTTCGACGTGAACGCTGCCGCCGCACGTCTGCACCCGGCCTGCGCGCTGCTGCCGCAGGCCGCCGACGCCCACGGGGTGGCCACGCTCGTATGGCAGCGCGACCGGCCGTTCCACCCCGGCCGGCTCTACGCCGCCCTGGAGGACCTGACCTGCGCCGCGGCCCGCAGCCGGGGCAGGTTCTGGCTGGCGGATCGGCCCGACACGCTGCTGTCGTGGGACGCGGCGGGCGGCGCCCTGTGCGTCGAGAACGCCGGGCCCTGGCTGGCCGCGCTGCCGGACGCCGCCTGGGAGATGGTGCCCGCCGAGCGCCGCGTGGCCGCGGCACTGGACTGGCACCCGGAGCACGGCGACCGCTCCCAGTACCTCACCTTCACCTCGCCCGGCCTCGACGGCGAGGGGCTCCGCTCACTGCTGGAGTCGTGCCTGCTCACGGACGCCGAGTACGCGGGCGGCCCGGACGCGTGGCGCCGGCTGCCCCCGGCTTTCGACGAGCTGCTCGACCCGGTCTCCTGAGTCGAGTCCGAGTCCGAGCCCGAGCCCGAGTCCGAGCCCGAGTCCGAGTCCGAGCCCGCCTTTTCCGCCCTCCGAAAGGACCCCATGGCCAGCCGCCCCGACGACCGCAAGCACCTCGGCAGGCGTCGTGACAAGCCTCGCCGGAATCCCCTCGACGCCGCCGGCATCACCTACGTCGACTACAAGGACACCGATCTCCTCCGGAAGTTCATTTCGGACCGGGGGAAGATCCGCAGCCGCCGGGTGACCCGGGTCACCGTACGTCAGCAGCGGCAGCTCGCCAGGGCGATCAAGAATGCCCGGGAGATGGCCCTGCTCCCGTATTCCGGAGCCTCCCCGGACGGACGTTCATCTTCCGGGAAGAAGTCGTGAAGTAGTGGCGGGAACACCCTGAGTGCACGTGCATCGGCTCATGCAGAGGCACATGAACGCGGCTATGATCCGGAGCAGTTGCCATCCTCGAATCCGTGTTCTGTGGATGAGGATGTCCCCTGCAATGATCCATTGATCCGGGAGAGTCCAGTGCCCCAGGCGTACAACGGCATGGCCGCCTCGGACATCGAAGATGTCGAATGGCGAAAGAGCGGGTACTCCAACTCTCAGGGCTCCTGCGTGGAGTTCGCCAAGCTGCCGGGTGGCGGGGTCGCCGTGCGCAACTCCCGCCACCCGGACGGTCCGGCGCTCGTGTACACACCCGCCGAGATCGAAGCCATGGTGCTGGGCGTCAAGGACGGCGAATTCGACTACCTGCTGCGCGACTAACCCCGTGATCTAGTCGCGGTCGCGTGGCAGCCGGAACAGAGCCCAGACGACTTTGCCGTGCAGCGCGCCCGCCAGTGGGTGCCAGCCCCACGCGTCGCTGAACGAATCGACCAGGTAAAGCCCGCGCCCGCACTCGTCCCCGGCGGCGGCCTCGCCCACGACCGGCCCCGTCTCGCTCGGATCGCGTACCGCGCACACGAGCCGCGAGGTCCAGCGCATCAGATGGAGGCGTACGGGCGTCTCGTACTCGCCGAGGGCCCGGCCGGCGGCCACCGGTGCGGCGACCGGCGCCGCCGCCGGTATCGCGTACCGCATCGAGTTGGTCACCAGCTCGCTGACGACGAGCGCCACCTCGTCGAAGAGGCCGATCAGATCCCATCGGTCGAGCGTGGACCGGGTGAATTTCCGAGCACTTCCGACCGCTTCGAAGTGGGGCGGAAGCGAACAGGAAGCCGAGGTGGAGGCTGCGGATGAGTCGATCGTGGGCAGCCCTCTCCATAAGGGGGAGAGCACAGTCGATCCTTCGGTACCCATCCGAGGCACTCCTGGCAATCGAGGACGTGACGTGCACGTGTGCGAGCTCCATGGTTGCCAATGCGCCCGGCGGATGCAAGGGCAGATGCACGTGCACGCGGTGGATTTGGGGGCGCACAGGGGGGTTGGGGTGCAATTCTCCCTACGCCCCCTGCGGTAGGGCTCCTGCCCGTGGCTGGTCTCCGTAACCGCACATGCACTCAACGAAGCCTGAAGATGGCAGACTTCGGCGCCGGGGGTAGCGGGGGTCGCCCTCAGAGAGGCGCGGAAACGACAGACCGGAACAGGACCGGAAGAGGAAGGGTCCCAGAGATGGCCACGAGCGAGTCGAGCGGTTCCGTGGTGCGACGCATACTCCTGGGCTCGCAGCTCAGGCGGCTGCGCGAGTCGCGTGGCATCACGCGCGAGGCGGCCGGCTATTCGATCCGAGCATCCGAGTCGAAGATCAGCCGTATGGAGTTGGGCCGGGTGAGCTTCAAGGCACGGGATGTGGAGGATCTGCTCACCCTCTACGGGGTCACGGACGGTTCCGAGCGCGAGGCCCTGCTGGGCCTCGCCCGCGAGGCCAATGTCGCCGGATGGTGGCACAGCTACAGCGATGTGCTCCCCGGGTGGTTCCAGACGTACGTGGGGCTGGAGGGCGCCGCCTCCGACATCTCGATCTACGAGGTCCAGTTCGTCCACGGCCTGCTCCAGACCGAGGGCTACGCCCACGCCGTCGTCGTCCGGGGCCAGCCCCATGCCGACGAGGCGGAGATCGAACGCCGGGTCTCGCTGCGCATGGAGCGCCAGAAGCTGCTGTTCTCCGAGCGCGCGCCCCGCTTCCACGCCGTCCTCGACGAGGCGGCCCTGCACCGCCCGTACGGTGGCGAAACGGTCATGCGCAATCAGCTCCAGCACCTCGCCGACATCTCCGAGCAGCCCAACGTGACCCTCCAGGTGATGCCCTTCGCCCACGGCGGACACGCCGCCGAGAGCGGCGCCTTCACGATGCTGCGCTTCCCCGAGTCGGACCTCTCCGACGTCGTCTACCTGGAGCAGCTGACCAGCGCGCTCTACCTCGACAAGGCCGAGGAAGTGGCCCAGTACACCCGGGTCATGGACCGGCTCCACGAGGACAGCCTCTCCCCGGAGAAGACCCGCGATCTGATTGCGCGGCATCTTCAACTCCTGTGACACATCAGTACGATGACGTCTCAGTAGCGCGGCATGGACGCGACATGGAGCGGCATGGAAGAGCGGTGCGCCCAAGCGACGCACTCGACGCACCTCATGACGGGCGCCCCGGGCGCCCCGCATTTCGCAGACGGGATGGCGCATGTCCGACGGCACGAACGGATCGCACGGGACGCACGGCCCCCAGCACACACACGGCTCCTACGGCTCCTGTTTCGACACGCTGGGCGCCCAGTACATCGACGGCGAATGGCGGGCCGGCACCGGCTCCTGGGACATCGTCGACTTCAACCCGTACGACGGTGAGAAGCTCGCCTCGATCACCGTCGCCGGCGTCGACGAGATCGACCAGGCCTATCGTGCCGCCGAGCGCGCCCAGCCCTCCTGGGCGGCCGTCAATCCGTACCGCCGCCGTCTGGTCTTCGAACGGGCCCTGCGCGTCATCGACGACAACGAGCCCGAGCTGACCGCCGCCATCACCGCCGAGTGCGGCGGCACGGCCGTCAAGGCCGCCTTCGAGCTCCACCTGGCCAGAGAGTTCTTACGGGAGGCCATACAGCTCGCGCTGCGCGCCGAGGGACGGATCCTGCCCGCCCCGGACGACACCCGCGAGAACCGCCTCTACCGCGTCCCGGTCGGGGTCGTCGGGGTGATCAGCCCCTTCAACTTCCCCTTCCTCCTCTCGATCAAATCCGTGGCCCCGGCCCTGGCCCTCGGCAACGCCGTCGTGCTCAAGCCCCACCAGAACACGCCGATATGCGGCGGCGGCCTGGTCGCCAAGCTCTTCGAGGACGCGGGCCTCCCCGGTGGCGTCCTCAACGTCGTCGTCACCGACATAGCGGAGATCGGCGACGCGCTCATCGAGCACCCCGTGCCCAAGGTGATCTCCTTCACCGGCTCCGACAAGGTCGGCCGCCATGTCGCCACCGTCGCCGCCTCGCACTTCAAGCGGACCATCCTCGAACTCGGCGGCAACAGCGCCCTGATCGTCCTCGACGACGCGGACGTCGACTACGCCGTGGACGCCGCTGTTTTCAGCCGTTTCATCCATCAGGGGCAGGTCTGCATGGCCGCCAACCGTGTGCTGGTGGACCGGTCCGTCGAGCGTGAATTCACCGAGAAGTTCGTCGCCAAGGTACGGACCCTGAAGGTCGGCGACCCCGGCGACCCGGCTACGCACATCGGCCCCCTCATCAACTCGGGCCAGGCGGAGGCCATCACCAGCCTGGTGGACCAGACCGTCGCGGACGGCGCCACCGCCCTCCTGCGCGGCCGGACGGACGGCACCCTCGTCGGCCCCTCCGTCCTCACGGGACTGCCGGCCGACTCCCCGATCCTGGCCCAGGAGATCTTCGGCCCCGTCGCCCTGATCATCCCCTTCGACGGCGAGGACGAGGCGGTACGGCTCGCCAACGCGACGCCGTACGGGCTGAGCGGCGCCGTGCACACGGGCGATGTGGAGCGGGGCGTCCGGGTGGCCCAGCGGATCGAGACCGGGATGATCCACGTCAACGACTCGACCGTGCACGACGAGGCGATCGTGCCGTTCGGCGGCGAGAAGCACTCGGGCGTGGGGCGGCTGAACGGCGACTCGATGGTCGACGCGTTCACGACGACGAAATGGATCTCGATCCAGCACGGGCGAAGCAGCTTCCCGTTCTGAGTGGGATCTAGGACATAGCCCGTCCTAGATCGGTCCTACCGTGAACCCATCGCCCCGGGACCCCCGGGAGCGAACGGAGGACGAAAGGCGGACCCATGGTCACTCTCGTGAGCGAGCGCAACCCCGGTGACGAGCGCGACACCCTGCTGGCCTTCCTGGAGGCCCAGCGCGGCGGCATCCGCCGCGCGCTCCTCGGCCTCACCGAGGAGCAGGCGGCCACCCGGCCGAGCGCGAGCGAGCTGTCCCTGTCCGGCCTGGTCAAGCACGTCGCGGAGGCCGAGCAGATCTGGGTCCGGCACGCCCAGGGCCTGCCCCCGGTCGTCCACCGCGACGAGTCCACCTGGAAGGACAGCTTCCGGCTGTTGGACGGTGAGACGGTCGAGGAGCGACTCGCCCACTGGGAGACCGTCGCGGCGGAGACCGAACGCTTCGTCCGTTCGGTGAAGAACCTGGAGGACACCTTCCCCCTGCCGGAGGCCCCCTGGTTCCCCAAGGAGAGCGTGTCCATGCGCTGGCTGGTGCTCCACCTCATCGAGGAGACCGCCCGGCACGCCGGCCACGCCGACATCATCCGTGAGTCCCTCGACGGGAAGACGTCGTTCGAACTGGTGGCCATGGAGAAGGGCGAGGACGCCTGAGCGGGCCTGTCGACGTCCGGTGTGGTGCCGCGTCCCGAAGGGGCGCGGGGAACTGCGCGAACAGCCACGGACGGGCCGCAGCCGTAGGACCTCACTTCCGGCGAAGCGCCTAGGCTGGGCCGCGAGAGCGATCGGGCGGCGATCGGGCGGGGGAGAAAGTCGAGGCGAGGATGTCGGCCATCCGGCTGCTGGTCCTGGGCGCGGTCCGGCAGCACGGCCGCGCCCACGGCTACCAGGTCCGCGGCGACCTGGAGACGTGGGGCGCCCAGGAATGGTCGAGCGCCCAGCCGGGCTCGATCTACCACGCGCTCAAGGCCATGGCCAAGCAAGGCCTCCTCGTGGCCCACGACACCGCCCCCAGCGAGGCGGGCGGCCCCCCGCGCACGGAGTACGAGCTGACGGAGGCGGGGGAGGCGGAGTACCTCACCCTGCTGCGCGCGGCCCTCGTCGCCCACGACCAGAAGACCGACGTCCTGACGGCGGGCGTCGGCTTCCTCGTCGACCTCCCCCGCGCCGAGGCCATCGCCCTCCTCCGGCAGCGCGTGGCCGCGCTGGAGGAATGGCGCGCCGACATCGACCGCCGCTGGACCCCGGGCGAGGGTGAGGACTGGGGCCACATCGCCGAGATCGGCACCCTCTGGCGCGGCATCGCGGAGGCGCGGGAACGCTGGGCGCGCGGCCTGATCGCCCGCCTGGAGGCGGGGACGTACGTGATGGCGGGGGAGGGCGAGCCCTGGAGGGGGATCGTCCGCTGAGATGGTGTACGCGGGGGGCGTTGAGCCGGTACGGTGGGACGCGAAGCGGCCCCCGCCAATAGAGCCGGACACTCTTTGACGAGGGCCAACCGAAAGCAGACGGTGCGTTGATCGGGAGTCCTCAGCTCATGTGAGGATTGCCGATCACCGTCCGGCCTTCGGTCATCGACCGGGCATCCACCCCCTCACCTTCCGCGCGATGCGCTTCCAGATCGACGGACGAATCCTCCGGTGACGCCCCACTGGCGCCCCCCTTCATACGACGCGGCCATATCCGGTGACCGCCGCCGGAGGAACCCGTTATTGGGCCCTCGACCGGCCCAACGTGCAGACGATTCCTCGTTGTAGGGGGGCGCGCTCGGCGCGCCACGGAAGACTTTACAGACGATCTGGCCTGTCGAGCCCGCGCGCCCACTATTGCCAAATACCTAACGAGGTAAGGCCGTTACCGCGCCGCAGTGTGTAGATTCCTGGTCGAGTCTGTGCGTATCGCAGCCGGAGGCGCCCCTGCTTCTACGCTGGATCCCCACTGTTGTGGGGAGGGCGGAGCGAGTGCAACGGGGCGGTACGAACAACGAGTTCCACAATGCGAAGGCCGAAGTCGTCTTCATGATGCGGGACATGCATATCGGTGGGGCCTCTGGCCACTCCGCCCCCGCCGTGGACGGCTGGGTGGACCTGGCCGTCCGTTCGACGGCGTGGCGCCATGTACCGCCCGACCGCGACGCGTCCTTCTTCCGCGAGCGCGTCGCCGAGACCGTCGCGGCCCTGGCCCGCCTCCGGGGCGAGGCGGAACGCGAGCTCGCCGACGACCCTTGGCGGGACGACGGCGTCGTCCCGCGCTTCGCCGAGAGCGTGGAGTGGTTGCTGGGAGAGCCGGGGCCCGAGTGCCGGCTCGACCTCTACCCGGCGGAGGCGGCCCTGCTGGTCCTGATGCCGTTCGTGTACCGCGTGCAGACCCTGCGACTGGCGGCTGCCTTACGAGCACGGGTCGACCCGACACGCCTGGACCGGCACCCCGGGCCGGGCCACGAGCGCGCGTCGTTCGAGGTGTTCGCCGAGGGGCACGACCTGCTCGTCAAACGAGCCCTCCAGCACCCCCATGCAGCGGCAGCGGAATCCATCGGCTGGTGGCTGTTCCACCGATGGCTGGCGCTGCGGGAAGAGTTCTCGGACGCGGCGACGGTCCGGACGCTGTGGGAGGCGGTCGGCGCCCCGGCCGACGCGCTGGGAGAGGCCCTGGAGCCCCGCCGGATCTGCCGGCTCCTCCACGGCCTCCGCCGCGGCCCCGACGTCTGCAACCGCGAATACCTCGACGAACTCCCCGCCGACGACGCCGTCGGCGTACGCGGCGGTGGCCCCCAGCGCATCCGCGACCAGCGACTCGCCCTGTTCCTGGCCCTGGCCCACGGCGCGAGCCGTGAGATCACGGCCCTGCCGCAGATCGTCGTGGAGCACCTGGGCATCCCCCACCCCGTGGACCTCGACCAGTTGCGACGCACGCTGGAGAAGTCCCGCTGGGGCGGCTCCCACGACCTCCCGGTGCTCCACGCCGAGTGCCATCACGAAGCCGTCATCGAGGGCCTCCGCGCCTACACGGACCGTACGGACGGCCTCCTCGCGGCCGTTCGCCGCACCGTCCGCGAACGTGTCACCCAGCCCCTGCCCGCCCTCCCGGCCCGCCTGTCGGCGGACGGGGTGACCCCGGCGGATGGCGTCTTCACCGGCTGGGCGAGCTTCCGTCTCGACGAGCGCCGCGTCCGCGACCTCCTCATGGGCGTCCAGCTCTACCGCGACCGCGACCTCGCCATCCGTGAGCTCTACCAGAACGCGCTGGACGCTTGCCGCTACCGGCGGGCCCGGACGGAGTATCTGGACCGGACGGGGGACGCCTCGTACGCGTACGACGGCCGGATCGAGTTCGAGCAGGGTGTGGACGAGGGCGGCCGCGAGTACGTCGAGTGCCGGGACAACGGTGTCGGCATGGGGGAGTCGGAACTGCGCGGGGTCTTTTCGCAGGCGGGCTCGCGATTCGTGGATCAGCTGGACTTCAAGCTGGAGCGGGCGGGGTGGGCGGAGGCTGTTCCCCCGGTTGAGTTGTTCCCCAACAGCCGTTTCGGTATCGGCGTGCTGAGCTATTTCATGCTCGCCGATGAGATTCGGGTTACCACGTGCCGTATGGGTGCGCGGGGGCGACTGGGGCCGCTGCTCCGGGTGTCCATTTACGGGCCGGGGCACCTGTTCCGTATCGAGCGGTTGAAGGAACGGGGAGAGGAGGCGGGGACGCGGGTTCGGCTCTATCTGCGGGATGGCGATGCGCGGGGCGATCGCCGCTGGTCGTGCGTTTCCGTGCTTGGAAGAGTGCTGGGGATCGCGGAGTTCCCGACGGAGGTTCGCCATGGCGAACGGGTCAAGACGTGGGAGCGCGGTCGGCTGGATGCGAGAAAGGCACCGGACAGGGAGCGCTTCGGGCTGAACGCCCACGGGGTGATGGTCGAGTGGGCGGAGGCTCCCGACGGCGTGCAGGTGATCTGGTGCGAGCACGGGGGCGGGCTGCTCGTGGACGGGCTGGTCGTCCAGCCCGAGATCCGGCGGGGTGTGCTGTCGATGAACGGCGATTCCGGGTTGGACGGGGTAGTGGTGAACCTCTCCGGCGAACACGCTCCGGGGCGCCTTTCAGTCGACCGGTCCCGGGTTCTGGACGAAGTGTCCGGGCCGTTACGGGGCATCCTCGGGCAGGCGCTGCAATCCCTGCTGGCGAGTGACGAAGCGCTGCCGTCCTATGAGTGGATCTGCCGCCTGGCCGTTTCGAGTGTGCAACTTGCCGACACCGTCACGGCTGCGGCCGTCGCAGCCGGCCGGGTGCTGGAGTACCGAGGGTGCCGAATCGACATGGGCACGGCAGGGTGTCTCTCCGCCGACCTGAAGTTCCTTCCGTTGGGGACCTTCGGGGAGAACGATCGGAGGGACATGGTGAGGGACCTTCCGTGGCTGTACCTCTTCGGCGACGCTCCCGACCACGTCCTGCTGTGGCGGATTGCCGCTCATGGCCCCAACGCGGCTCTGACCCTGCTGGAGGAGGCGTGCCCGGAACTCCGGGGTGTGCGGAACGTACGCCCGGCCCTGCCGTCCGATCTCATGATGCTCACCGAGCCGGGGTCGACGCGCGATTTGAGGCACTGGGGTCTCGGCAGGTCGTGGCGGATTCAATTCCTCGAACAGTGCGTCGAATTCGCCGATGCCCTCGGCACCTCCTGGGAAACCGCTGCCCGGCGCTCCGCCGAGCTCGGCATGAGAGCTCAGGACCGGTACGTGACGGTGCAGGAACTACTGGACACGGCCCGTCTCATGGGTGCGGGGGTCGAAGAGGCCGCCGAACGCTGGAGAGGTATGGCTGTCCCCGTCGGAGACACAGCCGTGGCACTCGCCAGGGCAGCCGATCACGACGTCTTGGTGCGCAACGACCCGGGAGCCGAACGCGACTCGACGGGGTGGCTCGACCCCGACCAGGTCGTACCCCCGGGGCACATCGCCAAGGCGAGCCGGGTGCTCGGCATCACGGTCCCCGAAGTGTGCGACAGGCTCGCCGCGTACGGGCTGAGATGCGACGCGGCGGGTCTGCCGGACCGTCCGGATTCCAGAATCACGGCCTTGCTGAGCGAGGGGGCGAATGGAGAAGCGCCGTGGCGTGACCTCGCGGACCCTGTGGCTCCGGGCCGGGTGCTCCAGAACGCCGCGAAGCTGGGCATCAGCCCGGCACAGATGCTGGCGGAGCTCGCCTATTTGGGCTTCACCATGCCGTCGGTGTTTCCCGACGATGCCTGCCCCGATGACATCGAGTTGTTGAGCGACATGCGGGGAAATCTGCGCCCGGGCAGAGGAATCTTCTACGACCATCTGCTGAAGTCCACCGATCGTTCGCCTCGTGAACGGATCGAACGACTGAAGGCCTATGGGTTCGACATCCGCCTGAAGCTGCCCACCGCGCCCACGCGTCTGGACGAAGAGCTCTTGTCGAACGAGACGCTGTGGTTGGGATTGAACACGGCCGAGCCGGTCCCCTTCGCCCACGTCGTGGGCGCGGCGGCGGTATTGCGCACCGAGCCGGGTGAGGTCGTCTGGTATCTCCAGGGGTACGGTGTCGAACTAGGACGACAGAGCCTGCCGGAAGGGCTGACCTTCACCGAAGCCGTCAGGCTGATCAAGCGGGACGAACGCGACGGAATCGCCCAGTTCGGCGATTTCACCGGGTACCTGGACATAGACCAGGGCAACGGTCTCGACCGCATGCTCCAGAAATCACTCCGGCTGGGCCGTCCCCTGACCCAGGTCGCTACTTGGCTCCGGGAGCTGGGCTTCCCGGTCGCCCCCGTGGACGAGACCATCCGAGCGGCGCTCAGCCGCGTCCCCCGCGCCTGATCCCCGCCCGCACCCGGTCCGCGCGGGCCCGTACGTACGCCTGCTCCTGCGGGCTCGGCTCCCGGACGTCCACGCCTTCCCGGCAGACGCGGCAGAGTCCGCCGGAGAGGGCCTCCGGGCGGCCCGGGGTACGGCAGGAGGTGCACTCCATGATGCGGCGGCCTGGTGTCCGAGACGGGGGTGGCTCCGGCGGCATCTTCTCCGCGAGACGCGTTCGGGTGATGGCGGCGGGGGAGTGGACGGGGGACGGGAGGCCGGCGGTGAGGGTGGCGATGAGCTGGGCGGGTGGGATGCCCCGTGCCAGCCATTCCGCCGCGAGGGGTTCGAGGTCGGCGCAGTCCTTCGCGGAGAGGGCGAGGCGGGCGTCGGTGAGGCCGAGGGTGGCGAGGGCGACGTAGGCGGGGGAGCGCTGCGGCTTCGCGTCGGGCTGCGGCTCGTCGCCCTCGTTCAGCCAGCGCTCCCACCACGCGTCACTGCGTGCCGTGCGAGAGAAATACGTGCGGAAGACCCACTGCGTGGTGTCGTCACCGGCGGGTTCGCGGATACGGCGGAGATGGCCCGCCTCGGAGAGGTTGTTGAGGGCGGTGCGGATGGCCTGCTGCCCGTAGGGCAGCTCCTTGGCCAGCGTCTTCGCGTCCATCGCGGCGCCGTCGGGGAGGCGGTCGATGTGGGAGGCGATGTACGCCTCGCGGGCGGGGAGATGGGCGAAGGTGTGCGGGTCGCGCGGGGCCTGGCCGGGGGCGGAGCGTTTTCCGTAGCCGGGGGAGGCCATGGGGGGAGCGGAGGGGCGCGCGTCGGCGCTAGTGTTGGCGATAGCCATGAGATCGACGTCCTTCGATCTTGTTGGTCAGACCCCCGTTCGGTGTTGGTAGCACCAGCGGGGGTCGCTTGTTGCTGCGCACGCTACACGGCGAGCGCGCAACGTCGCGACTCGGTTGCGGAAAGTCATCCGGGTGTGCAACAGGCAGGGAGGGTGGGTGGGTTGTGCCCACCTCCCATTCCTAAGAGATGGCGCTCGAATCCCGAGTCCCGAAGCTCGGGTGGTGCAGGAACGTTCCCCAGGAGGCCCTGGGGACGGATATTCGGGGGCTGTCGTCGGACCCGAGCTTCGAGTCCCGGACGTGGACGGCGTGCGGGGAGGTGGCGACCTCCACGCATTCACTGCCGTCGTCACCGCTGAAACTCGACTTGAACCACTTCATTGCGTGTCTGCCAATTCCTTGATGAAGCTTGCTGATTCGTCCGGGCTCATGGCCAGCTGAGTGATGCGCGCCAGCCTCTTTGCTGCCTTGCTGACCTTGTCCGGCTCAGCGGTCAAGGCGGAGGTCAGTTGCCCTTCCTCGTAGGCGAAATGCTTGTGCTCCGGTGTCTCCAGCAGGATCAGCGAACCCTCGTTGCCGATGGGGGCGCGATCGAAGCGAAGAGCCTGGATCGTCACGTTGCGGCGCTCGCCCGCTGCCAGCAGATGGCGCAACTGCCGCTGGTGCTCTTCCCTGCTTGCGATCGGGTGCCGGAGAGCGGGTTCTCCGATCACGTAGCTGAACACTCGCTCTTGCTTGTCCAGCAGAGCCTGGCGCTTCATCCGGTTCGCGATACGCACCTCCACGGTTTCATCGTCGAGCGGTGGCCAGCAGTTGCTGATCTGCTCTCGCGCGTACTCCTCCGTCTGAAGCAGCCCGGGGATGCGCATGGGCTGGTACGAGCTGATGGCGATCGCCTCCGCCTCGTACAGCATGTAGTCGTAACTGCGCTCCGGAAGCTGCTCCGGCTCCAGGTACTTCTCCGCCGCCCGCAGCAGCCCGTTCGCCCCGCACAGTTGATCGGCGATCCGCAGCAGATGCACTGCGGGCCTCCGCCGCCCCTGCTCCACCGACGCGATCGTCTCGCAGCCGTATCCCGCCTCCTTGGCGAGTGTCTCGCGGCTGACTCCGGCCAGGTTCCGCCAGAGCTTGATCTGGTCGCCGCAGTACTGCCACGCCATGGGCCGTGGGCGCGTGTACGTCATTGGATGCGTCCTCCCGTACTCCCGTCGCTACCGCATACGACGATCCCAGGCCAGCGTGGTTTCGGCCTCGGGAGCAGGAAACTTACGCATCATGGCTCACCCGGGCCCCGATAACGGCCGTAGGCCTCGACATCCCACTGAAATACACAAAAGTCCTGTTTGAGCCACCTTGACGGGCGGCAGCATGGTGATGTGGAGGGGAACCCGAATCCGCCCGCCCCGCTGCCCTATCCACGGGGCTGGTTCTGTTTGAGCTCGACCCGTGAGCTGAAGGCCGGCGCGGTGTCCACGCGTCGGCTGGCGGGGGAGGACGTCGTCCTCTACCGGACCCGCGGCGGCCGGGTGCGCGCCATCCGCGCGCACTGCCCGCACCTCGGGGCCCATCTGGGCCATGGCGGCACGGTGGACGGTGAATACCTCGTCTGCCCCTTTCACCGCTTCGCCTACGGCCCGGACGGCACGTGCCGCCGCACTCCCTACGGGCCGCATCCGCCGGAGCTGTCACTGACGTTGCTGCCGGTGTGCGAGGTCAACGGCATGATCTGCGTCTGGTACGACGAGACGGGCGCGCCGCCGGACTGGCAGCTACCGGAGCTGCCGAAACCGGGGTTCAGTACTCCGGTGCACCGCACCCTGCAAGCCGACACCCACCCCCAAGAAGTGGCGGAAAACATCTCCGACTACGGGCACTTGGGCCCGATCCACGGCTTCGTGGACACGAAGGAGCTCGTCACCGAGAGAACGGACGGCCCGGTCCGCACGGCAAAGGTACGGGCCCGACGCAGCCTGCCACTCATCGGGATAGTTCCCGTGGACTACGCGGTACGGCAGTTCGGGCTGGGGCTGGTGCTGGCCGAGGCGGAGATCCCGGCGCTCGGGGTGTCGGTGCGGATGTGGGTGAATCCGACGCCGACCGGGCCCTGGCGGACGCAGTTCCGCGTCTTCGTGGGCTGTGCGATCACGGTGCCGTGGGCGATCCCATGGCGCCTCCGCGAACCACCCATCGCCGTCGCGTCCGACATCCTGGCCCGCTTCGGCCTCATCTGGCTCACGCACGACGTCCGCAAGGACATCACCATCTGGCACAACAAGCGTTATCTCCCCCACCCCCGTCTTCAGCACGGCGACGGCCCCATCGGAGAACTCCGCCACTGGGCCCGCCAGTTCTACGCGACGGCGGAAAGGTGACGCAGGGCTGTTCAGACCTCGATCAGGCTGCGGAGATCGATCTCGATGGGGAAGGGGACGTCGGTCTTGAGGATGCCGGTGTGTGTGGGGCGCTCGGACCTGGGGGTGTAGCGGTCCTCCTCCTGACGCCGCAGGTACTCGTGAACGACAGGTAGGTCGTCCTCGCCGCGCTCGATGCGCCAGTAGTGGTCGATCTTTGCGCCGGCGTACAGGGCGGGCTTGTAGAAGCGGTCCTCAGTGCGCGAGCCGGGAGAAACGATTTCCACCGCAAGAACGACTCGGTCGACGGGGATGCAGTCCAGCGTGCGGACGTCGAGTCCGCTCTTGTCGAACAGAACGATGTCAGGTTTCGGGACGTTCTTTTCGTCGAAGAAGACCCACTGCTCGCTATTGATCATCAGCGATTCGGGTTTGGTGCCCCGGAGCCGGTAGTACAGCTCGTCCCGGACCACTTGGTGCCACCACTTGTTTACCCCTCGAACCACGATCTTCCCGCCCAGTAGTTCCCAGTCGCACGGCAGGACCAGCTCCTTCACCTGGTCGTACGTCCAGCCGTCCGCCGGCGGGTACATCCAGTTCTCCGGCGTGGCTCGCTCCGGCTGCTCACACCTGGCTTCTGCGGCCATCACTGCTCCCATGAATCGAATCGTGGGCGGGCTCGGGGGCACATGCCCCATATCCGAAGGTAGTGCCACCCGTCAGGGTGACGACGGACCGTTTCTCCGACTCGCGGCGCCCCGCGACTTGCACCTCACGTCACGTGAGCCCTCACCGTGGAGCGTGCAAGGAACGAAAGGAGCGGAGCCATGAGCTACTCCGTAGGGCAGGTCGCCGCCCTCGCCGGCGTGACCGTACGGACGCTGCACCACTACGACGAGATCGGCCTCCTGCCGTCCGGCCGCAGCCACGCCGGGCACCGGCAGTACGAGGATGACGATCTCGACAGGTTGCAGCAGATCCTGTTCTACCGGGAGCTCGGGTTTCCGCTCGAGGAGGTGGCGGCGCTGCTGGACGACCCGGACGCCGATCCGGCCGAGCACCTGCGGCGGCAGCACGAGCTGCTGACCGGCCGGATCGACCGGCTCCAGCGGATGGCCGCCGCCGTGGAGCACGCTATGGAGGCGCGAAAGATGGGCATCAGGCTCACCCCCGAGGAGAAGTTCGAGGTCTTCGGAGACTTCGACCCCGACGCACACGAGGCCGAGGCCGAACGCCGCTGGGGCGGCACCGACCCTTACAAGGAGTCGCAGCGCCGGGCCGCCTCGTACACGAAGGAGGACTGGCTGCGGATCAAGGCCGCCGCCGACGGGCTGAACGCGCGGATCGCCGCGCTGATGGAGACCGGCGCGGCGCCGGAGTCGGCGGAGGCGATGGAGCTCGCGGAGGAGCACCGGCGGCAGATCGGCGAGTTCTTCTACGACTGCTCGTACGAGATCCACGCCGGGCTCGCGGAGATGTACGTCGCGGACGAGCGGTTCGCCGCGACGTACGAGGCGATCAGGCCCGGCATGGCCGCCTTCCTGCGGGACGCGATCCTCGCGAACGCGATCCGCCGCAGCTGATCACGCGTGTGATCACGCGTGCGGGGAGATCACCACGGCCGTGCCGTAGGCGCAGACCTCGGTGCCGACGTCGGCGGCCTCGGTCACATCGAAGCGGAACATGAGCACGGCGTTGGCGCCGCGCGAGCGGGCCTGCTCGATCAGTCGCTCCATGGCCTGGTTGCGGGTCTCGACCAGGGTCTTGGTGAGCCCCTTGAGCTCACCGCCGACGAGGGACTTCAGGCCGGCGCCGATCTGGCTGCCGATGTGACGGGAGCGCACGGTGAGGCCGAAGACCTCGCCGATGACACGGTCGACCCGGTAGCCGGGCACGTCGTTCGTGGTGACCACCAGCACGTCCTGGGACTGCTGACCGCCGCCGTACTCCTCGATGCCCATGCATCCACCTCCGTATACGTGTGCAGTTTTGCCGTTCGTCGTTCGGGACGCACGCCGGGGCGGCCGGGTTGCGCTGTTCAGGTGCACGCGGAACGTAACGGCACGTGAGCGGGCGTGCGCGCCCGGGGGTGGGCGCCCGGGGGCCGTCTGGAACCGGGGTCGTCGTGGGCGCGTTGGTAACCTCGGGCGGCACACCGCCTCCCCCGCCTGTGCCCGGGCCTCGCAACGAGCCTGCGCCCTCCACCCAGGAGACCGTCAACAGTGACCCCCACCACTCTCGCGCTCGGCCCCCAGTGGCTGGACTCGGACTACCTGATCGGCCAATTCGGCCTGTGGGGCGTCCTGGCCATCGTCTTCGCCGAGTCGGGCCTGCTCATCGGCTTCTTCCTGCCAGGAGACTCGCTGCTGTTCACGACCGGTCTGCTGGTCACGACGAACGCGCTGAAGTATCCGCTGTGGGTGGTGTGCGCCCTGGTGATCCTCGCGGCGGTCCTCGGCGACCAGGCCGGCTATCTCTTCGGCCGCAAGGTCGGTCCCACGCTCTTCAAGCGGCCGGACTCGAAGCTCTTCAAGCAGGAGAACGTCGAGAAGGCCCATGAATTCTTCGAGAAGCACGGGCCGAAGTCGCTGGTCCTGGCCCGCTTCGTGCCGGTGATCCGGACGTTCACGCCGATCATCGCCGGCGTGAGCCGGATGAACTACCGCTCGTTCCTCATCTTCAACGTCATCGGCGGCGCCCTGTGGGGCGGCGGGGTGACGCTGCTGGGCGCGGCGCTCGGGAAGATCGAGTTCGTTCACAAGAACATCGAGCTGATGCTGGTCGCGATCGTGCTGATCTCGGTCGTGCCGATCGCCATCGAGTTCCTGCGTGCGCGGTCCAAGTCGAAGAAGGAGGCCGCTGCCGCAGCGGAGGAGGCGAAGTCGGCCCCGTCGGCCCCGGCGGCTCCGGCCGCGCCGTCGGACGAGTACGAGGACTGGGGCGGGTTCGGCCTGGGCGAGCAGCGCGGTGACGACGGTTACGGCCAGGGCCACGGTCAGGGACATGGTCACGGCCAGGCTCAGGGGGGTCCCGGCGGCGGGTACGGGAACCAGGGCGGTCACGGTGGCCAGGGCGGTGGCTATGGCAACCAGGGGGGCTACGACAACCAGGGCGGCTACGCCGGGGCCGGTGGCTACGGTGGCCAGGGCGCGTACGCCGGCCAGGGGGGTTACGGCCAGCAGGGCGGCTATGGGGCGCAGGGTGGCTACGGCGGCGGGTACGGCCAGCCCCAGCCGTACCCGCAGCAGCAGCCCCAGCCGTACCCACAGGCCCAGGCGTACCCCCAGTCCCAGCCTCAGCCTCAGTCCCAGCCGTACCCCCAGCAGGGCCAGCCGTACGCCCAGGGCCAGTCCTACCCTCAGGGCCAGGGCCAGCCTCAGCCCCACCCCCAGGGCGGCTACGGCGACAACACCTACGGATACGGATACGGCTACGGCAACGGCCAAGGCCACGGCGACTACGACGACGGCCAGGAGCACAACTACCGCCCGCAGCGCTGACGCGCGTCGTCAGGCAGCAACAGGAAGGTGCCACCCGACCGGGTGGCACCTTCCCGTCGTTAACGGCACATTAGGGAACCGTCAGGGAGTTCGTCGCTCCGTTTTTCCCGCCCCCGGTGCGCGGGCCCATCACCCTGCATGCATCCTGGCGGTAACAGGAGGGACGCACCGAGGAGTACGTGGTGGTGGAACGCCAGCGGGGCAGCGGTAGCGGTACGACGAAGCCGGACGGTGACCCCGACCGGGGCACCGAGGACCGCAAGCCGCAGTCCGACGAAGCGCACAGCGCCTTCACCCCGCCCCTGGGCGTCCCCCTGCCGGCCCCGCCGCCCGAGGACGACCACCCCACGTCGGAGTTCGCCCTCCCCAAGGGCGTCGTCAAGGGCGTCGGCAAGGGCGTCGGCAAGGGCAAGAGCCCTGCCGAGAGCGCCACCCCGTTGTACCCCGCCTACACCCCTCCGTACGGCATACCCAAGGTCAGCCTCACCAAGGAGGCGCCCTGGCAGGACCGGATGCGCACGATGCTGCGGATGCCGGTCCTGGAGCGGCCGGTGCCCGAGCGGCCGGAGAAGCACGCGGAGGAGCCGGGGCCGCCCGTGCCGCGCATCCTCGACCTGACGCTGCGCATCGGCGAGCTGCTGCTCGCGGGCGGTGAGGGCGCCGAGGACGTGGAGGCGGCGATGTTCGGCGTCGCGCACGCGTACGGGCTGGCGCGCTGCGAGCCGACCGTCACGTTCACCCTGCTGACCGTCAGCTATCAGCCCTCGCTCGTCGACGACCCCGTCACCGCCAACCGGACGGTGCGCCGGCGCGGCACGGACTACAACCGGCTGGCGGCGGTCTTCCGGCTCGTCCACGACATCACCACGCAGGGGCTGTCGATGGAGGAGGCGTACGGGCGCCTCGCCGAGATACGCCGCAACCGTCACCCGTACCCCAGCTGGGCGCTCACCCTCGCCTCCGGGCTGCTGGCGGGTGCGGCCAGCCTGCTGGTGGGCGGCGGGCTCGTGGTGTTCCTGGCGGCGGCGGCCGGGGCGATGCTGGGCGACCGGCTGGCGTGGCTGGCGTCGGGGCGGGGGCTGCCGGAGTTCTACCAGTTCGTGGCGGCGGCGATGCCGCCCGCGGCGATGGGTGTGGCGCTGAGCGCCACCGGTACGCCCGTCCAGGCGTCGGCGGTGATCACGGGTGGGCTGTTCGCCCTGATCCCCGGACGGGCGCTGGTCGCGGGCGTCCAGGACGGGCTCACGGGCTTCTACATCACGGCGGCGGCGCGGCTGCTGGAGGTCGGCTACCTCATCGCGGGCATCGTCTGCGGTGTGCTGGTCGTGCTCTACGGGGGCGTGCACGTCGGCGGGAAGACGCTGAACCCGGAGGCGGCGCTGGTCCACCGGGAGCGGCCCGTGATCCAGATCGTGGCGGCGATGCTGCTGGTGTTCGCGTTCGCGCTGCTGCTCCAGCAGGAACGTCACACCGTGCTGCTGGTCACGCTCAACGGCGGCGTCGCGTGGGTGGTCTACGGGGCGCTCGCGGACACGGCGGGGCTGGACCCGGTGCCCGCCACGGCGATCGCGGCCGGGCTCGTCGGCCTCTTCGGCCAGCTGCTGTCGCGCTACCGCTACACCTCCGCGCTGCCGTACGTGACGGCGGCGATCGGCCCGCTGCTGCCGGGTAGCGCCACGTACTTCGCGCTGCTGAACTTCGCGAAGAACGAGATGAACACGGGCATCTCCTCGATCACCAAGGCGGCGGCACTGGCGCTGGCCATCGCCATCGGGGTGAATCTGGGGAGCGAGATGTCCCGGATGTTCCTGAAGGTCCCGGGCGAGGGGGCGGTCCGCCGAGCGGCGAAGCGGACGCGCGGCTTCTGAGCCGGTAGCGCCCCGAAGGGGCGCGGGGAACTGCGCGACCAGCCACGCACGGCCCGCAGCCGCATGACCTCGCTTCGGCACCGCCGGGCTGCGCCGCGCGGGCTGAGCGCCGCGGGGGCTTGCCCCCGGGTACGCCAAAACCGCCGCGGCGGCGATCAGCCACCACGGCGGTGTCCGGCGGTGCCGAGCCGGCGTCAGGCCGGTCCGTTCACCAGGTGCACGTCAGTGCTCAGTGGTGGGCCCCACCCGACGCCTCGAGGCGCTTGTAGGACGCCTCGATCTCCGCCTCGGCCTCCGCGCGGCCGACCCAGTCCGCGCCCTCGACGGACTTGCCCGGCTCCAGGTCCTTGTAGACCTCGAAGAAGTGCTGGATCTCCAGGCGGTCGAACTCCGAGACGTGGTGGATGTCACGGAGGTGCTCGACGCGCGGGTCGTTCGCCGGGACGCACAGCAGCTTGTCGTCGCCGCCGGCCTCGTCCGTCATGCGGAACATGCCGATGGCGCGGCACTTGATGAGGCAACCGGGGAAGGTCGGCTCGTCGAGAAGAACCAGCGCGTCCAGCGGGTCGCCGTCCTCGCCGAGGGTGTTCTCGACGAAGCCGTAGTCGGCCGGGTAGCTGGTCGAGGTGAAGAGTCGGCGGTCCAGACGGATGCGACCGGTCTCGTGGTCCACCTCGTACTTGTTCCGCGAACCCTTCGGGATCTCGATGGTGACGTCGAACTCCACGGGTGGCTCCTTCTGATCAACACATACGTCTGGTGATTAAGTGTCCCCCACGCAGGAGTGTGGTGGCGAAAGGGGCTGGTCCGTGGTGCCGCAGGCCGGACGCCGGCAGGTCGGATGGTGGCGGGACGCCTCTCGCGAACAACGGCGAACCGTGCGGTTCGCCGCGGTGTCCGCCGTGGCCGGCCTGGCGCTGGCGACCGGCGCGGTGACGGCCGCCGGGCCCTGGGACGGGGGTCAGCGTAAGGCCGAACGGGACCTCGCCGCTGCCGCGGCACGGCCCCAAGACGCCCGTCACGCCGACGGCGAACGCGCGCCGGGCGCCGCCCCGGCCGTGCTCGCGCCCCTCCCGAAGGCCGGGAAGCGCTCCGCCGACGGCCTGGCGGAGGCGCTGGAGCCCCTGCTGAAGGATTCCGCGCTGGGTTCCGACCACCCCGCGGCCGCGGTCGTCGACGCCACGACCGGGGAGCGGCTGTACGGCGTGGGGCAGTCGGACGCGTACACCCCGGCCTCCACGATCAAGCTGGCCACGGCGGCCGCCGCGCTGTCGGCGGTGGGGCCGGAGCGCCGTATCGAGACGACCGTGGTGGCCGCGGGCGGTGACGGCGTCGTCCTGGTGGGCGGCGGCGATCCCACGCTCACCGCGGCCGGCCTCGGCGACCTGGCCGACGCCACGGCCCGCGCGCTCAAGGCGCGCGGTGCCACCGGCAAGGTGAAGCTCGCGTACGACGTATCGCGCTACTCCGGCCCCGTGCTCCACACGATCGGGCTCAACGACAACATCGCCCCCGTCAGCCCCCTGATGGTCAACGAGGGGCGCCTCGACGACTCCGAGCGGGGGCCGGCCGACCGTACGGCCGAACCGGCGGCGGACGCGGCCCGGAAGTTCGCGGCGCTGCTGCGGGAGAAGGGCGTGGAGGTCGACGGCGAGCCGGGGGAGGGGCGCGCGGACGGCAAGGCGGCCCGGCTGGCGTCGGTGGCGTCCCCGCCGGTGTCCGCGCTGGTGGAGCGCATGCTCACCAACAGCGACAACGACATCGCGGAGGCGCTGGCGCGGCAGACCGCGCTCGCCTCGGGCAAGCCGGCGAGCTTCGAGGGCGCGGCGCAGGCCGTCACGGAGCGGCTCGCGGCGCTGGGCCTGCCGATGCCGGCCGTCCACATCGCCGACGGCAGCGGTCTGGACCGCGCGGACCGCGCGTCGGCGGAGTTCCTCGCCCTGCTCTTGGCCCGGGCGGCGGAGCCCGGCCGTCCGGCCCTGCGGCCGGTCCTCACGGGCCTGCCCGTGGCGGGCTTCAGCGGCACCCTGCGCGACCGCTACCCGCGCGACGCGGCGGGCCGCGCGCTGGTACGCGCCAAGACGGGCACGCTGACCGGGGTGAACACGCTCGCGGGGACCGTCGTCACGCCCGGGGGACGGCTGCTGGCCTTCGCCTTCCTCGCCTCGGGGACGACGGACGCGGACGCGGCGCAGCGGGCGCTGGACCGCGCGGCGTCCGCCTTGGCGGGGGCGGGTTCGGCACCGCCGGGGTCCGGGGCGTAGCCCCGGGAAACGGAGAAAGGGCGGGACCGGGGCCCACTCCCGCCGCGACGGCGCGCAACCCCCACCTGCCGGCCCGGCGGTGCCGAACCGGCCGCGAGCCCCCGCCCGTAAGGCGGCGGAAAGCCCTCCACCCAAGCTGTGCGCAGCACGTACCGTGAAGGCATGACGAGCGTCGGTGGTACGGAGATGGTCGACTGGAAGCTCGCGGTGGCGACCGCGACCCGGCTCGTACGGCCGGGGCCCGAAGTCAGCCGGGACGAGGCGCGCGACGTGGTCGCGGAGCTGCGCCGGCACGCGATCGCGTCGGAGGAGCACGTCCGGGCGTTCACCCGGATGACGCACCCCGAGGGGAGCGGCGGTCCGCAGCCGCCCGTCCTCGTCGTCGACCGCGCGGGGTGGGTCAAGGCGAACGTCGCCGGTTTCCGGGCCCTGATCGGCCCGCTGCTGGCGAAGATGCAGGACAAGCGGGCGAACGCCCCGGCGGGGGCGGTGCTGGGCGCGGTCGGCGGCAAGGTGACCGGCGTGGAGCTGGGGATGCTGCTGTCGTTCCTGGCGTCCCGGGTGCTGGGCCAGTACGAGACGTTCGCGCCGGTGACGCGCGACCTGCCGGGCTCCCCGGCCGGTGGTGGCCGGCTGCTGCTCGTGGCGCCGAACATCGTCCAGATCGAGCGCGAGCTCGACGTGGCCCCGCACGACTTCCGGCTGTGGGTGTGCCTCCACGAGGAGACGCACCGGACGCAGTTCACGGCGGTGCCGTGGCTGCGGGACCACATCGAGGGGGAGATCCAGGGGTTCCTGGGGGAGACGGAGGTCGATCCGGCGACGCTGCTGGAGCGGGTCCGGGAGGCGGCCCAGTCGCTGGCGGGCGGCCGGCCCCCGGTGGACGGGGACGAGCCCGGCGGCCGCAGCATCGTGGAGCTGGTCCAGACGCCCGCCCAGCGGGAGATCCTGGCCCGGCTGACGGCCGTGATGTCGTTGCTGGAGGGCCATGCGGACTATGTGATGGACGGCGTGGGGCCGCAGGTCGTACCGACCGTGGCCGAGATCCGGGAGAAGTTCCAGAAGCGGCGGGCCACCGGTGCCGGGCGCCTGGACGCGGCGCTGCGCAAGCTGCTGGGCCTGGATGCCAAGCTGCGGCAGTACCGTGATGGCGAGCGGTTCGTACGCGCCGTGGTCGACGAGGTCGGTATGGATGGCTTCAACCGGGTCTGGACGTCCCCGAACACGCTGCCGACCAAGGCCGAGATCGCCAAACCGGCGGACTGGGTCGCACGGGTGCACGGACGGTCCGACGGGTGATTCCGTACACCCCCGTCACGCCCTGCTACCGGACGAACGCTCCCGTAATCACCCTTCCGAGGGACCGTGTGCCAAGGGTGGGCGTGCGATGCTCGGGTAAAGGCTCGTCTCTGTCACCATCGACGCACACAGCGTGACGGATACTCGGAGTCGGCAAGGCCCCGGCGCCGGCTCCGGCACCCCCTCCCATGGAACGATTGGACACACGGACATGGGTCCACACCCCGCGGTCGCGGCGATACGCCTGGCGGTCCGCCGCGTTCTCCACGACGTTCTCCACGACGTCCTCACCCTGGCCCCCACCACCTCCTCGGCCGCCTCCTCGCCCTCCTCGCCCCAGGGCGCCGGCGAGCCGCCGCTCGTGCTGGTGGCCTGCTCGGGTGGCGCCGACTCCATGGCGCTCGCGTCCGCCCTCGCCTTCGAGGCCCCCCGCCTCGGGGTCCGGGCCGGTGGCGTGACCGTCGACCACGGCCTCCAGCAGGGCTCCGACCTCCGCGCCGCCGAGGTCGTCAGCCGTCTGACCGCCCTCGGCCTCGACCCCGTCGAGGCCGTCCGGGTCGACGTCGGCCGGGAGGGCGGCCCCGAGGCCGCCGCCCGCGACGCCCGCTACGCCGCGCTGGACGCCGTCGCCGACCGCCACGGCGCCGCCGCGATCCTGCTCGGGCACACCCGTGACGACCAGGCCGAGACGGTGCTGCTGGGCCTCGCCCGGGGCTCCGGCATCCGCTCGCTGTCCGGCATGGCCACCGCCTCCGGCGTCGGCGGCCGCTACCGCCGGCCCTTCCTGGGCCTGGACCGGCAGACGGCCCGGAAGGCCTGCATGGTCCAGTCCCTGCCCGTCTGGGACGACCCGCACAACGTCGACCCGGCCTACACCCGCTCCCGGGTCCGGCACGAGGCGCTGCCGGTCCTGGAGAAGGCGCTCGGCAAGGGCGTGGTGGAGGCCCTCGCCCGGACGGCCCAGCTCTCCCGTGACGACGCCGACGCCCTCGACTCCTGGGCGGCCGCCGTGGAGCCGTCCGTGCGCGACGACTCCGGCGATCTCGAGGTGGCCAAGCTCTACGCCCTGCCCCCCGCCGTGCGCCGCCGGGTGCTGCGCCGGGCGGCCATCGCGGCGGGCTCCCCCGCCGGTTCGCTCTTCGCCCGGCACCTGGAGGAAGTGGACCGGCTCATCACCGGCTGGCGCGGTCAGGGGGCCATCAACCTCCCCGGGCGCGTCGCGGTTCGCAGGCAGGGTGGCAGACTGGTCCTCCGGCAGGGCTGATGCGAGCGGGGCGGAGCGCGTCTCGCGGGCCCGACAAGGTCGTGAACGAGCGAGAGTGGCGCGGGTGGACGAGAAGGACATGGGCACCGATCTGAAGTCGGTGCTCATCACCAAGGAAGAGATCGACGCGAAGCTGGCCGAGCTGGCCGCGAAGATCGACGCGGAATACGCGGGCAAGGACCTGCTCATCGTCGGCGTCCTCAAGGGCGCCGTGATGGTGATGGCGGACCTGGCTCGCGCCCTGTCCACCCCCCTCACCATGGACTGGATGGCCGTGTCCTCCTACGGCGCGGGCACCCAGTCCTCCGGTGTGGTCCGCATCCTCAAGGACCTGGACACCGACATCAAGGGCAAGCACGTCCTGATCGTCGAGGACATCATCGACTCCGGCCTGACGCTGTCCTGGCTGCTGTCGAACCTGGGCTCGCGCGAGCCGGAGTCGCTCAATGTCGTGACGCTGCTGCGCAAGCCGGAGGCGGCGAAGGTGGCCATCGACGTGAAGTGGGTCGGCTTCGACATCCCCAACGAGTTCGTCGTCGGCTACGGTCTCGACTACGCCGAGAAGTACCGCAACCTGCCCTTCGTGGGCACGCTCGCACCGCACGTCTACGGCGGCTGAGCACGCTCCGTCATGGAGCCGGTACCCCGGCGCCGGGAACCCAACCCGGTTTCCCGCCGTTGGAGCATGCGAGGGCGGTTTTGTTGACCGTCCGCGGCGGCGTCGGGTGACAATGCTGGGGTACCGTCCGAAGGTCAGTCTTTTCAGGCTTCGAATCAAGCCTTTCAAAGGTCGAGCAGGACACCGCATGCACAGGCACCTCATTCCGGGGTGACCGTGCCTCACTGTGGCAGGAGGGACGGGGCGCCGAGCGCCCCGTATGGATGGACGTGAAGCGCTACTTCCGTGGGCCGGTCATGTGGATCGTGCTGGCCGTCCTCGCCGTGGTCGTGTTGATGCAGGTCGTCGGCTCGTCCGGCGGCTACAAGTCGGTGGACACCAGCCAGGTCGTGCACGCGATCGACAAGAACCTGGTGAAGTCGGCCGAGCTGACGACCGGCGACGAGAACAAGATCAAGATCGAGCTGATCAACGGCCAGAAGATCAAGGGCTCCAGCAAGGTCCAGGCCAACTACATCGGCGACCAGGGCGTGGAGATCTCCAAGGACCTCCAGGCCAAGGCCGATGACGACGACCCGAAGACGCTGCCCGAGGGCTACAACGTCTCGACGTCGAAGCAGAACCCCTTCGTCGGGGTGCTGCTCTCGCTGCTCCCCTTCGTCCTGATCGTCGTGGTCTTCCTGTTCCTGATGAATCAGATGCAGGGCGGCGGCTCCCGGGTGATGAACTTCGGGAAGTCCAAGGCCAAGCTGATCACCAAGGACACCCCCAAGACCACCTTCGCCGACGTGGCCGGCTCCGACGAGGCCGTCGAGGAGCTCCAGGAGATCAAGGAGTTCCTCCAGGAGCCCGCGAAGTTCCAGGCCGTCGGCGCCAAGATCCCCAAGGGTGTGCTGCTCTACGGCCCGCCCGGTACGGGCAAGACGCTCCTCGCGCGCGCCGTCGCCGGCGAGGCGGGCGTCCCGTTCTACTCGATCTCCGGCTCCGACTTCGTCGAGATGTTCGTCGGTGTGGGCGCCTCCCGCGTCCGCGACCTCTTCGAGCAGGCCAAGGCCAACGCCCCGGCCATCGTCTTCGTCGACGAGATCGACGCGGTGGGCCGCCACCGCGGCGCCGGTCTCGGCGGTGGTCACGACGAGCGCGAGCAGACGCTCAACCAGCTGCTCGTCGAGATGGACGGCTTCGACGTCAAGGGCGGCGTCATCCTGATCGCCGCCACCAACCGCCCGGACATCCTGGACCCGGCGCTGCTGCGCCCGGGCCGTTTCGACCGGCAGATCGCCGTCGACCGTCCGGACATGCAGGGCCGTCTGGAGATCCTCAAGGTCCACCAGAAGGGCAAGCCGGTCGCGCCCGACGTCGACCTGGCCGCCGTCGCCCGCCGCACCCCCGGCTTCACCGGTGCCGATCTGTCGAACGTGCTGAACGAGGCCGCCCTGCTGACGGCCCGCAGCGACCGCAAGCTGATCGACAACCACATGCTGGACGAGGCGATCGACCGCGTCGTGGCCGGCCCGCAGAAGCGGACCCGGATCATGAGCGACAAGGAGAAGAAGATCACCGCGTACCACGAGGGCGGACACGCCCTGGTCGCGGCGGCTTCCCCGAACTCCGACCCGGTCCACAAGATCACGATCCTGTCCCGGGGCCGCGCGCTCGGCTACACCATGGTCCTGCCCGACGAGGACAAGTACTCCACCACGCGCAACGAGATGCTCGACCAGCTGGCCTACATGCTGGGCGGCCGCGCGGCCGAGGAGCTCGTCTTCCACGACCCGACCACGGGCGCGGCCAACGACATCGAGAAGGCCACCGCCACGGCCCGCGCGATGGTCACCCAGTACGGCATGACCGAGCGCCTCGGCGCGATCAAGTTCGGCTCCGACAACTCCGAGCCCTTCCTGGGCCGCGAGATGGCGCACCAGCGGGACTACTCCGAAGAGGTCGCCGGGCTGGTCGACGAAGAGGTCAAGAAGCTCATCGAGACCGCGCACAACGAGGCGTGGGAGATCCTCGTCGAGAACCGCGACATCCTCGACAACCTGGTTCTGGCCCTCCTGGAGCGGGAGACGCTGAACAAGGAGGAGATCGCCGAGATCTTCCGGCACGTCGTGAAGCGCCCGGCCCGCCCGGCGTGGACCGGCTCCTCGCGCCGTACGCCCTCCACCCGCCCGCCGGTGCTCACCCCCAAGGAGCTCGCCCCCACCAACAACGGGGCCGCCCCCGTCGACACGGTGGAGCTCCACAAGGACAGCCCCGCCACTCCGGAGAGCTGAGCCCCCCGGGCCTGCGAAGGGCCCGGAATGGATGCCGCGTCACCCAGGTTTTAGCCTTGGGGGCGCGGCATCGCGCATATGCGCGCGGTCCGAGGTGCTCCGCAGGGGCCGCACACGGCGCGACGTACGAGAGAACGAGGCAAGCCCATGACCGACCCGGTGACGCTGGACGCCGAGGGCTCCATCGGCGAATTCGACGAGAAGCGGGCCGAGAACGCCGTCCGCGAGCTGCTGATCGCGGTCGGTGAGGACCCCGATCGCGAAGGCCTGCGGGAGACCCCGGCCCGGGTGGCCCGGGCGTACAAGGAGATATTCGCCGGCCTGTGGCAGGAGCCGCAGGACGTGCTGACCACCACCTTCGACCTCGGGCACGACGAGATGGTGCTGGTCCGGGACATCGAGGTGTACAGCACCTGCGAGCACCACCTCGTCCCGTTCCACGGTGTGGCGCACGTCGGCTACATCCCCTCGACCAGCGGCAAGATCACGGGGCTGTCGAAGCTGGCCCGGCTGGTGGACGTCTACGCCCGCCGCCCGCAGGTGCAGGAGCGCCTGACCACGCAGATCGCGGACTCCCTGATGGAGATCCTGGAGCCGCGCGGTGTCGTCGTGGTCATCGAGTGCGAGCACATGTGCATGTCCATGCGGGGCATCCGCAAGCCCGGCGCCAAGACGCTGACCTCGGCGGTCCGCGGCCAGCTCCGCGACCCCGCGACGCGCGCCGAGGCGATGAGCCTGATCATGGCGCGCTAGCCCCGGATACGAGAAAGGGGCCCGCCTACGGACGGGCCCCATCAGGGGCGCGGGGAACTGCGCGATCAGCTACGAACGACCCGCAGTCGACGACGCACCCGGAAATGCCGTTAGGCGCTGAGCCGGCTGCCCATCCACTTGAGCGTCGGGTTCAGCTCACGCCGCCACGTGTTGAAGTTGTGGCCACCGCTGTCCAGGACGATCGACGAGACCCGCGTGGGCGACTTCGCCGCCATGTCGATGAACTTCATCGTGTCCTTGTAGTTGTGCTCGCCCTTCTTGCTGGTGGTCACCAGCAGCGAGACGGGCGGCAGGTCCTTGTGCTTCAGACGCCACAGCAGATCGTTCTCGTTCTCCAGCTGCTTGCTGCCGCCGAAGAGGGAGCCGGTCGTCGGGTCCTGCGGGGCCTTGTAGTAGCCGGAGAGCGAGGCGGCCGCGCTGTACGCGTCGGGGTGGCGCATCGCGATCTTCAGCGCGCAGTAGCCGCCGGTGGAGTCGCCGATCATGCCCCAGTTCTTGGCCTTGTCGCCGACGCGGTAGTGCTCCGATATGGCCTTGCGCAGATCCTTGGCGAAGAACGTCTCGGTCTGCGGGCCGCCGGGTATGTCCATGCACTCGGTGTCACGGGGCGGGGCGACGGTGGGACGCATCATCACCAGGATGGTGGGCTGCATCTTCTTGTCCTTGGCCAGCTTGTGCGCCCGCACCGGGTAGTCCAGACCCTGGATCAGCGCCTCGGCGGTGCCCGGGTAGCCGGTCAGCGCGACGGAGGCGGGAAAGGTCTTGTTGGCGTACTGCGGCTGGAAGTACTCCGGGGGCAGGTAGACGTACGCCGGGCTGGAGATCTTGGACTCCACGCCCACGATGTTGATCTTCTCGATCTTGCCGCCGACCCGGGGCACATTGCCGCGCGGCACCTTGACCTGCTGGGCGCTGACCACCTGCACCCGCTTGGCCCCGGCGCTGTGGTCGACGACCACGCCCTCGTTCTTGACCTGGCCGAAGAGGTCGGCCCAGGAGCCGTAGAAGCCGAAGGACTGGTTGGCCCAGAGGCCGATCGCCGCGAACAGCGACAGCTGTGTGGCGATCATCATGCCCACGCGGGCCAGAACGGAGCCGATGCCCTTCTTGCCCAGGCGGGGCCAGAGCCAAATGGTCAATGCGAACAGCACGACCGCAGCCACGATGGCAATGATCAGTACTGCCATGCTGGTGAGACCCATGAGGTGCTTTCTGCCGAGCGCCCCGGCGCGCCGGGTCGCGGAATGGTTACTTCTTCCCGGGCTCGGCCCCCCACGGAACCTCAACCCCGAAACCGTCGTCCTACAGGGCGCACATTGTCCGGGTGCTGCCGCTGAATGGCGCAGGCCCACTCGACAGGACGACGGGAAGAGATGTCTGTCAGGGTAGATGGCAAAAAGTCCGACGAGGTTCCTTCGGGGTCGAAGAGGCTCGCGGGGCTTGCGCGTTTCGTGAAAGGGCCCAAGCCCGAGAACGTGCCTGCCGTCGTGGGCACGATCGGGGCCCTCATCGGTCTCGCTGACATCGCGGCCGGGGTCATCCCCCGGTTCCGGTGGAGCAGGGTGCACGCCCTCTCCGAGGTGCTGCCCGGCTCCGTGACCCAGCTGGCGGCCGCCGGCTCGATCATCGTCGGCATCCTGCTGCTGATGATCGCCCACGGTCTCAAGCGCGCCAAACAGCAGGCCTGGCTGGCCGCCGTGGTCCTGCTGCCCATCGGTGCCGCCGCGCAGCTGGTCTACCGCCACTCGATCCCGGGTACGGTCCTCTCCCTGCTGCTCTTCGTCTATCTGCTCCGGCACAAGAAGTCCTTCGCCGCGCTGCCGGACTCCCGCAGCCGCTGGAAGGCGCTGGCCAACCTGATCCTCATGGGCGGCGTCAGCTTCGCCCTCGGCTGGGTGATCGTCGGCTCCCACGCCAACCAGATGATCGGCGACCCGCCGGTGCTGGAGCAGATCGAGCACGTCCTCTGGGGCCTCTTCGGCTTCGAGGGCTCGATCCGCTACACCGATCACGTCGACTACACCGTCGGCTACTCGCTGGGCGCCCTCGGTCTGCTGACCGTCGCCACCACCGCTTTCCTGGCCTTCCGCCCGGCCTACCCGGCCCCCCTCCTCACCGAGGAGGACGAGGACAGGCTGCGCGAGCTGCTCGCCAAGCACGGTGAGCGCGACTCGCTCGGCCACTTCGCCCTGCGCCGCGACAAGAGCGTCGTCTTCTCCCCGTCGGGCAAGGCCGCCGTCTCGTACCGCGTCGTCTCCGGTGTGATGCTCGCCAGCGGCGACCCCATCGGTGACGTCGAGGCCTGGCCGGGCGCCATCGAGAAGTTCATGGAGCTGGCCAAGCGCCACTCCTGGACCCCCGCCGTCGCCGGCTGCAGCGAGACCGGTGGTGAGGTGTGGACCCGTGAGACCGGTCTGGACGCCCTGGAGATGGGCGACGAGGCCATCGTCGACGTCGCCGACTTCAGCCTGTCCGGCCGCTCCATGCGCAACGTCCGCCAGATGGTCAAGCGCATCGAGCGCAACGGCTACAGCACCAAGACCCGCCGCGTCGGCGACCTGACCCCCGAGGAGCTGGACGCCGTCCAGCGCGCCGCCAACGCCTGGCGCGACACCGAGGACGAGCGCGGCTTCTCCATGGCCCTGGGCCGCATCGGCGACCCCAAGGACCTGGACGCGATCATCGCGACCGCCCACAAGGACCCGGAGGAGGGCGAGGACCTCCCCTTCGGCGACCTGCGCGCCATGCAGCACTACGTGCCGTGGGGCAAGGACGGCAGCTCGCTGGAGCTGATGCGCCGCGACCGCAGCGCCGACCCGGGCATGAACGAGCTGCTGATCGTGGCCTTCCTCCAGGCCGCCCCCGAGCTCAAGATCAAGCGCCTGTCGCTGAACTTCGCGTTCTTCCGCTCCGCCCTGGAGCGTGGCGGCAAGCTGGGCGCGGGCCCGGTCGTCCGGATCCAGCGCGCGGTGCTGATCTTCCTCTCGCGCTGGTTCCAGATCGAGTCGCTGTACAAGTTCAACGAGAAGTTCCGGCCCCGCTGGGAGCCCCGCTTCATCGTCTTCCCGAACAGCCGCGACCTGCCCCGCATCGGCTTCGCGATGATGCAGGCGGAGGGCTTCCTGGAGCTGCCGCGCCTGCTGCGCCGCCGCCCGGCCCCGGCCGAGGAGTTCCTCTCGGAGCAGGAGGCTCCCGAGCAGAGCGAGGTCACGCGCGCCGCGTGACACGGTCCGACAGCGCCCCGCGACCCCTCCCCGGCTTCCCGCCGGGGAGGGGTCGCGTCGTTCACCGGCCTTGTCGCACGCCCTAGGCTGGTTCCATGAGTACGTTGCGCGGCCGTATCGGGCCGGTCGGACTGCCCGAGTGGGACCGCTGTGCGGTGATGGGCGTGGTGAACGTCACCCCCGACTCGTTCTCCGACGGCGGTCACTGGTTCGACACCGCGCTGGCGGTCAAGCGGGGCCTGGAGCTCACCGCCGCCGGCGCCGACCTGGTCGACGTGGGCGGCGAGTCCACCCGTCCGGGCGCGGTGCGGATCGACGAGGAGGAGGAGCTCCGCCGGGTGGTCCCGGTGGTCCGCGAGCTGGCGGGCGAGGGCGTCGTCGTCTCGGTGGACACCATGCGGGCCGCCGTCGCCGAGGCCGCCGTGGAGGCGGGCGCGGTGCTGGTCAACGATGTGAGCGGCGGTCTCGCCGACCCCGCGATGGTGCCGGTGGTGGCCGCCGCCGGGGTGCCGTTCGTGGTGATGCACTGGCGCGGCTTCAGCGCCGATATGAACAGCCGCGCGGTCTACGGGCCCGATGTGATCGGCGATGTCGTCGACGAGCTGCGGCAGCGGCTGGACGCGGTGGTCGACGGCGGCATCGAGCCGAACCGGATCGTCGTGGACCCCGGCCTGGGCTTCGCCAAGCACGCCGAGCACGATCTCGCCCTGGTCGCCGGGCTCGACCGGTTCCGCCGGGAGCTGGAGCTGCCGATGCTGGTGGCCGCCTCCCGCAAGCGCTTCCTGGGCCGGGTGCTGGCCGGCCCCGACGGCGATCCGCCGCCGGCCCGCGAGCGGGACGCCGCCACGGCCGCCGTCTCGGCGCTCGCCGCGCGCGAGGGCGCCTGGGCGGTCCGGGTCCACGAGGTACGGGCCAGCGCCGACGCCGTCCGGGTGATCCGGGCGGTGGAACGGGCGGGGATCTCTTCCGACGCCGTCCGCCGCGCCGCCGAGGGGGCTTGAGTGAGCACCGCCCGTACGGACGCCGAGCAGGTCGAGCTGGCGAACACCGCCCTCTACGAGGCGATGGAGCGCGGCGACACGGCCGCCATGGACCGGCTCTGGCTGGACGACTCCGGTACCGAGGTCTCCTGCGTCCACCCCGGCTGGCCCGTGCTCCGCGGCCGCAGCGAGGTGCTGCGCTCCTACGCCCTGATCATGGCGAGCACGGACTACATCCAGTTCTTCCTCACCGATGTGGAGATCGCGGTCGTCGGCGACACGGCCCTGGTGACCTGCACGGAGAACATCCTCAGCGGCGCCCCCTCGGAGACCGAGGGAGAGCTCGGCCCGCTGGTCGGCCAGCTCGTCGTGGCCACCAACGTCTTCCGGCGGGTGGGCGACGGGTGGAAGGTGTGGTCCCACCACGGCTCGCCCGTGCTCGCGGGGCGGGAGGACGAGGAGGAGGACGACTCGTCCGAGCCGGGTGCGTGACGCTTCGGGCGCGTGACTCTTCGGGTACGTGACGGCCGTCACGGCGCCACACGTCAGTGTGAGGAAAAGTGGCCACTCGTTCGAGCTGCCCGGCACCCGGGTAGGGGTTGAGCACACGGATCTTCGGGTAAGCGCGGCGCGAACCGCCCGGCACCCGAGGTCGGGCGCTGTCGGTGTCCGCAGGTAGATTCGAAGGTGGGCTACCTGGTCGAAGGCGGGCCCTTACCGACAACCAGCAGGAGTGATTCGTGTGGATCGTGTCGCGCTGCGCGGCTTGAAGGCTCGCGGCCACCACGGGGTGTTCCCCAAGGAACGCGAAGAGGGCCAGACCTTCATCGTGGACCTGGTGCTGAGCCTGGACACCCGGCCCGCCGCGGCCGACGACGACCTCGCGAAGACCGTGCACTACGGCATCGTGGCCGAGGAGGTCGTGGACGTCGTCCAGGGCGAGCCGGTCGACCTCATCGAGACCCTCGCCGAGCGGATCGCCCAGCAGTGCCTCAAGCACGAGGCGGTGCGGGAGGTCGAGGTCGTCGTGCACAAGCCGGACGCCCCCATCACCGTTCCTTTCGACGACGTGACGATCACTATCACCCGGAGCCGAGTATGAGCAGCAGCGACCCGACCGTGCAGCCGGTGCCCGCCTCCGTGGTGGAGCGTGTGGACGCGGCCGATGTGACCCTGAGCAATCCCAAGCGCGCCGTGATCTCCATCGGCAGCAATCTGGGCAACCGCCTGGAGACCCTCCAGGGCGCGATCGACGCGCTGGAGGACACCCCCGGTCTGCGCGTCAAAGCCGTCTCCCCGGTCTACGAGACGGAGCCCTGGGGCGTCGAGCCGGGCACCCAGCCGACGTATTTCAACGCGGTGGTGCTGGTGAAGACCACCCTCCCGCCGGACTCCCTGCTGGAGCGCGGCCACGCGATCGAGGAGGCCTTCGAGCGCGTGCGGGACGAGCGCTGGGGCCCCCGTACGCTCGATGTCGACATCGTCACGTACCAGGACGTCGTCTCCGACGACCCGGTGCTGACACTGCCGCATCCGCGCGCCCACGAGCGTGCCTTCGTGCTCGCCCCGTGGTACGACGTGGACCCCGAGGCCGTGGTACCGGGCCGTGGCGCGGTGGGCGAGCTGCTGGCCGGTATCGGCCGTGAGGGCGTGGCGCCGCGTGCCGACCTGGAACTGCGGCTGCCCGAGTAGCCGTTGGGCCTACAGAGTTTTTCCGCATGACGAAGAGGGGCGACAGCTCGGTGAAGCAACTTCGGATCGGGGTGCTGGCCGGCCTCTTCGCCGTGGCCGGGGTCCTCTCATGGGCCGCCGCCCGCCTGTGGGACTCCTTCGGCACGCTGCCCAGCGTGCCGGTGGCGGCGCCCATCGTGCTGGGCGTCATCGCTGTGGTCCTCTTCGCCACGGCCCTGTCCCTGCGCGGCCGGTTGCGCGCCCAGCGCGAGCGCCGGGCGGGCGCGAAGGGCGTCGACCCCCTGCTGGCCGCGCGGGCGCTGGTCTTCGGCCAGGCCAGCGCCCTGGTCGCGGCCCTGGTCGCGGGCATGTACGGCGGAGTGGGCGCCTTCCTCCTGATGGACGGCCTCGACGTCCCCGCCCGCCGCGACCAGGCGATCTACGCGGGCGCGTCCGTCCTGGCGGGCGCCTGCGTGATGGCTGCCGCCTTCTTCATGGAGCGCGTCTGCAAACTCCCGGAGGACGAGGAAGAGAGCAGCTGACGCCGGTTTGTGGGCAGGCGTTCCGCAGGGCGGAACGGGTGGGCACAAACCGCCCACCGGCCCGCACCCGAAAACGCTCCTACGCCCCCGGAACCGTCTCGACGAAGGCCTCGCTCCGCGAGGCCCCCCGCGCGTCCGCCTCGATGCTCCGCCGCAAGGCGGCATGCAGCCGCGCAGGGGTGAGGACCCCCAGGAAGTGGTCCGCGTCATCGCCGTCCAGAACGGCGATCCACCCCGCGTCATGCTGCAGCATCGTGCTGAACGCCTGCTTCAGCGAAGCCCCCAGCGGCAGCCACGCGTCCATGCGCCGCGCCCGTTCCCGCACCCGTGTCGTCCCCTCGCCGGAGGCGATCGCGTCGGCGGAGACCCAGCCGTGCAGCCGGTCCGCGTCGTCCAGGACGACGGCCCAGCGCGCGTCGTCCGCCGCGAGCCGCGCCCGCGCGTCGGTCAGCCGGTCGTCGAGGTGGACCACCGGCGGCTGCTCCAGGTCGCCGGCCTCGATCGGCGTCACCGACAGCCGCTTCAGGCCCCGGTCCGCGCCCACGAAGTCGGCGACGTACGGCGTGGCGGGCGCGCCCAGCACCACTGCCGGGGCGTCAAACTGTTCGATTTTTCCATGGCCGTAGACCGCGATGCGGTCGCCGAGCCGGACCGCCTCCTCGATGTCGTGCGTCACGAAGAGCACCGTCTTGCGCACCTGCGACTGAAGCCGCAGGAACTCGCTCTGCAGCCGTTCCCGCACGACCGGGTCGACCGCGCCGAAGGGTTCGTCCATCAGGAGGACGGGCGGGTCGGCGGCGAGCGCCCGGGCGACCCCGACGCGCTGGCGCTGGCCGCCGGAGAGCTGGTCGGGGTAGCGGTCGCCGTAGACGGACGGGTCGAGCCCGACGAGGTCGAGGAGCTCGGCCGCCCGGTCGCGGGCCCGCTTGCGCTGCCAGCCCAGCAGATGGGGCACGGTCGCGGTGTTCTCCAGGACCGTCTTGTGGGGGAAGAGGCCGACCTGCTGGATCACATAGCCGATCCGGCGCCGCAGCTCGACGGGGTCCACGCCGGCGATGTCCTCGCCGTCGACCCGGATGCGTCCGCTCGTGGGCTCGATCAGCCGGTTGACCATCTTCATCGTGGTGGTCTTGCCGCAGCCCGACGGTCCGACGAGGGTGACCAGCTCGCCCTCCGCGACCTCGAAGGAGAGGTCGTCCACGGCGGTCGTGCCATCGGCGTAGCGCTTGGTGACGTGCTCGAAGCGGATCATGGTTCCCCATTGTCGCCGTACTGTCCTTCGAACAATGTTGCCGTTGGACCACTGTCGGAGGCGAATGTCAGTGCTCCGGGTTAGGGTCGCCAGTAACCGACCGTGAAAGCCGAGGGGGAGGTGAGGCACGGATGGCGGGTCAGAACTGCCTGATCGCCAACGACTGGTTCTGCGGCGAATATGTGCGGACACGCGGCCAGGAGCTGACGGACGCCACGCTCCAGCACGTCGGCATCACGCTGGTCTCCGTGGCGATCGGCCTGCTCGTCGCCTTCCCGCTGGCGCTGCTCGCGCGCCGCTGGCGGGCGTTCCGGGGCCCGGTGCTCGGCGCGACCACGGTTCTCTACACCGTGCCCTCGCTGGCCATGTTCTCGCTGCTGGTGCCGGTGTTCGGCCTGTCGGCGGCCGTCGTGGTGACGGGCCTGGTGCTCTATTCGCTGACGATCCTCGTGCGGAACATCCTGGCCGGCCTCGCCGCCGTGCCGGAGGAGGCCCGCGAGGCCGCGCGCGGCATGGGATACGGGCCGATACGTCTGCTCTTCGGGGTGGAACTGCCCCTGGCGGTCCCCGCGCTGATGGCCGGTCTGCGGATCGCCACGGTCTCGACCGTCTCGCTCACCACGGTGGGCGCGATCATCGGCTACGGCGGGCTGGGCAATCTGATCTACGAGGGGATGCGCAGCTACTTCAAGGCGCAGGTGCTCACCGCGTCGGTGCTGTGCGTCGCGCTGGCCGTCGCCGCCGATCTCCTGCTGTTGTTCGCCCAGCGGCTGCTCACGCCCTGGGCGCGGACCGGCCGCCGTGCGGTGAACCGCCGCGCGGCCGAGGAGGCGGTGATGGTCTGATGGACGTCATCGGGCGGACGTGGGACTGGCTGACGACGGGTGCGCACTGGTCCGGCACGGACGGTGTGTGGCACCGGCTGGGGGAGCATCTCTTCCTGACCACCGCGTGCCTGCTGATCGCGTGTGCCATCGCACTGCCCGTCGCGGTGCTGCTCGGTCATCTGGGCAAGGGGGGCGCCCTCGCGGTCAACCTCTCCAACGTGGGCCGCGCGGTGCCGACGTTCGCGGTGCTGGTGCTGTTGCTGCTGAGCCCGCTGGGTACGCACGGTTCCTGGCCCACCATCATCGCGCTGGTCCTCTTCGCGATACCCCCGGTGCTGACCAACGCCTATGTGGGGATGCGCGGTGTGGACCGGGACATGGTCGAGGCCGCGCGGGGCATGGGCATGACCGGTGGTCAGGTGATGGCCCGGGTCGAGCTGCCCCTGGCCTTTCCGCTGATCGTGACCGGGGTGCGGTCCGCCGCCGTCCAGGTCGTGGCCACCACGACGCTGGCCGCGCTCCCCGGGGGCGGCGGCCTCGGCCGGGTCATCACGGCCGGCTTCCGGCTGACGGACACCGCGCAGGTGGTGGCCGGGGCGGTGCTGGTGGCGGCGCTGGCGCTGCTGGTGGAGGGCGCCTTCGTCCTGCTCCAGCGGCGGCTCGACCCCCTGCGGGGCCGCGTCCGCACGGCATGACGAACCCCGCATGACGAACCCCGCATGACGAACCCCGCATGACGAACGCTCAAGCCTGACTGGATGGAGTTTCGTATGACCAGGACACCGCGTCGAGCGCGGACCACTCGCGCCCTGCTGGCGGTGGCCGGCGTCGCGGCCCTCACGGCGGGTCTCGCCGCGTGCGGCGGCGACAGCCTGGAGAAGTCCAAGGAGGGCGGGAGCTCCACCGGATCGGGCAAGGATTCGCTGGTCGTCGGCTCGGCGTCCTTCACCGAGTCGAAGGTGCTCGCGGAGATATACGCGGGGCTGCTCAAGGACGCCGGATATTCGACGTCCATCCAGACCGTCGACGCCCGGGAGCTGTATGAGCCGGCGCTGGAGAAGGGGCAGATCGATGTGGTCCCGGAGTATGCCGCGACGCTCACCGAATTCCTGAACAAGAAGCAGAACGGGAAGGACGCCCCGCAGGTCGCGTCGGGCGACCCGGAAGCCACGGTCAAGGCCCTCCGTAAACTCGCCGAGCCGCGCGGTCTGAAGGTGCTGGAAGCCGGGCCCGCGGTCGACCAGAACGCCTTTGCGGTTACCGGCGAGTTCGCGGAGAAACACCAGCTCAAGACGCTTTCCGACCTTGGGAAGTCGAAGGAGAAGGTACGGATCGCGGCGGGCGACGAATGCTCCCAGCGGCCCTTCTGCCGGCCGGGCCTGGAGAAGACCTACGGCATAGACGTCGCCGGGATCGACCCGCTGGAGGTCGGCAGCACCCAGGCCAAGCAGGCGGTCAAGGACGGCAAGGACCAACTGCTGCTGACCACCACCACGGACGCCACGCTCGCGCAGTTCGGACTCGTCCTGCTGGAGGACGACAAGAAGCTTCAGAACGCGGACAACATCCTGCCCGTCGTGAATGCCAAGAAGGCGGGTTCGCAGAAGATCGCGGATGTGCTCGGCAAGCTGAACAAGGTGCTGACCACCGCCGATCTCACCGAACTCAACAAGAAGGTCGACGCCGAGCGGCTCAAGCCCGCCGATGTCGCCGCTCAGTACCTCAAGGAGAAGAAGCTTCTGACGAAGTGACGGCGTAGGAGAGAAGTAAGATCAAGGGAAGAGTTTGGCGGTGGGCTCACACGTTCGCCACGACGCACGGTAAGTTTCAGGCCATGCCACGAGGACGCCATCGCCATTCCGCCCCCCTCCACCGGCTTCTTCCCCCGCTGACGGTCGCCGCGACATCCGTCGTCTGCGCCGCGGGTGCGTTGGCGGTGGGTGAAACCGCTGTCATTCGCGGCCTCGCCGTCGCCGCCGCCGCGGCCACGGTGGTCGGCTCGGTGATGATGCGCCGCTGGGACCGCGCCGCGGGCAGGAGCGTCGCCCAGCTCACCGCCGCCCGTACGCGGGAGGAGTGGAAGACCGAGGAACGCGTGGCCGAGCTCGAGACGGAGCTCGAGGAGACCCGTCTGCTGCGCACCGGCCTGGAGTCCAAGCTCCGCGCCAAGCGCGCCGAACTCGCCCGCCTCCGCACCGAGCACGCCGACCTGCTGCGCCGCTACGCCGCCGCCGAGACCGGCCGGGCCAGCGCGCTGGAGGGCCGCCGCCTGCTGGAGAAGGACGTGAAGCCGACGGCTGACAAGCCGGCCGCGCTGAACGCGGAGGCGTACCGCAAGGCGGCGAACGCGCTCCAGTCCCTGGGCCGGGAGGTTGTGGGCAATCGTCCCGCAGGGCGGGACGGGTGGGCACAACCGGACCACCGGCCCGCACCCGAAAAGGTCGCTCAGCCCGTGAAGGCCCCCGCCGCGGCGAAGCCCGCGGAGACGCCCGCCAAGGCCGCGCCGGCTGCGCCCGCCAAGGCCCCCGAGGCGCCCCAGGCCGCCAAGCAGCCCGCGCCGGCGAAGGCCGCCCCGGCGCCCCAGGCCCCCAAGCGACTCCCCGCGGCCAAGACCACCCCGCTTGCCAAGGCGCCCGCGCCGGCCAAGGCACCCGCGCCCCGCCCCGCAGGGACGGTCGTGCCGGCGGCCCGCCGCCAGCCGGGCGGCTTCGACTTCTTCGGCACCGGCACCGGCAAGGGCGCCGCCGCCGGCAAGAAGAAGGCCGTGGAGGAGCAGGATCTCGCGGACGTCGTCGGCGAGGAGGCCCTCGCCGACGCGGCCGGGGTGGAGAAGGACGCGGACGGCAAGGTCATAGACCTCACCGCGCACGACGACACCGAGCAGATCGACGTCGTCGAGCTGCGCAGCGCGATCTCGTAGCAGCATCCGGGAGAAGGCCCGGGGCTCTGCCCCGGGCCTTCTCCCGTTGTACGTACTTACGCCGGCTACTTGTCGATGTCGCCCACGACGAAGAACAGCGAGCCCAGGATCGCCACCATGTCCGCGACCAGCGTCCCCGGCAGGAGCTCGGTCAGGGCCTGGATGTTGTTGAACGAGGCCGACCGGAGCTTCAGCCGCCAGGGCGTCTTGTCGCCCTTGGAGACGAGGTAGTAGCCGTTGAGGCCCAGCGGGTTCTCGGTCCAGGCGTAGGTCGCGCCCTCCGGGGCCTTGAGGACCTTGGGCAGCCGCTGGTTGATCGGGCCGGGCGGCAGCCCTTCCAGCCGGTCCAGGCAGGCGTCGGCCAGCTCCAGCGAGTTGTGGGTCTGCTCCAGCAGGCACTCGAAGCGCGCCAGGCAGTCGCCCTCCTCGCGGGTGACGACCTTCAGGACGTCGCCCAGCTCGCCGTACGCGAGGTACGGCTCGTCGCGCCGCAGGTCGAAGTCGACACCGGAGGCGCGGGCGATCGGCCCGCTCACCCCGTACGCGTGGACGGCCTCCGGCGTGAGGACGCCGACACCGCGCGTCCGGCCCCGGAAGATCTCGTTGCCGAGCACCAGCCGGTCGTACACGTCCATCCGCGAGCGCACCTCGGCGATCGCGTGCCGGGCCCGGCCGAGCCAGCCCGCGGGCAGGTCCTCCTTCAGGCCGCCGACGCGGTTGAACATGTAGTGCATCCGGCCGCCGGAGACCTCCTCCATGACCGTCTGGAGCTCCTCGCGCTCGCGGAACGCGTGGAAGACCGGGGTGATGCCGCCGAGCTCCAGCGGATACGAGCCGAGGAACATCAGATGGTTGAGCACCCGGTTCAGCTCGGCCAGCAGCGTGCGTGTCCACACCGCCCGCTCGGGGACCTCCATGCCGAGCATCCGCTCGACGGCCATGACGACGCCCAGCTCGTTGGAGAACGCCGACAGCCAGTCGTGCCGGTTGGCGAGCATGATGATCTGGCGGTAGTCGCGCGCCTCGAACAGCTTCTCCGCGCCCCGGTGCATATAGCCGATCACCGGCTCGGCGCTTTGGACCCGCTCGCCGTCCAGGACGAGGCGCAGTCGCAGCACACCGTGGGTGGACGGGTGCTGGGGCCCGATGTTGAGCACCATGTCGGTGCTCTCCGCCGCGCCGCCGATCCCGACTGTCGTCTCCGTCATGGGGTTAGTTTCTCAAACGCCGGAGGAATCGCCGGACGGGCCGATTCCCAGCGCCTCCGGCCGGAGCCCCACCGGCTGGAGCAGCCAGCCGAAGCCGCCCAGGCCCGCCGGGGCGGTCAGCTCCGCCGCCTCGCCGGCCGCGCCGAGGGCCCGTACATAGGCGGCCGGGTCGGTCGAGGCGAGCGAGAGCGGCGGACGGGCGCCGCTGACGCCCAGGGCCCGCAGCGCCTCGCGCTGGCTGACGGCCGAGCCGCCCGGCAGCGCGGCCGAGTCCAGCGCGACGTGTGCGGTGATGTCGCAGGAGCCGTCCGGCACGGGCCGCACCTCGCGTCCCTCGCGGAAGCCGGCCAGGGTCCCGTAGGGCGGGCGGGAGGCGCGCCCGTGCGCGTAGTCGACGGCCACCGCCAGCCCGGACCGCAGCGTGGCGACGGCCCGCCGCCAGGCGGCGTCGCGCGGGTGGCCGATCTCGGCGCGGGAGCCGGGCGGCGCGCCCTCCAGGGGCCACCAGCGCTTCAGCCAGTCGGCGTCCTCGCCGGAGACCGGGTCGCCGAGCAGCTCCTCGCCGTCGTCGCGGACGAGCACCTGGCGCGGGGTGCCCTCGCCGTCCGTCTCGGCGACGTCCACCGGGACGTTGTCGAGCCACTCGTTGGCGAAGAGCAGCCCCGTGATCCCCTCGGGCGGGGTGTCCCGCCAGCTCACCCGGGGGTCGAGGTCCTCCGGGCGGCCGGCGAGCTCCACGGCGTACGGGCGCAGCCGGCCGGCGAGCTCCGCGGGGCACCGGGCGAGCACCCCGGCCACCAGCTCGCCGCGCCCCGCCCCGACGTCGACGAACGCCAGCTCCGCCGGGTGCCCCAGGGCCGTGTCGACGCGGCGCAGCAGCTCCACGACGGCCCCGGCGTACAGGGGGGAGGCATGGACGGACGTACGGAAGTGGCCCGCGGGGCCCTCGGGGCGCCGGTAGAAGCCCTCGGGGCCGTAGAGGGCCGTCTCGGTCGCCTCCCGCCAGGTCCTCGCACCGCTCGACACGTTCGCTCCGCTTCCCATACGCACACGTTAAGCGGGCTCACCGGACAGCCGCCCTCCACCTTGGGGAGTAGACGGAAACCGACCGGATCGATCGCCGGGCTGACCCGTGCGGCGACTCGGCGTGCCTACGCTGGGTGACGTGCAGCGCCTCTACGACTTCCTCCGCAGACACCCCACCGGTGTGGACACCTTCTGGGCCTTCCTGCTGCTGGGGCTCAGCCTGCTGTCCAGCGCCGAGGGGAGCACGCGGGGCGGGACGGCGCTCAAGATCGTCGCGGCCCTGGCGCTCAGCACGGTGGTCGCGCTGCGCCGCCGCTGTCCGGAGAAGATGCTGCTGCTGGCGGCCGCGACGGGGGTGGCCCAGGTCGTCCTGGACGTCCAGCCGGACGTCTCGGACTTCGCGATGCTGGTGATCATCTACACGGTGTCGTCCGGCAATACGCGCTGGGCGTCGCGGTTCGCGCTGATCGGCGGGGTCCTTGCGTCCCCGATCGCCGCCGTCCGCTGGCCCACGCCGCACAGCGGGCTGGGCAACGCCGTGCTGGGGGCGGTGTTCGTCAGCGTCCCGTTCATCCTCGCCTGGGTCCTCGGCGACTCGATGCGCACCCGCCGCGCGTACTGGGCGCAGCTGGAGGAGCGTGCCACGCGCCTGGAGAAGGACCGCGAGCAGCAGGCGAAGCTGGCGGTGACCGCCGAGCGGGCGCGCATCGCCCGTGAACTCCACGACGTCGTCGCGCACAACGTGTCGGTGATGGTGGTGCAGGCCGACGGCGCCGCCTATGTCCTGGACGCCTCGCCGGAGCAGGCCAAGCAGGCCCTGGAGACGATCGCCAGCACCGGCCGCACGGCCCTCACCGAGATGCGCCGCCTGCTGGGCGTGCTGCGTACCGAGGAGGGCGGGGAGAGCGGTGAGACGTATGTGCCGCAGCCGGACGTGGAACAGATCGGCGAGCTCGTCGAGCAGGTGCGGGGCGCGGGGCTGCCGGTGGAGTTCACCGTCGAGGGCGCGCCGCGGCCGCTGCCGAGCGGTGTGGAGCTGACGGCCTACCGGATCGTCCAGGAAGCGCTGACCAACACCCGGAAGCACGGCGGCCCGGACGTCGGCGCGAGCGTCCGGCTGACGTATTTCGACGACGGCCTGGGGCTGCTGGTCGAGGACGACGGCCGGGGCGCGCAGCACGAGCTGTACGAGGACGGTGGCGCCGACGGCATGGGGCACGGTCTGATCGGTATGCGCGAGCGCGTCGGAATGGTGGGCGGCACCCTGGACGCGGGGCCGCGGCCGGGCGGCGGCTTCCGGATCAGTGTGCTGCTCCCCGCCAGGTCCGGCCGCTGAAACCACCAGGCCGCTGAAACCGCCGCTGAAACCATCAGGCCATCAGGTTTGATTCGTAGTACGCCTCAGAAAGGGACCCCGCATGTCGATCCGTGTCCTCCTCGTAGACGACCAGGTTCTGCTTCGTACCGGTTTCCGCATGGTGCTGGCGGCCCAGCCGGACATGGAGGTCGTCGCCGAGGCCGGGGACGGCGTGGAGGCGCTGAAGGCGCTGGAGGGCACCGAGGTGGACGTCATCCTGATGGACGTCCGTATGCCGCACATGGACGGTGTGGAGGCCACCCGCCGGATCTGTCTGCGGGCGAACCCGCCGAAGGTGCTGATCCTCACCACCTTCGACCTCGACGAGTACGCCTTCTCGGCGCTGAAGGCGGGCGCGAGCGGCTTCATGCTCAAGGACGTGCCGCCCGCGGAGCTGCTGGGCGCGATCCGGGCGGTGCACAGCGGTGACGCGGTGGTCGCGCCCAGCACCACCCGTCGGCTGCTGGACCGCTTCACCCCGATGCTGCCGAGCGCGGGCCCCGAGCCCACCAGCGCGGAGGTGAGCCGGCTCACCGACCGGGAGCGCGAGGTGATGCTGCTGGTGGCGCAGGGCCTGTCCAACGGCGAGATCGCGGCGCGGCTGGTGCTGTCGGAGGCGACGGTGAAGACGCATGTGGGCCGCATCCTCACCAAGCTGGGTCTGCGGGACCGGGTGCAGGTGGTGGTGATGGCGTACGAGACGGGCCTGGTCCGGGCGGGTGGAGGACCCGCGCACTGAGGGTGCGCCCCGAAGGGGGCGCGGGGCGGTGTCGATATGCGGCTCCGCCCCGTGGGCGCGACCAGCCACGGACGGCCCGCAGCCGAATGACCGCGACCCCAGCGGAGCGTTACCGCAGCACGCCCTCCAGGAAGTCGCTCCCCAGCCGGGCGACCACGGTCAGGTCCAGCTGGTGGAGCACATAGCGGCCGCGCCGCCGTGTCGTGATCAGTCCGGCCTTCTTCAGCACCGCTATGTGCCGTGACACCTCCGGCGGGCTGACATTGTGGGCGGCCGCCAGCTCGCCCGTGGTGAACGCGGCCCGCGCCAGATAGCGGCACATCCTGATCCGCATCGGGTGCGCCAGCGCCTCCAGGCGGAGGGTGAGCAGGTCGAGGGACTGCGGCCCGGGCAGCTCGGGGGCGGCCACCGGGTAGTGGATCACCGGCCGCCAGCCGGGGGCGTGCAGTACCCATAGATGGGGCCAGCCGAGGGACGACGGGACGAAGGTGACGCCCGCGCCGACGGCCGGGTCGACCGCGGTCGTATGGCCGCTGGTGAGCTTGTCGACGACGATCCGGGAGCCGTCGGGGGAGAGCGTCACGGCGGGGGAGACCTCGGCGAGGGCTTCGGCTAGGCCCTTGCGCCGCAGGATCTCCGTCTTGTGGCGGGCGTCGTTGGCGAGCTGGACGCGCACCCGCTGCCAGACGTCGTTGAAGAAAGCGTCCGCGCAGTCCTCGAACAGCCGCCGCAGCCAGGCCCGGACCGCCGGAGGGTCCTGGAGCAGCCGCTTGGCGAACTCCAGCTGGCGGGGGCCGCGCGCGGTGGCGCGCTCCAGGGCCTGCTCCCGGATCTCCGCGTTCACCAGCGGCGACGGGCCGCGCAGGGTGTATTTGCTGCTGCAGGAGATCTCGAGGGCGGCGTCGACGAACAGCTCGTCGTCCAGCCGGTCCATCATGTCCAGGTCCTCGGCGAGGGTGGCGCCGGGCTGGCCGTGGGTGTCCGGGAGGGCGGCGAAGGCGTGGGAGATGTCGGAGAAGGTCGAGCTCCACAGGAAGTCCGCCTCGCACAGCCGGTCGGCGAGGTCCGGCTTGAGCGCCGCGTTCGTCGCGGTGGTCCAGCCGTGCAGCCCGGGGTGGTGTCCGGGCTCGGCCAGGGCGTGGAGGGCGGTGCACAGCTCGGCCAGGGGCGAGGCCCGGAAGACCAGCCGCTCGGGCGGCAGGCCCGCGATGTCGATCGTCACGCTCATGCGGTCATCGTGCCTTCCTTTTCGCAGGTCGGGCCGCCGATTGACGGTCCTCGTCAATTCACGCGCCGAACGGGTGGGCCGGGCCGCACGGTGGAGGACATGAGCGCGAACCAGCAATACCTGCTCGACCTGTACCGCACCGCCCGGCTGGGCGAGGCCCCGCCGCCCGCACCCGGCACCGGCGACCGCCAGGCCGCCCGGGAACTCCGCACCTGGTGGGCCTTCCGAGCCGTCGTCGACGAGCGCGTCGCCGCCCGCCGGGCGCGATGGAGCCGGCGGACCCGTTGGACGACGGCCTTCCGCCCCGCCCGCCCCGTACGACCCGCAGCCGCCACCCCGGCGCCCGTACACCCGTCAGCCGCCCGAAGCACCTCCGCCCAGCCGCTCCAGCCGCTCCAGGAGCGCCCCGACCGCGTCGCGAACGGCTGCGGGAGCCCGTGCGAGCGCTGACGCAGCGGCGGTGATCTACGCGTCGCTCTCCCGTGCGGCGCTCCTGGTCCGCTCATCGATGTGCGGCCGTTCATCCAGTGCGGTCATGGCGTGCGGTGCGGTCACGGCGTGCCTCCTCTGTCTGAGGTCTTCAGGCTAGGCCCGGCCATCGGCGATCGGCGGCCTTCCTCCCGCCGATCACTCGAACGTGCGGCCGAGTTATTCACATGCCCGGCGTTGTCCACAGGCCTGGGGACGGCCCCGGGACCGCCCCGCGTGCCTCGCGTAGCATGACAAAGGAATCGTCCGGTACCCCCGCGGACTGGAACGGAAGGCCTCCTGCCGCGTGAACGCACACCTCTCCCCCGAGCACACGAGCCCCCAGGACCGCCCCGCCAGGCTCACCGTCGGCGTGGTCGGCGCCGGCCGGGTCGGCCCCGCCCTGGCGGCGTCCCTCCAGCTCGCCGGGCACCGTCCCGTCGCCGTGTCGGGCGTCTCCGACGCCTCGCTGCGCCGCGCCGCGGCCATGCTGCCGCACGTGCCGGTCATGGCGCCCGCCGATGTGCTCGCCCACGCCGAGCTGGTCCTGCTGACCGTGCCCGACGACGCCCTGCCGGGCCTGGTCGCCGGGCTCGCCGAGACCGGCGCCGTCCGCCCCGGCCAGCTCCTCGTGCACACCTCCGGCCGACACGGCACCGCCGTCCTCGACCCGGCGACCCGCGTCGGCGCCCTGCCGCTGGCCCTCCACCCCGCGATGACCTTCACCGGCACCCCGGTGGACGTCCAGCGCCTGGCCGGCTGCTCCTTCGGCGTCACCGCCCCCCAGGAGCTGCGGCTGGCCGCCGAGGCGCTGGTCATCGAGATGGGCGGCGAGCCCGAGTGGATCGAGGAGAGCGCCCGCCCGCTCTACCACGCGGCCCTCGCCATCGGCGCCAACCACCTCGTCACCCTCGTCGCCCAGAGCATGGACCTGCTGCGCACCGCCGGGGTCGAGCACCCCGCCCGGATGCTCGGCCCGCTCCTGGGCGCCGCTCTGGACAACGCCCTGCGCAGCGGCGACGCCGCCCTCACCGGCCCGGTCGCCCGCGGCGACGCCGGCACGGTCGCGGCCCACGTCGCCGAGCTGCGCGCCCACGCTCCCGGAGCCGTCGCCGGATATCTGGCGATGGCCCGCACCACCGCGGACCGCGCCCTCGCGCACGGCCTGCTCAAGCCGGAACTTGCGGAGGACCTGCTCGGCGTCCTCGCGGACGGAGGCAATCAGTGACCACCCAGCTCGTCCGTACCGCAGCGGAGCTGCACTCCCTCCCGCGCGGCGGCCGCCGCGCGGTCGTCATGACCATGGGCGCCCTCCACGACGGTCACGCCACCCTCGTCCGCGAGGCGCGCCGGCTGGTGGGCCCGGCGGGCCAGGTCGTCGTCACCGTCTTCGTCAACCCGCTCCAGTTCGGCGCCGGCGAGGACCTCGACCGCTACCCGCGCACCCTCGACGCCGACCTCGCGATCGCCGGGAAGGCCGGCGCCGACTACGTCTTCGCCCCGTCCGCCGACGAGGTCTACCCCGGCGGCGAGCCCCAGGTCCGGATCACCGCCGGCCCCATGGGAGAGCGCCTCGAAGGCGCCAGCCGCCCCGGCCACTTCGACGGCGTCCTCACCGTCGTCGGCAAGCTCCTCCACCTCACCCTGCCGGACGTCGCGCTGTTCGGGCAGAAGGACGCCCAGCAGCTCGCCCTGATCCGCCGCATGGTGCGCGACCTCAACTTCCCCGTGGAGATCGTGGGCGTGCCCACGGTCCGCGAGGACGACCACCTCGCCCTCTCCAGCCGCAACCGCTACCTCTCCGACGCCGACCGGGCCACGGCGCTGGAGCTCTCCCGCGCCCTGCTCACCGCCGGCGCCTCGGCCGGCGAGGGAGCGGCCCCCGTCCGGCGCTCCGCCATGGCGGTCCTGGACGGCGCGGCCCGCATGGAGCCCCCGCTCCGCCTCGACTACCTGGCGCTCGTCGACCCCTCCGACTTCACCGAGGTCCCCGACGACTACAGCGGCGAGGCCATCCTCGCCGTCGCCGCCAAGGTGGGCACCACCCGTCTGATCGACAACATCCCCCTCACCGTCGGAGCGGCGCGATGACCGGCATACGACTCCACGCCCCCCGCCCCGGCTGGTCCGTCGACGCCGACGTCGTGGTCGTCGGCTCCGGCGTGGCCGGCCTGACCGTCGCGCTGCGCTGCGCGGCGGCCGGCGGACGCGTCACCGTCGTCAGCAAGGCGCGCCTCGACGACGGCTCCACCCGCTGGGCCCAGGGCGGCATAGCGGCCGCCCTCGGCGACGGCGACACCCCGGAGCAGCACCTCGACGACACCCTCGTCGCCGGCGCGGGCCTCTGCGCGGAGGAGGCCGTACGGACCCTGGTCACCGAGGGCCCCGACGCCGTGCGCCGCCTCATCGCCACCGGCGCCCGTTTCGACACCGACGCGGGCACCGGCGAGATCCTGCTGACCCGCGAGGGCGGCCACCACCGCGACCGCATCGCCCACGCCGGAGGCGACGCCACCGGCGCCGAGATCTCCCGCGCCCTCGTCGACGCCGTGCGCGCGGCGGGCATCAAGACCATCGAGCACGCCCTCGTCCTCGACCTCCTCAAGGACGCCGAGGGCCACGCGGCGGGCGTCTCCCTCCACGTCATGGGCGAGGGCCAGCACGACGGCGTCGGCGCCGTCCGCGCCCGGGCCGTCGTCCTGGCCACCGGCGGCATGGGCCAGGTCTTCTCCGCCACCACCAACCCCGCCGTCTCCACCGGCGACGGCGTCGCCCTCGCCCTGCGCGCCGGAGCCGAGGTCTCCGACCTGGAGTTCGTCCAGTTCCACCCGACCGTGCTGTGGCTCGGCCCCGACGCCGAGGGGCAGCAGCCGCTGGTCTCGGAGGCCGTCCGCGGCGAGGGCGCCCACCTGGTGGACGCCGACGGCGACCGCTTCATGCTCGGCGCGCACGAGCTGGCCGAGCTCGCCCCGCGCGACATCGTCGCCAAGGGCATCATGCGGCGCATGCGCGAGACGGGCGCCGAGCACATGTACCTGGACGCCCGCCACTTCGGCCGGGAGAAGTGGGAGCGCCGCTTCCCCACGATCCTGGCGGCCTGCCGGGCCCACGGCATCGACCCGGTCACGGACCTCGTCCCCGTCTCGCCCGCCGCGCACTACGCGTCCGGCGGCGTACGGACGGACCTGCGCGGCCGGACGACCGTGCCGGGCCTGTACGCGTGCGGCGAGGTCGCCTGCACCGGAGTGCACGGCGCGAACCGGCTCGCGTCCAACTCCCTCCTGGAGGGCCTGGTCTTCGCGGAACGCATAGCGGCGGACATAACCCACGACGGCCCGGCTTTCGGAGCAACGGGTGGGCGGGTGGGAGAACCCCCCACAACGGCGGGAGAGCCGGAAACGCTTCTGATCCCCCTGGAAGCCCGCACCGAGATCCAGCGCGCCATGACGGCGGGCGCGGGCGTCCTCCGCTCAAAGCGGAGCCTGGAACAAGCCGCAGCGCAGCTGACCCGCATCCGCGAGGAAGCCGCCGACAAACAGCCCGTCCCCGGCACCGAGGCCTGGGAGACGACCAATCTCCTCCTCGTCGCCCAGGTCCTGGTCGCCGCCGCCCTCCGCCGTGAGGAGACCCGCGGCTGCCACTGGCGCGAGGACTTCCCTGACCGTGACGACGACCGCTCCCGCCGGCACCTCCTGGTGACGCTGCGCCCGGACCGTACCCTCGCGGTCTCCGCCACCGAGTCGGCCGCCTTCCCGCCCGTAGCCCCCGTATCCGCCTCCGCCCCCAAGGAGAACAGCGTGAGCACCACCGACGACGCCCCCCTGCACCAGATCGGCCGCTCCGGCCGGGAAGCCGCCGAGCCGGAGGCGACCGGCGGCTGCGGTGACGCCTGCGGCTGCTCCGGCGGGGAGTACGACGCGGACGCCTTCGAGTGCGGGCTCGACCCCGAGCTCGTACGGCTGCTGGTCGCGGCCGGGCTGGACCCGCTCCAGGTCGAGGACCTCGCGCACCTCGCCATCGAGGAGGACCTCGACGGCGGCAAGGACATCACCACCTTCGCGACCGTCCCCGAGGACGCCGTCGCCTCCGGTGACTTCACCGCCCGCGAGGCCGGCACGGTCGCCGGTCTGCGCGTCGCCGAGGCCATCCTCTCCGTGGCCTGCACCGACGAGTTCGAGGTCGAGCGGCACGTCGAGGACGGCGACCGGGTGGAGGCGGGCCAGAAGCTGCTGACGATCCGCACCCGCACCCAGGATCTGCTGACCGCCGAGCGCAGCATGCTCAACATCCTCTGCCACCTCTCCGGCATCGCCACCGCCACCCGCGCCTGGGCCGACGCCCTGGAGGGCACCGGCGCCGCCGTCCGCGACACCCGCAAGACCACCGTGGGTCTGCGCGCGCTGGAGAAGTACGCGGTCCGCTGCGGCGGCGGCGTCAACCACCGCATGTCGCTGTCCGACGCCGCGCTGGTGAAGGACAACCACGTGATCGCCGCCGGCGGTGTCGCCGAGGCGTTCCGGGCCGTGCGCCAGGAGTTCCCCGAGGTGGACATCGAGGTCGAGGTGGACCGGCTCGACCAGATCCCGCCGGTCCTCGCCGAGGGCGCGGACCTCGTCATGCTGGACAACTTCACCGTCGAGCAGACCCGCGAGGCCGTCGCGCTCGTCGCGGGCCGCGCCAAGCTGGAGTCCTCCGGCCGGCTGACCCTGGCCAACGCCCGCGCCTACGCCGAGACCGGCGTCGACTACCTGGCCGTCGGCTCGCTGACCCACTCCTCCCCGATCCTGGACATCGGCCTGGACCTCCACGAGGAGGCCTCCTGATGCTGCTCACCATCGATGTCGGCAACACCCAGACCGTCCTCGGCCTGTTCGACGGCGAGGACATCGTCGAGCACTGGCGCATCTCCACCGACCCGCGCCGCACCGCGGACGAACTGGCGGTGCTGCTCCAGGGCCTGATGGGCCGCCATCCGCTGCTCGGCGACGAACTGGGCGACGGCATCGACGGCATCTGCATCTGCTCGACCGTGCCCTCCGTGCTCCACGAGATGCGCGAGGTGACCCGCCGCTACTACGGCGACGTCCCCGCCATCCTGGTCGAGCCGGGCGTGAAGACCGGCGTGCCGATCCTCATGGACCAGCCCAAGGAGGTCGGCGCGGACCGCATCATCAACGCGGTCGCCGCCGTCGAGCTCTACGGCGGCCCGTGCGTCGTCGTCGACTTCGGCACGGCGACGACGTTCGACGCGGTGAGCGCGCGCGGCGAGTACGTCGGCGGTGTGATCGCCCCCGGCATCGAGATCTCCACGGAGGCCCTGGGCGTCCGCGGCGCCCAGCTCCGCAAGATCGAGATCGCCCGTCCGCGCAGCGTCATCGGCAAGAACACCGTCGAGGCCATGCAGTCCGGCATCCTCTACGGCTTCGCCGGCCAGGTCGACGGCGTCGTCAGCCGGATGGCCCGCGAGCTGGCCGACGACCCCGACGACGTCACCGTCATCGCCACGGGCGGCCTGGCCCCCCTGGTCCTGGGCGAGGCGTCCGTCATCGACGAGCACGAGCCGTGGCTGACGCTCATCGGTCTGCGGCTGGTCTACGAGCGCAACATGATGCGGGGCTGATCCGGGGCCGACGCGGCGACGGCGGTCGCGGGGCCGGTGGTCGTGGGGCCGGCGCATGCAACCAAACCACCGCCCTTGACGGTCTGACAGGAGGCAGACGGACCGGAACCAAGGGCGGGCGGACACGCGTGAAGGCGAAGCGAACGGCGCGTCGGACAGCGGCGGCGGCAGCCGCCCTCACCCTCGCCGCCCTGACGGGCGGCACCGCGGCCGCCGCCGGCCAGTCGCCCCCGCCCGCCGACTACCAGGCCATCGCCCACCCGGTCGCGGGCCGCGTGGGTCAGACGGTCGACGTCGAGGTCGGCGTGCGCAACGGCGGCCCCGGCCCGGCCGCCGCGAGCCGCCGGGCCTACGAGGTCACCGCGCCCGAAGGGACCACCATCGCCCCCGGCGGCGACGCCGGCCACCGCTGCGCCCCGCACGACCCGGCCGCCCGCGACTACCTCTGCGCCATCGGCGGCGACTTCGCCCCCGGCGACCGCGAGACGCTGCGCTTCCGGATCCGTATCGACAAGAAGGTCGAGGGCGCGCAGGGCTGGGTCCGGATCATCGACCTCGACAACGCCCCCGACCCGGATCCGGCCAACGACAGCGTGCCGATCGTCGTCGAGATCACCGGAAACGCGCCCGGAACCGCGCCCCGCCAGAGGCCCGTGGACGACGGCGTGGCCTCCGCGACCCTGCTGCTCGCCACCACCTCCGGGACCGCGCTCTCCGCCGGTGCCATAGCCCTGGGCGCCGCCCGCCGCCGCGAGTACTGACCGCCCGCCCTCACCCGTTGTGCCACGCCCGAAATAACCAGCTAAGCGAATTTTGTCCGCTTAGCACTTAAAGTCGGCCCATGCCCACGCCCTATGGATCCCGCGGCGGCATGGCGTTCAGCGCGGACGAGCTGCGCGTGCTGCGCCGTGCCCTCGACATCGCACTCCGCCCCGACTCCGTTCCCACCCGCCCGGGCCCCGTAAGGGACGCCGAGGTCCGGGACTGCCTCCGGCTCGCCGAAGCCATGACCGAGGCCGACCACGAGGCCGGCCGGCTCCGCGCCTTCCTGCTGGCCGAGCTCGCCCGCTACCGCGCCGCCCTGCCCGGTGCCGCGCCCGGCTACGCGCGGCTGCTCCGGGACGCCCTCGCGGACGGCTATCTGCCCGGCTCCGAGGACCTCGCCGCCCTGCGCTCGCTGTGCGCGCTCCCGGTGGGCGGCACCGAGGCCGGTCACCGCCGCGCCCTGCTGCGGCGCTGCGAGCACCTCGCCGAGCAGGCCGTACGGACCCGGCCCGCGGTCCGGGCCACCCCCGCCGCGCCGGGCGTCCCCGGCGCCCGCCCGGGGCCGGGGCGCCCCCGCTCCTCGTGCGCCCTCCCACTACGTACGCGCCTGCTCGCGCTCCCGGGCGGCCGCACCCCGCACGCCGCCGAGGCCGACGCCCGGCCCGGTGCCACGCCCCCGGAGAAGCCCGCCCCCGCGCCCCCGGGCAAGCCCGCCCCCACGCCGCCGCCCGCCGCGCCCCAGCCGAAGCCGCCGCGGCCCGACCGCCCCATCCCCACACCCGGCGAGGTGTTCCCGCCTCGCCGTAAACCCACCCCGCCGCCGGGAGCCGCGTCCGGCCTCCCGGCGGGCCGCCCGGCCTGACCCGGCCGGCCCGCCGCTGTTCCGGCCGCCCGCCACCCGGGCGGCCCGGGGGAAAAGGCGGATGCGTAATCTGGACGAGTCGCGCAGTCGGCGCGAAACCCCGATCCAGAAGGAGCCGACGGCCATGGACTATGTCGCCGCGCTGGTCCCGCCCGTGGTGATGGCGATCGCCTTCACCGCGCTGGTCGTGACGATCGTCAAGAGTCAGGGTGGTGCGAACAAGGCGAAGGAAGACGCCATCGTCGACGCCGCACTGGCCCGGGTGGACGCCGCCCAGCAGTCCTCGAAGCCCGCCGGGGCCTGAGGACGCCGCGTACGGACGCACCGACGTACAGAACGCGGACGCACCGACGTACAGAACGGGCGCGGGGCGTACGTCCCGGGGCTATTCCCCGGGACGTACGCCCTTTTCGCCGCCCGGATTGCCGCGCTGAAGCGCGCCGATAAACCGGCATTCGCGACATCTCCCACTATTATTCGCGTGTGGTTCGACGCCTGGGTGAACTGGAAGACGCCGTGATGACGCGCGTGTGGGAGTGGAACCGGCCGGTCACTGTCAGAGAAGTCCTGGAAGACCTTCAGCAGGAACGGTCCATCGCGTACACGACCGTGATGACCGTAATGGACAACCTGTATCAGAAGGGCTGGCTCCGCAGGGAAGCCGAAGGCCGCGCCTATCGATATGAGGCGGTCTCCAACCGGGCCGCCTACTCGGCCGCACTGATGAACGAAGCCTGGTCGCTCAGCGACAACCCCGCCGCCGCTCTCGTCGCCTTCTTCGGCATGATGTCGGCCGAACAACGGGAAGCCCTCCGCGACGCGATCCGGGTCGTGCAACTCGACGGGCCCGACGAGACCCCGGGAGCGCCGGGGCGATAGCGTCCGGTCATGTCCGCTCTAACTAAAGTCGTCACCGTCCGCAGGGCCCGCACCAGCGATGTGCCCGCCGTCCGCCGGCTCATCAACGCCTACGTACGCGACCGCATCCTGCTCGACAAAGCGACGGTGACGCTTTACGAGGACATCCAGGAGTTCTGGGTCGCCGAGCGGGACGAGGACGGTACCGTCATCGGATGCGGTGCTCTCCACGTGATGTGGGAAGACCTCGCGGAGGTGCGCACTCTCGCGGTCGACCCCGATGTCCGGGGCGGCGGAGTGGGCCACCAGGTACTGGACAAGCTGCTCCAGACCGCGCGCTGGCTCGGGGTGCGGCGTATTTTCTGCCTCACCTTCGAAGTCGACTTCTTCGCGAAGCACGGCTTCGTCGAGATCGGGGAGACGCCGGTGGACGGTGATGTCTACAGCGAGCTGCTGCGTTCCTATGACGAGGGTGTTGCCGAGTTCCTGGGTCTCGAACGAGTGAAGCCGAACACCCTTGGCAACAGCCGGATGCTTCTGCATCTGTGATCGCGGTCCCTATGTCCGAATCGCGCCCCTATCGCGGACGCCCGGAAGCCATCGTTCCCACGGGGAAGGCCAGCTGAACCTTCCCGGAGGGTTTGTGTTTTTCCGGGAAAGGCGGTTTGCTATTCCTCCGTAATCCTTTTCCGCTGATGAAAGGAATCCCCCGTGGCGCAGAAGGTTCAGGTCCTTCTTGTCGACGACCTCGACGGCGGCGAGGCCGACGAGACCGTGACGTTCGCCCTCGACGGCAAGTCCTACGAGATCGACCTCACGACCGGTAACGCGGACAAGCTGCGTGAGGCGCTCCAGGACTATGTGAAGGCGGCCCGCCGCACCGGCGGTCGCGCTTCCGCGGCCCGTGGCAAGGTCCGCACGGCCGCCGCCGGCAGCCCGGACACCGCGAAGATCCGCGCCTGGGCCAAGGAGAACGGCTACAGCGTCAACGACCGCGGCCGTGTCCCGGCCGAGATCCGCGAGGCGTACGAGAAGGCCAACGCCTGATCGTCCGGCTCCTTCGCCGCTCCTCCCGGGCGATCCCCCGGCGGCTGATCCCTGCGCGTCCCCTCGGCGCGCAGCAGTCGGGCCCGATGGCACTCCGTGGCCGCCGCGCCCACGAGCCGCACGAGATCGGGGGCGCCACCGCTGCCGGCCACGCCGACCACCGGCAGCGTCGGCTCCACCTCGCACCCCGGCTCGGGAGGTCGCACCCAGACGGCCTCGGCGCCCTCCTGGGAGCCGTACGGGCCGCACCGACCGGCCCGGCCGGAGCGGCCGCGCCGGCCGCGCTCCCCGGCCCCGCCGGGATCCGGGCGGGCTCCGGCGCCGACGGGAGCCGGAGCGACGATCCGGCCGCCCGTGCCCAGGGCGGTCAGCTCCAGGGCCACCCCGCCCCACTCCAGCCAGCCGAGCAGCCCCGGCAGCTCGTCGGCGGTGCCCACGGCGGTCAGGAACCACATCGTCCGGCTCCGCCGGTCCAGGGTGACCGGGCCGGTTGAGGGAACCCGCCCGAGCACCGCGCGACCGGCGTCCGCCGGCATCCCCAGGGCGTCGAACCGGACCCCGGTGAGCAGCTCCACGGGCCGCCCGCCCGCGGTCGGCCCCGTCGGCCAGCCGAGCACGCACTCGTACCACTGGCGCCAGCGGCGCCGTGTGCCCGGATCCCGCGGACCAGGCGCTCCCGGCGGGAGCGATTCGTCCGAGGGGCGGCAGGGGCGCGGGAGGACTACCGTCATGAACGGTGCAACTGTGGAAGACCCCAGAGGTTACGCGCTGTGGACGGTTGAACACTCCGCGTATAACACGGGCGGAGCGCACAGGCGCGCCCGGTGGTGCGGGGGTGTTCGCCCGTAGCGGATGCACAGGGGGTGCGCCGCATGGACTGTCAGTGCTTGCGGGTAAGACATTCTCCGAGGGGAGAGGCGGTGCGACGGGCCCCGGAGCGCGCCACCAGGGGTGGTGGCCGGACCGGGGGCAGGCGTGTCGGCCCAGGTGGGCGTTCGCCGTGGGCGTACTGATGGTGGGCGTATATGCCTGGCCTGCGGGAACATCGTCTCCCACCATCAGGTTGGAGCAGATGTCGGCTGTTCGGGGCAGGAGGCCAAGGACGGGTGTCGGCAGTTGGAATGAGCTGTCCCGCCCAGCGGGACTAGCATGCGGAAGGACAGGGAGGGGACCGACCCCTAACTGCCTGACCGCTCTGAGGAGCGATTAACGATGTTCGAGAGGTTCACCGACCGCGCGCGGCGGGTTGTCGTCCTGGCTCAGGAAGAAGCCCGGATGCTCAACCACAACTACATCGGCACCGAGCACATCCTCCTGGGCCTGATCCACGAGGGTGAGGGTGTCGCCGCTAAGGCCCTGGAGAGCCTCGGGATTTCGCTCGAGGCGGTCCGCCAGCAGGTGGAGGAGATCATCGGGCAGGGCCAGCAGGCTCCGTCCGGCCACATCCCCTTCACCCCCCGTGCCAAGAAGGTCCTGGAGCTGTCGCTCCGCGAGGCCCTCCAGCTCGGCCACAACTACATCGGCACGGAGCACATCCTGCTCGGCCTGATCCGTGAGGGCGAGGGCGTCGCCGCCCAGGTCCTGGTCAAGCTGGGTGCCGACCTGAACCGGGTGCGGCAGCAGGTCATCCAGCTGCTCTCCGGCTACCAGGGCAAGGAAGCCGCCACCGCCGGCGGCCCGGCCGAGGGCACCCCCTCGACCTCGCTCGTCCTGGACCAGTTCGGCCGCAATCTCACGCAGGCCGCTCGCGAGTCCAAGCTCGACCCGGTCATCGGGCGCGAGAAGGAGATCGAGCGGGTCATGCAGGTGCTGTCCCGCCGTACCAAGAACAACCCGGTCCTCATCGGCGAGCCCGGCGTCGGCAAGACCGCCGTCGTCGAGGGCCTGGCCCAGGCCATCGTCAAGGGCGAGGTGCCCGAGACCCTCAAGGACAAGCACCTCTACACCCTCGACCTCGGCGCCCTGGTCGCCGGCTCCCGCTACCGCGGTGACTTCGAGGAGCGCCTGAAGAAGGTCCTCAAGGAGATCCGCACCCGCGGCGACATCATCCTGTTCATCGACGAGCTCCACACCCTCGTCGGTGCGGGCGCCGCCGAGGGCGCGATCGACGCCGCCAGCATCCTCAAGCCGATGCTGGCCCGCGGTGAGCTCCAGACCATCGGTGCCACCACGCTCGACGAGTACCGCAAGCACCTGGAGAAGGACGCCGCCCTCGAGCGCCGCTTCCAGCCCATCCAGGTCGCCGAGCCGTCGCTGCCGCACACCATCGAGATCCTCAAGGGTCTGCGCGACCGCTACGAGGCCCACCACCGCGTCTCCATCACCGACGAGGCGCTGGTCCAGGCCGCCACCCTGGCCGACCGCTACATCTCGGACCGCTTCCTGCCGGACAAGGCCATCGACCTGATCGACGAGGCCGGCTCCCGGATGCGCATCCGCCGGATGACCGCGCCGCCGGACCTCCGCGAGTTCGACGAGAAGATCGCCGACGTGCGCCGCGAGAAGGAGTCCGCGATCGACTCGCAGGACTTCGAGAAGGCCGCTTCCCTCCGCGACAAGGAGAAGCAGCTGCTGGCCGCCAAGGCCAAGCGGGAGAAGGAGTGGAAGGCCGGCGACATGGACGTCGTCGCCGAGGTCGACGGCGAGCTGATCGCCGAGGTCCTCGCCACCGCCACCGGCATCCCGGTCTTCAAGCTGACGGAGGAGGAGTCCTCCCGCCTGCTGCGCATGGAGGACGAGCTCCACAAGCGCGTCATCGGCCAGAAGGACGCCATCAAGGCGCTCTCCCAGGCCATCCGGCGCACCCGCGCGGGCCTCAAGGACCCGAAGCGTCCCGGCGGATCGTTCATCTTCGCCGGCCCCTCGGGTGTCGGTAAGACGGAGCTGTCCAAGACGCTCGCCGAATTCCTCTTCGGCGACGAGGACGCGCTGATCTCCCTCGACATGTCGGAGTTCAGCGAGAAGCACACCGTCTCGCGTCTCTTCGGCTCCCCGCCCGGATACGTGGGCTACGAAGAGGGCGGCCAGCTGACGGAGAAGGTCCGCCGCAAGCCGTTCTCGGTGGTCCTCTTCGACGAGGTCGAGAAGGCCCACCCGGACATCTTCAACTCGCTGCTGCAGATCCTGGAGGACGGTCGCCTGACCGACTCCCAGGGCCGAGTGGTCGACTTCAAGAACACCGTCATCATCATGACGACGAACCTCGGCACCCGGGACATCTCCAAGGGCTTCAACCTGGGCTTCGCTGCCCAGGGCGACGTCAAGACCGGCTACGAGCGGATGAAGGCCAAGGTCAACGAGGAGCTCAAGCAGCACTTCCGGCCCGAGTTCCTCAACCGTGTCGACGACACGGTGGTCTTCCACCAGCTGTCCGAGGAAGACATCATCCAGATCGTCGACCTGATGATCGCCAAGGTGGACGAGCGGCTGAAGGACCGCGACATGGGCATCGAGCTCAGCGCGGACGCCAAGCTGCTCCTGGCCAAGAAGGGCTACGACCCGATCCTGGGCGCCCGCCCGCTGCGCCGGACCATCCAGCGCGAGATCGAGGACATCCTCTCCGAGAAGATCCTCTTCGGCGAGCTGCGCCCCGGCCACATCGTGGTCGTCGGCATCGAGGGCGAGGGTGAGGAGAAGAAGTTCACCTTCCGCGGCGAGGAGAAGTCGGCCCTGCCCGACACCCCGCCGGTCGAGTCCGCCGCCGGTGGCGCGGGCCCGAACCTGTCGAAGGACGCGTAAGGGGTCGCACAGCGACCAGTGGGTCGGCCCCGGGACCGTCGGAAGACGGCCCGGGGCCGACCCGTTTTCGGATATCGCGGGCGCCGAAGCATGGTCTGCCGATCATCGGCTGATTACGCTGGCACTCCATGGTCATCACTGCACTGTGGTCGTTCGCCCTGGTCGTAGGGCTCCTCACCATCACCCCGGGCCTGGACACCGCCCTCATCCTCCGCACCGCCGCCCGCGGCGAGCAGCGCCGCGCCTGGGGCGTCGTCCTCGGCATCCAGACCGGCACCCTGTGCTGGGGCGCCCTCAGCTCGGCCGGTGTGACGGCCCTCCTGGCGGCCTCCCGCCTCGCCTACGAGACGCTGCGCTGGGCGGGGGCGGCGTACCTGCTGTGGATGGGCGCGCGGATGCTGTGGGAGGCGCGTGGCCGTGCCACGGCGGAGGCGGCCTCGACGGAGCCCGCCGAGCCCGCCGCCCCGGGCGGCTTCGCCGCCGGCTGGCGGCAGGGGCTGGTCACCAACCTGCTCAACCCGAAGATGGGCGTCTTCTACGTCGCGGTGCTGCCGCAGTTCATACCGGCGTCGGCACCGCATTTCCTGATGGGGCTGGCGCTGACGTCCGTGCACGCGGTGCTGGGTGTGCTGTGGGCGGCGGTGCTGGTGGGCTTCGCCCGCGCGCTGCGGGACTGGCTGCGGAAGCCGGCGGCGCGGCGGCTCATGGACCGGGTGACGGGGGCGGCGATCCTGGGGTTCGGGGTGAAGCTGGCGGTGGGGGAGTAGGGGTCAGCGATCCATGCGGGTTCTGATGGTGAAGGGGTCGCCGGGGTGCCCGGAGCCGGTCACTATCAGCTCTTGAAGTTCTCTGGTCCGCACCTCCAGCGGTCCCTGTGATGCGGGCCAGCCGGAAAGGTTCAGTTCGATGCGGCCTGGGATGGCCCCCGTGAGGGCCAGTTCGTTGAGGCCGGGGAAGACCCGGAACAGTCCGGCGCCCACTTTGAGGTCCTCGGTGAGCGTAAGACGGAGTGAGCGCACCTGGCGAAGCGGTTCCACCTCGGCGAGGTCGGCGGACGTTTTGACGCGGAGGCTGAGGCTCTGCAACTGGCTCAGGTCCGTCAGCTCGCCGAGCTCTGCCGGGGAAGCGAGATGCGATCCGATGCGCAAGACGCTGAGGTTTCCCTGAGCCGCGATGCCGTCCAACCACACCCGGGCCCCTTGCTGGGAAACTTCGAGAACGGATATCCCCGGGGGTAACGGAGGAATTCTCCCCCCGTTCTCGGGCGGCAGGTCCAATAGCTCCAGGGTGCTGAGCGCCGGTAATGTGGCGATGGTATTCAGTGCGGTGATCGGAAGGAATGTCGCGTCCAGCGTCAGGCGCTGAAGTTTCGATCCCGACAGGGCATCTATGTCTCGCAGCCTCCGGCAGCCGGAAATCCTCAGGATCTGGATCTCCGGATGATCGCGGATGAAATCGAGATCGGCCGCGACAGGATTATTGGCGAGGCTCAAGGACCTCAAAGAACGGCCGGCCAGGGACCGGCCGATGCTGTCCGCCGTATGGCTGCCCGCAATGGACATGGAGCCGACGGGGCCGAGGAGCGGGATCTGGGCGAGCGCCTCCGCCGAGGAGACGACGAGCCGGATGTCGTCCAGCCGCATGTTCGCGAGGACCTGCTCCGCGAAAGCCCGAGCCTCGCTGCCTTCCCACGCGTCCGTCACCCGGCGCCGCACCATCTCTGATTCGTGCTGTCCGTAACGCTTGAGGAGCGGCAGGGCCGCGTCCCCGAGCGAGCCGAGCACGCTCGCGACGTGTTGTGCCGGTTCGGCGGCCAGCCTTTCGGGCCCTGGCAGCACCGGGAGGACATCCGGCCCGAGGGAGGAAAGGAGCTCCACCTCCTGCTCCGTAGTCGGCGGCCCGAGCTCCTTGACCCCTTCCCAGATCTCCTCGTGCTGTTCGTCGTCCAGGTACACCGCGCTGATCGCGCACTCCGCCGCCAGCGTGCGCAGCGACCACTGAGCCTTCCGCCCGTCCGCCGAGTCACCGGCCGCGATCAACCCTGCGATGACCCGCTTGCTCTCCCCACGCCCGCAATGGCCGATGACCAGCCGGAGCACGTCCTGCCATTGCTCTTCGTCCGCATGCCCCAGCAGTTCGTCGAGGGAATCGCTGTCCTGGAACTCCTTGGCCGCCAGGTAGTCCTGGAAGGTGCGGTGGATGAACTGGAGGGAATCCGTGGTGCGTTCCTGCAGCAGCCCGCTCCGATTCAGGAGGTGCGTCAGGACTTGCCCCGCCGAGCCCTGCTCACGGACCCTGCGCAAGCCCTTCATCGCGTGTTCGAGCTGCCGCGCCGCCTGCTCCCGCGAGAGCTCGGCCCGGCCGTTGCGCACCAGCCACACCGCGATGCGCTGGAGCAGTTGCCGGCTGTCCTCGACCGTGAGGTCGATGCCCTCGGGGGTGCCGATGCGGCGGTGGGCGTCGCGATTGCCCAGCAGCATGGCCAGCGCGGCCTCGTAGAGGTGCCAGCGGGTGCGGGGGAGGAGGCCCTGACGCCGCCGGTGGAGGGCGCAGATCACCGCGCACAGCAGCGGCGTACGGGCCAGGTCGCGCAGGCCCGCGTTGCGCTGGAACTCCTGGGCGAGGTCGCGTTCGAGGGCGGTGAGGCGGGCGCGTTCGTTCTCGGCGCGCAGCCCATCGGCGTAGCCGTCGCACTCCAGGCGGGCGGCCTTGTGCCAGGCGGCCACGAAGGACTGGATGTCGCCGTTGCTCATGGGCAGGAGCTGCAGCTCTTCGAAGCCCTCGGACTCCAGCCAGGCGTTGCCGACCGCGCGCGGCCGTACGGTCACCAGGCAACGGGTGTCCGGGTACATCCGCAGCAGGTCGGCGAGCCACTTGCGGGCGAGGCCGCGCTCGGTCTGCGGGAGTTCGTCCAGGCCGTCGACGAGGAGCAGGGCTCGCCCCGCCTCCAGAACGCGGCCGGCCCAGCCGCTGGGCGCCTCGTCCACCTGCAGCTGGGCGATGGTGGGCAGCAGGGCGGGGGTGGGGGTGGCGATGCCCCGCGCGGCGAGGCTGCGCATGGGGATCACAAAGGGGATCAGGCCGTTGAGGCCGTCCAGTTCCTCGGGCAGGGTCCGGCAGGCGGCGTGGGAGGCCAGCCACCACACGAGCGTGGTCTTCCCCGCCCCGGCCTCGCCGCGCAGGACGGTACGTGGCCGTGAGCCCAGCAGTTCCTCGATCCGCTGAGGCTCAGGACGGAGGTACGCGCTGTCCGAACGATTCGCGCCGCCCGGAGCCAGCGCCTCCAGGCTCAGATACGCCGTGTCCAGGTCCCAGCTGTTCTCATTGCTGCCCAGGTCGTCGAGGCCGAAGACCTCCATACGGCTGTAGCGGGCCTTGACGGCCTTGGCGTACAGCGACTCGTGGCGGAGGTCGGCCGGGTCGGCACTGCGTAACTCCTCCAGCACGGGCGCGTCGGGCCAGTGCCGTTCCAGGGCGACGGTGAAGCTGACGTTGTCCCGCAGCGTGCTGAAGGGAAGGGTGTCGATCGTGGAGTGCTCCCAGCCCGCAGGGTCCTCGACGGCTATGCCGAGGAGTACGGGCCCCGAGAAGACGGGCCCGCCGGACAACCCCGCCCACGGGGAGTCGCCACGCGGGGGATGGTGGTCGCTGTGCAGCACGTAGCGGCCGCGCAGCCGGCCCGACACGGGCATGAGGGTCCCCAGGACCTGTGCGGCCTCCAGCTGGTCCCCCCTGAACCGCTGGACCTGCGGAAAGCCCAACACCTGACACCCGCGCACGGCCTCGCGGCCGGTGAGCGCGCCGCAGCGCAGCGGCGGCAGGCTGCTCGCCGGTACGAGGTCGCGTTCGGCGTGCAGGAGAGCGGCATCGCAGTGCCGGGGGTCCCCGGACCAGACGATCTCGCAATGCGCTGCTCGGCGCTCGCCGGGCACCGCGACCGTCGCGAACGGGTCGCGGCCGAGCACATGCGCCGCCGTCAGCACCAGCCGAGACGTCAGCAGCACCCCGCTGCCCTGCCGCGCGCCCAGCACCGCCACCAACCGGTCCTCGACCGACCGGACCTGCAAGGTCACTGCTCGTCCACGAGCCCGAACCCCGAAAGCCCCGCCGGCCTGTCGTTGCCGACCTTCCAGCCCTCGCCCGTGCGGCGGTCCTTCGGGGTCAGCTTGAAGGCGACCTTGTGGGTCCGCGTCGAGCCCCGGGACGCGTCCGTGCCCGCGTCGACGACCCAGGCCTTCACGCCGCCCCGGCCCTTCACGTCCCGTCGCAGTTCGACCGTGAACTCCATGGCGATCTCGCCCACGTCGAAGGTCAGGTCCTCCCCGGCCCCGGCCGCCGCCGCGTCGGTCAGGCCGTCGCGTATGGCCCGGACCGCGTCCGACAGCTCGATGTCGTCGAAGCCCACCGTGATACCCCCGCCCGTTCCCGCCCGCACGGTCCGTGTGCGTGCGCTGACCCGGAGCGTACCGTCACCGCCGGGACTTTGGTCCCGGAATCCATAGGGCCGTAAGTCCCGGCGCGGTGACAAGACCCACAGGCCGTTTCGCCGCCACTAAGCCGGATAGTGGAAACCCTCGCGGGAGGAAACGCCCGATTCACCTCCGGAGAGGCTCGCCCACCACCTCCAAGATCATTTTCCGTATTACGACCCGCGCTAGTAGCAGCGCGCTTTGTCAGCACCACCGGACGCGGGTTACCAAGGAATGGTGATCCCGGTCCGACGGCCGGGACCTGTTCTTTTTCCGGAGGTTTTCCCGTATGCCGAAGCCGAAGCGCACCGCTTTCCGTAACTCGAGCAAGACCGTTATCCGCGTCCGCACCGCCGCTCTCGCGGCAGCCGGGCTCGGGGCGTCGGTCGCGCTCGGTTCCGGGGTCGCGCTCGCGGCCGACGCGCCCGCCTCGGTCGGTGTCCTCCCCGCCTTCGAGTCCGCCGCGTCGCTCAGCGGCGCGCTGCACGCGCAGGCCGAGACGCAGCTGAAGGCGGCCGAGCAGGACAAGCAGGAGGCCGCCAAGCGCGCCGACGAGGCCCGGAAGCGGGCCGAGGACGCCCGTAAGGAGGCCGAGGCCTCGCGCAGCCGCGCCAACGCCTGGGTGCACCCCGTCGAGGGCTATCAGATCGGCCAGCCGTTCGGTAAGGCCGGCAGCATGTGGGCCAACAAGCACAGCGGCCAGGACCTGGTCGTGGACTCCGGTACGTCCGTGAAGGCCGTCCACGCCGGTACGGTCGTCAAGGCCGGCCCCAACGGTGGCGGCGACGGCCCCGCGTACGGCAACGCCGTCGTGATCAAGCACGCGGACGGCCAGTACTCGCAGTACGCCCACATGTCCTCGGTGCGGGTCTCCGTGGGCCAGCAGGTCATGACCGGCCAGGACATCGGCCTGTCCGGCTCCACCGGCAACTCCAGCGGCCCCCATCTCCACTTCGAGATCCGCACGACGCCGGACTACGGCTCCGCCGTCGACCCGGTCGCCTTCATGGGTGCGCGCGGCGGCGAGCTCTGACCGACGCCTCGGAAGACGCGCCGATCAGACGCTGATCACCGGAAAGCTGCTCGTACTCGTCGGTGACGACTCCGGCAGCCACAGCACCGCGATCGCACCGCTGCCGCCCTCGACCACCGGGTCCGCGTTGCGGAAGGTCAGCCGGGCGCCGAGGACCCTGGCCTGGCCGGCCGCGATGGTCAGGCCCAGGCCGTGGCCCTTGCCCGCGCGGTCCTCGCTGCCCGTACGGAAGCGGCTCGGGCCCTCCCGCAGCAGCTCCTCCGGGAAGCCGGGGCCGTGGTCGCGCACGCGCAGCACCCGGCCCTCCACCGTGACCTCGACCGGGCCCTTGCCGTGCTTGGCGGCGTTGGCCAGCAGATTGCCCAGGATGCGCTCCAGGCGGCGCGGGTCGGTGGAGACGTACGCCGTCCGCAGGACGCTCACCTCGGCCTCCGGGGCCGCCGCCCGCACCCGGCGCTGGACGAACTCGCCCAGCTCGATGTCCTGCATCTCCGCCCGCTCGGCGAAGCCGTCCAGCCGGGCGACCTCCAGGACGTCCTCGACCAGTGTGCGCATGGCCTGCGCCCGGTCGCGTACGAGCTCGGTGGGCCGGCCCGGCGGCAGCAGCTCCGCTGCGGTGAGCAGCCCCGTGACCGGGGTGCGCAGCTCATGGGCGATGTCGGCGGTGACGCGGCGCTCGGCCTCCAGCCGGTCGCGGAGCGCCTCGGCCATGCCGTCGACGGCCCGGGCGAGGTCGTCGGTCTCGTCGCGCACCCGGCCGCCGATGGCGTCGCGCACCCGGATGTCCGACTCGCCCTCCGCGAGCTTACGGGCGGCCGTGGCGGCCTTGCGCAGCCGCCGGGAGAGCTGGCCGCCGACGAGGATGCCCAGCGCGGTGCCGCCGAGGACGACGGAGACGGAGCCGATGATCAGGGCCCGGTCGAGGTCGTTGAGGATGTCGTAGCGGTCCTTGAACCGGGTGTGGATCGAGAGGATCTTGCCGTCGCGCAGCGGGGTGGAGGCCCACACCTCGGGTGCTCCGGAGCCGTTGTCCTGGAGGTAGGTGGCGCGCAGCCCGAGCTCGGCGGCCTCGCGCAGCTGCTTGGGCAGCGCCGGGTCGTTGACCTGGGCGCGCAGCATCCGTTTGCCGCCGGTGGACTCGTAGTAGCGCTGGGCGATCTGGACCCGGTCGTCCATCTGGTCGCGGCTGCTGTTGAGCATGGAGACACGGGCCGCGTTGTGGACGACGAGACTGAGCGCGACGGCGACGAGCGCGCCGACGCAGGCGATGGCCAGACTGACCTTCCAGCGCAGGCCACTGCGCAGAGCGAGCTTCACCACGACTTCACCCTGACACGACCGGGCTCTCCGACACGAACGAGCCGGCCGGGACGATCACCGGGGCCTCAGCCCCGGAGCTTGTAGCCGAAGCCACGGACCGTCTCGATGCGGTCCTGGCCGATCTTGCCGCGCAGTCGCTGCACATGGACGTCCACGACCCGGGTGTCGCCGCCCCAGCCGTAGTCCCACACGCGCTCCAGCAGCCGGTCGCGGGAGAGGACCGTGCCGGGCGAGCTCGAGAACTCCAGCAGCAGCCGCATCTCGGTGGGGGTCAGGGCAACGGGCGTGCCCGCCTTGCGGACCTCCATGCCCTCCGTGTCGACCTCCAGATCGCCGAAGCGCAGCACCCCGCCCTCGATGCCCTGGGGCTCCTCGGTCGCGGAGTTGCCCCCGGCGCCGCTGGCGTGCCCGAAGCGGCGCAGCACGGCCCGGATGCGGGCGACGAGCACGGCGCCGTCGAAGGGCTTGGTCACATAGTCGTCGGCGCCGGCCTCCAGGCCCAGCACGACGTCGATGGAGTCGGCACGCGCGGACAGCATGATCACGGGGACGGTGGACTCGTCACGGATCCGGCGGCACAGGCTGACCCCGTCCAGGCCCGGAACCATCACATCGAGCAGGGCGATGTCCGGCTGCTTGGCCCGGAAGCTCTCCAGCCCCAGCAGGCCGTCCGGCACCGCCGTGACCATGAAGCCGTCGCGCTCCAGCGCGAGCTGCGTCGCCTCGCGGATGACGTCGTCGTCCTCGACGAAAAGCACATGCGTATCGGCCACGCCGCTCTCAGCCCTCCGATCCTTCGCTCGGCACCTTGCCGGTGTTGCCGGCCTTGTTGTAGTCGGTGTGGGTACGGCCGGTCTCGTGGAACGTGCCGTCCGACCAGTGGTACGTCAGGACGTCGACCCCCGAGGGGCAGCAGACCGCGTCACCCGGGCCGTAGACCTGCTTGGTGATCGTGAGATCCCGGCGGTCGATGTCCGCGTACACGGGCGACTGCTCGACCGTGAACACATTCTCGTACGAGTCCCCCTTGGGACGGTACACATACGAGCCGATGCCGAGGGAGTCCCCGCACGTCAGCACGTTCACCACCACATCGGTACGGTCGCTCCCGGTGAGCTGGCCGTAGGTGACGTCGACGGGGTACTGGTCCTTGACGCAGGGCTTGAGGTTCTTCTTGATCTGATCGCTGACCTTGGGATCGGCCTTGATCAGCTTGATCGCGTCGATCTTCTGGGCCGGGGTCGCGGTCGGCGCGGGCGTACGCGAGGCCGCCTTCGCGGCGGGCTGGTTCTGCGCCGGCCCCTCCTTGCGCACCCCGTCACTGCTCGTCCCGCAGCCGGCAAGCAGAAGACCGGCGGCAGCGGCCATCGCGGTGACCGCTCCACCGGTGATCATCGCCGGCCCGAAGCCGGCGGCGCGCTTCAGGCGGCGCACCGTTCCTGCCCCCGATCGACGCGCTCGAGGGCGTGGAAGTCCAGGTCCCGGCTCTCCAGCTCCTGACGCAGCCGGGCCAGCGCGCGGTGCAGCGTGCTCTTGACCGTCCCGGTCGACATACCGAGCGCCTCCGCGGTCTCCTCGGTGCTCATCTGCTCCCAGTGTCGCAGCACGACGACGCTGCGCTGCTTGGGCGCGAGGACCCCGAGGATGTCCATCAGCAGCGCGCGGTCGGCGTGCTGCTCCGTGCCGTCCTCGACGCTGGCGTCGGGGAGCTGCTCGGTGGGCACCTCGTCGAGCTTGCGGGCGCGCCACCACTCCGTACGAGTGTTGATCATGACGCGGCGGAGGTAGGCGTCGGCCAGCGACTTGTCCGCTATCCCGTCCCAGCGGCCGTAGGTGCGCACGAGCGCGGTCTGGAGCAGGTCCTGCGCGTCGATGGGGTCCGGGACGAGACGCCGGGCACTGCGCAGGAGGGCGTCCTGACGGTTGCGCACGTACTCCTCGAAGTCCAGCACCTTGCCGCTGCTGCCCGCCATAACCGCAGCCTCCAATCCACTCGCGTTCCCCGCGCCACGCTGGTGGTCCTCCAGCACGGGTAGGACGCTACGGAGGAGCTGTTGCGACGCGATGTGCGAGAGCCCGTCGGCTGTGGCACAGCTATCCATAGGTTGTGTAACAGCCGGAGGAATAGATCAAAGAAAGACCGGCTCTGTCCGTTTCGGAAGCAAGGCGGAGGCGGCTCACGACGATGGCTTTGTGAGCGCTGTATGACGGCTGTGTGTACGGCTGTGCGCACAGCCGTACACGTGGCGCGCGGCCGTTACGTCAGCGGCAGCCGGTAACGACCGTCCGCCAGCGGCTCGACCAGTCCGTCGGCCACGAGCCCGTCCAGCGCCCGCGCCCGCTGCACCGGCTCGTGCCACACCGCGTCCAGCGCGGCCTGCGGCACCGGCACGATCGCCTCGCGCAGCACCGCCAGCAGCTTGCCCCGCACCTGCCGGTCGGTGCCCGCGTACGTCTGGCCCCGGCGCGGCGGCCCGTCGTGGGCGGGCGACCCGGCGGCCAGCCACGCGCACTCGGCAGCGATGGGGCAGCTGTCGCACGAGGGCGTACGGGCCGTGCAGACCAGCGCGCCCAGCTCCATCGTGGCGGCGGCCCAGCGGGCGGCCACCGGCTCCTCCTCGGGCAGCAGAGCGCGGGCGAGCCGGCGCTCGGCGGCGGTCGTGGCGTTCGGCGGGTACTGGGTGCCGGTCACCGCCCGCGCGAAGACCCGGCGGACGTTGGTGTCGAGGACCGCGTGCCGCTGCCCGTAGGCGAAGGACGCCACGGCCGCCGCCGTGTACTCGCCGACGCCCGGCAGCGCCAGCAGCTTCGCGTGATCGCTCGGCACCTCGCCGCCGTGCCGCTCGGCGATCGCCGAGGCGGCGGCGTGCAGCCGCAGCGCCCGGCGCGGATAGCCCAGCCGCCCCCAGGCGCGCACCGCCTCGCCGGGCGGCTCGGCCGCCAGATCGGCCGGGCGCGGCCAGCGGGCCAGCCACTGCTCGTACACCGGCAGCACCCGGCTCACGGGGGTCTGCTGGAGCATGAACTCGCTGACCATCACCCCCCACGGCCCGGCCTCCGGGCGGCGCCAGGGCAGATCACGGGCGTGCACGGAGAACCAGTCGATCACCGGGGCGTGCAACAGGGTGGACGTCTGAGGCGTGGTGGCAGGCATCGCAGTCATGGCACTTCCGATCCTGGCACGACCGCGCGGAGCGGCGAAACGGCTGGGGCCCGCGTCGGCCACGCGCGCCCCGGGCCGCCCCGATCGAGTGAGTGCCGCCACCGCCGACCGGCCCCGTGCTTCCTAGGCTGATCCCATGACCGACCCGACAGAACGTCCGCTCACACCGTTCACACAGCACTCGCCGCCCGCCGAGATCGGGGAAGCTCTCGACGCGCACACGACCCTGACCCTGGCCTACGTGGACGAGGACGGTCCGCAGGCGTGCGCCGTGCTGTACGCGCTCTCCGCGCCCTACGCGGTCGAGCCCGGTGAGTCCGTTCCGTCGCTTCCCACGCTCCTCTTCGTCACCTCCACCACCACCCGTCACGGCCGCGCCCTGCTCGCCGGCGACGGCCGGGTCGCCTTCACCGCACAGCGCGACGGACAGGACTGGACCTCGCTCACCGGCGTCCAGGGCCGTGGCACCTGCCGCCTCCTGGAGGGCGCCGACCGCGAGGCCGCCTGGCACGCGTACAGCACGCGCTTCCCGTACGTGGAGCGGACCGACCGGCTGCGGCAGGCGATGGAGCGCACCGGGCTGTGGGAGCTGCGCCCGGACTGGCTGCGGCTGGTCGACAACGGCCGGGGGTTCGGGCACAAGACCGAGTGGGAACAGACCTCCTGACGAGCCTTCCGGCCGGCCCTCCGCCGAGCCGTACGAACGCTCGCGGACCGTGCCGGTGACCGGGCGGACCGTCACCACGGCCCCGGTTGCGGGCAGATGATGGGAAAAGCAGGCACTCCTACGGCGGGTACTGGCTGGTCCCCCGGCCGATCTCTCGTAGAGTTTTCGCGTGGGATCTCTGCGCAATCCGATCGGGCCGCTTCCTTCCTCCATCTACTGGCGGCGGAGGGCAGTTGCGCTTGGCATGCTCGGACTTCTGGTGCTCGTCGTCATCTGGTTCCTCGCCATGGGCGGTGACGGCGGCGGTTCCGAGGGCGATCAGAGCGAGGGAGCCAAGAACGGCCAGGCGCCCACGGCGGACGCCACGATCACTCCCGGCCCGACGCCATCGGGACCGCACATCGGTCAACGACCGGGCGGGCGTGGCGATTCGGGCGGCGGCGGATCCACCGGCGGTGCTGGCGGCGGCTCCGGCGACCGTGCCGGGAGCGGCGGCGGTTCCGGGGCGGGCGGTGGCGCGGGCGGCGCGAACGGCGCGGGCGGTGGCTTCGGCGGTGGCCCCGGGCTGGCGGTGACCGTGCCCGGCGACAGCAAGCCGGTGGCGGCCGGGTCGAGCCTGCCCGACTGCACACCGGGTTCGGTGCGGCTGAGCGTGCGCAGCGTCAAGGACTCCTACCGGCCGGACGAGAAGCCCAAGTTCGAACTCGTCGTGAAGAACTCCGGCGGCAGCGCCTGCAAGGTGAACTTCGGGCCGACCGCCGCCATGTTCGTCATCACCGACGACAAGGGCGAGGAGCACGTCTGGAACTCCGGCGACTGCCCCCGGGGCGCCGGCGCGGTGCTCTTCGAGGTGCCGGGCTCCGGCGAGACCAAGCGCACCGTGGAGTGGGACCGCAGGCGCAGCGCCCCGCAGTGCGCCACGCCCTCCGGCGCCTCGGCCGCGGCGGCCGGGACCTACCGGGTCGAGGTGAAGGTCGCCGGGGTCACCGACCGCACGGAGTTCGTCCTCGAGAAGGCCTGAGCGGACGGCCCGCGCCCGAAGGGGCGCGGGGAAGCGCGACCAGCCACATGCGGCCCGCAGCTGCCCGGCAAAGCCCGGCGCAGCCTAGACGTACCGCTCCAGGATCGACGACTCCGCCAGCCGCGAAAGCCCCTCGCGCACCGACCGCGCCCGCGCCTCGCCGACACCATCGACCGTCTGGAGGTCGTCCACGCTGGCAGCGAGAAGCTTCTGGAGCCCGCCGAAGTGGTCCACGAGCCGCTCGATGATGGCGCCCGGCAGCCGGGGCACCTTCGCCAGCAGCCGGTAGCCGCGCGGCGAGACGGCGGAGTCCAGCGTCTCGGGGGAGCCGCTGTAGCCCAGGGCGCGGGCGACGATGGGCAGTTCGAGGAGCTCGGCGTGGGAGAGGGAGTCCAGCTCGGAGAGGGCCTCGGGGACCGTACGCGTGCGCTTGGCGGTCGGCTCGGGGACATAGTCCCGCACGACCAGCTCCCGTTCGGGCTCGACGCCCGCGATCAGCTCGTCGAGCTGGAGGGAGAGCAGCCGGCCGTCGGTGCCGAGCTCGACCACGTACTCCGCGATCTCCGTGGCGATGCGGCGGACCATCTCCAGCCGCTGGGAGACGGCGGTGACGTCCCGGACGGTGACCAGGTCCTCGATCTCCAGGGCGGACAGGGTGCCGGCCACCTCGTCCAGGCGGAGCTTGTAGCGCTCCAGGGTGGCCAGCGCCTGGTTGGCGCGGGAGAGGATCGCGCCGGACTCCTCCAGGACGCGGCGCTCTCCGCCCACGTACAGGGCGATCAGCCGCATCGACTGGCTGACGGAGACCACGGGGAAGCCCGACTGGATGGAGACGCGCTGCGCGGTGCGGTGGCGGGTGCCGGTCTCCTCGGTGGGGATCGACGCGTCGGGGTAGAGCTGGACGCCCGCCCGCACGATCTTGCTGATGTCCTTGTCGATGATCAGCGCGCCGTCCAGCTTGCACAGCTCGCGCAGGCGGGTGGCCGTGAACTCCACGTCGAGGACGAATCCGCCGGTGCACATCGACTCGACGGTCTTGTCCATGCCGAGGACGATGAGCCCGCCGGTGTTGCCGCGGAGAACGCGCTCCAGGCCGTCACGCAGGGCCGTGCCGGGCGCGACGGCGCTCAGCGTGCGCATCAGCCCGTCGACCCCGGAGCCACCGGAGGCGCCTCCGGACTTGCCGGGGCCCGATGCCCGGTCGTTGGCTGCCACTGCACTCCTCCGGTCGCAAGGTCAACGGTGCCGCGGGCCGCCCTGCTGTCGCGTACGCGCCGTCGTGCACGCCGTGCGCGTCGCGCGCTTTGGTGTGCGGCGGAGCGTACGTGCGGGCGGGACCAGGGAAAGTCTACTGGCGCCCAGCCTATTCGGGAGTGGTCCTCTGGCTCGCCTCCCGGCCCGTCCCTCCGGCCGGCTCCCGGCGGGGGCGCTTGGGCAGCACCCGGAGGGCCTCGCCTATGTCCGAGACCTCCAGCACCTTCATCCCGCTGGGCACCTTGCCCGGATCGGCGGGGACGAGGGCGTGGGTGAAGCCCAGCCGGGCCGCCTCGGCCAGCCGCCGCTGCACACCCGTGACCCTTCGGACCTCGCCCGCCAGGCCCACCTCGCCGATGGCCACCAGGTTCTTCGGCAGGGGGGTGTCGCTGGCGGCGCTGGCCAGGGCGAGCGCCACGGCCAGGTCGGCGGCGGGCTCGGAGAGCTTCACGCCGCCGACCGTGGCGCTGTAGATGTCGCGCTTGCCGAGGGCGCTGATGCGGCCGCGCTGCTCCAGCACGGCGAGCATCATCGACACGCGCGAGGTCTCCAGGCCCGAGGTCGTGCGGCGCGGGGAGGGGATCTGGGAGTCGACGGTCAGCGCCTGCACCTCGGCCACCAGCGGGCGGCGACCCTCGAGCGTCACCGTCAGACAGGTGCCCGGCACGGGCTCGGCACGCCGGGTGAGGAAGAGGCCGCTGGGGTCGGCGAGGCCGATGATGCCCTCGTCGTGCAGCTCGAAGCAGCCGACCTCGTCCGTGGCGCCGTAGCGGTTCTTCACGCCGCGCACCAGGCGCAGCCGCGCGTGACGGTCACCCTCGAAGTGCAGGACGACGTCGACCAGGTGCTCCAGCAGACGGGGGCCCGCGATGGCGCCGTCCTTGGTGACGTGGCCGACCAGGAGCGTGGCCATGCCGCGCTCCTTGGAGGCCCGGATGAGGGCGCCGGCGACCTCGCGGACCTGGGCCATGCCACCGGGCGCCCCGTCGATCTCGGGGGAGGCCACGGTCTGGACGGAGTCCAGGATCAGCAGCGACGGCTTGACCGAGTCGAGATGCCCGAGGACGGCGGACAGATCGGTCTCGGCGGCGAGGTAGAGGTGGTCGGAGAGGGCGCCGATGCGGTCGGCGCGCAGCCGGACCTGGCTCGCCGACTCCTCGCCCGTCACATAGAGCGTGCGGTGCTCCTCGGAAGCCGCCTTCGCCGCCACGTCCAGCAGCAGGGTCGACTTGCCGACGCCGGGCTCGCCCGCGAGCAGCACCACCGCGCCGGGCACCAGACCGCCGCCGAGCACCCGGTCCAGCTCGGGGACGCCCGTGCCGCGCGCGGTGGCCTGGCGGCCGTCGACCTGGGCGATGGGCAGCGCGGCGGTGGTCACCCTGCCGGGCGCGGTCGTCCGCACGGCGGGCGCGCCGCCGAACTCCTCGACGGTGCCCCACGCCTGGCACTCGGGGCAGCGGCCGAGCCACTTGGCGGTGGTCCAGCCGCACTCGGTGCAGCGGTAGGAGGGCCGGTCCTTGGCGGACGAGCGAGAGGTACGGGCAGCCATGCGGAACACGGTAGCGGTGGCCACTGACAGCGCGGCCGCGAGTCGGCCCGTCGGCTCGCCCGCGAGTTCGCCCGTCAGTACGTACCGCCCTGCCCCGAGCTCGGCCAATCGGGGCGGAATGTAGGGCTCCTGTCCCCCTTTGAGGGAGAGGGTCACCCGTATGGGCTAAACCTCTGTGAGCAGGGCGGACGAGGGCGCGGCACCGGCCTACCGTCGCCGGGATGATGACGAGCAGGCCCGAGCCCCCCACGCATGCCACCGGCGCGCACCGCGCACCCAGCAGTGCGCCGCGCGCGGACCGGCACCAGGTCGTCGAGAGCACCACCGAGCACATCGAGCACATCGAGTACGCCGACGACGCTGTCGAGGAGGAGAGCCTCGCGGAAGGCCCCGAGAACAGCCCGCACCTCGACGGCCTGTTCACCTACTGCCTGTCCGTCCTGTGCGACCACGGGTCCGCCGTCGCCGCCCTCGGCGAGACCCTGGCGCTCGCCGAGCGCCGCGCCGACCGCGCGCCCGCCGCCCAGGAGGCGCACCGCGCCTGGCTGTACGCCCTCGCCCGCTGGGCGTGCCTGCGCAGGCTCGCCGAGCGCGGCCCCGGCGACCCGCCGCCCGCCCCCGACGCGGGCGCCCGCGCGGAACTGGCCCTGCTCGCCTGGCCCGAGGCCGCCGGCACCACCGCCGAGCAGCGCGAGGCCCTGGAGCTGGCCGTACGCCACGGCCTCGCCCCCCACGAGGTCGCCGCCGTGCTCCGCCTGGACCTCGACGCGGCGCGCGTCCTGCTCTCCAGCGCCGCCTGCGAGGTCGAGCGCACCCGCACCGCGCTCGCCGTCGTCGAGTCGGGCCGCTGCCCGGTGGTCACCCGCTTCGTGGGCGACCGGGAAGTGCTGCTGGGCGCCGCGCTCCGGCGCGAGCTCGTCCGCCACGTCGACGAGTGCGCCGACTGCCGCCGCACCGCCGAGCGGGCCGTCGCGGGCGAGCCCTGGCCCGGTACGGCCGTGTCCCCGGCCGCCGCCCTGCCCGTCCTCCGCGCCCCCCGCGCCGCCGCGCACGCCGCGATGCGCCGCGTCCTGGACGCGCGCCCCCCACGCCGGCGCGCGAGCGCGCAGCGCGCCGCCGCCCCGCGCTTCGACCGCGGCGGCTTCCCCCTCACCCCCAAGGACCGCGCCGCCCGCCGCAGCAGGCTGCGCAGCCGGGCCGTGACCACCACCGTCGTCGCCACGGTCGTCGCCGCACCCATCCTCGCCCTGTGGGCCGCCTACCGGGGCACCCCGCTCGGCGAGGGCACGGGCGCCGCCCCGGTGTCCGCCACCGAGACCGACAGCCTGGGCGGCAGCCCCCACGAGGGCATGTACGAGGGCGCCTACGCGGATCCGTACGAGGCGACCGCCCCGGCGGGCCCGACCCGCCGCGTCAACGGCACTCCGGGGCCCATCGGCCACCGCTTCCCGGAGGTCTTCCCGGACGTCTCCGTGGCCGTCCTCGGCCCGGACGGCAGCCCCGCCCCGGCCACGCGGTCCGCCGGCCCCACACCCCCGGCCGCCGCCGCGCCGCGGCCCACCCAGGCCGCCCGCCCCGCCGGACCCGGTCGGCTGACGGTCGAGGCACAGCCCAGCGGCACGGCCACGATCATCAAGCTCACCGCCGACGGCGGCGAACCGGTCAGCTGGTCCATGTCCGCCGGGGCACCCTGGCTACGGCTGAGCCAGCCCGGGGGAGTGCTGCGCCCGGGGCAGTCCGTGACGGTCACGGTGCTCGTCGACCACGGCAGGGAGCCCACGGGCCCCTGGAGCGCCCGCGTGGCCATCGCCCCGGGCGGCACGGTCGTCACCATCGAAGGCTGCGGCACCCCCCGCCCGACCCCGACGCCGACCCAGCCGACCTACCCGCCCACGACGCCACCGCCGACGCACTGACCGGTTCGTGCCCGGAGGGTCACCGTCAGGGGTGGCTGTCCGCCGGATGCGGAGCCATCGGCAGCAGCGAAGACATCCGCTCCTCGCACAGCTTCACCAGCCGCGCGTACCCCTCCTCACCCATCAGCTCCACCAGCTCCGCCCGGTACGACACGTACACCGGATCGGCACCCACGTGCGCCGACCGCGCTGACGTGCACCACCAGTGGAGGTCGTGCCCGCCCGGACCCCAGCCCCGCCGGTCGTACTCGCCGATCGACACCTGGAGCACCTGCGTGTCGTCCGGCCGGTCGATCCAGTCGTACGTACGCCGCACCGGCAGCTGCCAGCACACGTCCGGCTTCGTCTCCAGCGGCTCGCGGCCCTCCCGCAGCGCCAGGATGTGCAGCGAGCAGCCCGCGCCACCCGCGAAGCCGGGCCGGTTCTGGAAGATGCAGGAGCCCTTCCAGCGCCGGGTCTGCCGCTCCCCGTCCTCATCGAGCTGGGTCCACCCGGAGTCGGCACCCACCTCGTGGAACTGCCAGATGTCCGGCGTGAGCCGCGCCACGTGCTCGGCGACCCGCTGCTCGTCCTCCTCGTCCGAGAAGTGCGCGCCCAGCGTGCAGCAGCCGTCGGCGGCGCGTCCTTCCCGGATGCCCTGGCAGCCGTCGCCGAAGACGCACGTCCAGCGGGAGGTCAGCCAGGTCAGGTCGCAGCGGAAGACCTGTTCGTCGTCGGCCGGGTCGGGGAACTCGACCCAGGCGCGGGCGAAGTCGAGCCCGACCTCGTCGGGCACCGGGGCCGCCTTGGCGGCCTTCATCACTTTGGACCCGAGCTTGCCCGTCTTCTTGGAGCTCCCGGAGCCGTTGACCTGCTTGCTGGAGGCTCTTTCCCGTTCTTTGTCCGGTTTGGCCTTCTTCGTCTTCGCCACCCCTCAAGCCTAAGTGCCTTCGGCCACCGCAGTAGCGTTCAGGCCATGAGACTCGGTGTCCTCGATGTGGGTTCGAATACGGTCCACCTGCTGGTGGTCGACGCGCACCCCGGTGCCCGCCCGCTGCCCGCCCACTCCCACAAGACCGAGCTGCGCCTCGCAGAACTGCTGGACGACTCCGGCGCGATCACCGACGCCGGGATAGAGCGGCTCATCGGCGTGATCCACGAGGCGCTCCAGGCCGCCGAGGACAAGGGCGTCGAGGAAGTGCTCCCGTTCGCCACCTCGGCCGTCCGCGAGGCCTCCAACGCCGACGCCGTCCTCACCCGCGTCCAGCGGGAGACCGGCGTCACGCTGCCCGTCCTCACCGGCGCGGAGGAGGCCCGGCTCACCTTCCTCGCCACCCGCCGCTGGTTCGGCTGGTCGTCCGGAAAACTCCTTGTCCTCGACATCGGCGGCGGCTCCCTGGAGATCGCCTTCGGCCTCGACGAGGAGCCCGACGCGGCCGCGTCCCTCCCCCTCGGCGCCGGCCGGCTCACCAAGGGCTGGCTCCCCGGCGACCCGCCCGACTCCTCGGACGTACGGGCGCTGCGCCGCCACGTGCGCACCGAGATCGCCCGAACCGTCGGCGACTTCGCCCGCCTCGGCCCGCCCGACCACGCCGTCGCCACCTCCAAGACCTTCAAACAGCTCGCCCGGATCGCGGGCGCGGCCCGCTCCACCGAGGGGCTGTACACCCAGCGCACGCTCAGCCGGAAGGCGCTGGAGGAGTGGGTGCCCAAGCTGGCCACGATGAACTCCGGTCAGCGCACCAGGCTCCCCGGGGTCTCCGAGGGGCGCGCGCGGCAGCTGCTCGCGGGCGCGCTCGTGGCGGAGGCGGCGCTGGAGCTGTTCGGGGTGGAGGAGGTCGAGATCTGCCCGTGGGCGCTGCGCGAGGGCGTGATCCTGCGCCGGCTGGACCACCTGCCCACGACCTGAGCGGACCACCCGGTGGGGCGGTCCGGTCCGCCCCACCGTGACGTACCCGACGTACGCGTCGTACGGAACCACCTGCCCGCCGCCGGAGGGGCGGGCATACGCTGTCCCTCGTGACAGAGCCAGTGGTGCGCATTCCGGATGCGAAGGTCGCGCTGTCCACGGCATCGGTCTACCCCGAGTCGACGGCGACGGCCTTCGAGATCGCCGGCCGGCTGGGTTACGACGGTGTCGAGGTCATGGTGTGGACCGACCCGGTCAGCCAGGACATCGACGCGTTGCGTCGGCTGTCCGACTACCACCAGGTGCCCATCCTGGCCGTCCACGCCCCCTGTCTGCTGATCACCCAGCGCGTCTGGTCGACCGACCCGTGGGTCAAGCTCCAGCGCGCCCGCGCGGCGGCGGAGAAGCTTGGCGCGAGCACGGTCGTCGTCCACCCGCCGTTCCGCTGGCAGCGCTCCTACGCGCGGGACTTCGTCCAGGGACTGTGGCGCATGGCGGGCGAGACCGACGTCCGGTTCGCCGTCGAGAACATGTACCCCTGGCGCTACCGCGACCGCGAGATGCTCGCCTACGCGCCCGACTGGGACGTGACCAAGGACGACTACCGCCACTTCACGGTCGACCTGTCGCACACGTCGACGGCCCGCACGGACGCCCTGGAGATGATCGACCGGATGGGCGACCGGCTCGCCCACATCCACCTCGCCGACGGCAACGGCTCCGCGAAGGACGAGCACCTCGTCCCCGGCCGCGGCAAGCAGCCCTGTGCCGAGGTGCTGGAGCGCCTGGCGACGAGCGGTTTCGACGGGCACATCGTGATCGAGGTCAACACCCGCCGGGCCATGTCCGCCGCCGAGCGGGAAGCGGACCTGGCCGAGGCCCTGGCGTACACCCGCCTCCACCTCGCCTCCCCGACGGGCTCCTCGGCGGGCTCCCCGACGGGCTCTCCGACGGGGGTGCCGAGACCGTGACGAGCGAGGAACGGCCCGACGAGGGCCCGAAACCGCCGGAGCAGGCCCCGCCCCCGGCGGCCCCGCGCCGCCGCGGCCGTCCCGCCCGTACGGACGCGGGCGACGGCCCCGGCGCGCGCGAGCGCATCCTCGCCGCCGCCCGCGCCGAATTCGCCGAGCGCGGCTACGACAAGGCGTCCATCCGCGGCATAGCCAGGGGCGCCGGGGTCGACCCCGCGCTCGTCCACCACTACTTCGGCCCGAAGGAACAGATCTTCGCCGCCTCCGTCGAAACGGCCTTCGCGCCCGCCCTCGACGCCCAGGCGGTCGTCGTCCAGGGCCCGCTGGACAGCGTGGGGGAGCGGCTGACCCGCTTCGTCCTCGGGCTGTGGGAGGACCCGGTCACCCGCGAGCCGCTGCTCGCGATCTTGCGGTCGGCCGTGGCCAACGAGGCAGCCGCCGTGGTCTTCCGGAACCTGGTGTACACCCGGCTGATGTCCCGCATCGCCGCCGAACTGAAGGCCCCCGACGCACAGCTGCGCTCCGAGCTGGCGGCGGCGCACCTGGTGGGCGTGATCATGCTGCGCCACGTCATCAAGATCGAACCGATGGCGTCCGAGGACCTCGACCGGGTCGTGGCGATGGTCGCCCCGGCGGTCCAGCGCCATCTGACGGGCGACCCGGCCGCCGCCTGAACGACCCCTGCGGCACCCCTACGGCGTCTCGCATCCCGGAAACCCTGTCCGCTTCGCGGACGAGCGGCGTAGGCTCGGACGTCCGAGACACAAGGAGTGAGCAGGATGCCCGAGCTGAGGTCCCGCACTGTCACCCACGGCCGCAACATGGCGGGCGCCCGAGCCCTTCTGCGGGCCGCGGGCGTAGCGCGCGAGGACTTCGGCAAGCCGATCATCGCGGTGGCGAACAGCTTCACGGAGTTCGTGCCCGGCCACACCCACCTCCAGCCGGTCGGCCGGATCGTCTCCGACGCGATCAAGGCGGCGGGCGGCATCCCGCGCGAGTTCAACACCATCGCCGTCGACGACGGCATCGCCATGGGCCACGCGGGCATGCTCTACTCGCTGCCCTCCCGCGACCTGATCGCCGACTCCGTCGAGTACATGGTCGAGGCACACTGCGCCGACGCCCTGATCTGCATCTCCAACTGCGACAAGATCACCCCGGGCATGCTCATGGCCGCGCTGCGCCTGAACATCCCCGTCGTCTTCGTCTCCGGCGGCCCCATGGAGGCCGGCCAGGCCACGCTCGTCGACGGCACGGTCCGCAAGCTCGACCTGATCAACGCCATCGTCGACTCGGTCAACGAGAACGTCTCCGACGAGGACGTCCTACGCATCGAGGAGAACGCCTGCCCGACCTGCGGCTCGTGTTCCGGCATGTTCACCGCCAACTCGATGAACTGCCTCACCGAGGCCATCGGCCTCTCCCTCCCGGGCAACGGCTCCGTGCTCGCCACCCACACCGCCCGCAAGGCGCTCTACGAGAACGCCGGCCGTACGGTCGTGGAGATCACCGAGCGCTACTACGGCCAGGGCGACGAGTCCGTCCTGCCGCGCAACATCGCCACCCGCGCCGCCTTCGAGAACGCCATGGCCCTCGACATCGCCATGGGCGGCTCCACCAACACGATCCTCCACCTCCTCGCCGCCGCCCAGGAGGCCGGGCTCGACTACGACCTCAAGGACATCGACGCCGTCTCGCGCCGCGTCCCCTGCCTGGCCAAGGTCGCCCCGAACGTCGCCCCCGGCGGCACGTACTACATGGAGGACGTCCACCGCGCCGGCGGCATTCCCGCCATCCTCGGCGAGCTCTACCGCGGCGGCCTCCTCAACGAGGACGTCCACTCCGTGCACTCGGCGTCGCTGGCCGACTGGCTCAAGACCTGGGACGTGCGCGGCGGCTCCCCCTCCGCCGAAGCCGTCGAGATGTGGCACGCGGCCCCCGGCTGCGTCCGCTCCGCGACCGCCTTCTCGCAGTCCGAGCGCTGGGAGTCCCTCGACGTGGACGCGGCCGGCGGCTGCATCCGCTCCGTCGAGCACGCGTACTCCAAGGACGGCGGACTGGCCGTCCTCCGGGGCAACCTGGCCGTCGACGGCTGCGTGGTGAAGACCGCCGGTGTCGACGAGTCGGTCTGGACGTTCGAGGGCCCGGCCGTCGTCTGCGAGTCGCAGGAGGAGGCCGTCGACAAGATCCTCTCCAAGGTGGTGAAGGAGGGCGACGTCGTCGTCATCCGCTACGAGGGCCCGCGCGGCGGCCCCGGCATGCAGGAGATGCTCTACCCGACGTCCTTCCTCAAGGGCCGCGGCCTCGGCAAGGCCTGCGCCCTGGTGACGGACGGCCGCTTCTCCGGCGGTACGTCGGGGCTGTCGATCGGTCACGCCTCGCCCGAGGCCGCCTCGGGCGGCACGATCGCCCTCGTCCACGACGGCGACCGCATCCGCATCGACATCCCGTCCCGCTCGATCGAACTCCTCGTGCCGGAGGACGAACTGGCGGCCCGCCGCGAGGCCCTCGGCGGCACGTACGCGCCGAAGAACCGCGAACGCAAGGTCTCGGCGGCCCTGCGCGCCTACGCGGCGATGGCGACGAGCGCGGACAAGGGCGCGGTGCGGGACGTCAGCAAGCTGGGATAGGACTGGGGGACTGGGCCAGGAGAGGGGCAAGGGGTGGCGCCTTACCGCCACCCCGCCGGGTTCCGCTCGCTCACCGCGAACACCGTCCCGTCCGGCGCCGCGCCGAACACCTTCCCGTCCGCCACCACCGGCTCCGGAAGCAACTCCAGAACCCCGCGCCCCGCCCGCGCCAACCGGGGCGACGTCTGCCCGAGCAGCGTTCCCTGCCCGGTGTCCACGGCCAGCAGCCGCCCGTCGGCGGCGGAGAGGTACAGCCGGCGCCCGTCCCCATCGGCGACCAGCGCCGACGCGTTGGCGACGGACGTCTCCATCCGCCACAGCTCACCCGCGGGCCGCCCGGGCAGCTCCGCCGTGCCGACCGCCGTCAGCCCGCCGTCCGAGGACAGGACGTACACCACGTCGCCCTTGGCGATGACGCTCGTCGCGTCCAGGGGCGTACGGAGCGGAATCCGCCGCTCCCGCCCGATCCCCGGGGCGTACCGGACGACGGTGGAAACCTGCGTCCGTTCGTTGGCCTCGCTGAAATAAACGCTTCCGTTCGGCCCGCCGCCGACGGCCGTCAGCGCACCGTCCGCCGTCCACCGCCACAGCGTCGTACCGCGCACCGGGTCGACGCCGACGACCTGCGTGTGCCGCCCGTCGGGCGCGAGAGCGACACCGATGGCGTCACGCCCGTAGGAGGAGAAGACGGGCTTGATCCCACCGGGCAGCGCATGCCGCCACCGCTCCCGGTTCGTCGCCCCGTCGACCGCCGTGATCACACCGTCCCCGGCGACCAGCAGTACGGTGTCGCCCGCGTAATAAACGCGTCCGCCGTAGGAGGACACATCGCGCGTCCAGCGCGGCTCACCCGTGGCCGGGTCGAGCGCGGACAGCTCCCGCTTGTCCGGCGACAGCGCGTGCACCAGCCCACCGGACACCCGCGGCGCACGCGCCCCGCTCACACCGGGGCCGGACCGGTCGCCGCCCGGGGCCGTCCGCCGCCACGCGACCTTGCCGGACGCGGCGTCTATACGGGCCGCGTGCACGCCCCGCCCCGCGCAGTACAGGGCACCGTCCGCGAACGTACAGAACCCGGCCCGCACCTCACCGTTCCCGGCGGGATCCGCCAGTACGGACGTCTCCCACGGCCGCCAGGAGGAACCCGCCGGAGTGGGCCGGCTGTGCGCCGGCTGCTTGCCGAGATCCTCCACCTCCTCCATCACCCAGGCACCGCCCGCTATCAGCGTGACGGCGGCCACGACGGCAGCGGCGGCCCGGCGGAGCGACAGCAGCCGACGGGACCGGGGGCGGGAGCCGCCGTCAGGAGAGGAAACGGGTGAAGCGGTAGGTGAAACGGGGAGGGAACCGGCCCCCGGGACGGGCCCGGGTACGCGCGCGGGCACCGGCGACGTCGTCACCGGCCCGGGCTCAGGCGTCGGCAGCATGGCCATGATCGCGTCGGGCGTCGGCCGGTCCGCCGGCTCCTTCGCGAGACAGGCCCGGATCAGCGGTACGAGATCGTCCGGCACGCCCGTCAGATCGGGCTCGTCGTGCACGACCTGGTACGCGACGATGTACGGACTCTCCGACTCGAACGGCCCCCGCCCCGTCGCCGCGTGCACCAGCAACGACGCCAACGCGAACACATCCGCCGCCGGCCCCACCTCACGCGGCCGCTGGAACTGCTCCGGAGCCATGAAGGGCGGCGTACCGATCAGCTTTCCGGTCTCGGTGCGCAGCTCGCTGTCATACGGGCGCGAGATCCCGAAGTCGATCACCTTCGGACCGTCCTCGGCGAGCAGCACATTGCTGGGCTTGAGATCCCGGTGCACCACGCCCGCCCGGTGGATGTCGCGCAGCGCCTCCGCGAGCCCGGCCGCCAGCCGCCGCACCTCGTCGGGGCTCAGCGGCCCGTTCCGCTTCACCTGCTCGGACAGTGTGGGCCCGGGGATGTAGAGGGTGGCCATCCAGGGCCGTTCACCCCCGGGATCGGCGTCCACGACGGACGCGGTGAACGCACCGCTCACCCGTCGCGCCGCCGCGACCTCCTGCCGGAACCGCGCCCTGAACTCGGGGTCCACCGCGTATTCGGCGTGCACCACCTTGACGGCGATGCGCAGCCCCGACGGCGAGCGCGCCAGGTGCACCACGCCCATGCCGCCCGAGCCGAGGCGTCCTTCCAGCCGGTACCGACCCGCGTATTGCGGATCGTCCGCTTCCGGACCGCTCCCCGTACCGCGCAGCGGCGGCATGCCCCACCCCCGTGTCACCCGTGTGATTCGACCGCTTTCGGCGGCTTGCGGAGCCTAATCGATGGCGCAGGGGCTACCGGGGAGGCGCAGCCGTGCGTTGCTAGCCTGCGCATGTCATTCACCTCACGGGGGAGAGCAGCATGGCGTACTACCCGATCGCTCCTGGCCATCAGGTCAACGTCCGCCGGGGCCCCAGCACCGACAGCGAACTGGTCAAGACCCTCCCGCAGGGCTCCAGCGTCTCCATCCGCTGCCAGACCCGCGGCGAGACCGTCTCCGGCCCGTGCGGCACCACGGACGTCTGGGACTGCATCGCCCCGGGCCAGTACGTGTCCGACGCGTACGTGAAGACGGGTAGCAGCGGGTACGTGGCGGTCGCCTGCTCGGGCTGAGGACACGGCTCCGTCCTCTGTTCGGGGTCCTCTGTTCGGTCCTCTGTTCATACGGCGTGCCCATAATCGACGTATGAGCGGTGAGCACGAGACGGCGACCGGACCCCAGCCCGAACCGATCCGGTTCTTCGGTACGACCTGGGTCGAGCACGACGGCGGCTACGCACTGCGCCGGGCCGGGGTCGCCGTGGGCTCCCTGGCGGCGGCAGTAGCGGGCGCTTTCGTCCTGCGCCTGGGATACGAGGGCCTGGCCATCGCCAAGGTGGGCGGCCTGATCAACGCGATGGTCGTCGTGGCCTTCGCCGTCTGCAGCGCCCTCGCCTTCCGCCGTACATGGGAGCGGTTCGTCCGCCGCCCGGAGGCCCCGGTGGACGCGGCGGCCGAACGCTCGATGCAGAGCATCATGATGATCGGCTTCCTGGGCACCCTGTTCGCCTACTTCTGCCGCACCCTCGTGGAGGCCCCGGGCGAGAAGCTCCACCGCGCCGAGTACGACCGGGCCCGCGTCCGCCACGAGCGCCTCCGCACGACCCGCACGGGCAACCCGGCGGGCCGGGCACCCAAGGGGCGGGCGTCCAAGGGGCGGCGCAAGCACCCCTGAACGTCGTGTAGAGTTCTCCGAGTTGCCACGGGGTCCGCGAGGACGACGGGGCGACAACCTCCACTACTTGCATGACTCCCTGAACGGGAAGAATTTCGGCCTGCCGAAATTCGGAACGGGCGCCGATTAGGCGCCGCGGGGGAAATCCGCTAAAGTAGTGATCACGCCGGAGGCCGAAAGGCCGAAAGCGAGAAACCCCGCTCCAACAGGGGGCCGGAAAAGGAATCCGAACCGGGAACGGAACGGAAAACGGATCTGGTAAGGTTGGAAACACCGAAGGGAAGCCCGGAGGAAAGCCCGAAAGGGTGAGTACAAAGGAAGCGTCCGTTCCTTGAGAACTCAACAGCGTGCCAAAAGTCAACGCCAGATATGTTGACACCCCGTCCGTCATCACGATG
>NZ_JBIAUP010000014.1:0-191514 GCF_042892945.1 Streptomyces sp. NPDC001678 | reverse complement strand
CCCCGCCCCCGCCGGGGCCGCCGGGCGGGGGGGGGGGGGGGGGGGGGGGGGGGGGCCCCCCCCCCCCCCCCCCGGGGGGGGGGGCGGGCGGGGGGGCCCCCCGCCCGCCCCCCCCCCCACGGCCCGGGCCGACCGGGACCCCCGGTCGGCCCCGTCGCGTGACGCGTCGCACCCGACGCGTCACGCGACGCCCCGCTCATCCAGTCGGCGCCGCAGGCGCCGACGTCACCGCTTCAGGTTGGCGTTGGTGGAAGGCGTGTTCGCCTCGGTGACGTTCACCCCGGCCCACGCCGCGTCCACGGCCTTGTACTCGGCGCCGTCCTGGCCGTAGATGTCCGCGGCCGCCTGGAGGGTGGCCTTGCGGGCGTCGTGGAAGTCGCTGGTGGAGACCAGGTAGCGGCTCAGCGCGCGGTAGAAGATCTGCTCCGCCTTGTCGCGGCCGATGCCGGTCACCGTGGAGCCGTCGTACGTCGGCGAGTCGTACGAGAAGCCGCCGATCGTCTTCTTGCCGCTGCCCTCGGCCAGCAGGTAGAAGGCGTGCGAGGAGACACCGGAGCCCGCGTGGACCTCGCGGTCGTAGGAGCCCTCGTCCCAGTAGTCGACCGTGCCCTCGAGCTTGTCCAGCGACGGCTTGTCGAGGCGGCGCAGGAAGGTCTGCTGGAGACCGAGCTTCTCGCCGAGGAGGTAGTTCGGCGGGTTCGCCGGGTTGTTCGTGGCGAACTCCACGCCCGTGCCGAAGATGTCGGCGAAGGACTCGTTGAGCGAGCCCGCCTCGCCGAACTGGTTCTGGTCGTCGTCGACGCGCGTGGGCTGGAAGTTCGCGGTGGCCTCGACGACGCCGTGGCTCAGCTCGTGACCGGTGACGTCCAGCGCGACCAGCGGCTGCTTGAACGTTTTTCCATCGCCGTCGCCGTAGAGCATGCAGCCGCAGTCGGGGGACCAGAAGGCGTTGCCGACGTTGCTGCCGAAGTGGACGAGGGCGTGCGGGCCGACGCCGTCGTTCTTGATGCCGTTCCGGCTGAACGTCTTCTTGTAGTAGTCGAACGTGGCGGTGATGCCGTACTGGGCGTCCACCGCCGCGCTGGCGGCGTCCGACGTGGTGCCGTTGCCCCACTTGTTGTCGGTGTCCGTGAAGGCCTTGCCGCTGGTGAAGGTGCCCAGCTGCTGACGGCCCGCGTTGCGGGTCTCGGCATTGCCGCGGCTGGGGTCCTTCAGGGTGAAGGAGCTCTTGGCGGTCTGGGTCGTGATCAGCGGCACATTGCCGACGAAGATCGAGGAGCCGCTGCCGGTGGCCTGCGCCGGGAAGGCGCCGGCGGCGGGCTTGACCGGCCCGGGCAGGGGCTTGGTGTTGGTGCGCGGGGCGGCCTGGGCGCCCTGCTCGCGCAGCTTCGCCTTCAGGGCGGGCGAGATGAACGCGTCGGAGAGCGGCGTCTTGCTGATGACCTTGCCGGACGCGGCGTCGACGAGCACCGAGTGGGCGGCGCCGGCCTCGGTCTTCGGGGTGCCGGTGACGGTCACCCGGTAGGCGAGGACGGCCTTGTCGGCGCGGGCGTCCACCACCAGCTCGGGCTTGCCGGCGGCGGTGCCGTCGGCCGACGCGGCGGCCTTGGCGGCGGCGTCGGAGGCGCTCAGCTCGGGGGTGACGCTGGGGACGGTGACCTGGCGGTTGGCCGAACGGGTCACGCCCAGGTAGGAGTTCTTCGCGTCCAGGTGGACGATCAGGTCGCCGCCGATGACGGCGACGCCGTGCTGGGACCGCTCGAAGCGGACGTGCCGCTTCCCTTCGGGGTCGGTCAGGACGTCCTTGACGTTCAGCGTGTCCGCCGAAGTGACGCCGGTGGCCGCCGCGTTCGCGACGGCTGCGCTCCGCGCGGCCTTGACGACGTCCGCCTGGACACCGCCGGCCGCGGTGCTCGCGGCGGCCGCGGCCCGGGCCTTGTCCACGGAGTGGGACGGGAGGGTGTCGGCCGCGGCCGTGCCGGCCATGGTCGCCGCGGCGACCACCGCGACGGCGATGGTCAGCGCGCGTCTGCCGGTCGAGGCCGATATGGAGTTCGTGGGGGATGTACGCACGTTTCAGCGCCCTTTGCCGTGAGGGCGGTTCGGATGACCGGACCGCCTGCGTGCACGCGGTGCCGGTTCTGCCGCACCACGGGGACCCCTGGTCCAGGTCCCGTGGATGACCTTGCACTCACTGGCATGCTCATGAAAAGAGCGAAGGGGCTTCTTGTCCGAACAGTTGATCTATCGTTTACAAATCCCCAACGCACCGTTACGACGGCGCAACTTCCTGTCGACTTGTGGGGGAGGATGCGGCAACGCCCCCGAAGGTTGCCCATGTTGGCCGACTGATCACTATGTGAGACGCGGCCCCGCCACTACCCCCGCCAGTCGCCGCCCGGCACCCGGTTCCCCGACGCCCGCAGCCGGCACGCCAGCCGGTCCGCCGCGAGATACACCCACCCCCGCACCGGAGCGCCTCCCTCCACCCGCACCTCGCGCACCACACGCTCGTAGAGGTTGCGCGGATCGCCCGGGCGGTACTCCTCCAGCGCGTCGAGTTCGGCCAGCACCCGGCCGTACTCCCCCGGCGCCACGGTGATCAGCTCACCGCGGACCTCGCCCTCCGCGTCCGCCACCGCGTACGGATACCCCGGCCCCTCGTACAGCACCGCGCCCCGCATCCGCGCCGGCTCCTCCGCCACCGTCCGGCCGCGCAGGAAGCGGTCGTGGTTGTGCCGCCCGGGCCGCAGCGTCCCGTAGACGAAGACGGGCAGCCCTCCGGAGTCCTCCGCCGTCACTCCCGCGCTCCCTTCCCCGGCCGCCGCCCGGCCATCCGTCTCCCCCTGCCGCCGCCGAAAGGCGGGCGGCGGGGGTCGGCCGTAGCCTAGAGCCATGGGAGAGCGCTCGGTCGCGCCCTCGGCGCCCGAGCTCGTCGTCGAGGCCGACGGCGGCTCGCGGGTGATGAGCCCCGGCAGGATCTACCACGTGGGGCGCGACCCCCTCAGCGACATCGTGCTGCACGACGGGCGCGTCTCGTGGCACCACGCCACCCTGCGCGCCGTCGCGGACCACTGGACCCTCGAGGACAGCGACAGCACCAACGGCACCTACGCCGAGGGCCACCGCGTGACCTCGCTCGACGTGGGCCCCGGCAGCGTCATCCGCTTCGGCAACCCCTCCGACGGGCCCGCCGTCCATGTCACCGAGGCCCTGCCGCACCCCGCCGACCGGCCCTCCTCCGTCTCCCACCCCTCCGGCACCAGCACCTTCCGGCAGCCCACGTCCGTACGCCCCCTGCCCACCCGCACCGTGCGGATCGGCCGCGCCGCCGGCAACGACCTCGTCCTCGACGACCTGATCGTCTCCCGGACCCACGCCGAGCTGCGCGCGCTGGCCGACGGCGGCTACGAGATCGTCGACCTCGGCAGCCACAACGGCACCTACCTCAACGGCCACGCGGTGCGGCGCGCCCTGGTGGGGCCCGGCGACATCATCGGCATCGGCCACTCGGCGTTCAGCCTGGTCGGCGACCAGCTCCAGGAGTACGTCGACACCGGTGAGGTCTCGCTCGACGTGCAGGACCTGACCGTGGAGGTCGACGAGGGCCGCAAGACCCTGCTGGACGACGTCTCCTTCCCCGTCGGCGCCAAGTGCCTCCTCGCCGTCGTGGGCCCCAGCGGCGCCGGCAAGTCGACGCTGCTCAACGCCCTCACCGGACTGCGCCCCGCCGACCGGGGCACCGTCCTCTACGACGGCCGCGACCTCTACCGGGACTACGCCGAGCTGCGGGCCCGCATCGGGCTCGTCCCCCAGGACGACATCCTCCACACCCAGCTGACCGTGCGCCGGGCCCTGAACTACGCCGCCGAGCTGCGTTTCCCCGGCGACACCGCCAAGGCCGAACGACGGGCCCGGGTCGAGGAGGTCATCGGCGAACTGGGCCTGGAGCAGCGCGCCGACCAGCCCATCCACAGCCTCTCCGGCGGCCAGCGCAAACGCGTCAGCGTGGCGCTGGAGCTGCTGACGAAGCCGTCGCTGCTCTTCCTCGACGAGCCCACCTCCGGCCTCGACCCGGGCATGGACCGCTCGGTGATGAACATGCTGCGCGGCCTCGCCGACGACGGCCGCACCGTCATCGTCGTCACCCACAGCGTGCTCAGCCTGGACGTCTGCGACCGGCTGCTGTTCCTCGCCCCCGGCGGGCGGACCGCCTACTACGGGCCGCCCGGGGACATGCCCGGCTTCTTCGGCTTCGGCCAGTGGCCCGAGGCCTTCGAGGCGTTCGAGAACGACAAGGGCCGGGACTGGGCGGGCGAGTACCGCTCCTCGCCCCATCACCGGCAGTACATCGCCTCCGCCACCGACCAGCCGCGCCTGGGCGCACCGCCCGCGCCGGAGGCGGCCCCCGCGCCGGCCAAGGCGCAGACCTGGGGCGCCCAGCTGTGGACCCTGATGCGCCGCTATGTGATGGCGCTCAGCGCCGACCGGACCTTCCTGGTCATCATGGTCGCGCTGCCCTTCGTCACCGGCGCGATGGCCCGGCTGTCCTCCGGCACCCGCTTCGCCTCGGCCGACAAGGCCAACACCGTGCTGCTGATCCTGTGCGTGGGAGGCGTGCTGACGGGCGCGGCCAACGCCGTGCGCGAACTCGTCAAGGAACGCGTCATCTACCGGCGGGAGCGTGCCGTCGGGCTGTCCCGGTCCGCCTATGTGATGTCGAAGATCCTGGTGCTGGGCGTTATCACGGTGGCGCAGGCGATCGTCCTGGCCGTCGTGGGCCTCGGCGGGGTGGACACCCGCGCCCCCAAGGGCCAGGGCGTGCTCATGCCGCCGATGCTGGAGATGACGCTCGCCCTGGCGCTGTTGTCGTTCACCTCCATGCTGCTGGGCCTGCTGGTGTCGGCGCTGGTGCGCAGGGAGGAGGTCACCATGCCACTGCTGGTGCTCATCACCCTCGTCCAGGTCGTCTTCTGCGGCGGGATGATCGAGCTCAACGGCAGGCTGGTGCTGCAGCAGCTCTCCTGGCTGGTGCCGTCGCGCTGGGCGCTGGCGGCGATGAGCGCGACCATCGACTTCACCCATATCCCGCCCGAGACCGGCCAGCTTCCGCCGAAGGGCGGGAGCGGGGCCGACCCGCTCTTCCGGCACGCCGTCGGCACCTGGCTGCTCGACATGGGCATGATGGTGGTGCTGGCCCTCGTCTTCGCCGTCCTGGTCGCCCGGCTGCTGCGCCGCCACGAGCCGGCGGTCATGCGGAAGTGACGGCGCGATGAGCACGGTTCCCCTGTCGTCCGGCGCGGTGCCGGACGTCCCCGGTTTCCAGCCGACGCACGTCGTGCCGAACGAGGGCCTGCCCACGTGGACGGCCCCCGACGCGGCCGTCCCGACCGAGCCGCTGGACCCGTTGCTGCCGGTGCGGCTGCTGGCCCGGCGCGGCGACTGGGGGCAGGTGCTGTGCTCCAACGGCTGGTCGGCGTGGGTGGACGCCCGGCTGCTGGTCACCTTGCCGCAGCGCCCGCCCGGGGCGGGCGGGGCGCTCGTCCGCACGGCGGAGGCGCGCGAGCTGCTGGCCGGGGTGGAGGAGACGCTGGACCGCTACCGGAAGGCGGTGGAGGAGCTGGCGGCGGGCCGCATCGACGGCGAGACGTTCCGGCACACGACGCAGGGCCTGCGGGTCGGGGTGGTCGTGGCGGGCGAGGAGATCTGGCTGTACGACACGGCGGGCGACCGCTGGTGCTACAGCGACGGCACGGCGATGACGGCCGTGGCGGGTGGCGAGCCGTCACCGGACCGGGGTACGGGCGGCAGCCCGGCCGGGGCGACGCGGCTGGACGGCGGGAACGAGGGGGCAGGGCCCACCGGGCCCGACGCCGGCAGGACGGGACGGCCTGCCGGCCTGGGCGACGATGGCGGCGCGGGCTCCACGCGGCTCGACACCGGAAGCGCGGGCCCCGCCGGGCCCGGCCCCGACTCGACGCGGCTCGACGGTGGGAACCCCGGCGCCGCCGGGTCCGAGGCCGGCGACGTCGGCGGTGACGGCGGGAGCCGGTGATGGCCGGCGAGCAGGAGGGGCGCGTGCGCCCCGACGTGTCGCTCGGGGCCGGGCCGGGCGGTCTGATAGGGCACCGGATCGCGGACTACCGCGTCGAGAGCGAGATCGGCCGGGGCGGCATGGCCGTCGTCTACCGCGCCACGGACCTCCGGCTCGACCGCACCGTCGCCCTGAAGCTCCTCGCCCCCGAGCTCGCCCGGAACGACACCTTCAGGCGCCGTTTCAGCCATGAGTCGAGGGTGGCCGCGGCCATCGACCACCCCCACATCGTGCCGGTGTTCGAGGCCGGTGAGGTGGAGGGCGTCCTCTATATCGCCATGCGCTACGTACCCGGCCAGGACCTGCGGGCCCTCCTCGACCGCGAGGGCCCGCTGCCCCTGCCCGTCACCGCCCGGATCGCCGGCCAGGTCGCCTCCGCCCTGGACGCCGCGCACGCCCACGACCTGGTCCACCGGGACGTCAAGCCCGGCAACATCCTGGTCGCCGAGGGCACCGACGCCGACCACCCCGAGCACGTCTACCTCACCGACTTCGGGCTCACCAAGAAGTCCCTGTCGCTGACCGGCTACACACGGGTGGGCCAGTTCGTCGGCACGCTGGACTACGTCGCGCCGGAGCAGATCTCGGGCAAGCCCGTCGACGGGCGCTGCGACGTCTACAGCCTGGCCTGCGTCGTCTTCGAGATGCTGACGGGAGCGCCGCCGTTCCGGCGCGAGGACGACATGGCGCTGCTGTGGGCCCATCAGTACGAGCCGCCGCCACGGCTGTCGGAGCTGCTGCCGGGGCTGCCCCCGGACGTCGACGACGTCCTGGCGACGGCGCTGGCGAAGGCGCCGGACGACCGTTTCGACAGCTGTCTGCGGTTCGTGACCGCGCTGCGGCGGACGGGACGGGCGAGTCCGGCGCCGGAGGCGACGACGCCGCCTCCCCCGCCGGACTGGGCGGCCGTGGTCTTCCCCGGGCCCGTCAGTGCCCCGGACCGCCGCCGGGAATCGTGAAGGGCAGTTCCTGGGAGAGGAAGGACGTGTCGCCGTTGCCGACGGTGAATCCCGCGTCCGCGCGGGTCACATCGCGCGGGGCGGTCCGGGCGACGGCGACCTTCAACCGGTAGACGGCCGTCTCGCCGGGGGCGAGGAGGCGCTTCCCGCTGGTGGGCAGCAGGGTGGCGCTCATGCCCGGGTCGCAGCCGCCCGCGACCAGCGGGACGCGCATCCAGCCCCGGTCCGTGCGGTACTGGGACAGCGTCAGGTCCTTGGGCGTCAGGGCGTGCGAGCCGCCCGCGCCGTAGGCGAAGTACGCGCCGCTCAGGGCGGGGTAGGCCCGGTCGGTGGTGTTCTTCACGGTGACGGTGACGGTGCGCCCCGTCCCTCCGCGCCGCAGGGTGGCGCCCTTGTCCCAGCCGGTCACGGTGACCTTCGGCCGGGTGGCCTCGGCGGTACGGACGGGGGCGCGGTAGGTGTGGCCCCGGCCGTCGTCGAGGGAGGCGGCGACGGTGAGGGTGCCGGGCCGGTCGAGGTCCTGGAGCCGCAGGGCGATGCCTACCGGGTGCTTGGGGCTCGCGTCCGGCGCGGACACCGGGAAGGTGAGGACGCCTTGGGTGGGGAAGGAACCGGAGCTCGGCTTGCTGTCCAGGTCGACCCAGCGGCGGGCGCTCGGCTCGTAGCGCTGCACCGTCAGGGAGTCGGTGCTGAAGCCCTTGCTGGTGACGTCCAGGCGGACCGTGCCCTTGGTGACGGGCGTGCGCAGGGTGACGCCGGAGTCCGACCACAGCCCGATGGGCAGCTGGCCCGGCATGCCGTACGCGAGGTTCTGCGCGGCCGTCCCGGTGAGGGCCGACACCGGCGCCGGCTGGTGCGCCGCGGCCCACGCGGGCGCGGCGCTCACGGCGCCGGGCCGCTCCGCGCCGTCACAGCCGGGCTTGGCCGGGGCCGCGCCCCCGGCCGGCGTGGCGCCGGCGGCCTGGCCCGGCGCCGCCGCGCCTATGACGAGCGTCAGTCCGGCGGCCAGCGCGGCCGCCGTTCTGACCGTGGCTTTCCGTGCCGCCGACGTCCGCCGCTGCGCGACCTTGAATGTCATGTACCGCCCCCCGCAATGTGGGTGAGTGTCCCGTGCTGACGTACATGTGTACGTGTCCGGCCTCAGAGAGGGCCGTCCACAGCTGATGGTTCCCACGGGGAACGGAAATCCCACGTTTTCCGTCAGCGGCCGCGCAGGTGCTCCATCTCGCGCCGGTCGCGCTTCGTGGGCCGGCCCGCGCCCCGGTCGCGGACACCGGCGGGGGCGACGGCCTCGCGCGGCGGTGGCGGCGGGCTGTTGTCCTCGTAGCACTCGACGGCGACGGGCGCGCCGACGCGCTTGCGGATGAGCCGCTTGACGACCACGACCCGTTCGTAGCCCTCTTGCCGCAGCCGCACCTCGTCCCCGGGCTTCACGGTCTGGGCGGGCTTGGCCCGCTCGCCGTTGAGCCGGACGTGCCCGGCGCGGCAGGCCGTGGCGGCGATCGAGCGTGTCTTGGTGAGCCGTACGGACCAGATCCAGGCGTCGATCCGTACCGCCCCTCCCTCTGTCTCCATGCCCGTAAGCCTAGGGGACCCCACTGACATGGCCGATTACCGTCGGCGCTCGCGCGCCGGGCCCGGGGGTCCGTTGACTTCTGCACCTCCCCGTGCGACTCATGTCGTGTTCACCTCAACCCCCGCTCTTCGCAGCCGTCGGCGGTCCGCAGGGGCCGCTCCCGGCCGGATGGGAGTACGGCGATGAACACATCCATCGGCTCAGGAAACACCGGCTCAGGAAACACGGTCGCCGGCAACCGGCGCCGCGGGCGCGCCATGGCCGCCGCGGCCTTCGTGGCCGCCCTGGCGAGCACCGGCCTCGGCCTGGGCGCGCCGTCCGCCGCGGCGGACACCGTCTCCGTCAGCTACACCTGCACCGGCCCGGGCGCCCCCGGCGACGTCCAGTCGCTCCAGGTCACCGTGACCGCCCCGGCGAGCGTCCCGCAGGGCGGCACGGCGGACCTCACCCTTCAGGCCAGCACCCAGCTGAAGGTACCGATCAACGTCCCCGCGCAGGCCGTCACCGGCGAGCTCGACCTCGCCCTCGGCGGCGCCTCGTCCGGCACCGTGACGGCCACCGGCTTCACCAACCCCGACCCGGTGCCCAGCGGTTCGGGCGTGACCCTCACCGGCGGCACGGCCTCCGTCAAGCTCGACGCCGCCGGCACCACGACCTTCACCCCCGGCACGGCGAAGGTGCACGTCTTCGGCGTGACGGTGGAGTGCGCGGTCTCCGGCAGCGCGCCGGTGGCGGCGAGCACGCAGGTGACGACCGAGTAGTCCTGACGCAAGGCAGCGCGATCCCCCACGGGAATCTACCCAAAAGCCGCACGGCGGCGGGGATTTCGCTGCCGGAACGCCCGGCGCCCGAACGGGCAGGCCCTCTGACCCCCTCCTAGTCCTCCTCCGCCAGGCGCGCGAGCAGGCCGAGCGCCTCGACGACCACGGCCTGTTCGCGCTCGTCCAGGCGCTCCGCCAGGGCGCCGGCGATCCAGCCCTCGCGCTCCCGGCGGACCTCCGCGAGCCGGAGGCGGCCCTGTTCGGTGAGGGACATGATGGCCTGGCGGCGGTCGCTGGGGTGCGGGGAGCGCTCGACGAGGCCGGCCTCCTCCAGGGCGGCGAGGGTCGCGCCCATCGACTGCGGGCGTACGCGCTCGGCGCGGGCCAGGGCCACGGTGGTGGCGGGCCCCTCACGGTCGAGCCTGCTGAGGGCGGAGGCCTGTGACAGCGTCACGTCCGTGCCCTCCGAGGCCGTGCGCAGACGGCGCATCAACTGCCCCGTGAGCACACGGAGCCTGGCGGCCGCCTCGACCAGTTCGGCGGACGGGGCGGGGGCGGCGGGGGGCTGCTCTCGGTCCTTCATCAAGCAAGGGTACCTTTCGAATCCCCGCGCGCCAGGTCGCGGTCCGCCAGGGTCGCCAGCAGCAGGAGCACGCTCAGCGCGCCCAGGACGAGGGCGATCGCGTGGAGCCCGGACGTGGAGGCGTGGTCCCCGTAGAACAGGCCGATCAGGCTGGAGGCCGCGACGGCTCCCGTGTACTGCGCGGTACGGAAGAGGCCGGCGGCGGTGCCCGTCTGCTCGGCGGGGGCCTGGGCGTACAGGGCGGTCTGATTGCCCACGGCGTTCAGGCCGTTGGGCAGCCCGAAGAGGGCGCCGAGGGCGACGAGGAGGAGGACGGGGCTGTCCGGGCCCGCGCACAGCAGCACCCCGGTGGCCACCACCATCGCGCCGGTGCCGAGGAGCAACGGGCCGCGCACCCGCCTGCGGCGCGAGCCCAGCCAGGAGGCCACGGCCGCCACCACCGACATCGGGAGCATCAGCAGTCCCGTGGTCGTCGTCGAGTGGCCCGCGGACTCCTCCAGCCACTGCGTATAGCCGTAGAGGACGCTGTAGAGGACGAGGAAGGCCGTGGCGTAGCGGACGTAGGTGCGCACCAGCGGGCGGTTGGCCGCCAGCATCCGCAGGTCGAGGAAGGGGCGGCGGGCCCTGAGCTCCCAGGCGGCGAGGGCCGCCGCGAGCGCGCCGCCCAGTGCGAGCAGGGACCACCGGGGGTGGTCGAGGCGCATCAGGAAGAGCACGGCGGGCAGGGTGACCCCGGCGAACAGGGTGGCGCCCAGCGGGTCGAGGGCCGTCCAGGCGGACTCCCGTTCGCCGGCCGGGCGCGGGGCGTCCTTGGGCAGCCAGGTCAGGGTAAGGAGGAGCCCCACCGCCGCGAGCGGGACGTTGACCACGAAGATGGAGCGCCATCCGGCGAGTCCGGTGAGCAGTCCGCCGAGGGCGGGGCCGACCGCCGCGCTGGCGAGGCCGGCGATGGTGAGGGCGCCGAGGACGCCGCCCGGCGGTTCCCGCCGGAGGCGGTCGGACTGGGCGCGGATCATGGCCATCGCGGCGGGGTAGGCGGCGGAGGTCCCGACGCCCAGGGCCACCCGGACCGCGATCAGCTGCCCCAGCGAGTCCGCCCGCAGCCCGGCGAGCCCGGCGAGTCCCACCAGGACCAGTCCGGCCGCGTAGACCCGGCGGGGGCCGAACCGGTCGGCGACCTTGCCCATCGCGGGCTGGGCGACGGCGCTGGCCGCGTAGAGGCCGGAGACCAGCCAGACGGTGCCGGCCGCGCCCGTGCCGAGCGCGCGGCCGATGGGGACGAGGGCCGTGGAGATCATGGTCGAGTTGACCGGGTTGAGCATCGACCCGATGACGATCGGCGCCACGAAGCGGGGGCCGAAGCCTATGGACCGGGGAGACCCGGACAAGGGAAGCGACATATGACAAGGCTAGCTTTTAGAAAGCTTGCCTTGCAAGGTTGCCTTTCTATTTTTGCGCGGCGCTCTTGCGCGACGCTTTCGCGCGGCGCCGGACCGGAGGTCACCGCTCCCTGCGGACGATCAACAACGCCGCGTCGTCCGCCAGCTCACCCCCCGTGTAGTCCCGCAGATCGGCCATGATCCGGTCCGCCAGATGCGCTGGCGTCAGGTCGGGCAGTCCCGCCAGCCGCTCGCCCAGCGGATAGAAGCGCCCGGCCGCGTCGCGGGCCTCCGTCACCCCGTCCGTGTAGAGCACGAGCGTGTCGCCCGGCGCGAAGGGGGTGCGCAGGAGGTGGTACGGGCCGGGGTCCATCTGCCGCAGCGCCAGCGGCGGGTCGGGCGTGGGCGACTGGATCTCGGTGACCTCTCCCGCGCGCCACAGCAGCGGCGGCAGATGCCCGCAGTCGACCAGCTCCGCCGGGCCGCCCCGCACCGGCACCCCGAGGAGCACCGCCGTCACGAACTCCTCGCCGACCCCGCGCCGGACGACGGTGGCGTCCAGCCGCCCGGCCACCCCGTCGAGCCCGGGCTCGACCTGGGCGGCCTCCCGGAACGTGCCGAGGACGTCGGCGGCGGTCTCGACGGCTCCCAGCCCCTTGCCCCGCACGTCGCCGAGCAGCAGCCGCGTCCCGTGCGGGGTGCCCAGCACCTCGTACAGATCGCCGCCCACCCGCGCCTCGGCGGCCGCCGAGGCGTAGCGCACGGCGATCCGCAGGCCGTCGATCCGCTCGGGCACGGGGCGCAGCAGGGCGCGCTGGGCGGCCTCGGCGACCGAGCGGGTCCGGAGCAGCTGGCGCTCGCGGGTCGAGACGAGGACGACGTTGGCGGTCGAGACGCAGGTGATGGCCAGGACGGTGGCCCCGGCCGTGAGGTGGACGGGCAGGGCGACGCCGGGATCGGCGAAGGCCAGTGGGGCGACGAGCAGCAGCGCGAGCAGTCCGGTCGCCAGGGGGACGCGGGCGCTGCGGGTGCCGAGGCCGGCGAGCGCGGGGGCGGTGGCCAGCACCGGGGAGAAGGTCAGCGAGGGGTTGGTGGTGAGGTCCAGCGCGACGGCGGCGGCGAGCAGGACGTAGGCCGCCACGACGAGCGGGCGCACGCCGCGGGGCAGCGCCGGGGCCGCCCCCGGCACCTCGGGGCCGGGGTCTCGCTTCATGACTGTCTTCCACCCTAGGCGCGGGGTGGGGCGCCGCAACCGCACCGCCCCCCCCTCATGGCATACGCCGTCTTATGCCCAGAAAAAAGGACATTACTCCATAAAGGTGATCGCTGACCCGTTCGGCGGTGCGACCCCGGGGCGGCGCTCGATGATGGGCCTGTGAGCGGCAAGGTGGTGACGCGCGACGTCCTGATCGTCGTGTACGACGGAGTGCAAATGCTGGACGTCGCGGGGCCGTTGGACGTCCTCGACCGGGCCGGCGGCGAGGCGGACACCGGCTACCGGGTGCGGCTGGCCTCGCTGGGCGGCCGGTCCGTAGCCACCTCCGCCGAGGCGCAGTTGGGCGTCTCGGCGGACCTGACCCGGATCCGCAAGCCGCCGGACACCCTGATGGTGGCCGGCGGCAGGGGCTACGCGGCCGCCGCGTCGGACCGCGAACTGGTCCGGCACGTACGGCGGCTCGCCGGCGGGGCGCGGCGGACGGGCTCGGTGTGCACGGGCGCGTTCGTGCTGGCCGAGGCCGGTCTCCTGGACGGGCGCCGGGCCACCACGCACTGGGCGTTCTGCTCCGAACTGGCCGCGGGCTACCCGGCCGTATCGGTCGAGCCGGACGCCATCTTCGTCCGCGACGGGGCGGTCGTGACCTCGGCCGGGGTGACGGCGGGCATCGATCTCACCCTGGCGCTGCTGGAGGACGACCTCGGGCCGGAGGCGGCCCGCGCCGTCGCCAAGTTCCTGGTCGTCTTCATACAGCGCCCCGGCGGGCAGTCCCAGTTCAGCACCTGGACGCGCGGCGACCCGCCGCGCGGGGGCGCCCTGCGCGAGCTGGTCGAGGACATCGACGCCCATCCGGCGGGGGATCTGTCGGTGCCCACGCTCGCCGGGCGCCTGGGCATGAGCCGGCGCCACTTCAGCAGGCTGTTCAGCCAGCAGGTGGGCACCAGCCCCGGCGCGTACGTCGAGCGGGCCCGGGTCGCCGCCGCGCGGGCCCTGCTGGAGAGCACGCCGGACAGCGTCGACGCCATCGCCGGGCAGTGCGGCTTCGGCACGGTCGAGACGATGCGCCGCGCGTTCGTCCGCGAGACGGGGGTGTCCCCGGCCGCGTACCGGGACCGTTTCCGCAGGGTCTGACTTACGGGACAGACCCTGGACGACGAGACCCTGGATGGGGAACGAACCGGCCCCATGGTGCAATTCACCGGTGAATGCGATGCTCAATTCCGCTGGTGAGACGGCTGTGGGCAGCCTCGGCAGCGATCTCCACCTCGAGCTGCCGGACGGCCCCGGCGGGCGGCGCGGCGCGCTGATACGGGCCCTGCGCGACGCCGTCCGGACGGGCCGGCTGGCACCCGGCACCCGGCTCCCTCCCTACCGCTCCCTCGCCGCCGACCTGGGCGTGGCCCGCAACACCGTCGCCGACGCGTACGCCGAACTCGTCGCCGAGGGCTGGCTCACCGCCCGGCAGGGCTCCGGCACCCGCGTCGCCCACCGGGCGGAACCGCCCCGCGCCGAGCGCCCCCACCGCCCCATGGCTCCCGCCCGGCTCCACGGCCCCGTCCACAATCTGACGCAGGGCACCCCCGACGCGGCCGCCTTCCCCCGCGCCGCCTGGGTCGCCGCCACCCGCCGCGCCCTGACGGCCGCGCCCAGCGAGGCCTTCGGGCCCGGCGACCCCCGGGGCCGCCCCGAGCTGCGCCACGCCCTCGCCGACTACCTCGCCCGGGCGCGCGGGGTACGGACCGATCCCGAACGCGTCGTCGTCTGCGCCGGCTTCGCGAACGCCCTGCGGCTGCTGGGCCGGGTGCTGGAGGGCACGGTCGCCGTGGAGTCGTACGGGCTCGGTTTCCACCGCGGCCTCCTCACCGGGGCCGGGCTGCGGACGGCCGACCTGCCCATCGACGAACACGGCGCGCGCGTCGACCTGCTGCCCGCCACCGGCGTGAGCGCGGCCCTGCTCACCCCCGCCCACCAGTTCCCGACCGGCGGCCCCCTCCACCCCGGGCGACGCGTCGCGCTCGTCGACTGGGCGCGGAGGTCGGGCGGACTGGTCCTGGAGGACGACTACGACGGCGAGTTCCGCTACGACCGCCGACCCGTCGGGGCCGTGCAGAGCCTCGATCCCGAACGGGTCGTCTACCTCGGCACGGTCAGCAAGAGCCTCTCCCCCGCGCTGCGGGTGGGCTGGATGGTGCTGCCGGGGCACCTCGTGGACGCGGTGCTGGAGGCGAAGGGCGAACGGGAGTCCTGGACGAGCGCCCTGGAGCAGCTGACGCTCGCCGAGTTCATCACCTCGGGCGCGTACGACCGGCACGTCCGCAGGATGCGCCGCCACTACCGGCGGCGCCGTGACCGGCTCGTCGCGGCCCTCGCGGAGTCCGCGCCGCACGTCCGGGTCACGGGGATCGCGGCCGGGCTGCACGCGGTGCTGGAGCTCCCGCCGGGCACGGAACGGGCCGTCGTCCAGGCCGCCGCCCGGCGGGGGCTGGCCGTGGAGGGGCTCGGCGACTACCGGCACGGGGAGGCGGCCGGGATGCCGGGCGACGGCCTGGTCGTGGGGTACGGCACGCCGCCCGAGCACGCCTTCGCGGGGGCCCTGGAGGCATTGTGCGGGGCGCTGCCACCGAGGGACGGGGTACAGTAAACAGAACCCTTTGGTTCATGATGTTGCTCTGAAGGGTCCGAGGAACCGTACCGACCCGAGGAGTAGGCATGACAACCGGCACCGGCACCGTCGACACCGCCGACATCGGGGCCTGGCTGGAGGCCGTGGCCGTCGACCCCGCCGTACGGGAGCTGCGGCCCGACTACCGGGCGCTGGTCGTCGTCGCGGAGGGCCTGGTGCCCGGCCCCAGCGACGACGCCGGCGAGAAGCTGCTCGCCGGGGCGGAGGAGACCGCCCGCGAGTGGCTCGCCCGCACCGCCCCCGAGGACCACCCCCACCTGGCCGCCTGGCGCGAGGCGTTCCGCGCCTTCGGCGCCAAGCCGCAGCGCACCCGCCCCAGCGCGGAGGCGCTGCTGCGCCGCGTGCCGGCGGGGCTGCCGCGGGTGGACCGGCTGACCGACATCTACAACGCGATCTCGGTCGCCCACGTCCTGCCGCTGGGCGGCGAGGACCTCGACCACTACCGGGGCCCGGCCCGGCTGGTCCGCGCCACGGGCGGGGAGCCCTTCGAGACGACGGGCGGCGGCGAGAGCGTGACCGAGCACTGCCCGCCCGGCGAAGTCGTCTGGCGCGACGACGCCGGCGTCACCTGCCGCCGCTGGAACTGGCGCCAGTGCACCCGCACCCGCCTGACCCTCACCACCACACGAGCCGTCTTCATCCTCGATGCCCTCGGCCCACTGGACGACGAGGCACTGACGACGGCCGGGGACGCACTGGTAACGGCCCTCACGGAAAGCAGCCCGGGGGCGAGGACGGCCTCACGACTGATCCGCTGAACGCCCCGTAAGCTGAGCGCCCCGTAAGGGGCGCGGGGAACTGCGCGACAAGCCCCCACCGGCCCGCGGTGAACCGCTCAGCGCCCGGCGGCCAGGGCGCCCGCGATCCGCTCCGCGGCCTCCCGCAACAACTCCCGGCAGCGGCCGGACTCCGGCCGCACCGGATCCAGGGCCCGGCATGGGCCCATGAGGCTCAGGGCGCAAGCCATGGGCTCCGGCCCGGGGCACCGGACCGCGACGGCCAGCGAAGCCGTCCCGTACCGAGCCGCATCCGTCGCGTAGACGAGACGCCCGTCGCACGGCGCGCCCAGCGCCCGGGCCAGGGCACCGGTCACGGGGAGCACATCACCCGTCTCCAGACGCTGCGGGGTGTTGTCGGGGCGGAAGACGTGATGGACGATCTGCGCCCCTTCCGGGTGCGCCACCGCCAGGCGGACGCTCATACCGCTGTGCGCGGCGAGCTTGTCCGCCCAGTTCATGGCGGCGGCGCGCAGGTCGTTGCAGTCGGCGGCGGGCCCGCTCAGGGGATCGGCCAGCCGGAAGGCGCCGTCCGGTTCCTGCCGGACCAGCCCCTCCGCCTCCAGGCTTCGCAGCAGGGCCGTGGCGTCGACGGGCGGGATGTCGAGGGTGTCGGTCAGCCGGCGTCCGGTGACGCCGTCCTCCGGATGCCGGTCCAGAAGCCGCAGCGCGGCGGCGGTCCGGCCGACGAGTGCTTGGTTCTGGTACATGCGGCCCAGGCTAGGAGGGCAGGGGCGCGGGCGGGTCGGCCGAATGGCCGATTCCGCGAGACTGCCGTCATGGATCTCCTGTCGTTGCGCTATTTCCGGGCCGTGGCCCGTCACGAGCACATCAGCCGGGCCGCCGAGGAACTCCGCGTCGCCCAGCCGTCACTGAGCCGGACCATCATCCGGCTGGAGACGGAACTCGGCACTCCGCTCTTCGACCGCCAGGGCCGCCGGATACGGCTCAACGAGCACGGCGCGGCCTTCCTGCGCCGCGTCGAGCGGGCACTGGCGGAACTCGACGACGCCCGGCGCGAGATCGCCGATGCCACCGGCGACGGGCCGGGGAGGGTCGCCGTCGCCGCCGAGACCCTGGTCCAGCTGGGCGGAGTGCTGGCCGCCCTCCGCGCGCACCGCCCCGGGGTGGGGGTGCGCCTGTTCCAGGCGCCGCCGGACTCGATGCGGCGTCATCTGTCCTCCGGCGAGGTGGACTTCGCGGTCGCCTCCCAGCCGCTGGCCGGCCCCGGGCTGTGTGCGGTGGAGCTGGTGCGGGAGGAGGTGCTGCTGGCCGTGCCACCCGGGCATCCGCTGGCCGGCCGGGAGAGCGTGGCGGTGGCGGAGCTGGCGGACGAGGAGTTCGTCAGCACGCGCCCCGGCCACTGGCAGCGTGCCCTGCTGGAGCGGCTCTTCGCCCGCGAGGGGCTCACGCCGAAGGTGGTCTGCGAGGGCGACGAGGCCGCCGCCACCCCCGAGCTGATCGGCGCCGGACTGGGCCTCGGCCTCATGCCCGCCGTCGCGCGGCAGACCCTCGGCAGGCACAGCCCGGTGGCCTGGCTGCGGCTGGACGCCACGGACTGCCACCGGACGCTGACCCTCGTATGGCGCCGGGACGCCTACCTCTCCCCCGCCGCCCAGGACTTCCGCCGACTGGCCATGGGTCCGGATCATGCCTCCGGGGCCATGAGTACATGGCGGAACAGGTCGTGGAAGGTATGAGGGGCCACCACTAGCGTCGGGTCCGTCCACCGGTTCCGACGAGGGAGAACAGCGATGAGCCAGCGAGACGACACCCGGGGCGGCGGTTTCGGCAGCTACGTGGAGGCCGTCCTCGACACCCTGTCCGAGGAGCCCGAACGGCCGGCCGTCACCACGGCCGAGGGGCGGGTGATCAGCGCGGGCGAGCTCCGGGAGCAGGTGCTCCGGCTCGCCGGAGAGCTGGCGGAGCGCGGGGTGGTCCGCGGCACCACGGTCACCCTGCTCACCGGCAACACCGCCGAGGCCCTCGTCGCCCGCTACGCCGCCAATCTCGCCGGCGCCCGCGTCGTCGGCCTCTACGAGGGCATGAGCCCGCCGACCATGGCCGAGATCATGGCGAGCGTGGAGTGCGCCCTCCTGCTGGTGGACGACCGGCGGCACCACACCGCCGAGGAGCTGGGGAAGATCGCCGGCGTTCCCCCGATGCTCTCCCTGGGACCGAGCGGCTTCGCCGAGGACGTCCTGGCCGCGGCCGCCCGTCGGCCGGCCCGGCCGATGGGCGGCCTGGTGGGTCCGGACGACGACTGGTGCGTCCGGCACACCGGCGGCACCACCGGAGTACCCAAGGGCATCAGGACCCCCCACGGCCCGTACCGGCAGAGCCTGGACCACCGGTTCGCCGACGCCGGCGACCCGCCCCGCTTCCTGGCGTGCACCGCGCTCGCCCACCTCGCCGGCGTCTTCGTCGACATGACGCTCCGCCAGGGCGGCTCGGTCGTCCTGCGGCACGGCTTCGAGCCCGGGGACGTCCTGGCCACGATCGAGCGCGAGCGCGTCACCCACACCTGGCTGCTGCCGCCGCTGCTCTACCGGTTGCTGGACCACCCGGACCTGCCCGGCGCGGATCTGTCCAGCCTCAGCCGGATCAGCTACGGCGGCACCGCCGCCTCGGCGGCCAGGATGCGGCAGGCGGCCGAGGTCCTGGGGCCCGTCCTCTACGGCCTGTACGGGCAGGCCGAGGCGCAGCACATCACCGAGGCGGGCCCCGCGGAGCAGACGAGGACCGGCGGTGGCGGGCAGCTGACGGTCGGCCGGGCCGTACCCGGGGTGGAGATCGCCGTCCGGGACGCCGACGGCACCACCCTGCCGCCCGGGGAGCGGGGCGAGGTGCAGGTGCGCACGCCGCATGTGATGTCCGGTTACTGGAAGCAGCCGGAGCTGACGGCCGAGGTGCTGCGGGACGGCTGGGTGCACACCGGCGACGTCGGCTATCTCGACGAGGACGGCTACCTCTACATCGTGGACCGGATCAAGGACATGATCGTGGTCGTCGGGGGTCATGTGTACCCGACGGAGCTGGAGGAGCTGCTGCTGAGCCATCCCGCCGTCGCCCGGTGCGCGGTCTTCGGCAGCCGGGACGAGGAATCGGTGGAGCACGTCCACGCCGCCGTGGTGCCCGCCGCCGGACAGCGGCCCTCGCTGGAGGAGATCCGGGACTTCGTCACCGCCCGCAAGGGGCGCCTCTACGCCCCCGACGCCCTCCACCTGGTGCCCGCGATTCCGCTGACGGCGGCGGGCAAGCCGGACAAGCGCCTGCTGCGGGAGCGGCTGGCGGACTGAGACGCGCCGGTGTCCGGCTCAGGCCGTCAGCGGTTGTTCCTCCATCGGGTCCAGGCCCACGACGCAGGCCTCGGCCAGGGCGTCCAGGGACAGTCCCAGCGCGTTCGCCAGCGCCGAGATCGTGAAGAACGCCGGCGTCGGCGCCCTGCCGGTCTCGATCTTCCGCAGGGTCTCGGAGGACAGCCCGGCACGGGCCGCCACCTCCACCATGCTGCGTCCGCCACGGGCCTCGCGCAGCAGCTCGCCCAGCCGCTCGCCGCGCTGCCGCTCCCAAGGGGTCAGAGGAGTCCTCACCATGCCCACGATCGTAGTGGGCGTGATACTAATACCGGTATAAGAATTGGATGCCCGGATGGGGAGTCGGTTGCCATGGTGGAGTTGAAGACGGACGCGGAGCTCGCGGCCATGCGGGAGGCGGGGCGCGTCGTGGCGCACGCGCTCGCCGCCGTCGAGGAGGCGGCGGCCGTGGGGGTGAGCCTGCGCGAGCTGGACGGGGTGGCCCGTGACGTCCTGGAGAAGGCCGGGGCCCGTTCGCCCTTCCTCGGCTACCACCCCTCCTTCGCGCCCACGCCGTTCCCGGCGGTGATCTGCGCGTCCGTCAACGACGCCATCGTCCACGGCGTCCCCGACGACTACCGGCTGCGCGACGGCGACCTCGTCAGCGTCGACTGCGGCGCGGTACTGGACGGCTGGACCGGCGACGCGGCCGTCAGCTTCACCGTCGGCACGCCCCGGCCGGGCGACCCGGAGCTGATGGAGGCCACCCGGCGCGCCCTCGACGCGGGCATCGCCGCCGCCACCGTCGGCCACCGCATCGGCGACATCTCCCACGCCATCGGCTCCGTCGCCCGGGCCGCCCGGATGGGGATGCCCGCCGACTTCGGCGGGCACGGCATCGGCCGCCGGATGCACGAGGACCCGCACGTCCCCAACCGGGGCCGGGCCGGGCGGGGCCTGTCGCTGCGGCACGGGCTCGTCCTGGCCATCGAGCCGATGCTCATCGCGGGCGGCCGCGACGACTACGTCCCCGCGGCCGACGGCTGGACCCTGTGCACGGCCGACGGCAGCCGCGCCGCCCACTTCGAGCACACCGTCGCCATAACGGACGACGGACCGCGCGTCCTGACCCTCCCGTGACGGGGCCGCGTAAGACTGACGAAGCCGCGTAAGACTTTCGTCATCGGAAATCCGGATCCCCGGCCCGTCTTCCCGGCGTTTCCCCATGTGAGAACGGAAACGGCTTCGGGAGGCGGAACATGGGACGCGTACGGCGACTGCTGCGCAAGAAGGTGGTCATCGGCATTCTGGCCGCCGGGATCGTGCTGGCCGGCGCGGGGACGTACTGGTTCCAGCCGTGGAAGCTCTGGGTCAGCGAGACGGTGCGCGAGGCCGCGCCGGCCGCCGCCGCAAACGGGCCCGGCGGGGCGCCGAGCACCCTGGCCACCGGCCGGCTGATCAGCCACGAGCACACCACGAGCGGCACCGTGCGGATCCTGCGGCTGCCCGACGGCTCGCGCACCCTGCGCCTGGAGAACCTCGACACCAGCAACGGCCCGGACCTGCGCGTCCTGATCACCGACGCCCCGGTGAAGGAGGGCCGGGCCGGCTGGTTCGTCTTCGACAAGGGCGCCCACGTAAGCCTCGGCAAGCTCAAGGGCAACAAGGGCGACCAGAACTACGCCCTGCCCGCCGGCCTCGACCTCGATCGCTACACCAGCGTGAGCATCTGGTGCGACCGCTTCGACGTCTCCTTCGGCGCCGCCGCCCTCACCCGCGCGTGAGCACGCATTCCCGCGCCTCCGCCCGGGCAGGGTGAGAGGGCGAACGGGAAAGGGGAGGTGCCCATGGGGCGAAGCGGGCGGGCCGGGCAGGGCGCGGCGCGTGATGTGGTGATCGTGGGGGCCGGGGTCGCGGGAACCAGCGTGTTCCTGTGCCTGGTGCGCGCGCTCGGCCGGGGAGACGCCGGGCGGGTGCGGTCCGTCCGGATCGTCGACCCTAACCCCGTCGGCCGGGGCCTCGCCTTCGGCGACACCGACCCCCTGCTGCTGTGCAACACCGCCGCCGAGGTCAACTCCCTCCTCGCCGACGAGCCCGCCGACTTCGTCGCGTACCTGCGCCGGCGCGGCCTGCCCGGCGGGCCCCGCGACTGCGTGCCCCGGGCGTGGATGGCCGAGTACTGCCGGGACCGTTTCGAGGAGGCCCGGAAGACCGCCGAGGCCCTGGGCGTCGAGGTCGCCCACGTGCCGGCGGCGGTCGACTCGATCGCCGCCGGCACGGGCACGGTCCGGCTGAGCACGGGTCAGGAGCTGCGCGCCGACGCCGTCGTCGTCTGCACGGGCGTCCACCGCCCCCGCGTCCCGGACGGCTTCGCCGCCTTCACCGGCCACCCCCGCTACTCCCCCGCCCCCTACCCGGCCGCCCGGCTGCGCGACCCCGAGGCGGGGCCGCCGCCCGGCGCCGGGGTCCTGGTCCTGGGCACGCGCCAGTCGGCCATCGACGCGTCCCTGCTGCTGTGCCGGGACGGCCACCGGGTGACGATGACCTCGCCCTCCGGCGTACTGCCCGCCGTACGGGTCTCGCTGGGCGCGCCCGTACGGGACTTCCCGACACTGGAGCGCGTCGCACGGCTCGACCCGGCCGATCCGCTGCTGGAGGAGAAGGTGCGGCGCGCCGTCGTGGAGGCCGTACGGTCGCTCGACCGCACCCCGCTGCGCCGGCAGTCCTCGTCGGCCGCCGACCCCGTGGCACGGCTGCGCGAGGAGACGGCGCTGGTGGAGGCGGACGCATGCGCCTGGCCCGGTGCCGTGATGGCCACGATAGAGGCGGTCATCGAGCTGGGCGCCCGGCTGCCCGCCGCGCGGCGCCGGGCGCTGCTGGAGCGCCACGGCTGGTTCATCGCCCGGTACGCCACGGCGATGACGGTCGTCAACGCGCGCCGGCTGCTCGCGCACGTCGACTCCGGGGCGCTGCGCCTGGCCCGCGCCTGGCCCCGCGCGGTGGCCTTCGAGGCGGGCGCCTGGCGGGTGGAGTGGCCCGGCGCGGGCGGGCCGGAGCGCTTCGGCCACGTGGTCAACGCCACCGGCTTCGACCAGCCCCGGCTGTACTGGTCCGCCGACGGCGGCGCCCTCCACCCGGCGGAGCCGCCGCGCCACTCCGGCACCGTGGACTTCCTGGCGGCCGACCTGCGCGTACGGCGGAGCCCCGGGGCCCGGCCCGAGCCGGTGTGGGTGGTGGGCGTCGGCACCCACGTGCGGATCCCGTTCTCGAACCACCTGCGCAATGTGGCCCGGCAGGCCCGCCGGGTCGCCGAGGAGGTGTCGGGCGCGGCGGGCGGCGGGGAGAGGGCCGCCGTGGCGCGCGGCACCGCGGTGTGAGGCGGGGCCGCCGCCGGGCGCGCCTTCCCTTCGGGCGCCGGTCGGGCGGCGGACAATACGGTCGCCCGTCCGCGACCGGACGCCGAGGAGTCGCATGCGCCACAGCCCGCCCAGCTGGACCACCGAGGACATGCCGAGCCTGCGGGGCCGGCTGGCCGTCGTGACCGGCGCCACGAGCGGCATCGGCTATGTCACCGCGCGCGAGCTGGCCCGGGCGGGGGCCGAGGTCGTGGTGACGGGCCGGGACGCGGGCCGGGCGCGGCGGGCGGCGGAGGACATGGCGGGCGAGGTGCCGGGCGCGCGGGTGCGTCCCGACCTGCTGGACCTCGCCGATCTGGCCTCCGTCACGGGCTTCGTCCACCGGGTGGAGCACGGTGGGCGCCCGGTCGACCTGCTGGTGAACAACGCCGGGGTGATGGGCATCCGGCACCGGGCCACCACCAAGGACGGTTTCGAGCTGACCGTCGGCACCAATCACCTGGGCCACTTCGCGCTCACGGGCCGGCTGCTGCCCCAGCTGCTGGCCGCGCCCGCGCCGCGTGTGGTGACGGTCAGCGCCGCGATCTCCCGCAGCGCGATCGCGGAGCTCTCCGATCTCGAGGGCACCCGCAAGTACCGGCCCTTGAACGCCTACGCCAAGTCGAAGCTGGCCAACGTGCTGTTCGCCCTGGAGCTCCAGCGCCGCGCCGACGCGGCGGGCGTCGCGCTGACGAGCGTGGCCGTCCACCCGGGCTTCAGCGCGACGGGCCTCCAGCGGCACGCCACCCGGCCCGTGCGCGCGCTGGCCCGTCTGCTGCCGGGGCACTTCGTCGGCCAGTCGGTGGCGTCGGCCGCGCTGCCGACGCTGTACGCGGCGACGGCGCAGGACGTCGTCCCCGGCGGCTTCTACGGCCCCACCGGCCGCTTCGAGACCCGTGGCACCCCCGGCCCGGTGGACCTCCCCGCCCCGGCCGCGGACGCCGCGCTCGCCGCCCGCCTGTGGCGGACGTCCGAGTCCCTCACCCATGTCCGCTACCGCTGGCCGGAGGCCGTTCCCTGAGCGAACCGGCCCTCCTCTCACCGTCTGAGCACCTTCCGGGCGAGGAAGTTGCCCAGCAGCTGGGCGATCTGCACGAGGACCACGAGGACGGCCACCGTGACCACCATCACCGAGGTGTCGAAACGCAGATAGCCGTAGGTCATGGCCAGGTTGCCCACTCCCCCGCCGCCGACGGTCCCGGCGACGGCCGAGAAGTCGATCAGGGCGACGAGCATGAAGGTGAAGCCCAGCACCAGCGGGCCGAGGGCCTCGGGGACCAGGACGGTCAGGAGGACGCGCGGCGGGCTCGCGCCCATGGAGCGGGCGGCCTCGATGACCCCGGGTTCGACGGACAGCAGGTTGCTCTCGACGATCCGGGCGACGCCGAAGGTGGCCACGACCGTCATGGGGAAGATGGCGGCCTCGGTTCCGATCATGGTGCCGACGACGCCGCGGGTCACCGGGGAGAGCGCGACGATGGCGATGATGAAGGGGACCGGGCGGATGACGTTGACGAGGGTGCTCAGGACGGCGAAGACCGCGCGGTTCTGGAGGATGCCGCCCTTGCGGGTGGCGTAGAGGGCGAGGCCCACGGCCATGCCGAGCACGGCGGACAGGGCCAGGGTGACGAGCACCATGTAGACCGTCTCACCGGTGGCGTCGACGACCTTGACCCAGAAGGTGTTCCAGTCGGCCTTCATCGGGCCACCGCCTCTGTCTTGCCGGTCAGGCGGGCCAGGACGGCGTCCACGTCCCGTTCGGCGCCGCGCAGTTCGAAGGTGACGCTGCCCAGCGTCCGGTCCTGGACCTCGGTGACGCCGGCGTGGGCGATGGTGAAGTCCACGTCGTGTTCGCGCAGCAGCCGGGAGAGGCCGTCGCCGCCGTCCGCCGGGACGGTCACCAGGCGTCCCGGGTGGCGGGCGCGGAGCCGTTCCAGGGCGGCGGCGTCGGGCACGTCGTGGAGCGCGGAGCGGACGAACGCCTCGGTGACGGGGTGCGCGGGGCGGGAGAAGACGTCGTGGACGCCTCCGCTCTCCACCACCTTGCCGCCGGCCATCACGGCCACGTGGTCGCAGAGTGAGCGGACCACCTCCATCTCATGGGTGATCAGCACGATCGTCACGCCCAGTTCGGCGTTGACGCGCCGAAGGAGGTCCAGGACCTCGCCCGTGGTCTGCGGGTCGAGGGCGGAGGTCGCCTCGTCGCACAGGAGCACGCCCGGTCGCGTGGCCAGCGCCCGGGCGATGCCGACGCGCTGGCGCTGGCCGCCCGAGAGCTGTTCGGGGTAGCGGCGGGCCTGTCCGTCCAGGCCGACGAAGCGCAGGGCCTCCCCGGCCCGTTCGCGGGCCTCGGCGCGGCTCAGCCCGGACAGCCGCAGTGGGTAGGAGACATTGCCGAGGACGGTGCGCGAGCGGAACAGGTTGAACTGCTGGAAGACCATCCCGACGGAGCGCCGGACCTCGCGCCGCCGGCGTTCGCCCAGGGCGCCGAGGTCCTGGCCGTCGACGAGCACGCTGCCGGAGGTGGGTGTCTCCAGGTAGTTGATCAGCCGCAGCAGGGTGCTCTTGCCGGCGCCGCTGTGGCCGACGATGCCGAAGACGCTGCCCCGGCCGACGGTCAGGGAGACGCCGTCGACGGCGCGGAGGGCGGTGCCTCCGCTCCTCCTGTCGGCCGGGAACACCTTGGTGACATCACGGAGTTCGATCACGGTTCAGCCCCGGTCCTGGCGCGTGAGGCGGTCCAGCTCGTGCCGCAGCTCGCCCTGGGGGATGTCGAGGACGTACCGGGCGCCGTGGGCCGACTTCCGGACGGCCTCCTGCACCGCGCGCGAGCGGTAGAGCTCGACGACCTTCCGGATGTTCTTGTTGTCCTTGTCCTTCGCCCGGGCGGCGATGACATTGACGTAGGGGCGGGCGACGGCGCTCTCGGGGTCGTCGTGGAAGACGGCCTGCTCGATCCTGTAGCCGGCCTGTTCGGCGACTCCGGCGTTGATGACGGACGCGGCGGTGTCCTTGAGGGTGCGCGGGGTCTGCTGGGCGTCGACCGGTGTGATCTTCAGGTGCTTGGGGTTGTCGGTGATGTCGTCGGGCGTGCCATAGATGCCGGCCTTGTCCTTGAGGCCGATGAGCTTGGCCGCTCGGAGCACGAGGAGGGCCCGGCCCTGGTTGGAGGGGTCGTTGGGGATCGCGACGCGCGCCCCGTCGGGGATGTCCGCCACCTTCTTGTGCTTGAGCGAGTACAGGCCCATGGGTGCCACGGAGGTGGAGGTGACGGGCACGATGTCGGTACCGTTCTGGCCGTTGAACTTGCTGAGGAAGGCCAGGTGCTGGAAGGCGTTCAGTTCGATGTCGCCGTCGGCCAGGGCCTTGTTGGGCAGCTGGTAGTCGTCGAAGTTGACGATCTTGACGTCGATGCCCTCCTTCTTGGCCTCCTCGGCGAGGACGTCCCACTCCGGGTCGGCGCCGTTGACCCCGATGCGCACCCGGTCGCCGCCGGCCCCGTCCGACATGCCGCAGGCCGACAGCAGGAGCGCGAGGGCGGCGGCGACGGAGGCCGCGGTGGCACGGCGGCGGGACGGGGAGATTCTCATCGGAGCTCATTCCACGAAAGGAAGTACGGGTGCTGTGCCGTTGATCGTAGGTGTTCAACCCCGCTTTGCCTGGAAATGAAAGGAGGGATTCATGTTCTTGCAATAGAAGCAAGGAAGTCCCCGCGGTGGCGGGAACACCTCCCTTGCCGGGTCCGGCGCGCGGCGCTGCAATCGCCTCATGGTGACGACCCGACACGGACCCCGCCCTCTCAACCATCCGAAGATGGCCACCGGGTTCGACCAGTTCCTCCACGCCCTGCGCGGCCGGAGGCCGCGGCGCGCCGCCGGGCTGCCGGGCGAGCCGCGCTGGCGCCCCGAGTTCGTGGCACGGGACGTCAAGGGGCCGCGTCTGGGGCTCCAGGACTTCGGCTACGCCTCCCACGAGCTCAGCCGCGGCTACGGCGCGGTGGACGACACGGCGCTCGTCGGGCCCGTACAGATCCTCACCCCGGAGGGCCTGGCCTGTCTGACCGAGGTGTGCGACCGGCTGGAGAGCTCGGCCGGCACCGCCCGGTTCATCACCACCCGCCGGGTGCGCAACGCCGATCTGATGTCGGCGTTCATCAACAACATGATCCGCGACCGGGGCTTCCTGCTGTCCTGCTCCCGGCTGGCGGGGGTGCCGCTGATCCCGCATCCGCTGCGGATCCCCACCGTGCAGGTCAACTACTTCGAGGCCGACGGCCGCGCGGACATCGTCAAATGGCACCACGACGGCATGGACCACGTCCTCACCGTCCAGCTCAACGGCTACGAGGACTACGACGGCGGGCGCTTCAGCTACTTCCTCGGCCGCGCGGACGAGTTCACCGGCGCCCGGGAGGGCGATCCCCGGATCAGGGAGGCGCCCTGCGGGGAGCGCGGGGCGGCGCTGTTCCTGCACGGCAGCCGGATCTACCACGCCGTCACCCCGGTGACGCGGGGCCGCCGGGTGACGGTCGTCGTCTCCTTCCTCTGCCCGTACTTCGCCCGCCAGGACTCCAACACCTTCTGGCATCTGGCGGCCGACGACGGCATCCCGGCGACGATCCCGGGCTGGCTCCGGCTGAAGTGGCCGGTGCGGGACCCCGCGATGGACTACAGCCTGCGCGCGGGGAGCCCGGTCATCACCTGGGAGGACCTCCAGGGGTAGCGGACCCGGTCGGCGTCGGTCCCCGCGGCACGTGCCGCAGATAGGCGAGGACGGCGCTGACGCGCCGGTGGAGCTGGGGCTCCTCCGCGAGGCCGAGTTTGGCGAACGTGGAGTTGACGTGTTTCTCGATGGTCGACTCCGACAGGACGAGCTCCGCGGCGATGGCGCGGTTGGTCTTGCCCTCGGCCATGTGCCGCAGGACGTCGAGCTCGCGGCGGGTCAGAGCGGCCAGCGGGGCGTCGGCGGCGCGGGTGTGGCTGCCCATCAGGACCTCCACGATGCGGGGGTCGACGACGGAGCGGCCCGCGGCCACCTCGCGCAGGGCGCGCAGGAGTTCGTCGAGTTCGCCGATGCGTTCCTTGAGGAGGTAGGCGAGGCCGTCGGTGCCGCGCCGGAAGAGGTCGAAGGCGTAGTTCTCGTCGGCGTGCTGGGAGAGCATGACGACGCCGATGCCGGGGTGGCCGGCGCGGATGGCGTGGGCGGCGGCGATGCCCTCGGTGTGGTGGCTCGGGGGCATGCGGATGTCGGCGATGACCGCCTCGGGGCGGAGCTCCTCGACGGCGTCGAGGAGCTCCGTCGCGTCGCCGACGGCCGAGACGACGCGGATGTCGCCGGTGTCCTCCAGCAGCCGGCGGGTGCCCTCCCGTACCAGGTAGTGGTCCTCGGCGATGACGACGCGCATCGGTCCCTCAGTCACAGGTCTCCTTCTCTGAGCCGCTCGGCCAGCCGGGAGCGGATCGTGGTGCCGCCACCGGTACGGCTGATGATCCGCAGGTCGCCGCCGACCGCCTCGATGCGGTCCCGCATGCCCGTCAGCCCCGAGCCCCGGGTGGTGTCGCAGGGGAAGCCCACCCCGTCGTCGACGACCTCCACCACCAGCCAGCCGTCCGAGCGCGCTATGCGGATCGTCACCCGCCCGGCCCGGGCGTGCTTGAGGACGTTCGTCAGCGCCTCGGAGACCAGGTAGAACGCCGACTCCTCGATGTCCAGGGCGAAGCGCACCCGGTCCAGGGAGTCGTCGACGCGCACGGTGACGGGGATCGGCATCCGCCGGGCCCGGGAGGTGACGGCCGCGACCAGGCCCTGGTCGGTTAGGACGGGCGGGTGGATGCCGTGGGCGACCTCGCGGAGCTCGTCGATGACGCGGTAGGCGTCGTCCTGCACCTCGGTGAGCACGGTGTCGACGTCGCCCCCGCGGCCGAGTCTGTTGCGGGCCAGGCGCAGTTTGGCGACCAGGGCCACGAGGTCCTGCTGGATGCCGTCGTGGAGCCGCCGTTCGATACGGCGGCGTTCGCTGTCCTGGGCGTGGACGATCCGGGCCCGGGAGGCGTCCAGCTCGCCCGCCTGGCGCTGCACCTCCAGGACGCGGGTGGACAGTTCGGCGGCCAGGCGCGCGTTGTGGACGGCGAGGGCGGCCTGCCGGGCCAGGGTCTCCACCAGGTCGTGGTCCTCGGGGGTGAAACGGCCCTCGGCCTTGGGCCCGTACTCGATCAGGCCGAGGACGTCGTTGCCGTAGCGCAGCGGGAAGCCGCCCCCGGCCGGGCGGCGGCCCCGGCCGGGCGGCTCGCCGGCGGTGCCCAGGTGGACGGGCAGGTCCCCGCCGCCGAGCCGGACCCGGGTCCAGCTCAGGGTCAGCCCCTGCTGGAGGCCGGCCGCCAGCTGGGGCGCCAACCGACTGAGGTCGTAGGCGTGTTCGAGGGCGCTGCCGAACTGGACGAGCAGTTCGAAGCCGCTGAGCCGCTCGCCGAAGACCCGCCGCTGGGCGAGCCGGTTCAGCCGCTCCCGGACGGGCTGGAAGAGGGCGGTCGCGGTGACCGCGACCAGCACGGACAGCCCGATCGGGAAGTACTGGCCGGCCGTCAGCCCGAGCGTCATCGCCATGCCCAGGTACCAGCCGCTGATGATCAGCCACAGGGTGCCGTAGACGACCGAGCGCCGGATGACGATGTCGACGCCCAGGAGCCGGTAGCGGAAGGCGGCGTAGACGACGGACAGGGAGATCAGCACATAGGGCAGGGCCCCGAGCGCCGAGCCGACGAGGTAGAGGATGCCCGTCTCGCCGTGCCAGGGACGGAACAGCCGTGAGGTGGCCCGGCCCAGGAAGAGGACCGTGGCCACGACGGCGACGGGCAGCACCCCGGACAGGTCCCGGTCCCCGGCGGCCCGCGCGCGCAGAGCGCGCAGCACCAGCAGCGCGGCGCCCACCCCGGGCAGCCAGGCCTCGGGGTAGTAGAAGACCACGAACTCCACGATCCGGGTGGGCACGCCCGCCAGTGGCAGGGCGAACGGCAGGGCCAGCAGCGCCCACAGCGAGCGCAGCACCGGGCGTTCGTAGCGGAACCGGGGGCGGCCGTCGGGCAGCAGGGCGAGCAGGTGGACGACGAGGATGCTGACGGCGAGGTTGTCCCACTCGGTGGGCAGGACGAGACAGGACGCCGTCAGGGACGGCAGGCCGTTCTCGGGCGCGGTGAGGTCCCAGCCGAACGAGGTCGTCAGCAGCGCCGACGTACAGCGGATGCCGATGCTCACCGCCAGCGCCGCGCCGATCAGCAGCAGCCGGCGGGCGACCGGGCTCGTGGGGGCGTGCCACCACGCGAACAGCCCGGCGCAGTAGCACGGGAGGACGGAACCGAGGATCCACGGCAGCGTGACGGTGTTGTTCCGCAGCAGAAACGCTCCGGTGGTCACCGCCCACAGCAGGCACAGCCCGCCGGAGAACGCGGCGACCTGTATCGCACGGCCGTTACCCCTCACACTCACCCCTCACGCGCGACATTATCGGGGGCGCTCCGGCACCAGTCCAGACGATCCCGTTCGGCGCGTATAGCGGAAAACCCCCAGTGGGATCGGAGGATTCCGGGGTACGCGCCGCCGTCCCGGCACGGCAGACTCGGTATATCCGCCTTTTTACCGGCCCCGGCGGCCCGGTGGGACGATCGACTGTGCGATTCAAGGAAAGCCGAAAGGGAACCATGAGCGTGTCTTCCGGTCCCGAGGTGGTCGTCTGGGACACCACCTATGCCTGTCCGCTGCGTTGCTCGCACTGCTATTCGGAGTCCGGCAGGCGGGCGCCGCGGCAATTGAGCCACGAGGACATGCTGCGGGTCGCCGACGCCCTGATCTCGCTGAATCCCCGGGTGGTCGCGCTCTCCGGCGGGGAACCCCTCGTCGTCAAGGGGATCTTCGAGGTCGCGGGCCGGCTCTCCCGGGCCGGGGTGCGCACCGCCGTCTACACCAGCGGCTGGATCATGGAACCCTGGATGGCGGCCGAACTCGGCTCCGTGTTCGACGAGGTGATCGTGAGCCTCGACGGGGCGACGGCCCAGGTCCACGACCGGATCCGGGGCCGGCGGGGCTCCTTCGACCGGGCGCTGAGCGCCCTCACCCAGCTCGACGGGGTCGCCCGGGAGCGCACCCGGCGGGGGCACGCTCCCCTGTGGTTCGGCATCGACTGCGTCGTCGTGCGCAGCAATTTCCCGCAACTGGAGGAATTCTGCACGGCCATCGCCCCGCGCTTCCCGGAATTGCGCACGCTCACCTTCAACGCGGCGGTGCCCGAAGGGCTCGCCAGCCGCCCGGAATTCTGTCGTTTCGAGCTCCTCGACGACGACCGGGTCGCCGAGTTGACGAGCGACGAACGGCGGGCCCGGCTCCAGCGTCTCGCACCGGCCGGGGTACGGGTCTTCACCACCGACAATCAGAACCTCGTGATGCGACCGGACCGTTTCGCCAGTGGCGTCGACACACTGGTGATGCAGATCGAACCGGACGGTGATGTCAGGGCACTGCCCGTGTACGAGGGCACCGTGGGAAACATTCTCCAGGAATCCCCGCTCGATCTGTGGCACCGGGGCGTCTCCCGGCTCAGCGATCCCTTTGTCGTGGAAACGCTGTCGGCGGTGCGCACCATGCAGGACTGGGCGGCGGCCGTGCGCCGCATGGACTATCACTTCGGCTCCCCGGAGGTCCGTTCCCGTATCGAACGCCGCGCGGTCCGCACGAATCCCCCGGAGTTCAGCGCCCTCGCCCACTGACCCCCGGAAGTCCTCGCCCCGAAACGCCCCGAAAGGGACGCGCCGTGCTGACGCTCAAGGACTACGACCGCTTCTGCCTCGCCGACCCCGTCTTCTACGAGGTGCCCGAGCGCTATCCGGACGACCACGAGAGGTTCGCGGCGGCCCGCCGGGAGCCGCCGCCGGGCTGGGAGCGGGGCGAGTGCGGCTGGTGGATCACCCTGCGGCCCGGCCCGGCGGCGCCGGAGGCGGGCTGGCGGATCCATGTGTCGGTGGCACTGCCGGAGCTCGCCCGGGCCATCGAGATCGTCTGGGGGCACTGCGTGGCCCACGCCCTGCCCTTCGACTTCATCCGCAGCCGCGCCACCGCCCGTGAACTGGGCGGCGACCGCGCCGAGCCGCTGCCCGGCAACCGGCTGATCACCGTCCACGCGGGCGACGGGGCGACGCTCGCCCAAAGCCTCGAGGAACTCGCCGTCCTCCTCGCCGGGCTGCCCGGCGCGTACGTACCGGGCGCGCTGCGGCACGGCCCCGGCCCGCTGTACGTCAGCCATGGCCCGCCCGGCCCGGCGGGCCGGCCCCGGCCCGGCGACCGGAGCGTCTTCGCCCCGCCCGACGGGGTGCCGCTGCCCGAGGTGCTCCGGCCCGCCCTGGAGGCCCTGCGCGCCCGGCCGGCGGGCGGCTTCCCCTACCGGGCCGAGCGGGCGCTCGGCAGGTCCCACGGCGGCGGCACCTACCTCGCGGTCGACAAGCGCACCGGCGAGCGCGTGGTGCTGCGCGAGGCCCGGCCGTACGCCGGGCTCGACGAGCGGGGCGAGGACGCCGTCACCCGGCTCGACCGGGAGCGGGCGGCGCGCGAGCGCCTCGCGGGCCTGGACTGCGTACCGCGCGTCCTGGCCCACCTCACCCACGCGGAACACCGCTTCCTCGCCGAGGAGTTCATCGAGGGCACCTCGCTGGCGCGGGCCGCCGCCACCGCCTTCCCGCTCACCTCACCAGGGCCTGCCGCGCGGGAGGCCGCCCCGTACACCGACTGGGCCCTGGACGTCGTGGACCGCACCGAGCGGGCCCTGCACGCCCTGTACGCCCACGGGCTGCGCCTCGGCGAACTCCGGCCGGAGAACGTCCTCGTGCGCCCGGACGGGCGGGTGGCGCTCGTCGGGCTCGGCACGCTCACCGACGCCGGGGACGACCGGGCCCCCGCCACCGGCGAACCCGGCTTCACCGTGCCGCCCGGCCTGGCGGCCCCCGCCGCCCTGCGCCGTCTCCTCGACCGGCTGCGCCTGTGGCTGTTCCTGCCGGTCCCCTACCGCAGCCCCGGCAAGCTCCACACCCTCACCGCCGCCGTCGAGCGGCACTACCCCGTGCCGAGAGGCTTCCGCGCCGGGCTGCTGACGGGGCTGTGGCCCGAGGGCCACCCGGCGGAGGACGACCGGGCGGGCGCGCTGCTGGCGGCCGACCGGCCCGACTGGCCGGCGATCCGCGACTCCCTCGTCCGGGGCATCCACGCCACCGCCACCCCGGGCCGTACCGACCGGCTCTTCCCCGGCAGCCCCACCGGGCCCACGACGCTGGGCGGTCCCGGGTTCGCCCACGGCGCGGCCGGGGTCCTGTACGCCCTCCACAGGGCCGGGACGCGGGTGCCCGAGGAGTACACCGCGTGGCTCCTGGCGGCCGTGCGGCGCGACCCCGACCCCGCGCCCGGCCTCCACGAAGGCCTCCACGGCGTCGCGTTCGTCCTCGACACGCTCGGCCTGCGCGCGGAGGCCCTCGACGTCCTCGGCCGCTGCCCGCCCAAGGGGGACGCGGTGCCCGACGCGGGCCTGGCCGCCGGCCGGGCCGGCATCGCCCTGACCCTGCTGCACTTCGCCTCCGCCACCGGGGACCCCGCGCTCCTGGGCCGCGCGCTGGACCTCGCGGGCGAGCTCGGCCGCGCCGTCGAGGACGGCCCCCCGCCCGCCCCGCCGGGCCGCCCCGCGCCCTACGGGCTGCTGCACGGCGCGACCGGAGCGGCCCTGCTGTTCCTGCGGCTCTACGAGCACACCGGCGACGCCTGCCTCCTCGGCCTCGCCGGGCGCGCCCTGCGCCACGACCTGGTGCGGCTGCGCACCCTCCCCGACGGGACGCTCACCCTCTTCGACGGCACGGCCAACCTGCCGTACCTCCACGGGGGCAGCACCGGGCTCGCGTTCGTCCTGCGCGACCTGCTGCGGTACCGGCCCGACCCCCGGCTGGCCGCCGTGCTGGCCTCGCTCCGGCTCACCTGCGACGCCGTGTACGTGCGCAACGCGGGCCTGCTGCGCGGGCGGGCCGGGTCGGTGGCCGTGCTCGCGGCGCTCGGCGAGCCGGTCACGGGCACCGCGCTCGGCCGGCAGATCGGCCTGCTGTCCTGGTACGCCCAGACCTACCGGGGGCACCTGGCGTTCCCCGGGTTCCGGATGCTGCGGCTCTCGGCGGACCTGGCGACGGGCGCCGCCGGCGTCCTGCTCGCGCTGGGCTCGGCGTTCGAGGGGACCGGGCCCGTCCTGCCCTTCCTCGACCCCCGTCCCGTGGCCGTCCCGCCCGCCCGGGAGGGAGGTGATCGACGTGTCGGAGATCCTGGAGCTACAGGAGCTGGAGGAGGAGACCCCCGCCCAGTGGCCGTGTAGCAACAGCTACCACAGCACCCTCGGACAGGTCTGAGCCGCCCTCGCGGGAGGCGGGCCTGCCGCCGCCGTCCGGTGCGGCGGCGGCAGGCCCGCCGGAGACGCGAGGCACCCCGAACGGCACCGGAGAGGAGCACGGCATGCTCGCTCAAGGCCACCTCGTCGCCGACCCCCTCTTCGTGGACGCCCCGGAGCGCGTGGAGGACACCGCCGTCCGCTTCGCCCACGCCGCCCGCCCGGCCCCACCCGGGTGGCACCGCGCCGAACGCGAGGGCTGGGTGGTCCTGCGGCCCCGGGACGCGCGACTGCCGCCGCAGGGCTGGAAGATCCACGTCTCGGCGACCGCCGAGGAGGCCCCCCGGGCGATCGCCACGGTGTGGGAGTACTGCGTCGCGCGCGGCATCGGCTTCAAGTTCCTGCGCAGCCGCACCCTGCTGGCCCTCGTCAACAGCAAGCGCGCCCCGCGCTCGGCGGGCGGCAAGCTCGTCACCGTCTACCCGTGCTCCGAGGAACTCCTCGAACGCACCCTCCAGGAACTGTCCGCGCTGTTGCGGGGCGTCAAGGGCCCCTACATCCTCAGCGACCTGCGCTGGGACGACGGGCCGCTGTACCTGCGCTACGGGGGGTTCGCGCCCCGGTTCTGCTTCTCCGGCGACGGCGAGTACGTGCCCGCCGTCGTCCGGCCCGACGGCAGGGCGGTGCCCGATGTGCGCGGGGCCGCCTTCAAGGTGCCGTCGTGGGCGGGCGTGCCGCCCTTCATCGCCGGGCGGATCCGCGCCGCGCGGGCGGACGGCGCCGGGGGCTTGCCCTACCGGGTGGAGAAGGCGCTGCGCTTCTCCAACAGCGGCGGCGTCTACCGCGCCGTCGCCCCCGGCACCGGGCGGCGCGTGGTGCTGCGGGAGGCGCGCCCGTACGCCGGGGTCGACGACAACGGCATGGACGCGGTGGCCCGGCTGGGGCGCGAGCACGCCGTGCTGGAACGGCTCGCCGGGCTCGGCTGCGTACCGGAGGTGCTCGCCCGGACGCGGCACTGGGAACACCACTTCCTCGTCGAGGAGTTCGTCGAGGGGGAACGGCTGGAGGAGGCCATGGGGCGCCGCCACCCCCTCTTCCGGCCGGCCGCGAGCCGGGCGGAGCTGGCCGCGTACACCGCCTGGGCCTGCGCGGTCGTCGCCCGCGTCGAGGAGGCGATAGCCGCCCTCCACGGGCGGGGCGTGGTCTTCGGGGACCTCCAGCCGGGCAATGTGCTGGTGCGGCCGGACGGCAGTGTCTGCCTCGTCGACTTCGAGACGTCCTTCGGGATGGACGAGAACTTCACCCCGGCGCTGGGCACGGCGGGCTTCACGGCCCCCTGGGCGCGCTCGGGACCGGCCGTCGACGCCTACGCCCTGGACTGCCTGCGGCTCGCGGTCTTCTGCCCGCTCACCGAGCTGCTGCGCTTCGCCCCCCGCAAGCACGAGGAGCTGATCGGGCACGTCGAGGACCGTTTCCCCCTCCCGCCCGGCTACGGGGAGCGGTTGCGCGCGGGCCTCGCCCCGCCCCCGGACCCCGCCCCGCCGCCCGCGCCCGCGTGGCCGCGCACGGCGGACGGCCCGGCCGGCGACTGGGCGGAGGCCCTCGGTTCCCTGCGCGAGGCCATCACGCGCAGCGCCACCCCGGAGCGGGAGGACCGGCTCTTCCCCGGCGACGTCCGGCAGTTCGACGGGCAGGGCGCGGCGCTCGCGTACGGCGCGGCGGGCGTGCTCCACGCGCTGCACCGCACCGGGCACGGCGGCGGCGCGCGCTTCGAGGGGTACGTGGACTGGCTGGCCCGGGCGGCCGAGCGGGCCCGCTGGCCCCGGCCGGGCCTCTACGACGGGCTCGCGGGCGTGGCCTACGTCCTCGACGAGCTCGGCCGCCCCCAGCAGGCACGGGCGGCCCTGGCCCGGCTGGGCGCCTTCGACCTGCGCGACTGCGGGGCGGGGCTGTTCGGCGGGCTCGCCGGGATCGGCCTGGCCTTCGCGCACTTCGGGGACGTGCCGACGGCGGCCCGGCTGGCGGAGCGGCTGGCGCGCGGCCTCGACGACGACGTTCCCGTACCGGTACCGGCGGCGGGGCTGATGCGGGGCTGGTCCGGGCCGGCCCTGCTGTTCGGCCGGCTCTTCGCCGAGACGGGCGAGGACCGCTGGCTGCGGTGGGCGGAGGCCGCGCTCGCCCGCGACCTCGCCCACTGCGGGGTGTCCCCCGGCCGGCACGTCCACGTGCGCGCGGGACGGCTCCGGCTGACCACGCTCGGCGGGGGCGGCGCCGGCGTCGCCATCGCCCTCCACGAATACCTGCGGCACCGCGAGGACCCGCACTTCGCCGGGGTGCGGGACCGGATCCGCGCGGGCCTGGGCACCGAACTGCTGCTGTCCTCCGGTCTCTTCGAGGGCCACGCCGGGCTGCTCTACGCGCTCGTCCACCTCGGCGGCCCGGCGGACGCGCGCGACGCCCAGCTGCGCGGGCTGGGGCTGCACGCGGTGCGGTTCCAGGGGCGGCTGGCCTTCCCGATGGACGGGCTGCTGAGGCTGTCGATGGACCTGGCGACGGGGACAGCCGGGGTGCTGCTCGCCGTCCACACGGCGCTGCGGGGCACCACTGCGGGCGCGTCGCTGCCGCTCCTGCGCACCGGTTGAGCGTGGCGCGCCGGGGTGCGCGCGCTGTGGCGCGGGCGGGACGGCGGTGCTGCGGGGGCCCGGCGGCGCGGGGTGGTTCCCGTGGACGGTGGGGGTAGGGAGGGCCGGAACGCGCTGTTCCGGGCGCGTCGAGGCTTTGTGGAGGGGTACCGCATGACCGGAAAGCGCGGCATCGGGGTCGCGTTGGGCTCACTGGCACTGATCGCGACCTGCCTGGGGTGGGCCCCGCCCGCCGGGGCCGACCCCCACGGGGGGCATGCCCACGGGTGGCCGGTCACCTGCCAGGGGCTGGAGAACACCTCGTACCGGCCGGGGCTGACGCTGACCCCGCAGCGGGTCGGCATCCGGGCCGTCGCCTCGTACGTCTGCTCGGACCGCCCGGGGCACACCGTCGCGGCCACCGGCGACGTCGTCGGCGTCTCGCCGGAGAGCACGTGTCTCGCGCTCGACACGCCCAGGGGGCACGAGGTCGTGCGCTACGGGGACGGCTCGGTGTCGGAGATCGACTACGTCACCGGCCAGGCCGGGCGGGTCCTGGGCGTCAACACGGTGCGGCTCTCGGGCGTCGTGGTCAAGGGACGCGACAAGGGCGCGGCGGCGGAACGGAACATCGAGCTGGCGCCGACGGGGCTGCCGGTGGGCTGCCTGACACCGGAGGGGGTCCGGCAGGCGGGTGGCGTGGTGCAGTTGCGCATCGTGCCCTGACCCGGGAGGGGGTGGCGGGCGGCCGTCGTTCAGTGGCCGCCCGCCACCCGCAGACCGTCGCCCGTCAGTGCAGCGGACAGCCCTTGGGCATCTTGGCGAAGTCGAAGAACGCGTAGTCGGTGCGACCGCCCTCCGTCTTCGACTTCAGTCGGGGAGTCCAGCCGTTGGGGTCCACGATCTCCTCGTAGATTCCGGCGGAGTCGGGAAGCTTGGGGCGGGCGCGGTCGAGCGTGCCCAAGTCTGCGATCCGGCTGCCATCGGCCCAGTCGTAGAAGTCCACGGACGGGCCCTTCGGGCTGATCGTCATCCGGGCTTCGGTGCCCGCGCCGATGTCCTGGCTCTTGACCACGGTGCACTGCTTGATGACCAATGCCTTGTCCACCGAACAGCCCTGGGGCATCCGGGGGAAGTTGACGATGCCGTACAGGCCGTCGTTGCCGCCGTCGGTCTTGGTGAGCAGCTGGGGAGTCGAGCCGTACGGGTTGAGGATCTCCTCGTCGATGCCGGCGCCCTGCGGCAGCGCGGGACGGCTGCGGTCGAGCGTGCCGAGGCTGGCGACCGGGCCGTCGACCGGGTCGAGGAAGGTGACCGAGGGGCCCTGGGGGCTCATCGTCATCCGGATGCCGAGGCCCGCGCCGACGTGGTCATTCTTGACCACCGTGCACCGGGCGGTCGAGGGATCGGCCGGCGAAGCGGTGCCGGTGCTGTGGGGACCGGCCGCGAACGCGGCGGTCGGGGCGAGGGCGGTACCGGCGAGGACGGCGACGGCCAAGCCGGTACGGAGGGCGTGACGACGCATGGCGACTCCTACGTGTGACAGTACGAGCAGAGAAAGGGGTTTCGGCACCGACCGCCCTCATCCGGCGTGATCCGGGGTGGCTTAGTGGTGCATGAGTGAATCTATGTGGACTTGCGTGGCGGACGAGTTCGCTCCATGTCACAGAAACGTCACAGCACGACCGAACCCGAACAGCCCGCGTTCTCGGGGGCGTTGATCAGTGACCGCCGCCCGTCACCTTGAAGCCGCGCGGGACCATGAACACGGTCAGCAGGGTGACGGCGACGACGATGCCCGCCGAGACGTACGCGGTGGTGGTGAGCGCCTGGTCGAAGGCGTCCCGCGCGGCCGCCAGCACCCGCCGTCCCGTGTCCCCGCCCACCCGCTTCGCCACCTCCGCCGCGCCGCCGACCGAGCCGCGCGCGGTGTCGAGATCGTGCCCGCGCAGCGGAAGGTTCGTCATCCGGTCGGAGAAGACGGCGCCGTGGATGCTGCCGAGCAGGGCCACGCCGAGGCCGACGCCGAGCTCGTAGGCGGTCTCGGAGACCGCGCCGGCCTGCCCGGCGCGCTCGGCGGGGACGGCGGAGACGAGGACGGACGCCGAGGCGGTGATCGCCAGCCCGTCGCCGAGGCCGATCCCGGCCAGGACGACGGCCACGACCGGGTAGGTGGTCGGCTCCGGTGCGAGGGCGAGGAGCAGGAAGCCGCCCGCGAGGGCGCCCAGGCCGGTGGCCAGGACGGCGCGCACCCCGGCGTGGTGCATCAGCCAGGGCGAGCTCAGCGAGCCGGCCAGCATCGCGAGGGCGGAGGGCAGGGTGCGCAGCCCGGCCTCCGAGGGCGAGTAGCCGTGGACGTACTGGAGCCAGAGGGAGATGAGGAACAGCGCGGCGCCGATGGCGAGCATCGCCAGAAGCGTGGCCAGCGCCGCCGCGAGGAACGGGCCCTCGCGGAACAGCCGGACGTCCAGCAAGGGGTCGTCGAGCCGCAGTTGGTGCCAGGCGAACAGGGTGAGCAGGGCCACGCCGAGGAGGAGGGCGCCCACGTCCGAGGGGTGCGGGCTGCCCTTGGCGATGTGCTTGATGCCCCAGGCGAGGGCCACGATGCCGACGATCGAGAGGCCCGCTCCGGGCCAGTCGAGGCCCCCGGGGTGCGGAGCGCGGTACTCCGGCAGCAGCCGCACGCCCACCGCGACCGTCACGACGACGATCGGGACGTTCACCCAGAAGGCCGCCTGCCACTCGAAGTGCTCGACGAGGAACCCGCCCACCAGCGGCCCCACACAGGCGCCCGCCCCGGCCACGGCGGCCCACACGCCGATGGCCAGGGCCCGTTCCCGGGCGTCGGTGAAGATGTTCCGGATGAGGGAGAGCGTCGAGGGCATCACCATGGCGCCGCCCAGCCCGAGCAGCACCCGGCCGCCGATCAGCTGGAGCGAGCTGTGCGCGGTCGCGGCGAGGACGGAGGCGACGCCGAAGAGCACGAAGCCGAGGAGGAAGAGCCGTTTGCGGCCCCACCGGTCGCCGACCGCGCCGGTGGTGACGAGGAGGCCGCCCAGGATCAGCCCGTAGATGTCGATGATCCACAGCTGTTCCAGCGGGCCGGGCCGGAGGTCGTCGATCAGCGAGGGCAGCGCGACGTTGAGGATGGTGGCGTCCATGGCGACCAGCAGCAGGCTGGCGCACAGCACGGCCAGCATCGCCCAGCGGCCGGGGTCCGGTCCGGGGTCCGGCCCGTCTCCCGGTCCGTCTTCCGGTCCGTCCGGTCCGGATTCCTCCGGAGCTCGCGCCATCGGACGACACCTCACCGTTCTCGGGTCCCCGGGCCACCGGCACCCGGAAGGCACCGGTCAGCCCAGTCGACCGGATCCCCGCAGGGCCCGCAACCGGAGGAGGCCGGGCGGGACCGCACGACGGCCCGTCGGCGGCACGGCGGCGGCACGACGGCGCGATCCCTAGGCGACCAGCCCGTCCAGGATTTCCACCACCTCCGCCGGCCGCAGGACGAAGCCGGTGTGACTGGTGTCCAGGCTGTGCACGTCATAGGGGTTGTCAGGGGTCAGCGCGTCGGCCTCGGCGATCAGGCGGTCCTGCATCGCCACCGGAAGCGTGCGGTCGGCGGTGAGCCGGATGTACGTGCGGGCGATCGTTCCCCAGGTGTCGGCCTGCCCGCGGGCGTCGGCCGTCATCACGGCGATGGACTCGTCGGGTTGCAGGATGTTGAGAAAGGCACGGAACTGCTCGTCGGTGGCATCCGCCATGACCGCCGCCTTGAGGGCGGCGAGCAGGGTGGGGTCCGACGTACGGTAGTTGGCCCGGCCGACGCCGAGTGCGGCCGGGTCACCGACGTTCAACGCGTACAGCGGGCCCAGCAGGTTGTCGGCGAACTCGGGTTCCTGCATGTACTCGACCGGGCTGGACCGCTGTACGCACGACCACGCGGATATGTAGACGAGCCTGTCCACCAGTTCGGGGATCTCGTTGCCCACCTGGGTGATGGTGGTCCCGCCGAGGCTGGCGCCCACCAGCACCACGGGCCCGTACCCGGCCACCCGGCGGACGACGTCGACCACCTTGTCCACGTTGTCCCGCAAGGTGACCCCGGCCAGCGTCGAAGGCTCGGCCGCCCAGCCGTCGAGGTCCTGCGGGGCCTGATAGGCCACGGGGTACTGGGCGTCGAAGCCATGGCCCGGCAGGTCGACGGCGAAGCTGCGGTGGCCGAGCAACGCCAACTCCCGCTGTACGGGCGCCCACATGAACGAACTGGACCCGGACCCGTGCACCAGGACGAACGTGGGACCGGCAAGGGGAGTACTCATGATCCGGATCGTAGTGATCACGCCGCGACCCGGCCTCCGATTTTTCGGCGGCGGGCTTCGGCGACGGGCCTCCTCGCCCGCCTCAGTCGAGCAGTCCCCGGCGTACCGCCTCGGCGACCGCGGCCGCCCGGTCGGGCACCCCGAGCTTCTCGTACAGCCGCTGGGTGACGGACTTGACGGTGTTCGCCGCCAGCCGCAGCTCGGCGGCGATCTGTGGGATGCCCTTGCCCTCGGCGAAGCCGAGCAGGACCTGCCGCTCGCGGTCCGAGAGGGCCGGGGCCTCCTCGCCGGCGTGCGGCCGGGGCCCGGTCTCCGGAGGGACCGGCCTGCCGTCGGCGGCCGCCAGCACCGCCTCGACGAACTCGGGCCGTTTGGCGTCCTTGGCGAGGTGTCCGGCGGCTCCCTCCCTGAGCGCCCGGTAGACCACGGCCGCGTCGGTGGCGGCCGACAGCAGCACGACCCGGGTCGGCAGCCCGTCCTCGACGACGGCGTGGATCACGGCGACGCCGTCCATCTTGGGCAGCCGGTAGTCGACCAGGGCCACGTGCGGGACGAGGTCCCTGATGGCGGTCAGCGCCGCGACGCCGTCCTCGGCCTCGGCCCGCACATCGATCCGGCTGTCGACGCGCAGGCCCCGGACGACGCCCTCGCGGTAGGCGGGGTGCTCGTCGGCCACCACCACGGTCACTCTCCGGAAGGGCTCCGCCCCCTCACCCCCCTGGGGGGAACTCCGCGGGCCGGTCACCCCTGGGGGTCCACGGGCGGTTCCGGGGCGGGGGGAGGAGGAGTCACCAACCCTCCCTCGGGGACGGCGTTCTTCGCGGCCTCCTTGCCCTTCTCGATCTTGTCGGAATACTTGTGGCCCGTCTTCTCGTCGATGAAGTCCCCGGCCTTGTCCACCGCTTCATGGACCCTTTCGGGGTTCTCGGCCGCCGCGTCCCTCCCCTTGCCGACGAGGCCCTTGAGCGTGTCGATGAACGACATGGCGTTCTCCTCCCTGTGCGCCGGGTCGTGGGGGCCATGCTGGGGAAAGCCCTTGTCTTCAGCATGCGCACAGCCCGTGAGGGGGCATGCGGAGCACGGCGCGGACTAACCCGAACGGGTGACGACAGGGGTCGCGATCCGTGCGACGTCCTCCGCCACGCCCGTCAGCCAGGCCTCCGCGTCCACCGTCAGCAGGACGCGGGCGGCGTCCATGTGCCCGGCGTGCGAGGCGGCGCTCCGCAGGAGGCCGGACGCGGCGGCCGGGTGGGGGGCCGGGTCGGGGCAGCCGGGGGCGAGGCGGGCCGGGTCGTGGGCGCGCAGCGCCTCGGCGGCGCGGAGGGCGTCGTCGGCCACGCGGTCGGCCAGGAAGGTCAGTTCGGCGGCGGCGTCGGGCGAGAGCGGGGTGGCCCCGAGGGCGGTGCCGTACCGCAGGAGCATCAGTTCGCCGCCGCGCAGCATGTGGTAGCCGGCCAGCATGGCGATCTCCCACGGCGGGTCGGCGGTGCGCCTCAGCAGGCGTTCGCCCCGGTACTGGCAGTACGAGGCCTCGGTCAGGAGCATGGCCGCGCGGACCGTGCGCAGGGGATCGGCGGGTGCGGGGCGGCCGCAGAGGAGGTCCGTGACGCCCCGGCACCCGGCGGCGCCGGCGGCCAGGAAGTCGGCGACGGTGCGGCGCAGTTCGCCCCCGGCCCCGCGCGGCCAGGCGAGCAGGCTCGCCAGGGCGCCGATCGCGCCGCCGATGAGGACGTCGACGAGGCGCACGGCGGACAGCTGCCACTGCGGGGTGGAGAGCTGGGCGAACATCAGCACGATGACGACCGTGAACGTCCCCTGCCCCCACGCGGGTCCGAGCAGCGTGGCCACGGTGAGGCCGACGAGGAGGACGGCGGGCAGCGCCGCCGCGTAGAACAGGGGGACGTCACCGACGACGCGGAGCGCGAGGGCGGCGAGCACGGCCCCCGTGGTCGTACCGGTGATGGCGGGGCGCAGGGCGGCCCGGGTGTCGGCCGCCGAGGTGCGCATGAGGCTGAGGGTGGCCAGGAGGACCCAGAAGCCGTGCGGGAGGCCGAGGGCGCCGACCAGGAGCCGGGCGCCGGCCATGGCCACGGCGACCCGGAGGGCGTTGCGGAAGTGGACCGAGCGGAGCGTCAGGTGCAGCCGCATCCGGTGCCACCACAGCTCGGGGGCCGGCACGGTGGCGTACCAGAACGGTCCGCCGCGCTCCGCCCCGGCCGTGGCGGGGCGGGCGCCCAGGGCGATCCGCGACGCTCGGGTGGCCAGCCGCGCGCCCTCGGCGGCGGAGCGGACGACGGCGTCGTGGCGGAGCCGCTCGGGCGCGGCGCCGGGGAGCCCGTCCGCGCGGACGGCGTCGAAGGCGACGAGAGCGCGGCGCAGCTCGTCGCCCTCGCCGTCGCCGTCGCCCTCGCCGTCGGGAGGCGGGGTGCCGTCGGTCAGACCGGTGGCGACGGGGCGCAGGGCGGTGGCGGTGCGCTCCAGCAGGGCGGTGGCGGCGGGCTCGCCGGACCCGGTGGGTCCGCCGGGGGTGCGGTAGAGGCGGTCGAGCTGGTCGTGGACGTGCCGGACGGCCGCACGGGTGTGGATGAGGGCGCGGTCCCGGGCGGACGGCGAGGTGGGGCGCTCGGCGGGCGGGATCCGGGAGGTGCGCGCCTCTTCGAGTGCCCGCTCGGCGGCGGGCCGGACGTCCTCGCCGCCGTGCGCGGCGGCGGCGCAGCTGTCGGCCACGGCGGCCGTCGCGTGCCCGAGCCGCTCCCGGTACGGGACGGGCGGGGGCTCCCGCCAGCCCAGGCGGTCCAGCAGCCGGTCGACGGCGGCGGTGAGCAGGATGCCGGCGGTCAGCCCGGCCAGGCGGGAGCCGAGGGTGGCGGGGGCGTAGGGCGGGAAGCAGGGCAGGATGTAGAAGAGCTGGCCGGCCGCGCTCAGCCCGGCCGGGACGGGCCCGCCCGTCGCCGCGAAGGCGACGAGGAAGCCCACGGCGAACATGCCCGCCGCGGCGGCCCAGCCGCGCACGGCCAGCAGGGTGCCCGCCGTGACCATGACCCAGCCGACCGGCACCATCGCCAGGAGGACACGGGTGCGGTGCCGGCCGGGGCCGGGGATCTGCGAGAACAGCACCAGCGGCAGGACGCCGAAGATGGCGTAGAGGCCGAGGGTGCGGTCGCCCAGGGCGTGGGCGAAGCCGTAGAAACCGGCGCAGCCGGCGAGGGTGGCCCAGACGGCGCGGCGCGCTGCTGGCAGGATATCGGCGCGAGCCATGGTGTTTTCCCAGGCTAGGCGGCGCGTCGGCCACCGCAACCGGGGGAGTCAGCCCCGGTCCCGCCCTCTCACCGTTTCCTGGCGGGCTTCGCCCCCGGCCCCCCTTGTCCGCGCTGACGCGCGTCGTCCTCAAACGCCGGACGGGCTGGGATCAGCCCGCCATGGCGGCCGCCAGGCGCTCGCTCACCTGGTCGGCCGTGGCGTGGCCCACGGCCAGGACCGTGACGCGCTCGCCGTCGACGGCCAGCAGCGTGGGGAAGCCCTGGACGCCGTACTCCGCCGCGCGGCGGAAGTCCGCGCGGGCGGCCTTGGCGGCGCCGGGGGCCGAGAGGGCGGTGGCCACGGCGTCCGCGTCGAGGCCGGCGGCCTCGGCGACGGTGCGGTAGGTGCTCTCCTCGGAGAGGCTGAGCCCGTCCTCGTAGAACGCGTTCTGGAGGGCGGCGGCCAGCTCGGCGGCGCGATCCGGGGCGACCTGGCGCAGGGCAGCCATGCCGCGTGCGGCGGCCTCGGAGTCCATGACGAAGGAGCCGTCCGCGATCAGCCGGTCGTAGGCCGCGCCGAACCCCGCCCCCGTCAGCTCCGCGATCTTCGCGTTGGCGCCCTGGACGTAGCCGAACTCGCGGATCGGCACGCGGCGGGCGCCGGTGAACAGTCCGCCGGAGACGACCTCCACGGGCAGCTCCGGGTGGCGCCGGGCGGTCTCGGTGAGCGTGGCCGAGAAGCCGTGGGACCAGCCGCAGTAGGCGTCGAAGACGTACACGAGCTTCATGGGGGTACCTCCAGAGGGGATGGCGTGAGCGGTTCACCTGCCATAACAGTATCTGCTTTGTCAGATATTCCGTCCCTCCCCGTCGGGCCCCTCAGCGCAGTCGCGGCAGCGCGTCCCTCGCCGCGTGGCTGAGGAGCCTCAGATCCTCCGCGAACCGCTCCCGGTGCGCCTCGGGCAGCGGCTCCAGGAAGAAGCGGCGGATGTTCTCCCGGTGGATCCGGGCGGCCCGGACCACCGTCGCCTCCCCCGCCGGGGTCAGCCGGACCAGCCGGCCCCGCCGGTCGCCGGGGTCGGCGTCCCGGACCACCAGGCCCGCCGCCTCCATCCGGTCCACCAGCCGGGTCACCCCGCCCGTGGTCAGCACCCGCTCCTGGGCGATCGCCCGCATGGGCAGCCCCGCCTCCCCGGCCCGGCCCAGGATCAGCAGCACCTCGAACATCAGGTGGCTGATCCCGCACTCCTCCTCGATCGCCCGGCCCAGGATGTACTCCAGCCGGTTCGCGGCCCCCTGGAGCCGGCCGAAGGCCAGCACCAGGCCGTCGTCCGCCGCTTCCTTGGCCGTCGCGATCCCGCTCTCGTGTGCCACGTGGCCCCTCTCACCCGTCACCCCTGGCTTGCGTGGCACCCGTGCGCCACTGAAGGAGCCTAGAGCTACGCCGAGAACTGCCGCACCAGCCGCACCCCCTGGACGGCCGTCAAGTGCGGCAGATACGCCTTGGCGACCGCCCGGGTGATGGCGGGCAGGGCCGCCGGGTCCGGGTAGGCCATGTACATCGGCCGGTACTGCGGCTGGAACTTCGCCTTGAAATTGAGCAGCGAGCGGAAGCCGTAGACCGGCTCCAGCATCTTCCCGCCGTAGTCGAGGACCCGCTGCAGGGCGACCGGCGGCTCCTCGGTGGCCTTGCGGGCCAGCGGAGCGCCGGAGAGGCTGAGGAAGCGGGCGCCCTCCTCCTTGAAGCCGAGCGCGGCCGAGGCGATCAGGAACTCCATCGAGCCGCGGAAGCCGTCCGCCCTGCGCCGCATGAAGTCCAGCGTCCAGCCGGCGGGCGTCCCCTCCTCGTACACCGGCATCCAGCTGGTGATGCCGTGCACGGTGTGCTCGGCGTCGACGGCGAGGAGGCAGCGCACCGCCGGGTCGTCCAGCTCGTCGAGGCCGCCCAGGGTGAAGTCCATCTCCGGCAGGCCCTTGTCGGCGACCCACTCCTCGGAGATCGACCGGATCTGGTCGGTGACGGCGACGGGGGCGTCGGGGAAGGACCACCACTCGGCGGTGATGCCCTCCTTCTTCGCCTTGTTCAGCGCCGTGCGCACGTCCTGCCACTTCTTGCCGGTGAACGCCAGGTCGGGCAGCGGCACCACGGTGTCCTCGGCGACCTGCACCGAGCGCCAGCCCAGCCGTTCGGCGGCCTCGCGGGTGGCGGCGCCGACGCTGTAGAAGCAGGGCGTCCAGCCGCGCTCGTCGCAGTGCCGGGCGAAGCCGGCCACCGCGTCGGCCCGCTCCTCCGGTACCCCGAAGGGGTCGCCGGTGGTCAGCGCCACCGTGGCGATGACCCGGTAGGCGACGGCGGTCCGGCCGTTCGCGGCGAACCAGTAGTAGTTGCCGTCCCAGGTCGTCAGGTACGACAGCGTCGAGCCGCCGTGCGCGACGAGCAGTTCGCGGGCGCGCACGGCCGCGTCGGCGTCGGTGTGGAGCCGGGGCCGGCGGAAGGTGATCAGCAGCGCGATCAGCGTCACCAGCCAGAACACGAGCCCGCAGTAGCGGTAGAGGGTCTCGGCCGTGCCGCCGACCGGCACCGGCCAGTCGGTGAAGTAGCCGAGGAAGGCCGGCGGCAGGTACTCCGACACCAGGCCGCTCAGCAGCCGGCCGATGCCGGCCTCGGGGTCGTACTGGTCGCGCACGGCCCAGCCGATGCCCACGTACGCGGCGGAGGCCAGCAGCAGGGCGCCGCCCGCCACGGCGGCCAGGCCCCCCAGGGCGGAGCGCGGCAGGCGCAGGTCGAAGCGTTGTCGGGTGACGAGCAGGAGCAGCAGGACGAGGACGGGCAGCAGCATCTGCTCGGCGAAGTACTGGACGTAGTCGGCGTGCTCGGTGGGCTCGGCGCCGTACGCGGAGGGGTTGCCGAGGAAGTCGTGGAGCCAGTAGGCGAAGAGGGCGATCCAGCCGAGGTGGAGCAGGACGGCCAGGCTCCAGGCGAGCCGCAGTCCCCGGCGCAGCCCTTCGGCGAGGACGAGGAGGACGACGGGGACGACGACGGCCATGGCGACGGCGGGCGAGTCGTAGAAGCCGCGGACGGCGTCGGCGGCGTGGCAGTCCCGGGCGGACTGGGCGCAGGCGTCGGCGACGTCCTGGGCGCTGGGCCGGGTGGAGACGTAGAGCTCGTTGAAGGTGCTGAAGGGACCGTAGGCGTCCTTGTAGAGGATGGCGGTGATCGGGCCGATCGCGGCGGCGGCCACGACGAGGGCGACGAGCACCCGGGCCTCGGTGTGGGAGGAGTGCAGCGGTCGCAGGGGCCCGCGGCGGCGCAGGAGCAGGGCTCCCACCGCGAGCCCGGCCACCGCGCCGCCGAGCCGCAGCACGCCCTGGAGGTGGCCCACGTACAGGGCCATGACGAGGGAGAAGGCGACGATGCCGAGCCGTACCCGGCGGCGCCACAGGGCGGTGAGCCGGTAGCTGAGGACGGCCCCGACGGCGAGGGCGCCCACGGTGGGGGTGACGGACAGGTCCTGGGTGAGGCTGTCCAGCCACTGCTCGCCCGCCAGCGAGCCGAGTCTCACCGCCCCGACGCCCAGCAGGGTGCCCAGGATCTGGCCGCCGAGGAGCGCGGCGGCGGTACGGGCGACGCCCAGGCGCCGCTCGGCGGGGGTGACGAGGAGCAGCACGATGACGGTCGAGCCGATGTACGCGCCGAGCCCGGGGCACCACAGCAGGGAGCTGGCCGGGGTCCACCAGCGGCCCTCGGCGAGCGCGGGCACGCCGACGGCGATCCGTTCCATGCGGTGCGGGCGGGGGCCGGAGCCCAGGGAGCCGGTGACGGCGCCGACGATCCACAGCACGGCGAGGAAGCCCAGGGTGAAGGGGGCGTGGCGGACGGGTACGAGGAGCCGGTCGAGGGTGGCCCGCCAGGGGTGGGTGCTGTCGCCGGTCTCCGGAACGTCACCGGGGGCGGGTACGGGTGGCGGGGCGCCCGGCCCGGGGCCGTCGCCGCCGGGCGCGCTCACCGGATCAGTCCCGTCTCCCGGGCCAGCCAGGGCAGCTGCCTCTCCAGGCCGGGGCGCCAGACGGCCCAGCTGTGGCCGCCGGGCAGCAGCACGAACTCGGCCCGCATCCCGGCCTTCACGGCGGCCTCGTAGACCTTCCGCTGCTGCGGCCGGTAGGTGCTGTCGTCGCTGCCCGCGACGAAGGCGGCCTTGGTGTCGGGGAAGCGCTGCCGGGCCATGACGTCCAGCGGGTTCACCTTCTCGTAGGCGGCCGCGTCCCCGCCGAAGGCCTTGTCGATCGTCCTCTGCCGGCTGCCGAGGGTGGGCGCCTCCTGGCCGGAGATGTCGTTGACGACGCCGTAGACCTGGGGGGCGTTCACACCGAGCTGGAGGGAGCAGGTGCCGCCGAAGGAGAGGCCGGAGACGGCCCAGGAGGTGCGGGCGGCGGCGACCTGGAGGTGGGAGCGGATCCAGTCGGGGACGTCGGTGGCGAGGTAGGTCTGGACGTTGCCGAGCCGGGAGTCCAGGCAGAGGGTGTTGGCGAACTGCGAGCCGAGCGGGTCCACGACGGCGACGACGGGGGCCAGGCCCTGGTGGTCGCGGGCGAAGGCGTTCATCATCTCGACGAGCCGGCCGGAGTTGATCCACTCGTCGGGCGAGCCCGGCTGACCGGCCATCAGGACGAGCACGGGCAGCAGCGGGCGCGGGGTGGCCTTGTAGGCGGGCGGCAGATAGACGTACGCGCTGCGGGCCTTGAAGCCCGAGACGGTGCCGGGGATGTCGGTCCGGGAGATCGTGCCGGTGTCGGCCATGCCCGCCGGGGGCCGCCACACCTCGGAGAGCGTCTTGCCGGGCGGCACGGACAGGGTGGGCCCGGCGGTGCCGGTGGCCTCGGAGAGGCGGGTGGTCTTCTGGAGCCAGGCGTTGAGGGCGCTGCGGGTCGTCGGGTACTGGTCGAAGTGGCGGTTGATCTGCGAGGCGCCCATGAGGACGACGAGCAGGCCCGCGAGCACGGCCGGGAGCCAGTACCGCGGCCGCAGCAGCGGCAGCCGGAAGGCGGTGAGGCACAGGCCGAGGACGGCGACGCCCGCCCAGAGGACGACCTCCGTCGGCAGGGGGTCGGGGAAGGGCTGGAGCCAGTCGTCCACGGCCACCTGGAGGAGCAGGGTGAGCAGGGCGGCGAGCACCACGGCCGCCGGGGCCCAGCGGGCCCACCACGGGCGCCGCCGGGAGGAGAACAGGGCGGCGAGGGCGCAGAGGCCGACGGCCAGGACGGCGAGCGGGATCCATCCGCTCACCAGGGACCAGTCCAGTGGGCCCGCCGCGAGCCGCGGCGGGCCGTCCGGTATCCGTATCCGCACCACGACAAAATGCTACGTACGCGTCGGTTCCCGGCAACTCGGGGCATGTGGGCGCGGTCTTGCCGGAACTCTTCCCTCCCGCCAGATTCCCAGCAGAATCGCGATTCGCGCGCCGGCCGCGACAGCGGCGACGGATGTCTCCCAGGAGGGCGAAGACATGGACGTGACCCGGAGAATGAGCCGTAGAGGGCTGTTACGGGCGGGGCTGGGGGTGGGGGGCGCCGCCGTGGTGGGACAGCGCCTGGCCCTCGCCGGCCCCGCCACCGCCGCACCCGCCCCGCTGCCCCTGGACCGGGCGGCGTGGGCCGCGCCCGCCGTACGGGCGGGGACCTTCCCCGAGTGGAGCCGCTTCGCCCGGCTGGCCGACGGGACGTTCGACGAGGACGCCGACCCGGTCCGCGACATGAAGCCGGTCATCGACGGGCTCAAGGCGCAGAACGTCAGCGTGATCGAGCTCGACACCGTCCTGTCCAACTGGCTGACGGACCAGGAGTTCACCCAGCACGTCGGCAAGGTGCGGGACTTCGTCGGCCTCGCCCACGCGGCGGGCATCCGCGTGGTCATGTACTACCCGTCGATGGAGCTGATCAGCGTCGGCGGCGAGAAAGGCCGCTCCTTCTACAAGAACGGCCAGGGCAAGGACTGGGTCCAGCGCTCCCTCGACGGCAAGCCCAACGTCTTCTACGGCAGCCTGGTCGTCTGGGTGGACCCGGGCGACGAGAGCTGCTGGCTCAGCCCCAACTCCCCCTGGCGCGACTACTACCTCGGCCGGATCAAGGCCCTCGCCGGCACCGGCCTCGACGCCATCTGGCCGGACGTCCCCATCTACTTCGACGGCGCGCTCAGCTGGTGCGACGGCTCCTCCTGGGCCGCCGCCTCCTTCAAGGCCGACACCGGCCTCGCCCTGCCCCCCAAGGCCGACTTCACCAGCCTGACCTTCCGCCGCTACGTCGAATGGCGCCACCGCAACCTCCACCAGTGGCAGCTGGACATCGCGTCCGCCGGCCGGTCCGTCAACCCCGACCTGGTCACCTTCGTGGAAACCGTCAGCATGGACTACCAGTACGCCACGCTGGTCGGCCTCGACGGCGCGTACCTGCGCACGGCGGAGGGCGTGAGCCAGATGTGGGAGGTGGACATCCTCGGCAACTACGACGGGATGCGCCACGCCACCGCCACCGACTGGACCTGCCTGATCTCGATGTACAAATACGCGCGGGCCGCCAGCGGCACCAAGCCGGCCTGGGCGTTCTCCTACGGCTGGAAGGCCGACGACGCGTCCCTGGTGATGGCCGAGCTGCTGGCCGCGGGGTGCAACCCGTACGAGGTCAAGAGCCCGTTCAAGAACGAGACCACCGACAAGGCCATGCGCACCCGCATGTACGCCTTCGTGGCGGCCAACCAGGAGAAGCTCTACAACGCCACGACCGCCGCCGAGGTCGGCGTCTACCACTCCTCCGCCTCCCGGGACTTCGTCAGCCCCTCGCCGGGCACGGGCATGTACGCCAACGTCAAGAAGCCGGCCGGGGTCAAGGAGTGGTGGAGCTCGGGCAGCGCGGAGGAGAGCTGCGCCAAGCAGGCGTGGCTCGGGGAGTTCCGGGGCACGGTCAAGGCGCTGGTGTACGCGCACGTCCCCTTCGTCACCGTCACCAGCCCCGGCCTGACCGCCGCGGACCTGGCCGGGCTGAAGGTCCTGCTGCTGCCGAACCTCCAGGCGGTCTCCGACGCGGAGGCGGCGGTGCTGCGGGGGTTCGTCGCGGGCGGCGGCACCGTCGTGATCACGGGCCCGGCGCCGACGGCGCTGGACGAGCTGGGGACGGCCCGGAGCGAGTACGCGCTCGCCGACGTCCTCGGCTTCCGCAAGGGCGACGCCCTGCCGGACAGCAAGCAGAACCGGTTCGGCGCGGGGACGTGCCGGTATGTCAAGTCCCTGCCGGGGCACGCGTTCCTGGACACGGCCGACAAGGCCGCCGGTGAGCTGCTGCTCGCCCCGGTGCGCGCGGCCGCGCCGCCGGCGGTGACGCTGAGCGGCGACGACCGGATCCATCTGGAGATGGGGCGGCTGGGCGGTGACGTGGTGATCCAGCTGGTCAACTTCACGGGGTTCGGGGACGTGGCGGCGGCGTTCAAGACCACCCCGGCCGCGTGTACGGTCGCGCTGACCGTGCCCGCCGGGAAGAAGGTGCTCGGGGCGACCGTCAGCTCGCCGGACGCGGGGTCACCCGCTCCGAAAGCGGTTCCCTTCACGGTGGACGGTGGAACGGTGAGCGTTCCGCTGACTGTCGTCCAGTACTCCTTGCTCACGCTCAGCCTGGGCTGAGCGTGGGGCGCGCGGCCGGCGCCGGGCCCGGGCGGCTCCCGCGGAACGCCTCCAGCCCCGCCGGCCGCTTCAGCCCCTCGGTCCCCTCCGGGCCCTCGGCCGGCACCCCGGCGCCGAGCAGGTACAGCGCCGTCTCCTCCACCCCGTCCAGACCCAGCAGCCCCTCGACGGCGGAGTCGGTGAACGCGGCGGTCTGGAAGGGGCCCAGCCCCAGCGCGGTGGCCACCATGGCGAAGGTCTGCGCGAAGTGGCCGGCGTCCATCAGCATGATCCGGTACGTGCGCGCCGTGCGGTACTTGGACCGCAGCCGCTCCGTCAGCGCGGTGAGCACGACGACGAACGCCGCGTCCTCGATCCCCCGCTGGTTCACGCTCAGGCGCGCCACGTCCTGCCACGGCGGGCACTCGGCCAGGAACTCCAGCGCGTGCGTGAGCACGTTGTAGTGGTAGACGCCGGGCGCCACGTCCGCGACCCGGCGCACCAGCACATACGCCTCGGTCTCCTGTCGCGCCCCGGCCGAGGCGCTGGTGCGCTGCATGAGCCCGCCGTAGGCGTCGGCGTCGATGAAGGCGGCGGGGCCGAACACGGCGGCGAGCAGGGCCGAGAAGTCGGCCAGCGGCACGTCCCGGTCGGCGAAGGCGCGATGGGTCCGGCGGCCGTACAGGACGTCCTCGAAAGGGGCGTCGAGGCGCCGGGGGGCGCGGGGCAGCAGGATGGTGTCGGCGTCCGGGTAGGACTTGAACAGCGCGGGCCGCTCCCGCTCCGAGGCCAGGCGGGCGCGGAGTTCAGGGGTGTCCTCGGTGTAGGGGGCGTCCCTGGTCATCGCGTGGAGGTAGCGGGCGCTGACGTTCCACTCGGGCCAGGCCGTCCCGGCCACCTCGTCGCCGTCGGCCCCGGGGTCCCCGTCGCGCACGACGAGCCCGGCGGCCTCCAGTTCGGCCAGGGACTGGAGGACGGATTCGGGGTCGAAATCGGGGAACCGGGTGGCGGCTTTCTCCTCCTCGATCCATTCCCCCAGCTCGTTGAGCAATTCCGCGCCCAGGGGTTCGAGGGAAACCGTGGTACGGGTGCGGTAATTCTCCGCGACGAATGTGTTGTCATGCCAGTAGCACACGATGCTGCGGGCTCGGCGGACGGGCAATTTCGCTCCTCACAGGATGTACCGTGGCCGGGCCCGCAGGGGGCCCGGCCACGGTCACTTTCACGCGGAGTGCAGCACGAGGTACTTCTCCTCGGTGACAACCGGCTTGGTGTTGACAACCATCTTGCGCATGGGGCCCACCTCCTTCACATTCGGATTTCACCGGCGGCCGGCCGGATGGCCGACCGGGATCGTGGCGGAGCCGCGCCGCGCGGGGCGGCGGCTCACGACATGGCGGAGCCGGCGGTGCTAGCGGCTCGCGACATAGAGGATCTTCCGGCCGCGGATCTCGTCGCCGGAGTCGGTCAGCTCACCGGCGGTGAGACCGTGGGCGGCGACGAGCCGCAGGCCGGCGGCGGTGAGCAGCCGTCGCACCGTGGCGTCGGAGTGGTGGCGGTAGACGTGCCGGGACGTCACGCGCCGCCAGTCCTCCCCCGTGCGCCGGAAGTAGGTGTGGGTGACGTCGACGACCGCGTCGGGCTCCACCGGCGCGGGCCCGCCCTGCCAGACGTCGAAGTGGCCGTCCTGGTCGACGATCCGCGTCACCGCGTAGGCCCGCTGGTAACTGCCCAGCGTGTTCATGTCGAAGACGAAGATCCCGCCGTCCGCCAGCTGCCGGGCCACGCTCCGGAACGCCCGCTCCAGCTGCTCGTCGTCGGTGAGGTAGCTCAGCGGCTCGCTCATGCACGTGACGGCGTCGAAGGAGCCCAGCACCGGCAGGTCGCGCACATCGCCGACCGTGAACGGGATGCCGGACCCCTTCGTCCGGGCGCGCTCGATCATCGACGGCGACAGGTCGCAGCCGGCCACCTCGTAGCCCAGGTCGCGAAAGGCGAGGGTGCTGTTGCCCGTTCCGCAGCCGACGTCGAGGAGTATTCGCCCGCCGGACCCGTATTTCTCGATGAGTTCGTGGTAGAAGGAAACCCATCGGGAGAAGAGCGGGTCCACGGCGAGCACATCGTAATCGGCGGCGACCGTTTCATAGGCGGTCCGTGCGTGATGGAAATCCGGGTCCGCGGTTTCCGTGGACATGCGACCACCCCTCGACTGGAACTCCTGTTGTTTCTGCTGCTGGTGTTACCGGCATGAACATATGCCGCTGAAAAGTGACCGGTCAAGACAGTGGATGCGGCCGGGATATGACTGACCGGATGCATGCTCATGGAAACTTCTGTGGTTTAAAGAGAGACGACCGGGGGTGCGGGCGAAGAACCCGAGTTCCGGGGCCCTTCCCCGTCCCGGCAGGGACGCCCCCGCGTCCAGCGCCGGCCCGTCCGACGGCCCGGCGGGGGAGCCGATTCGGTCAACTCCGGGGAGCCGGGATGCGCCACAGGGAGCTGGGGCGGTCCTCTCCCCCCTCGTGGGACTCGAAGGCGATCCAGCGGCCGTCCGGGGACCAGCTGGGGGCGCCGTCGTAGGTGTCGGGGTTCCTGGTCACCCGGACCGGGGCCCCGGTGCCGTCGGCGGGGATGACGAAGATCTGCGGCAGTTCGAGGCCGCCCGCCGTGGAGGAGAACACCACCGACCGCCCGTCCGGCGACCAGCTGGGGTCGGTGTGCTCCCCCGCGCCCCGGGTGAGGCGGCGCAGCCCCGAGCCGTCCGCGTCCATGACGTACAGCGCCCAGTCCTCGCCGTCCTCATCGCGCCGCTGGAAGACCAGCCGGTCGCCCTTGGGGGACCAGTTGGGCTGGCGGTTGTCGCTCCGGGTGGCGGGGCCGTCCAGGAGCTTGGTGGCGCGGCTTCCGTCGCGGCGGACCTTCCACAGGGAGCCGAGCGCGGCGCGGTCGCCCGAGCCCTCGCGCTCGACGCTCTCCTGGAAGACGATCCATGTGCCGTCCGGGGAGAAGCTCGGTTCCAGATAGCCGGAGGGGCCGCCGTGCTCGGTCACCCGGGTGGGCCGTCCGCCGGGCTTGAGCACCCAGATCTCGTCCCGGCTGTCGCCCGCCCGGTCGGAGGCGAAGGCCACCTCGCCCCCCGGGTTCCAGCTCGAACCCGGCAGGTTCACGGCCGCCTTGTCCTTCTCGTCGATCAGGGTGCGGGGCGCGGCCCCGGGCGTGCCGCCATCGCCGCCCAGGGGCAGGACGCGCAGGGCGGCGGCGCCCTCGTTGTAGCCGTCCTCGAAGACGGTGAAGAGGAGCGACCGGCCGTCCGGGGAGAACGCCGGGTTCTGGGCGCTGGCCCGGCGGCCGCCGCGGAAGAGCGGCTCGGCCCGGTCGGCGCGCCGGGGGCCCGACGGGCCCGGGTCCGGTTCCTCCGTGTCCTCGCCGCCGCAGGCGGTCGTCAGGGAGGCGGTCAGGATCGCTGCGACGAACAGACGTCTACGCACCGGGCCGACCGTAGCGGAGCCGGCCGCCGTCGAACAGGGGTGTGCCGGAAGGGGCGGAGGTGGCTACAGGCCCGGCAGGGGTGCCGGTACCGGAGGAAGGGGTGCCGCGTTCGTCAGGAGCTTGGGCACGGAGGTGAGGAGGGCCTGGAGGTCGGCGGTCACCTGGCCGACGAGTGCCGTGACCTTGCCGACGTCCTTGACCTGGACGGCCGTCAGCAGGTCGTTGACGTCCTTGAGCAGGGTGTCCAGCTGCGATTTGACGTCCGAGACCGGGTCGACCGCCAGGCCGTCGGTGCCGGGGCGGGCCGGGGTCTTGGCCTTGACCGCCCGGACGTCGGCGAGCAGCCGCTCGGCCGATTCCCGCAGCCGCACTCTCAAATCGCGCAGGTGCTCCACGTCGGGGTTCCAGGAGTCGGCCTCTTTGACGATCCGGGAGCCGAGGTTGAGCGTCTCGCCCAGGCTGCCGATGGAGTCCGAACGGCTGTCGGCCTCGGGGGCGGACTCCACGGCGGATTCCACGACGGCGGGCTCCACGGCGGCGGGCGCCACGGCGGCGGGCCGCGCCGCGCGGCCGGCGGCGAGCGCGGGTCCGGTGACGCCCAGGGTGACCGAGCCGCAGACGAGGGCGGTGGCTATCGCGATGAGCTTGGTGCTGCGCATGCGGAAGATTCCCTTCGAGACACCTGCCGGGACGCGACCACCGTCCGCCGCGCCGGATGGGCGCGCAACCGGTCGCTCTTGGTGACCGGCACCGGACCCTCGGCCCCCACACCCGGCTGAGCTGGGAATTCACCCGAAAGAACAGCGGGGCGGCGCCATCCGGCCCTGCGGCCGAAAGGGTTCGCCCCCATGGCCGGGGACGCTCCCTGGGCCAGGCAGAATCGAGGGGTGTCCAGAAGAAGCTCACGCTCCCCGAAGCCGCCCGTCGTCACCGCCGGCTCGCCCTGCCCCTGTGGGCTCGACGCGACGTACGGCGACTGCTGCGGCGCCTTCCACGACGGCCGCGCCACGGCCCCCACCCCCGAACGCCTGATGCGCTCGCGCTACAGCGCCTTCGTCGTCCTCGACCCCCTCTATCTGCTGCGCACCTGGCACTCCTCCACACGCCCGGCCGACCTCGACCTCGACCCCGGGATCCGGTGGACGGGGCTCGACATCCTGGCCACGACCGGCGGCAGCACCTTCCACAACGACGGCACGGTCGAGTTCCGCGCCCACTACGAAGCACACGGCGAGGCCGGCTCCCAGCACGAGCTCAGCCGCTTCGTACGGGAGGACGACCATTGGGTGTACCTGGACGCGGTGGAGTAGGGCGTGGCCGTCCGACCTCGGTGTATACACACGCTGGGGTGAGACTGCGAGATCTCGGCCACCTGGCGTGAGCGCGCAAGTACCGTCTGCGTTCGGAGTATCGGACGTATGAAACGCTCACGAGAACAGGCGGAACAACATGAGGACAGCCTTCCGTGCCTGCGCGATCGTCGCGGCGAACCTGCTGGCGGTCGCCCTGGCCACGACGGCGGGGCAGGCCACGGCCGCCCCCTCGCATGCCGCGCACCGTGCGCAGGGGTGCCGGGGCGACGGCACATCGTTCACCGACAGGCTCATCCCCGGCCACTGCCTCCAGAACGGCGGCTACCGCCTGGAGATGCAGTACGACGGCAACCTCGTGCTCTACTCCGGCTCCCGCGCCTGCTGGGCGAGCGGTACCGACGGGACGAACGGGGTCTACGCGAAGTTCTCCGGGGACTGGAAGCCCGACTCCCCCTACATGACGCTGGAGTCGCCCGTCGGAGAGCTGCGGAAGTACCGCGGGAAGTACACCGGGCTGCACAAGACCGGGAACGTCAGCCTCAACAACAAGGGCGAGGTCTGGATCGCCTACGGGAAGATGGCGGGCTGCTGACCCGGCGCCAGGGTCCGGCAACGAAGTTTCAGGCGACGCCCGCGCGCACGAGGAGAGTGCCAGAGTCTCGTCGCCCGGCAGGGGCACGACGCGCGCGTCGACGTCCGTGGAGCCGCTGCGCTTGAGCAGATCGGCCCACGCCCTGGGCGGGTACTGCCAGCGCAGGACTGTGAGTTCCCGTTGCCGGCCTTCGAGCCACTTCCCGAGCATCCGCTGGGGGCCGTACACGTCAGGGCTGGGCTCGGCGTGGCACGGCGGGCCACGTGAGTGCGCCACCGTACCGGCGCCGCCCTTCCGCCGAGGAGCGTGCGCCGCAGTCCGCCCGCCCGGCCCATGAAGCGGCCCGGGAGCGCTCGCGGGGCCCCCGGGCCTGACCGGGAAGCGGCCCTGGAAGTGCTCGGCGCAGAACCCCCTTCGCAGTGATCAGGTACGACACCGCCGCGTGGAACAGGCGGTTCGCGTACACCTCGTCGAAGGGGTGGTCGCGCATCAGCAGCAGGATCTCCCGCTCCCACACCTCCGGCTTCACGTAGTCCCGGGGGTCGCGGACCTTCGGCCCGACCTCGACTGCCGTTGCCACGCTGTCCTCCCTCGGTGCTCGATGCCTTCGCCCCACGGCCGGGGCACGCCCTCAGTGCACCGCACCCACACCGCTCCGGGTGATCCATTGCCGCAGGTCGCACGCGGTGTGCAGATGCTGCACACGCCCTCGACGGGCTCTGCGGCCACGCGTACCGTGAGCGCGTCGGCCCCACGCCCACGGGGGGTGTGATGAGCACCGATCCGCTGTGGAGGACGGCCGAAGCCGCCGCCCTGATCGAACGGCGCCAGGCCGGTGCCCTCATCCGGCTCGGCCGGACCCGCCGCGCCTGGCCCGGGTCCAGGCCCTCTTCGACGCCGGCCGGCACGCCCAGCTCCTCGAAACGCTGCCGGCGCTGCTGGCCGATGCCCACGCCGCCACCCGCGACGGTTCGCCTGCGGCGTACGCGACCCTGTCCTCGTGCTACTCCCTGGCATCCCGGGTCCTGACGAAGACCGGTCGTTACGAGCGGTCCCGGCTGACTGCGGACCGGGCCCTGACTTACGCGGACCTGTCCGGCAGCGCCATCGCCACGGCGGAGGCATCCCGCGAGCTGAGCATTGTGCTCCGGCACCAGGACCAGGCACAGGCAGCCCAGCGCCTGGTCGACCACGCCCTGACCGCCGTCGAGCGCACCGGCCTGGCCACGCAGGCGCAAGCGATGGCGTACGCCCAGATGCTCTGCCGGACGCCTGCCCGACCGGCCGCCGGCGGGCGCCGTGTTCTCGATCAGCCCAGCCGCGGTCACGCTCTACGAGGTCGGCGTGTACTGGGCCGTCGGCGACGCCGGCACCGCCCTCCACGCCGGACGCGGCCTGCACCCCGGACAGTTCTCCACGGCCGAACGACGCGCCCGCATGCACACCGGCCTCGCCCGCGCCTGGTGGCAGTGGGACAAACCTCAGCAGACCGCCGACGCTCTCCTCCACGCCCTGCGCGTTTCCCCGGCGGAGGTACGGGACCGCCCCGCCATCCGGCGAGTCGCCGGCGATCTGATCGGCCGGCACCCGCGCACCGCCGGCGTACGGGAACTGGCCTCGGCCCTGGGGGCCCGCCTCCGGACGGAGAGGACGGCGAAGACGGAGAACGGGTGAAGCCGGACGGTCCCACAGGCCCGGCCGGCCGCCGTGCCCCCGCCCCCCGTCAGGCGGGCAGGTCGTACGGCCGGACCGTGTGTCCCTCCCAGACCTTCCTGGACGGCTCCTCCGGGTACGGCGCCGTGCTCGTCTCCGTGTCGAGGAGGCGGGTGAGCCGTCCGTCGGCGGTCCGGTGGGCGGGCCAGCCCGGGTCGCCGTGGGTCGCGAAGGCCGTCCACGAGCGGCGGATCTCGTCCCCGAGCGCCCTCAGGTCCTCGGGGACCGGGCCCTCGCCGAGCAGCAGCCGGGCCTGTGGGGCGTCGTAGGTGCCGAACAGCAGGGACACGTCGAGGCCGTGGGGGGCGCCGAGCGCCCCGCCGAGGGCGGGGGCGGGCCGGCGCAGCTCGTACAGGTGCGCCGTGCCGCCGCCGGCGGTGTGGGCCTCGGCGAGGTGGAGCGAGGGCATGCGGAACAGGACGTCGCTGTGGACGGTCTCGAAGAGGTCCACGGGGGCGGCGTCCGGGTAGGCGGCGCGGTAGGCGCGGGGGCCGTCGGGGGCGGGGGCGAAGGCGTTCAGGGCCGTCGTCGTGTCCTCGTCGGTGACCTTGTCCCGGCCGCCGCTCATCACCAGGAACGGCCGGAACTCGTCGCGGGTGTGACCGGTCAGCAGGTCCACGCCGCTCGCCCGGCCGTCCGGCAGGAGGGTCCAGGGGGTCTCCGGTACGAGGTCGCCGTCGATCACGATGGAGAACGGGGAGCCGGTGCGGGCCAGCGGTCCCCAGCGGTCGGCTTCGGCGGGCAGGCCGTACATCATCGGGGTGATCGCCTCGGCCAGCCGCCACGGGTCGATCGTGGCGAGTCCGGCCGCGGTGGGTGTGGTGCCCAGCCGCCCGGCGAGTTCGGCGGCGAGGCCGGAGGCGAGGGCCGGGGTGGTGTAGAGGCCGGGGACGGACTGGGCGATCGCCCGGCGGAAGAGGCCGGCGGCGCGGGGCACGGCCAGCAGGGTGGCTATCGAGCCGGCGCCGGAGGACTGGCCGGCGACGGTGACGCGCGCGGGGTCGCCGCCGAAGCCGGCGATGTTCTCCTGGACCCATTCCAGGGCCGCGATCAGGTCGAGCAGCCCCCGGTTGGCGGGGGCGCCCTCGAGGTGGGCGGAGGCCTCGGCGCCCACCCGGTAGTTGAGGGTGACCACGACGAGGCCGCCCTGCCGGGCAAGCAGCCCGGCGTCGTAGAGCGGGTCGCCCGCGTGGCCGGAGACATAGCCCCCGCCCAGGATCCATACCAGTACGGGCAGTCCGGAGCCGCCGGGGTCCGGGGACCAGACGTTCAGGGTGAGCCAGTCGTCGCCGGTGGCGGTGCCGGTCGCGGGGATCGGGCCGGACTGCGGGGGCGGCGGGCCGAACTCCACCGCGTCCCGCACGCCGTCCCAGGGCCGGGCCGGACGGGGGGCCATGAAGCGCAGCTCGCCCACGGGCGGCTGGGCGTAGGGGATCCCCCGGAAGACGGCGAGGCCGTCGGTGGTGCGGCCCCGTACGGTGCCCTGAGCCGTGCGGGCCTCCGGGCCGTCGATACCGGTGACGCCGGTGACGTCTGTGACATCGCTCATCGTCGCTCCCTCCCGCGCCCGGAAGCGGTCACCCCCGTGCGCGAACGCGGATGTCGGGCGGTCCGGGTCACGGACCGCCCGATCAAGGAGCCTAGTTGACGCGTCCGTACCAGACGCTGCCGGTCCAGATCTTCTCCAGACGGACCGTGGCGCCGGGCTTGGGGGCGTGCCAGATCTTGTTGCTACCCGCGTAGATCCCCACGTGGTAGACGTTGCTGCCCGAGTGGAAGAAGACCAGGTCACCGACCTGGCGGGAGCCGCCGGAGATGTGCCGGGTGCGGTTGTACTGGTCGGCGGCCACACGCGGCAGGTTCTTGCCGGCCTTCTTGAACGAGTACTGGGTCAGGCCCGAGCAGTCGAACCGGTTCGGGCCGGCGGCGCCGTACTGGTAGGGGGAGCCGGCCTTGCCGGCGGCGACCTTCAGGGCCTGCTCGCCGGGTGTGGCCGCGGAGGCCTCGGAGGCGAGGCCGGGGACGAGCACCGATGCCGCCAGTGTGGCGGCGGTGACGGCCGAGGCGGCGCCGGCCCGGGATATGAGAGCAGGTATGCGAGGCATAGCAGACATGCCGAAGCCCTTCGACATCCGCCTGCGAAAGATGACCTGTCGGGTTCGGGCTGCGAAGTTGCCCGGCCGGATTTCCCGGCTTCACCCCAAGGACCACCGACTTCGTGATCCGTAACGCTTGGGTCTCCCGCTCCTGCCGATCCATCAATTCGATGCCGCACCCGGTGCGGCGGCAGGACTCGGCGTCCGCCCGGGTGGCCCGCCATGGTGACGGGATCTTGTGTTCGGTGAGAGATCCTGCACCATGAATCATTCAAATCCGGTACCCGGGCGGCCATCTGTGAACTTCTTCACTTCGGGAGCAGAACCGGAACCGCACTCCGCGCGCCCCCGCCGAACTGGCCCTAAACCCTTGTAACGCCGGGTACTTGCAGCATGGAACGAGTAATTCCGGAGGACCCTTCGACAAGGTCCTTCAGCAGGGCTGCCGCCAGGTGTCCAGCTCCAGCTTCTTCTTCATCGAGCTGAGCCCGAGCCGCCGCGCCGTGGGGCAGAACTCCCCCGTCGACAGTTCGTATTCGACATGGAAGACCGCTTTGTCACGTTTCACGAAGGGGGTGAGCTTCTCGCACTCGTCGTACTGCGCGCACTGCTCGTTCACCGCGAAGTCGAAGGTGTCCACCAGCTGCGGGATCTGGTCCAGGTCGTTCTTCAGCCCGATGGCCAGGCCCCGCTCATGGGCGAGATCCGCCAGCATCCGGTTGAAGGCGAGCTGGTGGTCGGCCGTCAGCGGAAAGCCGGTGCCGTTGCGGAATCCCTCGGTCAGATCGGGTTCGACGGCGTCGAATCCCTTCTGCCGGCACATGTCCATCCGGGCCGCCATGAGCGGCCGCAGGGTGTCGAGGCGGCGGATGTCGAACCATTTCTCGCCCTTCCACCCCTTGTTCTTGTTGCCGAGCAGGTTCTTGGGGAATTTCCCCTGGTCGGGCCGGAAGTCCTCCCAGGCACCGGCATTGATGTAACAGATCACCTTCCGGCCACGGGAATGCAATTGGGCCACGGTTTCGGCCGAATTCTCGAAGCCGTCGATGTCGTAGACGGGGGCGTCCACCGAGGTGTCGGCCTTTCCGTCCAGCTGCCACTGCCAGCGGGTGCCCGGACGTGGCTGCCAACGGGCCCCGGCCGGCGCCGAACCCGTGGCCGGACCGCCGGGTGAGGCGGAGGCGCCCGGCGTCCCCGAGGCCTCCGGCGCACCCGAGGCGCGAGGGGCGTCCGAGGCGCGGGGTGCCGCCGTGGCACCGTCGTCGTCCCGGTCCGGCCCGTCGTCGTCCGCGGGCGAGGCGGAGCAACCCGCCAGGACCAGCAGCAGCGCGGCGCACAGCCCCGCGCGGACGCGCCACGCGCTCTTGCCGCGCCACGCCCCCATGCCACGCCCCCCGCTCATACCGTGCCCCCCGTCGTGAGACCGGCGGCCGCCCGCGGCACCGAGCACCAGGGGTTGGCCCCCGTGCCCGGCACCGCGCAGTGGACCGCGGCACCGCGCGCCCCCGCCGTCCGGGCCACCTGCCCCTCCCGCCCCTCGGGCACGCCGTGCACCAGATGACAGAACCGCTCCGGTGGGTGTCCGGTGGTCCACTCCGGCACCCGGGCGCGCCGGTAGTCCTCCCAGGTGCCCTCGAAGGTGACCAGGAGGTCGGCGAGCGAGGCGTAGCCGGGGGCGGGGTGGGTGCCGGGGTTGAGGACGGCCGTACGGGCGCCCAGCACCCGGGCGGCCAGCACCATGCGGCGGTAGCGGGGCAGCGGGGTGTCGTGCGCCGGGACCTGGTCGAGGAAGACGCCGTCCACGTCGTACCACCGGCGGTGGCGGCGGATGTCGGCGACCACGGCGCCCGTGCGGCGGTGGCCGTAGCCGGTGTCGACGTAGCCCAGCAACCGGACGCCCGCGGCGCGCAGCGCTCGCGCGGCGGCGCCGAAGGCGGGGTCGGGGCGGCCGCCGGGGCCGTCGGCGGCGTTGAGCACGACCCCGTACAGCCGGGGGGCGGCGTCGAGCAGCGCGGCCCACTCCTCGGGGTGGGTCGCGGGGTGGACGTAGAGGGGGACGAGCAGCCGCCCGGCGTCCTCGTGGGCGGCGGGCGTGGTGGTGGTCATGGCACGGGCTCCGTGGCGGGCACGGTGGCCCACAGGTCGGTGAGGGAGTCGGCGAAGGAGTGCCGGGGGACCCAGTCCAGGGCGCGTCCGGCGGCGGTGATGTCGGCCTGCTGCCAGGGTACGGCGGCGGAGCGCGGCGAGCCGTCGCCGTCCTCGGCGACGCGGTCGCCGACCGGGCCGGTGAACCCGGCGGCGCGCAGCAGCCCTTCGGCCACGTCGCGGACGGGGCGGGCGGTGCCGCTGCCGATGTTGAGGACGGCGGGCAGGGGGCGGGGCGCGGTGACGGCGAGGGCGACGGCCTCGGCCACGTCGCGCGGGTCGACGAAGTCGCGGTGGGCGGAGAGGTCCCCGGTGCGGACGCGGCCGTCGGGTCCCGCCCGGCGCAGTTCGGCGGCGAGGCGGCCGGGGAGGGAGGCGGCCGGGGCGCCGGGGCCGACGGGGTTGAACACCCGCAGGACGACGGCGTCCAGGCCGGAGCCGGTGACGGCGAGGGTGCCGGCCAGTTTGCTCGCGCCGTAGAGGCCGAGCGGGCGGGCCGGGGCGCTCTCGCCGACGGGCAGCCGGGCCTCGGCGGGCCCGTACTCGGCCGCCGAGCCCAGATGGATCAGGCGGGCGTCGGGAGCCGCCGCGCCGAGGGCCTCGCAGAGCACGGCCGGGCCGCGGGCGTTGACGGCGGTGAGGGTCACGGCGCTGCCGCCGACCGCGCCCGCGCAGTTGACGACGGCGTCGGGGGCGGCCTCGCGCAGCAGGGCTGCGAGCCGCTCCGGGCCGGTGGCCGCCAGGTCGACGGGCAGCTCGGCGACGGGCGGCCCGTCGGCGGGGGCACGGCCGGCGACCCGCACGTGCGCGCCCGGAAGGGCGCGCAGGCGCGAGGCGGTGTGCCGGCCCAGGAAGCCGGTGGCGCCCAGGACGAGAATGCGCATCGGAGCCGGTCACGCTCCCTTGATCAGCAGGTCGCGGCGGACGGCGAACTCGGCGTTCGCCCGGTCGTAGTCGTCGGGGCGGCCGATGTCCAGCCAGTAGCCGTCGAATTCATGGGCGTTGGGCGGGGTGCCCGCCGCCAGCAGGTCGAGGACGAGCTCGTCGAAGCCGAGCGGCAGTCCGGGAGTGTAGCGGTCGAGGGCGTCGCGGGAGACTCCGTAGACGCCCATGGAGACGCGGTAGTCCATGCTGGGCTTCTCGGCGAAGCCGACGACCCGGCCCGCCTCGGTGGTCAGGACGCCGAAGTCGATGCTGACCCGGCGGGGGTAGGTGGCGATGGTCAGGGGCGCCCCGGAGGCGGTGTGGTCGCGCAGGACCTCGCCGAAGTCGAGGTCGGTGAGGATGTCGCCGTTCATCACCAGGAAGCGCTCGGGGAGCCGGTCGGTCATGGTGAGGAGCGGGCCCATGGTGCCCAGGGGACTCTCCTCGGTGGTGTAGTCGACTCTGATGCCCCACTGGGAACCGTCGCCGACGTAGGCGCGGATGATGTGGCCGAGGTGGCCTATGGCGAGGGTGCAGCTGGTGAACCCGGCGCCGGCCAGCTGGCGCATGACGATCTCGAGGATGGCGTGCTGGTCGCCGATGGGCACCAGGGGCTTGGGCAGCGCGGTGGTGTACGGGCGGAGCCGGACGCCCTTGCCTCCGGCGAGGATCACTACATGCATGGGGTGCCGTTCCTCTCTTGTGCCGCGTGGGTGGTACCGCGTGGGTGGACGGAACGTCAGACGTTGTAGATGCCGGTCTTGTAGCGGCCGAGGTTGGCGGGGTCGCGGAAGAAGGCGACGGTCTCGGCGAGGCCCTGCTCCAGGGTGTGGGCGGGGGCCCAGCCGGTGGCGGCGCGCAGCCGGGAGGAGTCGCAGACCAGCCGCATCACCTCGGAGCCCGCGGGCCTTACGCGCTCGGCGTCCTCGGTGACCTCCAGGTCGGTGTCCATGAGCTTGCCGATGAGGGTCACCAGGTCGCCGACGGAGATCTCCTCGCCGGTGCCGGAGTTGAAGGTGCGGCCGAGGACGGCGGCGGCGGGCGCGGTGCCGACGGCGCGGAAGGCGGCCACGGTGTCCTTGACGTAGCTGAAGTCCCGGGTGGGCCGCAGGTCGCCGAGGGTGATGGCGCGCTGTCCGGCGGCGACCTGGCCGATGACGGTGGGGATGACGGCCCGCATGGACTGGCGGGGGCCGAAGGTGTTGAACGGGCGCAGGGTGACGACGGGCAGGCCGAAGCTGGCGTGGTAGCTGTCGGCGAGCCGGTCCCCGCCGGCCTTGGAGGCGGCGTAGGGGGACTGGGTGTTGATGGGGTGGTCCTCGGTGATGGGCACGGTCCGCGCGGTGCCGTAGGTCTCGCTGGTGGAGGTGTGGACCAGGCGGGGAATGCCCAGGTGGCGGACGGCCTCCAGGACGTTGAGGGTGCCGGTGACGTTGGTCTCGACGTAGCTGTGCGGGGCCCGGTAGGAGTACGGGATCGCGATGAGGGCGGCCAGGTGGTAGACGGTCTCGGCGCCGGTGACGAGGCCCTGGACGGAGCCGGGGTCGCGGACGTCGCCGAGGACGACCTCGACGTGGTCCATGACCTCCCGGGGCAGGTCCTCCAGCCAGCCGAAGGACGAGAAGGAGTTGTACTGGACCATCGCGCGGACCCGGTGGCCGTCGGCGACGAGGGCCTCCACGAGGTGCGATCCGATGAATCCTTCGGCGCCGGTGACGGCGACGAGTGCTGATGCGGACACGAGGGCTCTCCTCTTCAGGGCTTCTTCACGGTGGCTCAGCGGTGGGTGGTGATCCGGCCGAGCAGGGCGGTGGCCACGGCGAGCAGGGCCGCCGCCGCACCGGAACAGATGACGAGCTGGTCGGTGACCGGGGCCGCCGTGCCCAGCCGGAGCGCGCCGGCCTCGGCCGCGGCGGCGGCCAGGCAGAGCAGGGCCGGGGGCCAGGCGGTGCCGTAGGCCTGGAGCAGCAGGCCCGTCCACAGCACGGCGCCGAGCGCCAGCAGGGCGGCCAGCCGGCCGGGGGCGGGCGGTGCCCCGCCGGGCCACAGCGCCCCGACGGCCAGGACGAGCGCGGTCAGGGCCGCCAGGTAGCCGGCGGCGCACAGGGCGAGGACGCGGGCGGCCCGCCACAGCAGCCCGGTGGTGGTCGTGGCGGCGGCGAGCGCCGCGAGCGAGCGGCCCCGGCAGCGGTAGAGCAGCCATTCGGCGGGGCCCATGCTGAGGGTGAGGGCGATGACGGCGGGGCCGCCGGTGCCGCCGTCGTGGTGGGCGAGGGCGTCGCCGAGGGCGGCGAAGGTGGTCAGCAGTCCGCAGCCCAGGCCGAAGAGGCCGTAGGGCAGGGAGGCGGCGGGCGGGGGCACCGGCCCGGAGGGCGGTTTCTCGCCGCGCCGGGCGCGCAGCGTCTCGTACCCGGCGGCGAAGAGCGCGCCGCCGACGGTGGCGAGCAGCAGTCCGGTACCGAGGACGGCCGGCGGCCGGGCGGCGATGAGCACCGCTCCGCCGGTGGCGGTGGGCAACAGGGCGAGCAGCAGGAGCCGTTCGCGGCCGAGGACGAGCAGGGTGGTGGCGGCGGCCAGGTAGAGGGCCTGGCCCGCAGCGAAGAGAAGCACGCCGGCCGGGGCGCGCAGGGCGAGCGCGGCGGCGGTGGCGAGGAGGGCGCCCAGGGGGGCGCCCACGCTCAGGGAGCGGCCCGCCGCGGCCCGGCCGCCGGCGGCGAGGCGGAGGTAGGCGCGGTGGGCCAGGCCCTGGTTCCAGGCCCAGGCGGTGAGGGCGGAGGCCACCAGCGCCCAGGTGCCGGCGGGCATCCCGAAGCGGTCCCGGGCGCCGGCGAGGAGGGGTGAGCCCAGCGCGTAGCCGAAGCCGGGCAGGGTGAAGACCACCGAGCGCAGCAGGGACGCTCCCGGCCCGGCCTTCCAGGGGTCGGGGCGCGGGGCGGGTTCGGGGTGGCCGCGCGGCACCCGGGCGAAGAGTTCGGCGGCGAGCTCGAAGGCGTCGGCGCGGCCGTAGCGTTCGGCGATCTGCTCGCCGGTGAGGCCGTCGGCCTCCAGGACGGCGGCGATCTCGTCGGGGTGGACGGCGGCCGCGCAGACGTCGGCCAGTTCCTCGGCGAGTTCGTCGAGGGGGTCGGCGGCCCACCGGGGCCGGGAGCGGGTCCCGGTGGGCGCGGCGGCGAGTTCGTGCGAGGGTTCGGGTTCGCCGGGGACGAGGCGCAGCAGTCCGCTCATCCCGCGCCGCCTGCGGCCATGGCCATGACGGGGGCGGGCCGGTCGGCGGTGACGTCCACGGGGACGGGGCGCCGCAGGCCGGAGAGGTCGTGGTAGATGTCGCGGAATCCGTCGATGGTCTGCCGGAGGGTGAACTGCTCGATGACGCGCAGCCGTGCCGACTCCCCCATCTTGGCGCGCAGTTCGGGCTCGCGCAGCAGTCGCAGCGCGGCGGCGGCCATGGCCTCGGGGTCGCGCGGCGGGACGACCAGTCCGCTGTCGCCGACCGCCTCGCGGACGCCGCCGACGTCGGTGGAGACGGTGGCGCGCCCGCAGGACATGGCCTCGATGAGGGTGAAGGGGAAGCCTTCGCTGATGCTGGAGAGCATCACCACGTTGCCGGCGGCGTAGGCGTCGCGGATGTCGTCGACGCGTCCTTCGAAGGTGACGGCGTCGGCCACGCCGAGTTCGGCGGCGAGGCCCTCGCAGGCGGTGCGGTAGCCCTCGCCGCCGCGTGGGGTGCCGCCGAAGAGGCGCAGCCGGGCGTCGGGTATCTCCTTCCGGACGATCGCGAAGGCGCGGATGAGGGTCTCCAGGCCCTTGATGGGGTCGACCCGGCCGGCCCAGCTGAGGGTGGGCAGGTCCGGCTCGGGGCCGGCGGGCGGGAAGGCGGCCGGGTCGACGCCGTTGTAGACGGTGCGGATGCGCTCCGGCGGGGTGCCGCCGTGCTCCTCCCAGCGGCGGTTGTAGCGGTTGCCGGGGGTGACGAGCGCGGCGTTGCGGTAGCCCTCCTCGGCGAGCAGCCGGAACAGGCCGAGCATCACGGCCTTGACGGGCCAGCGGTACGGCTCGGCGCGGAAGCTCAGGTAGCGCTCGCGCAGATAGATGCCGTGCTCGGTGAGGAGGAAGGGGGTGCCGTGCCGGTGGTGGGCGATGAGGCCGGGGAGGGTGGCCAGGCCCCCGCTGACCGCGTGGGTGATCCCCTCGGCGGGGGCCGGTGCGGCGAGCGGGCGCAGGGCGTGCTCCAGCAGGTCGGTGGCGGCCAGCGCGTCGTGGAGCGTGGGGCGCGCGGCGGCCGTGGCGAGGTGCGGCCGGTTCCAGAGCCGGGCCAGCAGCCGGGCGGCCGCCTCGCCGCGCAGGGCGGCGAAGAGCGTGCCGTCGGCGGCGTGGTCGGCCAGCCGGTAGAAGGCGGGCGCGAAGAGCGCTTCGCGCGCGGGGTCGAGGAGGGAGCTCAGGAACTGTTCGTAGGTGGCGAGGAAGTGGCGCAGGTGCCGGCCGCGCGGGGCGCGGCCGGCCGGTGGCGGGCCCCACAGGGGGAAGGTGTCCACGGCCTTGACGTGGCCGGGCAGTTCCCAGGCGAGCGGCTCGCGGCCGGTGCCGGTGACGGCGATGACGTGGAAGTCGACGTCGGGCATGCCCTGGACGAGCTGGTCGCACCAGACGCTGACCCCGCCGTGACTATGGGGATAGGTGCCCTCGGTGAGCAGGGTCACCGAGGGAGTGGCGAACGCCGGTTCGGCTGACGGTCCGTGCATGAAAGTCGGTTCTCTCCAGGAGACGGTGGGGCGAGGTGGTGCAGCACGGAGGTACGAGCCGGTTCAGCGCCGTTCGGTGTGCCCGGCCCCGAAGGGGACGCGGGTGGTGACGCCCGGGGGCACCGGGAGGGCGGCCGCGGGGGCCTGGATACGGGTGGCCCTGCCGTCCGCGCCACGGGTGGCGGGGGTGTCGGCGGGCAGGGTGAGGGTGAGCTGGGTCTGGTCGGCCGCGGGGGTGCTCCAGCCGGAGCGGGCGCCGGCGTAGGGGGTCCCGAAGGCGGTGCCGCCCTGGGCGGTGGTGCCGTTGGGTACGGTCGCGGTGGTGTGCAGCCCGGCGGGCGTGGTGACGGTGACGGTGTTGCCGACGCGGTAGCCGGTGACCTTGCCTGCGGTCACGGCGGCGTTCCAGGCGGCGCGGCGGCTCAGCTCGTCGCCGATGTCGCGCTGGCGGAGGTTCACGAGCGGGGTGTTGTCGGCGTAGAGGCCGGCGTAGTCGGCGAGGACCTTCTCCAGGACCGTGTAGCCGATCCGCTCCTCGGAGAGGTTCGACTGGTGCATGAAGTGCGGGCGCGGGTCGTTGGCGAGGACGTGGCCGAGGGCGATGCGGGCCTCGAGCGGGGCGATGTAGTTCTGGAAGCCGGTCTTGACGTCCAGGGGCTTCTTCAGGCAGGTGGTGGTCTCGGGGAACTTCTCGCAGGTGCCGCTGCCGCCGTCGGCCTTCTTGGTGTAGAGCCAGTTGTACTCGTCGGTCTGCTCGGTGGCCTTGCCCACGTTGTAGTACACGTTCATGGGGTAGCGGGGCACGGTCAGGGCGGAGCCGACCGGGCGCTGCTCACGCTCGCGCGAGGTGTCGCTGGCGATCCACTTGACGCCCGTCTGGGCGAGGACAGGGGCGAGTTCGGGGTTGTCCTGGGGCTGCTGCGGTGTGGTCTTCAGGCCCGAGTGCTCGCCGGTGACCAGCTCGTCCTTGTCGAGGGTCAGGCCCTGGCGGGCGGCCCAGCGGAGGTTCTCGTCGACCTGGTAGGCGATGGTCTGCCGGCTGACCCAGCGGGTCTTTCCGGCGGCGTCGGTGGCGCACTTCCAGGGCACGGAGCTGGTGTCCTGCTCGCAGCCGAGGAAGGCGTGGGTGTAGGTGTGGTTGATCCAGCGGAAGGACTTCTGGTCGGCGACGAACTGCTGGAGCAGCGGGTCGGGCGCGCCGCCGTGCGAGGCCCGGTACTCCTCGCTGCCCACGCCGTTGTAGGCGAAGTCGATGGGCAGGTTGTGGGCGGCGGACCACTGCTTGGCGTACTGCGCGTCGGCGGCGGTCATCCGCAGGGAGGGGGCGCTGGGGTCGGGGTTGCCGGGGCAGTCGACGTCGCCGGGGGTGCACTTGAGCTTGGTGTCCCAGCGGTCGTCGGCGGCGAAGACGTCGTCGACGTGGACGCCGAAGTAGTTGCGGGCGGCGCCCAGGTGGACGCCCCGGGTCAGCCACTCCACGATGCCGCGGGAGACCAGGCGGAACTGGGTCTGGTAGCGGTTGGCGACGAAGGTGACGACGAGTTCGCTGCGGCCGTCGTGGTCGTACTGGCCGATCAGCGAGCCGCGTCCGGAGCCGCCGGGGACGGGCGCGTCCACGAGGCTGGTGTAGCTGGCGCCCTTCTCCTGCTGTGCGAGCGGTACGGCGATATAGCCGTAACTCTCCTTGACGGCCGGGTCGTTGTCCTCGAAGGGAACGTTTTTCTTGAGATAGCCGAAGGGTCCGGCGGCGCCCGCCGTGGTCACCTGGGCGGTCTGCCCGTCGAGCGGGCCGGCGTAGCCGCCCGCGTCGGGGGTGTTCAGCCCGACGGCCGGGCGGGCGTAGGTGTAGGCGTCGGCCTGCCGGATGCCGAATCGTTTCTCGTAGCCGGCGAGGGCCGTCATCTCGGCCGAATCGGCGCCGAAGGGGTTGTCGTTGGGCAGGACCACGCCCTGGAACTTGGCTCTCGGTCTGCCGTCCACGGTGTCGCTGAGGAACGCCTCGTCGACGCGCGGGCGGGCCGCGTCGGCGAGATCGAGCCTGGTGTACGGGGTGCCGGCCGCCTCCAGCTCGGCACGGACGGCCTCGACGGCGGGGCCGCCGTCGTCGACCACCAACAGGCGCAGGTCGATGCGGGGCGGCAGGTCCGCCGCGCTCGCGCTGCCTGCGGGCAGCGCCATCGTCAGCATCGCGGCGGCGGCCCAGGCCGCGGCCGCGCGCGTCGTACTCCCCATGTGCGTCTCCCCCCGGACGGAGCCGCGCGTCGGGGTGCGCGGGCCTCCGTACCTGACACGTGCACGGCGTCCCTGACGAACGCCGTCGCACTTCGAGTGATCGCGAGCGGCCCCCTGACGGCCGGGTCCCCACTCCGGCCGCGAACGTCCCTCCCCTGCCAGGGAACGGACGCCGATGTCCGGTTCCCAGCCGCGCGCCCGGAGCCCGGGGCGCGCGACGACGACGCGGGCTCCGGGCACGGGAGTGCCACGGCTCCGAGAGGCATCGCTGCCCTTCGTCCGCTCAGCCATATAGTGCGTCATGCCCGAAGCCCGCGCGGGGCGCACCGGGGACTCGCCCGGCCGGTCTCCGAGGGGCGTTGGCCGAAACCCGCCGCGGCGTCCGGCACCCCTTCCCGCCGGCCGCCGGGGGCCCGCCCGGGGGCATTCCCGAGGTGACCTGTGTCAACTTCCGTATACAACGTCACCGGACGTGTGTTCAGGGGCCGGAGGCACATCCGCCTCCGCTGGTTCCGGACGTCACGAGATCGGCCGGATGACGGCTGTCCGGAATGCCGGTTCCAACACGGATTCAAGCGCCGTGACCGTCAACTTCCCTACGGAGAACGGACGGCAATCGTCCGGACTCGATCGTTCGAGTGCGCGAGACGATACGGAATCACCCTTCCGGGTCCGGGGTGACACGTGTCAACCAGGTTGCGGGAGGGGGACGTTGATCTACGAGAACCGCGGGGAGCGACAGCGGAACGGGGGGCGGGCTGGTGGCTCGTGGGCGGACGGGAGAGCTGTGCGTGGGGGCGGTCGTGCCGCGGACGGGGCGGCTCGCCCGGCTGGGCGACCCCCTGCTCTACGCGCTCGGCAGGCTGGCCCCCCATCTGGCGGGCGGGGTGCGCGGCCGCCCGGTCCGGCTCGCCTGGCGCGACAGCCGCTCCGGCCCCGACGGGGCGCGCCGCGCGGTCGCGGAACTCGTGCGCGACGAGGGGGCGTCGGCGGTGGTGACGATGGGCGGCACCCGGGTGCTGCCGGCCGTGGCCGACGCCTGCGAGGTGCTGGGCATCCCCTGTCTGTCGACGGGCCTCCCCTGGCAGGCGTACGCCCTGAGCCGGGGCGCGGAGCCGGGGCGCGCGTTCCGCTGGACGTTCCACTTCGGGTGGGGGCTGGACGACATCGCCGCGGTGTTCGCGGAGATGTGGGAGCGCGTGGGGCCGCGCCGCACGGTGGGCTGCCTGTGGAACGACGGGCCCCAGGGGCGGGCGCTGCGCCACCCCCGGGACGGCTTCGCGCCCGTGGTGGCGGCGCGCGGCCACACCCTGGTCGACCCGGGCGGCTACCGGGAGCCGGCCACCGGGTTCGCGGGCATCGTCCGGCGGTTCAAGGAGGCCGGGACCGATGTCGTCACCGGCGCGGCCACCGTGGCGGACCTGGCTCTCTTCCACCGGCAGGCCCGCGAGGCGGGGCTGCGCACCCGGCTGATCACCTGTTCGCGCCAGCTGGACTGCCCCCGGGCGTCGGCGGCCCCGGACGGGCTGGCGAACGCCAGGATCGCCACGCTCGTCTACTGGACGCCCCGGCACCCCTACCGCTCCTCGCTGGACGACACCACGGCGGCCCGGCTGGCCCAGGACTACCGGATCACCACCGGGCGGCCCTGGCTCCAGCCCCTGGGCCCGGCCCACGCCCTGCTGGAGGTCGCCGTCCACGCCCTGACCACCGCCGCCGACCCCACCGACCGGCACGCGGTCGCGGCGGCCCTCGGCGCGACCCGGCTGGCCACGGTCGCGGGACTCCTCGACTTCACCGCCGGGCCCGTGCGCAATGTCGCCCCGCTGCCGCTGATCGGCGGGCAGTGGCGGCCGGGGCGGGGCGGGGCGCGCGAGCTCGCGCTGGTCACCAACGCCCGGCTGCCGCACATCAGACGGGACGCGGAGCTCACGGTCGGACTCTGACCGGGCTCCGGGCCGGGCTCTTGGCCGGGCGGACCCGGCGGCTGGTGCCGCTGGGTCCCTTGACACTCCAGAGATTGTCATGGACATTCCCATCGCCGGAGTCCGCAGGCGCTCCCCACCCCCCTTCCTGCTGGAGTTCATGTGAACAGACACCGGACCTCCCTCATCGCGGCCCTGCTCACCGTCCTGGCCACCCTCGGCGCCACCGCCCGCACGACCGCCTCCGCGGCCGCACCCGTCCCCGCCCCCGACGCCCCGCACCGGGGCGTGGTCACCGGCGCCCGTACACCCGACCGCTCCCCCGGCCGCGACCGCGCCGTCCGCGCGTTCGAGAACGGCCGCCGGGCCCGGGCCGGCGCGTGGGCGCACCACCCGCCGACCGCCACCGGCCGCCCCGCCGCCGACGTCACCCACAACTGGTGGGGCGTCTTCCCCCGGCCGGGCTCGCACGACGGCATCACCGCCACCCACACCGTCGACCCGTCCTACAAGGTCTCCGACGCCGACAACTTCACCTACGCGCCCACCACGAAGGCCCAGAACTCCTGCATGGAGGTCGTCACGGCGTACTGGAACAGCGGCGACGAGATCTGGGCCTGGGACTGGTGCGGCAAGGGCGGCCCCGCGAAGGTGCTGACCGTCGACGCGGACTTCCTCGCGACGTACACCACCACCGCCACCGGCGGCGGCCGGAGCTACAGCGTGCAGCTGGTACGGGACGCGGCGAGCGGCAACCGCTGGTCCTCGTACCTCTACAACGTCCGGACGCGCAGCTGGAACCTGCTGTACCAGCAGTCCGGCACCGATCAGAGCGGCCTGGCCCACGGCTGGGACATGTTCGAGATCTACGCGAGCGTCGACCCCGGCACCGGCGTGGGCTACTACTGCGCGGAGGCGCGCAGCACCGTCTTCGACAGCAGCGCCGTCCAGCTGCGCGCCAACGGGGCGTGGAAGCCCGCGAGCCCGTCCGACGCGCCGTGGACGGAGGAGCGGCCCGACGGACGCGCGTTCCTCTGCCCGCCGCTGCGGTTCCTCCGGGCCGGGGCCAACGACCACTGGACCGTACGGCAGTGACCCGCGCCGGGCGGCACCGGGCCACGGCCCGGCGGCTCACGCCACCGCGATGACGATCTTCCCGGTGAGGTGCCCGTGCTCGCTCGCCCGGTGCGCCTCGGCGGCCTCCGCCAGCGGATAGACCCGGTGGATGGGCAACTGGAGGATCCCCGCCTCGTGGAGGGCGAGGGCGGCCTCGATCGCGGGCACCGTGCCCGCTCCCGTGCCGCCCGAACTGAAGCGCGCGCCGTGGCGCCGGGCGCCCTCCGCGTCGGCGATGGACAGCACCCGGCCGGGGTCACCGGTCAGCTCCACCGACACCGCGACCGCGTCGCCCTTGCCGACCGCGTCCAGCGCCGCGTCCACCCCCTCGGGGGCGATCCCCCGCACCCGCCCTGCGAGGCCCTCCCCGTAGGCGACGGGGAGGGCCCCCAGGCCCCGCAGGTACTCGTGGTTGAACTCGCTCGCCGTGCCGATCACCCGGACGTCCCGCGCGCGGGCGAACTGCACGACCATGGTGCCCACCCCGCCGGCCGCGCCGTGGACCAGCAGCGTCTCCCCGGCCCCCACGCCCAGCTCGTCCAGGCTCCGCAGCGCCGTCTCGGCCGCCACCGGAAGGGCCGCGGCCTCCTCCCAGGGCAGCGAGAGGGGCTTGACCACCAGCTGGTCGGCGCGGGCCAGGGCCTGTTCGGCGTAGGCGCCGGTGAGCGTGCGGCCCAGGACGGCGTCCCCCGCGCGCACCTCCATGACCCCCACGCCGACCGCCTCCACCAGGCCCGACGCCTCCACACCGGGGACGTGCGGCAGTTCGGTGGGGAAGACCGCTTCCATGGCACCGCTGCGGATCTTGTGGTCGAGCGGGTTGACGCCCGCGCAGCGGACGGCGATCCGGACCTGCCCGGGCCCGGGGGCGGGCAGATCGGCGTCGCCGAGCCGGAGCACTTCGGCGGGGCCGAAGGAGCTGAAGGAGATGGCCTTGGTCTTGGTCATGGAATCACCATCATCGAAAATCAGGATTTTCCGTGCCAGGCCGGGCCGTCCCGCCCCTGAATTCGCCCTGCGCCCTGCCGCCCTACGCCCCCGCTCCGGCGCCCGCCCCGGCCCCCGCGTCCCGGGCCGGCTCCTCGGCGAGCCGCCTGACGCCCTCCAGGGTGGCCCGTATGCCCTCCCGCAGCTCGCCCAGGCGCATGGCGAGGATCTGCTCCTCGCGGTCCGGCATCCGGCCGATCGCGACGCTGAGCCCGGAGGGCGCCGGCCCGACCCGCACCGACTGCCGCAGCAGCGTCCCCCCGTCCTCGGGCCGGAGCTCGAACTTCCAGGTGGCGAGCGGGTACGCGGGATCGGCGACCCCGCCCCCGAACCGGTTGTCCGGATCCGTGACCGCCCAGCCGAACAGCCGCTCGGGCTCCAGGGCGACGATGTACGAGACGGTCCGCCACTCGCCGCCCACCGGGTGGCGGTTGTGGCCCTCGAAGGCCGCGCCGAGCACCGGCCCGGTGGCGCCGTCCAGCCACTCGACCCGCTGGAGTTCGGTGCTGATCCGGGCGGGCAGGCCGATGTCGGCCACCAGTCTCCAGACCTCGGCCGGGGCCGCGCCGATGTGGACCTCTTCCTGGACGCCGGGCCCGTCCGCGTAGCGCATACGTTCTCCTGAACTCCGGTTGCCTGTCACTCCGTCGAACAACAGTCTGCACCCGGAAGAGGGTGTTCACCCGGACGTACGGCGCACGTCACACCGGCCGGAGGATCCTGGGAGGGTGACAGCGGTCTTCGTGGTCTCGGTGCACGACGTCGCCCCCTGGAGCTTCTCGCGCAGCCGCCGTTGGCTGGCCGAGCTGGACGCGCGGGGGGTGCCCGCGACGTTGCTGCTCGTGCCGGGCGCCTGGCGCGGGCCCCGGCTGCCGGACGACCCGGCCCTGGTGCGCTGGCTCCACGAGGCGGCCCGGCGCGGGCACGAGCTCTCCCTCCACGGCTGCACCCACCGGGCCGTGCCCGGCGGCCCGCCCGCGCGGCGCTGGCTGAACCGTGTGCTGGCGCGCGGCTGCGCGGAGTTCTGCGCGCTGGACGAGGCGGAGGCCCACCGCCGGCTCACGGCCGGACTGGCCGCGCTCGCCTCCGTGGGGATCGCCCCGGAGGGTTTCACCCCGCCGGGCTGGCTCGCCTCGCCGGGGTCGCTCGCGGCCCTGCGCGCGGTGGGGCTGGAGTACACCACCAGCCACTTGGCGGTGCACGACCTGCGCACCGGCGCCCGGCACCGGATGCCGGCGCTGTCCCACCGGCCGGGCGGCCTCGGCGAACGGGCCGGCGCCCACCTGATGCGCACGGCGGCCGGCCGGTGGTCCGGGCGCGGCAGGCCCTTCCGCATCGCCCTCCACCCTGCCGACCTGGACCGGCCGGGCCTGCGCGAACACGCCCTGGAGGCCGTCGACCTCGCCCTCGCGGCGGGGGCCCGCCCCTGGACGTACGCCGGGCTGGTGCGCGCCCGGCGGCGCCCGGGGGACGACGACGTATGAGGGACGGCGGCGCGTGAGGATCGTCCAGCTCGCCAACTTCCACGGCCCGGCCTCCGGCGGCCTGCGGACCGCGCTCGACGCGCTCGGCCGCGGCTACGCGGCGGCGGGCCACGAACGGGTCCTCATCACCCCGGGCCCCCGGTACGGGGCGTGGCGCGACACCGCCGGGCTCCGGGTCGCCCTGCCCGGGGTCCGGGTGGGCGGCGGCTACCGGCTGATCTGCTCGCCCCTCGCGCTCCACGCGCTACGGGCGCTGCTGGCGCGCCTGGCACCGGACTCCGTCGAGGTGTCCGACAAGCTCACCCTCGTCCACGCCGCGCACTGGGCCCGCGCGCGGGGGATACGGGCGGTGCTGCTCTCCCACGAGCGCCTGGACGCCATCCTGGCGCCCCGGCTGCCGGCCCGGCTGCCCCTGGGGCTTGCGGCCGACGCCTGGAACCGGCGCCTGGCCGGGGCGTTCGACGCCGTGGTGGCGGCATCCGCCTTCTCCTGCGCGGAATTCGCGCGCGTGGCGGCACCGGCGCTGTACCGGGTACCGCTCGGCGTCGACCTGGACGTCTTCTCACCCATGGGCACAGCCCCGGATCCGGTGGTACGGCTGGTGTACGCGGGCCGGCTGTCGGCGGAGAAATCCCCCCGACTCCCCCTGGAAACACTGCGCGTACTGCTGCGGCGCGGCGTCCCGGCCCGCCTGGACGTCCTGGGCGACGGCCCGGAGCGCGGCCGCCTGGAACGACGGGCGTACGAGGCCGGGTTGCCGGTGCGCTTCCACGGCCATGTGACCGACCGCCGCGCGGTGGCCCGCGCGCTCGCGCGGGCGGACGTGGCGCTGGCCCCATGCCCGGTGGAGTCCTTCGGCCTCTCGGTCCTGGAGGCCCTGGCCTGCGGCACCCCGGTCGTCACGGCGGACTCCGGCGCCGCGCCCGAACTCCTCGCGCCGGGAGCGGGCTTGGCGGCGGCCGCCTCGCCGGAGGCGATGGCGAACGCGGTGGCCCGGCTCCTGTCCGTCCCGGAAGACCATCGCCGCGCGGCGGCGCGGAAGCGGGCGGAAGAGTTCCCGTGGGAGCGGACGGTGCGGGGGATGCTGGCGGTGCACGCACGTTCCGGTGAACAGAGTTTCCGTAATCCGTAATCTCCGCCGATACGGCCGGACTTGAGGACGGAAGGGGATATGCTCGCCCTCGGCGGCGCACTTCGTGCGCCCCCTCTCCGAGGACCGCCACTTCCGGACGCTCGCCCTGGGCGCCCGGCAATGCGGGCGCCCTCCGGAGCGCCACTGGCTATGGCGCACTGCGAGAGAGGGGGCGCCTATGGGGCGTCACCGCAAGGAGCGACCGACGTGGTTTTCCGGGACTGGAGCCCGGCGCGTGGCGAAGCGAGCTGCCGGGGCGGTTTTCACCGCCCTGGTCAGCTACGCCGTCCGTGAAGGGTTGAACCAGACCCTTGACCATAAGGACGGCCCGCTGTCCCACGAGCAACATGGGGCAGATGACCGTTAGCTCCTCGAAACCCTCGGCGACGGTAGCCGCCGTCGCTGAGGGTTTCACCATGCCACACCGCATGACGGGGGTGCAACGGCATCGCGCCGCCTGTCGCCCCACCCGGTCTCGGGCACAATCCGCCCCATGACCCTGCGCGTCCTGCTGCTCTCCCCCGCCACCGGCCCCGCCCTCCGCGCGGCCCGGTTCGACGACGACTCGCCGCTCGACGAGCGCGGCATCGCGCAGGCCCGCGCGGTCGCCGGGGCCGTGCCCCGCGCCTCCCGGCACCTCACCGCCCCCTCCCGTCGCTGCCGTGAGACGGCCGCCGGCCTGGGGCTCTCCGCGGAGCCCGCCCCCGGGCTCGTCGGCCTGGACGTCGGCCGGTGGCGAGGCCTGGGCCTCGACGAGCTGGCGGCCGCCGAGCCGGAGGCCGTGGCCGCGTGGCTGGCGGACCCCGCAGCCGCGCCGCACGGGGGCGAGTCGGTGGTCGCGCTCGTCGGCCGGGTCGGCGCCTGGCTCGACGGGCTCGGGAGCGGGAACGACGGGGAGAGCGACGACGGCGACGGCCGGGTGCTGGCCGTCGCCGAACCCGCCGTGATCCGGGCCGCGGTCGTGCACGCGCTCGCGCTGCCGCCGCAGGCGTTCTGGCGGCTGGACGTGCGGCCGCTGACGCTGACCGCGCTCAGCGGGCGGGCGGGCCGGTGGAATCTGCGGTGCGGGGAGGCACTGGGGCCCGCGTCGTAGCGGCTATGCGTACGGGTGGAACCCCCGGCCCGCCTTGCGGCCGAGCAGCCCCGCCTCCACCATCCGCCGCAGCAACGGCGGTGCCGTGTACAGCGGTTCGCGGAACTCCTCGTAGAGCGACTCCGCGATCGCCAGGACCGTGTCGAGGCCGATGAGGTCGGCCAGGGCGAGCGGGCCCATGGGGTGGGCGCAGCCGAGCTCCACGCCCGTGTCGATGTCACGGGCGGTGGCGAAGCCGGACTCGGCCATCCGGATCGCGGAGAGGAGGTACGGGACCAGCAGGGCGTTGACGACGAAGCCGGCCCGGTCCTGGGAGCGGATCACCCGGCGGCCGAGCGTCGTGGTGACGAACTCCTCCGCCGTGCGCCGGGTTTCGGCGCCCGTGTGGAGGGACGTGACGACCTCGACCAGCGGCATGACCGGCGCGGGGTTGAAGAAGTGGAGGCCGATGACACGGTCGGCTCGAGTGGTGGCCATGCCCAGCCGCATCACGGGGACGGAGGAGGTGTTGGTGGCCAGGACGGCCGCCGGATCCTCGACGATCTTGTCGAGGCCGGCGAAGACCTCCGCCTTGACGCCGGCGTCCTCCACCACGGCCTCGACGACGAGCTGCCGGTCGGCCATGTCGTCGAGGTCGGCGGTGAGGACGATCCGGGCGAGGGCGGCGTCGCGCTCGTCCGCCGTCGCCTTGCCCCGGGCGACGGCCCGGTCGAGCGAGCGGGTGATCCGCTCGCGCGCGGCGCGCACGGCCGTGGCGTCGGCTTCGCGGACGACCGTGTCGAGCCCGGCGCGGGCGCACACCTCGGCGATGCCCGCGCCCATCTGCCCGCCGCCGACGACGCCGACGCGGCTGATCGGGGTGCTGATCGGGGTGCCGGTCACCGGAACTGCTCCTCCTCGGTGGAGCCGCGCAGGGCGAGCGTCTCGGCGGCCGGGTTGAGGGCGGTGGACACCAGGTCGAAGTAGCCGGTGCCGACCTCGCGCTGGTGCTTGACGGCCGTGAAGCCCTGTTCCTGGGCGGCGAACTCCCGCTCCTGGAGGTCGACGTACGCGGTCATGCCGTGCTCGGCGTAGCCGCGCGCGAGGTCGAACATCGCGTGGTTGAGGGAGTGGAAGCCGGCCAGGGTGATGAACTGGAAGCGGTAGCCCATCGCGCCCAGCTCGCGCTGGAACTTGGCGATCCGGTCGTCGTCGAGGGCGGCCTTCCAGTTGAAGGACGGCGAGCAGTTGTAGGCGAGCGCCTTGCCGGGGTACCGGGCGTGGATCGCCTCGGCGAACTCGCGGGCCTGGGCGAGGTCGGGGGTGCCGGTCTCCATCCACAGCAGGTCGGCGTAGGGGGCGTAGGCCAGGCCGCGCGCGATGACCGGGGCCATGCCGGGCTCGACGCGGTAGAAGCCCTCCGCCGTGCGCTCGCCCGTACAGAAGCGGGCGTCGCGCTCGTCGATGTCGCTGGTGAGCAGGTTGGCGGCGAGCGAGTCCGTGCGGGCCACGATCAGGGTGGGGACGTCGGCGATGTCGGCGGCGAGCCGGGCCGCGTTGAGGGTGCGGATGTGCTGGGCGGTGGGCACGATGACCTTGCCGCCGAGGTGGCCGCACTTCTTCTCGGAGGCGAGCTGGTCCTCGTAGTGGATGCCCGCCGCGCCGGCGGCGATCATCGCCTTGGTGAGCTCGAAGGCGTTGAGCGGGCCGCCGAAGCCGGCCTCGGCGTCGGCGACGATCGGCGCGAGCCAGTCCACGTCGCCGCCGGAGCCCTCGGCGGTGGCGATCTGGTCGGCGCGCAGCAGGGCGTTGTTGATCCTGCGGACCACGGTGGGCACGGAGTTGACCGGGTAGAGGCTCTGGTCGGGGTAGGTGTGCCCGGCCTGGTTGGCGTCGGCGGCGACCTGCCAGCCGGAGAGGTAGACGGCGCGCAGCCCGGCCCGGACCATCTGCACGGCCTGGCCGCCGGTGAGGGCGCCGAGTGCGTGGACGTAGTCGAGCTCGCGCAGTTCGCGCCACAGCCGCTCGGCGCCGCGCCGGGCCAGCGTGTGCTCCTCGCGGACGCTGCCGGAGAGCCGTATCACGTCCTCGGCGCCGTAGGTCCGTTCGATGCCTTTCCAGCGCTCCTCGGTGGCCCAGCGCTCCTCGAGTGCCGCGGCAGCGGTTTCCACGTGCTCCATGTCCCCTCCTGATGTGAAGACTGCTGTGAAGTCTGCTGTGAAGACTGCGAAGAAACGGAATGCCTGCGAAGGCCGCCGGCCCGGCCCCCCTCAGGGCCGGGCCGGCCGTGCGACGACTCTCCCACCGGCACGGCAGGGCCGTCGACGATGGCCTCGTGCCAATTTCCGCGAAGGGTCCACGGCCACTTTGCGAACATTGCCAACACCGCTACGCTCGCGGGTATGGGCAGGACCTACGCCGGTGCCCGGCTGCGCCGACTGCGCGAGGAACGCGGACTCAGTCAGGCCGAGTTGGCCCGGCGGCTGGCCGTCTCCCCGAGCTATCTCAACCAGATGGAGCACGACGCCCGGCCGCTGACCGTGCCCGTACTGCTGCGGCTGACCGAGGCGTTCGGTGTGGATCCCGGGTTCTTCGCCGAGCGGGACACCAGCCGCCTCGTGGCGGACCTGCGGGAGGCGCTCGCGGACGGGCCGGAGGGCGGCCGGGTCTCCCCCGCCGAGCTGAGCGAGCTCGCCCACCGGCTGCCGACGGTGGCCCGGATCCTGCTCGACCTCGACCGCCGCAACCGCGCGCTCACCGAGCGGGTGGCCGAACTCGCGGGCGACCGGGGGCCGGACGAGGCCGCCGTCCTGGGCCGCACCCCGTACGACGAGGTGCGGGAGTTCTTCTACCGGCGGCAGAACTACCTCCACGACCTGGACACGGCCGCCGAGGGCCTGGCGGCCGGGATCGGGCTGCGGCGCGGTGAGGTCCGGCAGGCGCTGGCGGCGCGGCTCGCCGAGCGCCACGGCGTCCGGCTGGTCGCCGATGCCGAGCAGCAGCACCGCTACGACCCGGCCTCCCGGGTGCTCCACTACTCGCCCCGGCTCCGCCCCGGCCAGCAGGCCTTCCGGATGGCGACGCAACTGGCGCTGCTGGAGTACGGGCGGGAGCTCTCCCGGCAGGCGGCCGAGGACTTCGCGGAGGACTCCCCCGCCTGGACGCCCGCCCGGATCGGCATCGCCAACTACTTCGCGGCCGCGCTGATCCTGCCGTACGGCGTCTTCCACTCCGCCGCCGAGGAGACGCGCTACGACGTCGAGCGCCTCGCCGACCACTTCGGGGTCGGCTACGAGACCGTCTGCCACCGGCTGTCCACCCTCCAGCGGCCGGGGGCGCGGGGCGTGCCGTTCTCCTTCGTCCGCGTCGACCGGGCGGGCAACCTCTCCAAGCGGCAGTCCGCCACCGGCTTCCACTTCTCCCGGGGCGGGGGCACCTGCCCGCTGTGGAACGTCTACGAGGCCTTCGCCTCGCCCGGCCGGGTCCATGTGCAGATGGCCGCCATGCCGGACGGCCGGCGGTATCTGTGGACGGCCCGTACGGTCACCCGCTCCCGGGGCGGCTGGCACGAGCCCGGCAAGACCTTCGCCATCGGCCTGGGCTGCGAGATCCGGCACGCGCACCGGCTGGTCTACTCCGCCGGCCTCGACCTGGACGACGCGTCGGCCGCGACGCCCATCGGCATGGGCTGCCGGGTCTGCGAACGGCTGGACTGCCCCCAGCGGGCCGTACCGCCCCTGGGGCGCCGGCTGGCCGTCGACGAGAACCGCACGACCTTCGTGCCGTACCCGGTGGAACGGCCCTGACCACGGGCCCGGCCACAGGCCCCGGCCACCGAAGCGCGAGCACTCCGGTACGGCTATACGATGAAAAAGGCCCTTATACAGGAACCCGCGTCCCATCGTTTGCCCTCTCTCCAGGAGACCCCCCGTGAAGAGGAGCGACAACCGTGGGCCTTACGTCCCAGACCTTCCTGCTGACCCTGGTGGTCATAGCCGTCGCGGTGACCGCGCTGGTCCTGTGGCTGTGGCCGAGGGCCGCGAAGAAGGGGCCCCTGGCGTTCGCCTCCCGCCTCGGGATGCTCGTGCTGGCCCAGGTCTGCATCCTGTCCGTGCTCCTCGTCGCGGCGAACAACGAGTTCGGCTTCTACTCCACGTGGAAGGAGCTCCTCGGCCAGAACTCCCGCAAGCAGGCGCTGCAAACCGGTTCGGGCAACGGCAAGCGGCCCCCGGCCCTGACCGTCAAGGGCCAGGAGCCCGTCGGCCTCGGCCCGAAGGACAAGGCCGGGCAGGTCGACCGGATCGAGATCAACGGCCCGGTGACCGGGCTGAGCATGGACGGCTTCGCGTATCTGCCGCCCCAGTACTTCCAGAAGGGGCATGAGAAGGACACCTTCCCCGTGATCGTGGCGATCACGGGCCAGCCCGGCCAGTCCATCAACCTCATCACCAAGGCCAAGGTGCCCCAGGCCGCCTCCAAGGCCGTGATGGCGGGCGAGATGAAGCCGACGATCGTGCTGATGCTGCGCCCCTCGGTGGTGGCGGACCGCGACACCAACTGCACGGACGTGCCCGGCGGTCCGCAGGCGCTGACCTTCTTCAACCAGGACGTCCCCGTAGCCGTCAACGACGTCTACCGCGTGGACAACGCCCGGGGCGCCTGGGGCGCGGTCGGCAACTCCACCGGCGGCTACTGCGCGTTGAAGATGGCCATGACCGACCCCTACCGGTACGGCGCCGCCGCCGGTCTGTCCACCGACCTCTTCGCCCGCCAGGACCGCGACACCGGCGACCTCTACGCCGGCAACAAGCAGCTCAAGAACGAGTCCGACCTGACGTGGCGCCTGGAGCACATGCCTCCGCCCCCGGTCTCGCTGCTGCTGGCCGCCAGCGAGAAGGGCGAGGAGAAGTACTACGCGCAGATGGAGAAGTTCGCGGGGAAGGCCAAGCCGCCCACCAAGGTCGAGAAGCTGGTGCGCGAGGAGGGCGGCCACAACTTCGTCACCTGGCGCGAGGAATACCCCGTGGTGCTCCGCTGGCTCGACAAGGAACTCGCCACCCGCCGCTGAGCCGTGCGCACACGGCCTTCACCACCGGAGGGGAACGGTATCGGCAGGCACCACGTCCCAGCCAGTGTGGCCCGAATGCGCACGGCTCCGTACGCCGTACGCGGGGGGAAGGGGCGTACGGCAAATGGACACGGAACGCCGCAAACCACTGCTGGCCGGGCGCTACCGGCTCATGGAGCAGCTCGGCCGGGGCGGCATGGGCGTCGTCTGGCTGGCCATGGACGAGGTCCTGGACCGCGAGGTGGCCGCGAAGGAGGTCCAGGCGCCGGAGCGGATGAGCGCCGACGACGTACGCGTCCTCTACGCCCGGCTGAAACAGGAGGCCCGCGCGGCCGCCCGGGTCAGCCACCCCAACGTCATCACCGTGCACGACGTGGTGGAGCAGGAGGGCCGCCCCTGGATCGTGATGGAGCTGGTGCGCGGGCAGTCCCTGGACGCCGTGCTCCGCCGGGAGGGGGTGCTGACGGCCAAGGAGGCCGCCCGGATCGGCGCCCTGGTGCTCCAGGCGCTGCGCGCGGCCCACGCCGTCGGGGTGCTCCACCGCGACGTCAAACCGGCCAACGTCCTGCTGGAGTCCGGGGGCCGGGTCGTCCTCACCGACTTCGGCATCGCGCTCGTCGAGGGCGCGGGCACCCTCACCCGCACCGGCGACCTCATCGGCTCGGCCGAGTACCTCGCCCCGGAGCGGGCGGTGGGCAAACGCCCCGGCATCCCCTCCGACCTCTGGTCGCTGGGCACCCTGCTGTACGTGGCGGTCGAGGGGGTGTCGCCGTTCCGGCGCGGTGACGCCCTCAGCACGCTGCGGGCCGTCGTCGACGACCCGTTGGCGCCGCCCCGGCGGGCCGGCCCGCTGACGCCGCTGCTGGAGGGGCTGCTGCGGAAGGACCCCGCGCGGCGGATGGGCTCGGCCGAGGCCGAGCAGCTCCTGGAGGCCGTCGCCACCGGCCGGCTGACGGAGCATCCGGGGTATGTGCCCACGACCCTCGACGAGCCGGTGCGCGCCCGGACGGAGACCCCGGCCCCGGGGCCCCTGCCCGTACGGGAGACGCCACCGCCGTTCGCACCGACGCCGACGCCGTCCCCGGCGCCCGCGCCCACCCCCACCCCCACCCCCACGCCGACACCGACGTACGCCCCCACTCCCACGCCGCCTTCGCCCAGGCCCTGGGCCGGGCCCTCCCCGGTCGCCTCGCCGACCCCGCCGCCCGTACCGGTCGGGCTCCAGCAGGGGGGTCTCGCCACGCCCCTGGTCGTCCCGTCCTACGGCGATCCCCGCCACCCCTCGTACCCGGTGCGCCCGGATCCGGATCCGGGCGCACCGGATCCCGGGCGGCGGAAGGCGGCCTGGATCGTGGCGGCCGTCACCGCGCTGGTCCTGGTCGCCGGGGGCACCGCCGGAGTGATCGCCCTGCGCGACGCCGGGGACAAGGGCACGGGGACCCCGGGCGGCGGGCCCACCGCCTCGGCCTCCCAGGACACGGGCGGGGGTCAGGACGGGCAGAGCCAGGCCCCGGCCACCGGGGGGACCGGGGGCAACGGGGCCGGTGACCCGTCCCCGTCGCCCAGTTACGAACCATCTCCCAGCCCGCGGACGTCGTGCGGCGGTGGCTGGGTGACGTCGTGTTAGTCACGCTATCGGGGGTGTGAGTGTGCAACGGACCAGGATCGTCCCACTGCTGACGGTGCCCGTGCTGCTGGCCGGCGCGGGCCTGACGGCCTGCTCCTCGGACGGGGCGAAGCCGGCGAAGATCGCCCTGGAGGCGGCGGGGGTGGTCGCGGCGCAGCCGTTCGTCCAGGCCCCCGGGGCCGACATCCGGGGGGTCAAGGCCACCCCGGTGAACGGGGGCACCACCCGGGCCGACGCCAAGGGGGCCTTCGGCGGCACCCCGGGCCAGACCCACTGCGACCGGGCCAAGCTGATCGACCAGCTGACCCAGGACCCCGTGAAGGGGAAGGCCTGGGCCGACGTGCGGGGCATCGCCTTCGAAAGGATCAAGGATCACATCAACAATCTCAGCGAGAAAACCCTCACCCAGGACACCCTGGTCGAGAACCACAACTACCAGGGCGACGGCAAGACCGTCGCGTACCTCTCCGTCCTCCAGGCGGGCGTCACCATCCTCTGGGACGACTACGGGAACCCGGCTGTGAAGTGCAACTGCGGCAATCCGCTGGGAAAACCGGAGGACGTCGACCGGAAGGGGTCCACGTACACCGGGAACAGGTGGGAGCACTTCGAGGTCACCCAGATCACCGTGATCGAGGCGCGCACCATCGAGGAGGGCCCTCTGAAGGAGGTATCGCTCGTCGACGTCCGGCACCCCGACAAGGCCTTCGACCGGCCGGCCAAGGGCGACGGCACGACCGACGGCAAGCCGTATTCCCTGCCGTCGCCGAGCCCGTCGCGGCCGGGCGGGTCCGGGTCCCCGTCGGAGCCGGGGTCCGGGTCTCCCTCCGGTTCCGCTTCCGGTTCCGCGTCCGGCTCCCCGTCCGGGCCGGGTACGGACTCCCCGTCGGACTCCCCCTCCGGCTCGGGATCGGCCTCGGGACAGGGCCCGTCCTCGACCCCGTCCCACTCGGCCACCCTGCCGGGCAACGGCACCGGCGGTCACAACCCGTCGTCCGGGGGCGGGCAGACGGCATCCAAGCCGCCCTCGCACCCGGCGCCGTCACGGACCGGCGGTAGCGGCGGCGGTGGCGGCGGTACGCACACGCCCCCGCCGAAGTCGCTCGCCCCTCCGCCGCCCGCGTCCGGCCGGACGCCGGGCACGGCGCCGACGCACGCCACCACCGCCGCGCCCGCTCACACGACGGCCGTGGCTCCCCCGCCCGACCGCACCACCGCCGTGGCCCCGCCCGCGAGGACGGCGGCCCCGCCGGAACGGACGGCAGCTCCACCGGAGCGGAGGACGGAGGCCCCGCCGGAGCGGACGGCGGCCCCGCCGGCCGTCAACCCGCCGGCTCCGACCGGGCACGCGCCAACCGGCTATCAGTGATCTCGTACGTCGGCGACGCGTACAGCCCCCGCGCCCGCCGCTCCGGATCGGGGTGGGGGTTGCGGCAGAGCCACCCGGCGAGGTCGCGGAGCTCCAGCATGGTGGGCACGGTCCGGCGCAGCGCCCCGGGGTCGCCGGTGAAGGCCCGTTCCAGGACGCACAGCAGGAGCGCGTAGACGTCGTCGAAGCGGTCGGCGGCCCGCCGGACCTCACCGTCCGGCGGGTAGTCGCGGACCCGGGCGGCGGGGTCGATGGGGTAGGCGTCGTGCCAGGTCACCGGGAGTGCCGGGCCGGTCGGCCCGGTGGCGGGGGTGTCGTGGGGCCCGTAGGAGCGCTGCCGGAGGATCTCGTCGAAGCGGAAGTAGTGCGCGGGCTGCCGGGCCTCGCCGAAGAGCCGGTCGTCGGAATCGAAGACGGTCCGGTCGGCCCCCTCGCCCTGCTCGGTGATCACGCGCAGGGCGGTGAGCGCCGAGGCGAGGTCCGTGACGGGGAAGACCTCGCCGCCCGAGTCGTAGAAGTCCCGGGGCCCCACCTGGCGCGCGGGGTCGCCGTTGAAGAGCTCGCGCTCGCCGAGTTCCGCCGTCAGCCGGAGCACGCCCTCCCGGATGGTGCGGTAGAACTGGCCGACCGAGGTCCAGCCGTCGTCCTCGCGCACCGACGGATGGCCGGGCGGCTCGGCCACGTAGGCGGGCCGTTCGACGGCCAGGAAGGTCTCCAGCGCCTCGACGCCGAAGTGGCGCAGGGCGACGGTGACGCCGTCCCTGCTGAAGGGCAGCCGGGCGGGGTAGGCGCTGACGAACCGCGAGTGGGCCACGAGGGGTCGGCCGCCGACCGCGTTGAGGAGGTTGGCGACGAGCGTCATATGGAGCATCTCCTCCAGCACCACGCTCCGGATGACGAAGAAGGCGGGGCGGTTGGTGCCCGCCCGGATCGTGTGCATGGCGGTCAGATAGGGCGGGATGGTGAGGTGCTCCAGCGTCAGCGCGGCCTGGAGGAACAGCTGGAGGTCCGCGCGGTCGCGCGGCACCCGGAACGGCGGCTCGGCGAGAACGGCGGTCAGGTCCGTTCCTCCTTCCCTCGTGTGACGGGGACGGGCCGGTGCAGCTCCCCGAGGTCGCGGTCGACGGCCTCGGCGCTGCGCAGCGCGAGGGCGGCCATGGTGAGCGAGGGGTTGGAGGTGCCGACCGAGGGCATGCTGCCGCAGCCGACGGCGTAGAGGTTGGGGTGGTCCCAGCAGCGCTGCCAGGGGTCGACCACGGAGGTCGTGGGCGAGTTCCCCATGATGTGGGTGCCGGCCGCGTGGCCCGCGCCCTGGTAGACGTAGTCGTGTCCCTCGAAGCGGTACCAGCCGGGGGCGGCGGGCCCCGGCGCGTACGCGGTCCGGTCGTCGGCGCCCAGCAGGGCGAAGAGGCGGCCGGAGACGGCCCTGGCGGCGGCGATGCCGCGTTTGACGTGGTCGGAGAGGTCGTAGGTGAGGACGGGCCGCGGATTGCCGAGCGCGTCGCGCCGGCGGGGGTCGAGGGTGACGCGGTTGCGGCTCTCGGCGTCCTGTTCCATGGCGAACTGGAGGCACAGCTGACGGCCGACCTCGTGGCCCAGGGTCTCGCGCAGCGCGGTGCCGAAGAGGCCCGCGCCGCGCGGCGCCCCGGTGTCGGCCCCGATGCCGAGGAGGCGGGCGACGTCGCTCGCCGGGGCGCCGGTGGGCCAGCTCCACCCCCAGTTGGCGATCTCCACTCGGAAGGGGGCGCGGGCGCGCCGGGCGGGCCCGGTGCGGAAGCCCTCCAGGCCGGAGGTGGAGCCGGGGCCCCGGAACGGGCCGACGGGCCGGTCGAGCAGGCCCCAGGTGAGCAGGGTGGGGTGGTCCATGAGGTTGCGGCCCACCTGGTCGCTGCTGTTGGCGAGCCCGGAGAGCAGCAGCAGTCTGGCGTTCTCGACGGCGTGGGCGGCGAGGACGACGACGTCCGCCTCGGCGGTGTGGGTGGTGTGCGCGGGGCTCGCGGGGTCGTCGTAGCGCTGGTACTCGACGCCGAGGACGCGTCCGTTGCCCGCGACGAGGACCCGGTTCACCACGGCGCGGGCGAGGAGGGTGACCCGGTGGCTCCAGGTGGCCTGGGTCTTACGGGCGTCGTACTTCGCCTGCACGGGGCAGATGGGGACGCAGGAGGCGTTGCCGACGCACCGTTCGCCGTAGTTGGGCAGGCCGGTGGCGCCCACGGGCCGGTATCCGGGGTGCCGGGGGTCGGGGGTGCTGTTGCGGGCGTGCGGGGTGGTGACCACGCGCAGGACGGTCCCGGGCCCGTCCGGGGTCTCGTGGACGGAGGTGCCGTCGAGGCGGGCGGCGAGGACGCGGTCGAGGTGGCTGCGGGGGATCGGGCGCATCGGGTAGGCGTAGCCGGGTGGGAAGGGCAGGCCGATGGCGTCGCGCTGTTCGTCGGCGTCCCCGGCGGCGCCCAGGGCGTGTTCGGCGGCCCGGTAGTGGGGTTCCAGGTCGGCGTAGCCCAGGGGCCAGTCCCGTCCGTAGCCGTAGGCGGCGCGCACGGCGAAGTCGTCCGGGTGCATCCGGGGCACCAGGCCCATCCAGTGGAGGGTGGTGCCGCCGGAGGCGCGCAGGTAGTCGCTGGCGTAGGGCAGGGGGCCGTCCTGGACGAAGTAGCCGTGGGCCCGGTAGCCGCCGGACGGCAGGCCCTCCAGGTCCAGGACGTCCGGGGAGGGGGCGGCGGCGTTGGCCCGGTAGGGCGCGTTGGGGACCTTGGCGAGGGCCCCGTAGTAGGTGTTCAGGGCGTCGAGGTGGCCCGGCCAGGTCTCCAGGGTGCGGGTGCCGGCCTCCAGGACGAGGACGCGCCACCCCCGGTCGCCGAGTTGTTTGGCGACGAGGGAGCCGGCGAGCCCGGCGCCGACGACGACGGCGTCGTGGCGGCGCCCGGTGGGCTGACGGGCGGTCATGCCGTGCCCTCCGTCGCCGTGCCCTCCGCCGCCGGGTCGGGGGCGCCGGGGGGCGGGTCGGCCCAGGTGCCGAAGCCGGGCGGCCGGGCGCCCGGCGGGTGGCCGTGGAAGGTCCGCCAGGCCAGGCCCTCGGTCCAGGCCTCGGGCGAGACGACGAAGGCGGTGTTGGGTTTCTCGCGGCCGAGCGCCGTGTGGGTGGCGCGGGCGAGGGGCGGCCAGACGCCCAGGTACCACAGGTGGGTGATGGCCCGGGCGATGTCGCGCGAGACCTCGTCGGCGAGGGCGCCCGGGTCGCCCCCGGCGGCGGCCAGGTCGTCGAGGAAGCGGCCCACGGCCGCCCGGCCCAGCTGGTCGAGGGTGGTGTCGTGGTAGAGCCGGACCATGCCGGTGCCCCGGAGGTCGAATTCGTCGAAGCCCGTGAGGCGTACGGACAGTTCGACGAACCCGGCGCATTCCGGGGGCACCGTGGCCGGTGCGGCGGGTGTGGGCGGTGGTGCCGTGTGCTGGGTGTCCATCCGTACTCCCCCGTCCATACGACTGCCGCATTTCTAGCGGACCGTCCGCAATGGGCGGAAGAGGGGTGAACGCCCTTCATTCCTCGCGGTGGCGGCCGGGGGCGTACCCCTGGTTCCTCAGCGTCGTACGAGGTCGCTGGGGTCGGTGTTGGCGCCGCAGACCACCACGGCCACCCGCTCGCCCTCGGCCGGCGTGTACGCGGCGTCCGCTCCCCCGGCCAGGGCGGCGAGGGCGGTGGCGGCGGCGTGTTCGACGGCCAGCCTGCGGTCGTCCCAGAGGTCCTGGCGGGCGCGGACGATGGCGGTGTCGGGCACCAGCACGGAGCGCACGCCCGGATCCCGGGCGATGGCCAGGGCGGTGCGGGAGGCCCGGCGGGCGCCCAGCGCGTCGGCGGCGACGGAGTCGACGGGCACGTCGACGACCCGGCCGGCCTCCAGCGCGGCGTTCAGCGTGCGGCAGCCCTCGGGCTCGACGGCGACGGTCCGCACTCCGTGGTGGCGGGCGGCGGTGGCGACGCCGGAGAACAGCCCGCCGCCGCCGACCGCGACGACCACGGTGTCCAGCCCGGGGACCCGGGCCCGGATCTCGTCGACGAGCGTGCCCGCCCCGGCCGCGATCAGCGGGTGGTCGTAGGCATGACTGGCCAGGGCGCCGGTGGTCGCGGCGAACTCCTCGCAGGCCGCCAGCGCCTCGGCGTACTCGGCGCCCACCAGACGGACGTCCGCGCCGTAGCCGCGCAGCTTGGCCACCTTCACGTGGGGCGCGTTCTCGGGCAGGAAGACCGTGGCCCGCACGCCCTGGAGCCGGGCGGCCCACGCACAGGCCAGCCCGGCGTTGCCGCCGGAGGCGATGGTCACCCCGGCCTCGGGCAGCGTGCCGGCCTCCCGGTGGGCGGCGAGGAAGTTGTAGGCGCCGCGCGCCTTGAAGGAGCCGGTGTGCTGCATGTGCTCCAGCGCCAGCCAGACGCCGTCGCCGCCCTCGACGACGGCGACGGACCGGGTGCGCCCCGCCAGTCGGTCGGCGGCCCGCTTGATGTCGTCATAGGTGAGATCACACACGGCCTGCTCCTTCGAATGAATGGATCACTCCACGGTACGGGATCGTTTCCGGTGGCCGCTGGGCCGGATGGCCCTGCTTTTACCGGTCATTCGGCGGGATACGGGTGCTGACGCCGTCTCAGAGATCATTGCCCGCGTAGGAGAGGTTGAAGCTCTTGTTCGCCAGGGGGAAGTCCGGGACGATCGTGTCCGCCAATGCAACCGGCAGCGCCGGCCAATTGAAGAACGACGGGTCCACGATCTTCACCCGGCTCAGTACGGGGCCCGGGCCGAGCTCGACGCGGGTGGCGATCGTGCCGCGCCAGCCCTCGACGAGCCCCACGCCCGAACGGGGGCCGGGGGCCGCCGGGTCGCCCTCCGGCGGCGGGGCCACGACGGCACCCGGCGTCAGGCCGTCCGCGAGGTGGCCGACCAGGGCCAGCGAGGTGTCGGTCTCCTCCGCCCGGACCAGGAACCGGGCCAGCACATCGCCGCCCGAGTGGACCGGGACGCGCAGCGCGGGGCCGTAGTCGTACAGCGGATGGGCGATGCGCGCGTCGGCGGACAGGCCGCTGGCCCGTGCCACATAGCCCAGACAGCCCAGGTCCCGGGCGGCCCCGGCGGCGAGCCGGGCCGTGCCCGTGAAGCGGTCCCGGACGGTGGTGTGACCCAGGGCCAGCTCCACGATCGAGCGGATGTCCTCGCCGAGCGCCCGCATCCGGCCCGGGCCGGGCAGGGACCGCAGCCACGCACCGCCGAGGACGACGCCGCCGCGCAGCAGCCGGTGCCCGGTAACCTCCCGGTTGAGCCTCAGCAGCTCCTCCCGGACGCGCTGGGCCTGGGCGTTGAGCACGCCGTGGCCGACGTCGTTGCACAGCGCGCCCAGGTCGGCGACGTGGTTGTGGAGCCGTTCGAGTTCCAGGAGCAGCGCCCGCGCGCGACGGGCGGCGTCGGGCACCCGGACGGCGAGGGCCTCCTCCACGGCCAGGCAGTAGGCCAGCGCGTGTCCCACGGCGGTGTCGCCGCTGACCCGCTCGGCCAGCGGCAGCCCGCGCCCGGGGGTACGGCCCTCGAAGAGCTTCTCGACGCCCTTGTGCGTGAACCACAGCCGGGCCTTCAGCTTGATGATCGTCTCGCCGACCACGGAGAACCGGAAGTGGCCGGGCTCGATCAGCCCGGCGTGCACCGGGCCGACGGGGATCTCGTAGACGCCGTCGCCCTCGACCTCCAGGAAGGGGTACGGGCCCTCGGGCTCGGCGAACGGCGGGGGCGGTCCCGCGTCCGGGCTCATCGGGTACCAGCCGCGCGGCCAGTGGAAGTGCCGCACGAGCCGGTGGGGCAGCGGGTGGTCGCGGGGGACGATGCCGTACAGGTCGCGCGTCTCCCGCTCGAACCGTCCCCCGGGGAAGGAGAGCCGGGCCAGCGTGGGCAGTTCCGGCGCGTCGGGGTCGAGGCGCACATGCAGTTCGGTACGGGTGTCGGGCGGGCCGGAGACGAAGAGGTGGACGACCCGCACGGCGCGGTCGCGCTCGCCGTGGGCCGGGTCGTGGTGGGCGGCGACCAGGGCGAGACGGTGGCCGGCGCGCAGCAGTCCGGCGAAGCGCGCGGGCAGTCCGGCGACGTCGGTGTCGATGACGGTCCGTGATCCGGCGCCCGTGGTGCCCGTGTCGAGCGGCTTCATGGCTCACCGCCCTCCGACGATCGCCGCGGCGTCGGCCAGCAGCCCCGTGAGCGGCCCGGTGGTCACGCCGAGGGCCGCGCACAGCAGCAGCCCGACGGCCGGCGGGATCGCCTCCGAGGCGGGCAGCCGCGCGGGCGGCCCCGGCAGGGGCGGCGGGCCCAGCAGCATCCGGGCCGTCCGGGCGCCCAGCGCGGCGAACGCGACCAGCAGCAGGAGCAGCGCGATCCCCATGACCGCGCCCATGCCCGCCGCGAACCCGGCCCGTACCAGCCCCAGTTCGGCGGCGAACAGGGCGAACGGGGGCAGCCCCAGCAGGGCGAGCACGGCCAGCGCGAACAGGGCGCCCACGGCGGGCGCCTGCGCCAGCAGCCCCCGCACCCGGCCGATCCGGCTGGTGCCGCGCAGCCGCAGCACGTGCCCGGCCGTGCGGAAGGCGACGGCCTTGGCCAGCCCGTGCCCCGTGATGTGCAGCAGCATCGCGGAGGCGGCGAGCGGGCCGCCGACGGCGGCGCCGAGGGCGATCAGGCTCATGTGCTCCATGCTCGAGTAGGCCAGCATCCGCTGGTGGTCGCGCTGCGCCAGCAGCAGGGCGGCCGCCAGCGCGAGGGTGAGCAGGGCCGTCGCGGTGAGCAGGGCGCGGGTCCAGCCGGGGCCGAGGGCGGCGTCCGCGATCACCTTGTAGCGCAGCAGGGCGGTGAAGGCGACGGCGGACAGCACCCCGGACATCAGCGCGGAGACGGGCGCGGGCGCCTGGCCGTAGGCGTCGGGGAGCCAGGCGTGCAGCGGGGCGAGCCCGGCCTTGGCGCCGAAGCCGAGGACGATCAGGCCGGTGCCCAGCCGGGTGACGGCCGGGTCGAGCTCCCCCGCGCGGGCGGCGAGCGCGGGCCAGTCCAGCGCCGACGCCTCGGGGATCCCGGCGCGGCGGGCCGCGTAGTAGAGGAGCACGGTGCCCAGGAAGGCCAGGGCGATGCCGGCCGAACAGATCAGCACGTACTTCCAGGCGGCCTCGACGGAGGCCCGGGTGCGGCGGTGGCCGACCAGGAAGGCGGTGAGGATCGTGGTCGCCTCGATCGCGATCCAGACGATCCCGAGGTTGGCGGCGAGCACGGCGGTGGCGAGCGTGCCGAGGAAGGCGTGGACCAGAGCGTGGTAGCGCCGGGCGGTCCGGGCCTCGGGCCCGGACGCCGCGCAGGCGAGGACGGCCACGGCGCCGACCGTCAGCAGCATCCACACGCTGAGCGCGTCGGCGCGCAGCCCGTACGCGGCGACGGGGCCGTGCCGGGTGACGGTCCGGGCGAGCGCGACGGCGCAGGCGAGGACGGTGAGGGGGGAGAGGAGCGCGAGGTGGGTGACGAGCGGGTGCGTTCTTCCCTGACCCGCCGCTTCCCGGCCGTTCGGCACGCGCCGCGATCGCCCCCGGCCGGGGCGCCGGCCCGTCTCCCCGGTCCCGGCGCGCTCCGGGGGGCCGGGCGCGGAGCCCCCGGTTTCGGGAAGGGGCGGGGAAGGGGAGGAGGCCACCGCCCCCGCGGCCACCCGCTCGCGCTCGGCCACCGCCCCGCGTTGCCGCGGCGGCCGTGCCGCGCCCGGCGCGGCGGCGGCCCGCCGGCGTGCCCCCGCCAGGGCGAACGCGGCGGACACCGCGAACGGCACCCCCACCGGCGCGGCCAGCAGCACACAGGTCGTGGAGTGGGTCATCGATTGGGTCATCGGTCGCAGAGCTCCCGCAGGTCGTCGATGCCTGTCCCGCCGAAGGCGGCCCGCATCCGGGTGGTGAGGATGCCCAGCACCAGCACCGCGAGGAGCACGTCGAAGGACACGCCGAGCTCGACGATGAGCGGGACCCCGGAGGCGGCCAGGAACGCGGTGGCGGTGATGCCGTTGTCGAGCAGCAGGAAGCCCACCACCTGGGCCAGGGCGCGCCGCCGGGTGACCAGGACGAAGAAGCCGATGAGGACGACGGCCAGGCCGACCGGCAGGGCACGGGTGGCGGGCGTGGGATGGAGGGCGACCAGGGGCCTGGCGACGGCGTAGGCGAGGAGGGTCAGCAGGGCCGCGCTCAGCAGGGAGGCCGCGACGTTGACGAGCGGCTGTGTCTCACGGGCCTCGCTGACGTCCTCCGCGTAGTGGTGGCCCGTCCCGCCGGCCGGTGACGCGGGCCCGGTCGCGACGGCGGTCAGGGCGCGCCGCATCAGCAGCGGCAGCAGCCCGGCGCGCAGCAGGCCGATGCCGACGGCGACCGCGAGCAGCTCCCAGCGGCTGTCGTGCCCGTCGAGGAGAGCGGCGATCCCGGCGAGCGCCACGCCCTGGAGGGCGAACACCCGGACGATCGAGGCGAGCTGGCGCAACCAGAGCACCACCACGGCCGCCAGCAGGAACGCGCCGCAGACCAGGTCGAGGAGCTGGGCGTGGAGGGTGCCGGGCACGGCTCGTCACGCTCCCGTCAGGAAGTAGGAGGCGGTCACCGCGAGGAGGGCCAGCAGCAGGGAGCCCGCGAGGAGTTCGGGGACCCGGAACAGCCGGACCTTGGCCCAGCACACCTCGGCCGCCGCGAGGGCGGCGCCCAGCACCGCGACCTTGGCGGCCAGGAGCGCGATCGCGAGGGCGACGGCGAGCGGGGCGGCGGTGGTGGCGATGCCCCAGGGCGCGGCGAGCGTGGCCAGCAGCCCGAGCAGGACGGCGAGCCGCATCTGGGCGCCGAGTTCGACGAGCGCGAGGTCCGGGCCCGCGTACTCCAGGATCATCGCCTCGTGGACCATGGTCAGTTCCAGGTGGGTGGTGGGGTTGTCCACCGGGAGCCGGCCCGTCTCGGCCAGCACGGCGAGGGCGAGGGCGGCGGTGGCCAGCAGCCCGGACGGGGAGGCGAGCCGGTCCGCGTCGCGCAGGCCGCCGGAGACGATGGCGGCCAGGTCGGTGGAGCCGGCGGGCAGCGACAGGGCGAACACGGCCAGCAGGATGGCGGGTTCGACGAGGGCGGCGACGGTCATCTCCCGGGAGGCGCCCATGCCGCCGAACGCGGTGCCGGTGTCCAGCCCGGCCAGGGCCAGGGCCACGGTGCCCAGGGCGAGCAGCGCGACGACGAGGATGAGGTCGGAGCGGCCGGTGGCGAGGGTGGCGGTGCTGGCCAGCGGCATCAGCGCGGCGACCACGGCGGTGGTGGCGACCAGCAGGGCCGGGGCGACGCGGAAGGCCGGGCCGGTGCCGGTGGGGGTGATGGGCTCCTTGCGCAGCAGTTTGCGCAGGTCCCGCCACGGCTGCCGGACGCCCGCCCCGGCCCGGCCCTCCATCCGGGCCCGTACCTGCCGCATCAGCCCGGTGAGCAGGGGCGCCCCGGCGACGACCGCCAGGACCTGGGCGCACATGGCGGCCGCCCCGGCGGCGGTGTGGCCCGTCACGGGCGGACCGCCAGGACGAGGAGGAGGGCGACGAGGCCGCAGAAGCCGTAGCCGAGGTAGAGGTGGACGCTGCCGGTGGCGAGCCGCCGGGAGGCGTGGCCCAGGGCGGAGAGGGCCTCCAGCAGCGGCCGGTAGAGGCGGTGTTCGAAGCGGTCGGGGACCCGGCGGCGGAACCGTACCCGTTCGACGAGGTACGCGGATTCGGGGGCGGCCGTCACCCGGACGTCCTGTTCGGGCGCCAGCACCCGGTCGAAGACCCGTTGGAGGGGCTCGGCGAACGAGGTGGCGGTGTAGGCCATGCGGGCGGTCGGGGCGCCTCCGCCGCAGTCCCACAGGTGGGCGTTGTGGCGCCGGCGGCGGCGTGCCGCGAGCCGGGTGAGCGCGGCCGCGGTGACCAGACAGGCCGTCAGCGCGCAGGCGGCCCACAGCGGGGAGAGGGTGGTGGCGAGGCGGTCCAGACGGACGCCGAGGGGGCCGCCGGTCAGCGGCGGGCCGTCGGCGAGCCCCGCGGCGGCGACCGCCGCGGACAGCCCGTCGCCGAGGACGCCGGGGACGAGCGCGAGGGCGGCGCAGAGGGCCGCGAGGAGGCCCATCCCGGCGAGCAGGGCCGGGGGGCTCTCACGGGCCTCCGCGGCGCGGGGGCCGCGTGGCCGGGCGAAGAAGGCGACGCCGAGGGCCTTGACGAAGACGGCGGCGGCCAGTCCGGCGGACAGGGCGATCACGGCGACGGCCGGGGGCAGCACGAGGGCGGTGACCAGGCCGGGTACGGCCAGGCCGTGGATGAGGGACTGGAGCAGGAGCCATTCGCCGAGGAAGCCGTTGCCGGGCGGCAGGGCCGCGGCGCCGAGCGCGGCGAGCGCGAAGAGGCCCGCGGTGACGGGCATCCGGGAGCGCAAGCCCCCCATGCGGTCCAGGTCGCGCAGGCCGGTGGCCCGCAGCACCGAGCCCGCCGCGCAGAACAGCAGGCTCTTGAAGGCGGCGTGGTTGACGAGGTGCAGCAGGGCGGCCGCCAGGGCCAGCGCGGCGGGGGCGCCGCCGCCGGCGTCGGCGAAGAGCCCGGCGGCGCCGACGCCGATGAGGGCGAGGCCGAGGTTCTCGGAGGTGGAGTAGGCGAGCAGCCGCTTGAGGTCGGAGGCCATCGCGGCCTGGAGGACGCCGTACGCGGCGGAGAGCGCGCCCGTGGCCAGGACGCCCAGCCACCACCAGCGCGGCCCGCCGTCCAGCAGGTCGAAGCCGGTGCGGACGAGACCGTAGATCCCGAGGTTGACCATGGCGGTGCTCATCAGCGCCGAGACGTGGCTGGGGGCCTCGGGGTGGGCGCGGGGCAGCCAGGGGTGCAGCGGCACCGCGCCCGCCTTGGCCGCGAACGCGGCGGCGGTCAGGACGAAGACCGTGCCGCGGACGGCGGAGGGCAGTTGGTGGGCGCCGTCGCGCAGCGCGGTGAACGTCTCGCCGCCGGCGCGGGCGGCGAAGAGGGCGGTGCCGGCCAGGAGCAGGAGGAAGCCGAGCTGGGTCATGACGCCGTACCAGAGCCCGGCCGCGCGGACCGCCGCCCGCGCGGCGGGCGGTCCGCTCCGGTGCCCGGCCAGGACGAGCAGCAGGGAGGTGAGGGCCATCAGCTCCCACAGCAGCAGGAAGGAGCAGACGGACGCGGCGGCCGGGACGAGCAGCAGGGTGAGCGCGAAGAGCGGCAGTACGGCCTGGGCGGTGCGGGAGGCCGCTCCGTGGCCGGTGTGCCCGGCGGCGTATCCGATGCCGTAGACGGCCACGGGGAGGATCACCCCACCGGCCACGGCCATGAACAGGCCGGACAGGGCGTCCACCGCCAAGTGGACCCCGGTGGGCGGGAGGAGGCCGGGCAGGAAGGCCGACCAGCGCGCGCCGCGCAGCGCGGCGGTGCCGGCCGCGAGCCCGGCGGCGCCCGTCCCGGCGACGCAGACGCCCGACGCGACGACACGGGCCCGGCCCGGCAGCGCCGCCCCGCACAGGGCCCCGGCGGCCGCGCAGGCGACCGCCGCCGCGACGGCGGTCCCGATGACGCTCACTTGGCCGCTGCCCACGGGCCGCGGGCGGGCCCGGTATCCGGGGGCTCGCCCCCCGTCGTCGTACCGCTCACCGGCCGGCCACCCTGCGCAGCGCGGCCACGATCCGTTCCGGCTCCGGAGGGCAGCCCGGCACCTCCAGGTCGGTGGGCACCACATCGGCGACCGCGCCCTCGACGCCGTACCCCCCGGCGAACTCCCCACAGTCGAGGGCGCAGTCGCCGACGGCCACCACGAGGCGGGGCCGGGGCATGGCGGCGACCGTGCGGCGCAGCGGCTCGGCCATGTTGCGGGTCACGGGGCCGGTGACGAGCGCGACGTCGGCGTGCCGGGGCGAGGCCACCAGGCGGGCGCCGTACCGCTCGGCGTCGTACACCGGCCCGAAGGCGGCGGCGATCTCGATCTCGCAGCCGTTGCACGACCCCGCGTCCACGCAGCGGACCTGGACCGAGCCGCCCAGGTCCCTGGCGGCGCGTGGCGGGCCGGCGGTGGGTGGTGGCGGGGCGGCCTCCGCCACCCGTCCGGTGTCGCGGATCTTGCGCAGCAGGCCCATGCCGCCTCCCTCGGAACTCCCCGGCGCCCGGTACCGCCGCGCCGTGGGACTGAGTAGTAAACGGCCGCACCCCCCTCAGGGGTTACGGGGGCCCGGGTCGTTTCACCACCGCCCGCGCCGTTGCCGCCGGGGTCGCACCGTGAGGGGTCCCGGGGCCCGTCCGCCGGGAAATACCGGGCGTTCACGAGGACAGGTGATAACGGAATGGCCAAGAGGCCGGCGATGCGTGTACCGGCGGTCGACACCTATGGATAGACCCGCGTCCTATGCCACTCGGGGGAAAGGCGGCCGGAGCTGCACATCGTATGACCAGCCGATCGTCGCCGTCGCCGAGCGGATGCCGTTTCCGCTGGTCAAGCCCGCAGGTCAGCACCGTGGGCCATTGCCCGGAACCGGGCTCGCCCGGAGTCCTCCGCTGCTACTGTCCCGCCTCATGGAGACCCTCTTCACTGCTGAGGAACTCGTCCGTATCGAGGCCGCCGCGCAGGAATGCGGCCTTTCCGTGCGGGATTGGGTGCGCGAGGTCGCGCTCCAGCGCCTCAAGGGCGAGTGGCGCCACGACCTCGAGGACGCGATCTGGCCGGTCACCGTCCACCGCCGGCCCGGCGGCACCCTCCAGGAGCTGCACCACGCGGGCTGCTGGGTGCCCCGGGGCGGTGAGGACACCCTGACCACCGCGGAGGCCCGTGAGCGCGCGGCCAAGTTCGACGTCCGGTTCTGCGACGCCTGCGAGCCCGAGAGGTTCCTCGTCCCCTTCGACTGACCGTCCGTCATCCCGCCCCCGTCCCACCGCCCGTGAGCGAGCAGTGGGCGCACCCCATTACTCTGTCCCCCTCAAGATCGATTAGGTGGGTGGGGGAAGTACGGCATGAGGGTGTGGACGCGCCTCACGGGGTGGGCGACGCTGCTCACCGGTTACGCGACCGTCCTGCTCGGGGCGGCCCCGTTCCGGGAACTGCCGCCCAAGCGGCATCAGTTGGGGCTGATCGGCGCGACCGCGTCGTGCGCCGCGTGCTGGATCGTCGCGTCGCTCCTGGCCCGCGCGCACCGGCGCAAGGCCCTGCGGAAGAAGACCTGGCGCAGGCGCTACGAGCCCTGGCCCGAGCCGCGGCCGTCCCGGCTGCTCTGCTGGGCGCTGGGCTTCGGCATCGCGCTCACCAGCGCCGCCGCGCTGTGCCAGGGCGTGGGGCCCGATGGCGCGGAGGGCGAGTGGCTCGCCAAGGCGGCCCGGTCCGGCGGGGTGACGGGCGAGGTGCGCGTGGAGCGGATCGTGGGTGAGCCGCGCCCCACGGACGTCGAGATCAACGACACCGACGAGTACGCCTCGACGATCGTCGCCACCGTCCCCTTCGCCTCGGGCGCCCGGCAGGTGACCGTCGAGGAGGTGCACACCGGCGGCAAGCCCGAGGCGGGCCGCACGGTGGAGCTGATCTATGTGCCCGACCGGCCCGAGCTGGGAGCCCGTCAGGCACCCGGCAACGACATCGGCACCTTCGCCGGCCGCATGATCCTGCTGCCGCTCATCTGGACCTTCGCCCTCGCGGCGGGATTCGTCACCGGCCTTGCCCTGCACCGCCGGGAGCCCGGCGTCCGCTACGCGCGTCGATTCGTGCCCTGGGTCCATCTGCCCGCGGCCCTCCTCCTGGTGTGCGGGGCGGGGCTCGTCCTGCCCCTGCTCATCGGCTTCCCCGACACGGAGACCGGCTGGGCCCTGGCGGCCGCGAGCGCCACCACGCCGTGGCTGGCGCTGGCCTGGGTGGCGAGAACGAGCTGAAACGCGCCGAAACGAGCTGAAACGCGCCGAGCGGGGCCCGCGTCGGCGGGCCCCGCTCGGCGGGAGGACGACCGGCCGGTCAGGAACGACGGCGCCGGAAGGCCCGGCGGATCATGAGGATCACCAGCACGATCACCGCCACCACGAAGAGGAAGGCGAGGATCAGGATGATGAGCAGGGCCACGCCCAGCTTCGCGAAGAAGCCCTTCTTCTTTTTCTTCTTGTCCTTGGCCAGCGTCGTGTGACCGTGCTTCTTGTGGGAGGCGGCGACGGCCCGGTGGCCCTGCGACGCGTCCGCGGCGCCCGTGCCCACCGCCGCCGTGCCGGCCTCGGCGGCCGCGACGGAGACGACCCGCGCGGTACCGGCCGACGGGCTCGCCGCCGTCGCGGGCGTCGCCATCAGGACGGCGCCCAGGACCACGGCCACCAGGGCCGAGATCCTGCGGGCCGTCCGGCCTCGGTACCGTCCGTCGGTCTTCCGCTCGTACTTCATCCGCGCCCCCTGTGTCTGGTGCTGTGGCTTTCGTCGCTCCGCGAGCCGCGGGGCGCATCCATTATCCGCACACCCGGACACCGCCCAGCAGGGCGCGTCCACGGCCCCCGGAGGGGCACACACCGCGCGCGGACCATAAGTACGGCCATATCGGGATTGATGGCGCCGGGGGCCGGACAGGGGTGGGGAATGCGGGCCGCGTCGCGCGGACCGGAGCCTAGAGTTGCGTCACGGGCTCCCGAAACGGCCGGAAGGAAGAACGCGTTGGATCAGCCGACCCATGGTTGTGTTCTGCTGCTGGACGGCACCCCCGACCGGCGGCGGGGCGCCCTGCCGAACCCGACCGCCCACGCCATCGCAGGAGCGAACCCCCGTGGCTTCCTCGCCGCCGCCTCGGCCGACGTGGTGCAGCTCCCCGCCATGGCCGGACCCCAGAGCGTCCTCGCCTACCTCCAGGACGCCGTCCGGGTGCCCGGACCGCTGCTGATCTGGATCACCGGCCATCTGATGGTCCCGGCCCGCCGCGGCACCGAACTCCACCTGGCGCTCCGCGAGAGCACCGCCGCGACCGTCCGCTACACCGGGCTGCCCTGGCAGTGGCTCACCCGGACCCTGCGCGAGCACGCGGGACCGACGCTGCTCCTCGTCGACGCGGAGGCCGACGCCCACGCCTGGCCGCAGGTGACCGCCGCCGCCCACGACGGCCGGCTCGCCGACGGCCTGGCCCTCCACGGGATGATCACCCCCACCCCGGCCAAGCCCTCGCTGGAGGCCGGGCCCTACACCCGCTCCTTCCTCACCGCCCTGTCCGTCGGGCACCCCACGGCCGGGCCCGTCCTCGACCCGGCGCTGCCGCACCAGCTGGCACTGACTCAGGCCACGCTGCCCGAGGGCTTCCTGGCCCTGGCGTACGGCGACGCCGGGCCCGTCCTCGCCAACCGGGCGGCCCCGCCGCGCGCCGCGGCGCCCCCGGCCGCACCCGTCACGCCCGCTTCCGCACCCACGCCCGCGTCCTCACCCGCACCCGCTGCCGCCGTGCCCGCGACGGCGCGTCAGGAGCCGGCGCCGCAGGAGGAGGATCCGCTGCCGGGCATCCTCGCCGCCGCCCACGCCGGGCGGCACAACGAGGCGGCGGCCATGGCCGCCGCGTGGGAGCAGCAGACGCTGCGCCGCCACGGCCCCCACAGCCCCGAGGCCGCTCTCTGGATCGAGGTGCGGGCCGACCTCGCCCGGCTCGCCGGGGACCATCCGCGCGCCACCGAGCTGTGGCTGTCGGCAGCCTCCCACCGGCTGGACCGGGGCGGCCCGGCCGACGCGGAGGCCCTCGCCGCGCTGAAACGGGCCCACTACTGCTGGCAGCACAGCGGCGACCGCGCGGCACGGCTGGCGCCCGCCCTGCTCGCGCTGTGGGAGCGGGTGCCGGACAGCGAGGAGGCCGCCGCCGACGTACGGGCGCGCCTGACGGGGGAGATGCCGCCGGTGGGCTCGCGCTAGGCCCTCACCCACCCCGTCGGGTCGTCCACCAGCGGGCCTTGTACATGCCACCGCGCAGCAGGGTCCGGGTGCCGTCCGGGCGGTAGAGGACCAGCGTGGTGGTGCACCACGAGCAGGAGTGGCCCGGCTCGGGGCGGGAGAGCAGGATCCGGCCCGTGGCGGGGTCGTCCCCGATGCTCTTGACGTCCGGTCCGCTGATCCTCGACTGGAGCGGATAGCCGACGAACGCCTGCTCGTCCGTCGCGTACTGGTACACCGCCGACGCCGTGGTCACCCACAGGTGCCCCGGTCTGCCCAGTACGGGCGCCAGGTCGTGCCCGCCCCGCGTGGGCAGGGCCACGCGCCGGACGACGGTCAGCTCCGGCTCCGCGGCCGGCCCGTCCACCCGCAGGGCGACGAGCTGCCGGCTGCCCAGCGCCCACAGCAGCCGGGTGCGCGGGTCCCAGTGCACCCCGTGCGCCCCCGGCAACGGCGTCTGCGCATGGCCCGTGGCGCGCGAGCCGGCGGAGGCCGCGTACACCCGGACGTAGCCGCCGGTGCTCGCCGCCACGGCCACGTTCCCGTCGGGCAGCAGGTCGATGCTGTGGGCGTTGCCGGTGCCGGTGTCGGCCGCCCAGTACACCTCCCGGTCCGGGTAGCCCACCACGGCGGCCAGTCCGCCGGAGGCCGTGGCCAGCAGATAGCGTCTGCCGTTCAGCGACCGGAACTTGACCTCGCTCGGGTTGGTCCACGTCGTGCCGGGGTCCAGGTCGGACAGTTCGGACCGCCCGTCCGCGCTCCACGACCAGAGCACCCCCGGATCGCCCTCGTCCTGGGCGTCCCACCGGGGCCGCGCGGAGTCCAGGACGTACACGGACCGCGTCGCCTGGTCGGCGGCCACGATCGGCGCGGCGGCCGCGCGCTCCCCCGCCCGTCCCGCCCGGGCACCCGCAACGCCCGGTGCCGCGAATGTCAGCGCCGCCGCCAGCAGGACGGCCACCGGCCCGCTCACCCCTGTGTTCACGACGCACAGCGTCGGGCCGGACCCCCCGGACGGACGCGGCACCACGCCCGCGCGTCACGCGAACGGCCCCGCCGGGGCGTGGGCCGGACGGGTGATTTCCCCGGCGTGGCGCGCCGCGCGTGCCCGTTTTGGGGGAGCGTGTCTGTCGGACAGACGTGCTCGTGGCCAGGGTGGGAGTACTCAGCGATGACGACGACCGAATCAGCGCAGGAGCCGTTCCCCGTACGGTTCTGGGATGTGAAGGACCTCCGGGGGCTGGACTTCGACCCCTTCATGGCGGCGCAGCTGCGGGACGAGCCGATCTCCCGCGTGAAGCTGCCCAACGGTGAGGGGCACGCGTGGTTCGTGACCCGTTACGAGGACGTCAAGTTCGTCACCTCGGACCCCCGGTTCAGCCGGCGCGCGGTGCTGGGCCGCCCGATCACCCGGCTCGCCCCGCACTTCATCCCGCTGGACGAGGCCGTGGGCTTCGCCGACCCGCCCGAGCACACCCGGCTGCGCAAGGCCGTGGCCAGATCCTTCACCACCCGTAGCCTGGACCGGCTGCGGCCGGGCGCCCAGCGCGCGGCGGACGAGCTGCTCGACGAGATGGAGCAGGAGGGGCCGCCCGCCGATCTGATGGAGCATCTCCACGGGCCGCTGCCCCTGGCCGTGATCAGCGACCTGATGGGCGTGCCCCAGGTCGACCGGCGGCAGATGGCGCTGTGGACGAACGTCATCCTCTCCGCCGGGTACGGCCGCGAGGCCAGTGACCGGGCGAAGAACGGCATGGCGGAGTACTTCACCGAACTGCTGGCCCAGCGGCTCGCCGAGCCCCAGGAGGACCTGGCGGGCGAGCTGGCCGACGCCACGGCCCAGGGCGGGCTCAGCACGGAGGAGGCCGTGGCCATCGCCCTGCTGATCCAGGCGAGCGCCGCCCACGCCGTGCGCAACAACAGCGCCAACATGGTCTACGCGCTGCTCACCCACCCGGAGCAGACGGCCCGGCTGCGGGCCGAGCCGGAGCTGCTGCCGCAGGCCCTCGAGGAGCTGCTGCGCTTCATCCCGCACCGCAGCGCCGTGGGGCTGGGCCGCATCGCCATGGAGGACGTCGAGGTCTCCGGGGTGCTGATCAGGGCCGGTGAGGTGGTGCACTCCTCCTATCTCACGGCCAACCGCGACCCGTCGGTCTTCGACCACCCCGACGAGCTGGACTTCGACCGGGAGCACGTCCCGCATCTGTCCTTCGGTCACGGGCCGCACTTCTGTCTGGGGTCGATGCTGGCCCGGCTGGAGTCGGAGATCATCATCTCCACGCTGCTGCGCCGCTTCCCGGAGCTGCGGCTGGCGGAGCCCGTGGAGAAGATCCGCTGGCAGCGCAGCGCGCTCATCCGGGGCCCGGAGAACCTTCCCGTCACCTGGTGAGAAAGGTTCCGCCATGACGCTCATCGGCGCCCCCGACGGTCTGGTCGTGCCCCCGGGCGAGGGCCGGACGCTGGTCACCGCGGCCCAGCGGGTCACCTTCAAGGTGACCGGGGAGCATTCCCGGGCCGCCTCCAGCTTCGAGGTGGTCGTCCCCCCGGGCTTCGACGTCGGGGCGCACCGGCACACCCGCAGCGAGGAGCTCTTCTATGTGCTGGAGGGCGAGCTCGACGTCCTCGCCTTCGAGCCGCGCGTACGCACCCGGGACAACTGGCGGGAGTGGGAGTCCGCCAGTGGTCAGCGCTGTGTCAGGGCCACCGCCGGCACGGTGATCGTCGTGCCCCCGGGCTGTCCGCACGCGTTCGCCAATGTGACGGGCGACCCGGCCCGGATGTTCTTCCAGGCGTCGCCGCCGCCCGATCACGAGCGGTATTTCGAGGAGCTCTTCGAGATCCTGGACTCCGGGCCGGCGGTGGACCACGAGGCGATCGCCGAGCTCCGCCTCCGCTATGACATCGAGCAGCTCACGCCGCTGCGGATGGCGCCTCCGGGGGCAGGTGGAGGCGCCGCTGCCGCTCGGTGATGGCGACGTCGTTGATGCTCGCGTAGCGGCGGCGCATCAGGCCGTTCGGGGCGAACTCCCAGTTCTCGTTGCCGTGGCTGCGGTACCACTGGCCGTGCACGTCGTGCCACTCGTACTCGAAGCGCACGGCGATGCGGTCGTCGGTGTGGGCCCACAGCTCCTTGCGGAGCCGGTAGCAGAGCTCGCGCTCCCACTTCTCGCGCAGGAAGGCGACGATCCGCCAGCGGCCGACCAGGAACACATCACGGTTTCGCCACTCGGAGTCCTCGGTGTAGGCGAGCGCGACCCGCTCGGGGTCCCGGGTGTTCCAGGCGTCCTCGGCGGCGCGCACCTTCGCCAGGGCGGTCTCGGTGGTGAACGGCGGGACCGGCGGTTTGATCTCGGGCATGACTCTCCCCATTTACGCCTTTTACGAAGAGGAGAACGATCGTTCTCCTCGATATGCGATAGCGTAGGAGAACGATGGTTCTCGCACAAGCGGCGAAGACGACGGGGAGAGGGGCAGCGATGGGGACGGTGACGCCGTCGGAGGCCGAGGCCCGGGTCCTGGACGCGGCCGAGGAGCTCTTCTACGCCCGGGGGCTCCAGGCCGTGGGGATGGACGCGATCCGGGGCGCGTCGGGGGTCTCCCTCAAGCGCCTCTACCAGCTCTTCCCCTCCAAGGACGTGCTGGTGGAGGCCTATCTGCGGCGCCGCGACGAGCGCTGGCGTGCGGCGCTGGCACGCCATGCGGAGGCGCTGCCCGCCGGGCGGGAGCGGGTGCTCGCGGCGTTCGACTGGCTGGAGCGCTGGTTCGCGGAGGACGGCTTCCGCGGGTGCGCGTTCGTGAATTCCTTCGGCGAACTGGGGGGTGTCTCGCCGGCCGTGGCGGAGGCGGCCCGGGCGCACAAGGACGCCTTCCGCCGCTACCTGGGCGGCCTCGTCGCGGAGACGGGCGCGCCGGCGCCGGTGGGCGACCAGATCGCCCTCCTCGCGGAGGGCGCGATCGTGACGGCGGGCGTCTCGGGCGACCCCGGGGCGGCCCGGACGGCCCGGGAGGCAGCGTCCGCCCTGCTGGCGGGGGCGGCCGGGCGGGGCTGAGCACCGCGCGGCCGCTTGCGGCGCGGACTACTTCGCGTGCGAGCCTACTTCGCGTGCGAGCCGAGGTAGAAGAGCAGCCAGATGAAACCGGCCAGGACGTGGCCGAAGACGATGTAGATCAGCACGCGCCAGCCCACCGCCTTCTCGGCGTACTTCTCGGAATCGTGGGTCATGGCTGCCGTCTCTCCGGTCGTCGTAGTGGATGCGCTCGTGGCGGGTGCGGTCGGCGGGTGTGCGGGCGAGGTCATCGTTCGGCGGCGCTCTCCGCGTCCCGCAGCTCCGTGAGGAGCTCCTCCTGGCCGCTGAGCACCTGGGCCAGGATGCGCCGGGCGGCGCCGAGGAGCTCCGCCACGTCCCCGCCGGCCAGGGCGTAGACGACGGTGGAGCCCTCGCGGGTGGCGGTGACGATGCCCGAGCGGCGCAGCACGGCCAGCTGCTGCGAGAGGCTGGACGGCTCGACGCCGATCTCGGCCAGGAGGTCGCGCACCGGCATGGGCCCGTCCTGGAGGAGCTCCAGCACCCTGATGCGCACCGGGTGGCCGAGCATCCGGAAGAACTCCGCCTTGGCCTGGTACAGCGGCACCCTCACGCCGATCAACTCCCACCCCGCCCGTCGTCCTCGTCCATGGTGATGCCGTGTGCGCGGGCCAGCCGCAGCGCGTCGTCCAGTTCGTCCTCCGCGACCATGGCCGCGTAGACGTCCCCGGCCGCCCGCGCGGCCGCGAGCTCGTCGCGCGCGGCGCGCACCCGCTCCCGCATCGCTTCGGCGAACGCACTCACGGCGGCCCCCTCACTGACTCGTCCGGCTCTCCGCAGACCTGCTGAATTGAAGAATTACGCAATTCTAGGCCGAGCGGGCGAACGGACCGTAGCTCTCGGCTGTGCAGGTGATGTGATGTCTGTTTCGGGGCGTTCATCACATGATCGTAGGTCCGTTTTGTTAGGTTTTCTCCCACTGTCCCTCCTGGTGCGACTGGGGGTCTGTGGTGGCGATTTCGGCGAGCGAGGCCCGGCTGGCGGCGGCGCGTGGCCGCCCTGACGGCGCGGTGCCCGCCCCCGGCGGCGCGGTGGGCGACACCGGGAACGCCGGGGGCGGCACCCCCGGCGTCCCGGCGCCCGCCGGGCCGGGCGACACCGCCGGCTACGACTACGCGCGTTTCAGCAGACTCGCCGGGCCGCTCACCGACCCTCCCGACGGCGACTACCGGGTGCGCTACCGGCGCCTCCTCCGCTCCGGACCGGGCGGCGGCGCCGGGGTGATGCTGCTGGTCGCGGCGGGCCCCCTGGTCTGCCTCACCCTCCTGCTGTGGCTCGTCTCCCCCGGGCACTGGCTCCACCGGCCCTACGTCAGCGGCTGGGAGCGCGCCCTCGACACCGTGATGCTGGTCTCGATCGGCCTCATCGAGCTGTTCCGCGTCGTCAACGTCGCCTCCAACGCCCATGCCACCTGGGTGGCCCGCGACCCCGTCCCCGTCCGCGCCCGGCCCGGCACCCGCGTCGCCTTCCTCACCAGCTTCGTCCCCGGCAAGGAACCGCTGTCCATGGTCCGGGCCACGCTGGAGGGGGCGGTGCGCATCGAGCACGACGGGCCGCTGGACGTCTGGCTGCTCGACGAGGGCGACGACCCGGAGGTCAAGCGGCTCTGCCGGCGGCTGGGCGTGCGGCACTTCTCCCGCAAGGGCGTCGCCCGCTGGAACCAGCCCTCCGGCCGCTACCGGGCCCGCACCAAGCACGGCAACTACAACGCCTGGCTGGACGCCCACGGCGACGCCTACGAGTTCATGGCCTGCGTCGACACCGACCACGTACCGCTGCCCAACTTCCTGGAGCGCATGCTCGGCTACTTCCGCGACCCCGACGTGGCGTTCGTCGTCGGCCCCCAGGTCTACGGCAACTACACCACCGCGGTCACCAAGGCCGCCGAGAGCCAGCAGTTCCTCTTCCACGCCCTGATCCAGCGGGCCGGCAACGCCTACGGCTCCCCCATGTTCGTGGGCACCAGCAACTGCGTCCGCGTCGCCGTCCTGCGGCAGATCGGCGGACTCTACGACTCCATCACCGAGGACATGGCCACCGGACTGGAGATCCACCGCCGCCGCAACCCCGCCACGGGCCGCCGCTGGAGGTCCGTCTACACCCCCGACGTCCTCGCCGTGGGAGAGGGCCCCTCCACATGGACGGACTTCTTCAGCCAGCAGCTGCGCTGGTCGCGCGGGACGTACGAGACGCTGCTGCGGCAGTTCTGGCGGGCGGCGTGGTCCCTCTCCCCCGGACGGCTGCTCAACTACGGGTTCATGGTGGCCTACTACCCCATGGCCGCGCTCAACTGGGTGCTGGGCGCCCTGACCTGCGTGCTCTTCCTGGGCTTCGGGGCCTCGGGGATCTCCGTGGAGCCGTCGCTGTGGCTGATGCTCTACTGCGACGCGGCCGCCCTCCAGATCGGCCTGTACGTCTGGAACCGGCGCCACAACGTCAGCCCCCACGAACCGGCCGGCTCCTCCGGGGCCGCGGGCATGGTGATGTCCGCGCTCTCCGCCCCCCTCTACGCGCGCTCGCTCGTCCAGGCCCTGCTGCGGCGGAGCTCGCGCTTCGTGGTGACGCCCAAGGGCGATTCGGCCAGCCCCGACCGCCTCGCGACCTTCCGCACCCATCTGCTGTGGGCCGCTCTGTTCGCCCTGTCGCTGGCGGCCTCCTGGGCGCTCGGCCACGCGCACGCGGCGATGCGGTTCTGGGCGCTGCTTGCCCTGGTGACCGCCCTCGGCCCGGTCGCCGTCTGGTGGGGCGGCCGGTGGCGGGAGCGGCGCGGGGCCTGGTGACGGTGGAGGCGCGGACCGCGCGCAGGACTCGTACGAGCGATGGGACGTGGATGCGGTGAGGTTCCCGACGAAGAGGATCCCGGCCAAGAGATTCCCGGCGGCGTTCCCGGGGAGATTCCCGGCGGCGTTCCCCGCCAGGACCTGGGCGAGGTCCTGGGCGAGGTTCCGGGCGAACAGGAAAGCGCGCAAGGCGGTGCTGGGCACCGGCGCCGCACTGGCCCTGATCGCGGCCAACGGCCCGGCCGCCACCGGCTTCGCCGAGCGGGCCTGGCACGAGTACACGATCAACCAGGAGTCGTACAAGATCCGTTACGGCCACTGGGACGTGGTGGACGTCCCCGCCCGGTTCCGGATCAACGCCATCCACGCGGCCCTGCTGCGCACCGGCCAGGTGTTGCTCATCGCCGGCTCCGGCAACGACGAGAAGAACTTCAGGGCGGGGACCTTCCAGAGCGTCCTGTGGGACCCGGTGCGCAACACCTTCCGGGAGATCGACACCCCCAAGGACATGTTCTGCGCCGGCCACGCCCAGCTCTCCGACGGCCGGCTGCTGGTCGCGGGCGGCACCGCCCGCTACGAGAAGCTCACCGGCGACGTACGGCGGGCCGGCGGCGCGATGCTGGTGAAGAACGAGAACCCCGACGCCCCCCGCACCTTCCCCGCCGGCACGGTCTTCGTCGGCTCCACCGGCAAGCGGTACCGCACGCTCCTGCCCGTCCTCGTGCCGCGCGCGAAGAAGAACGTCACGGAGGGGAGCGACCGCGCCCCGAAGAAGGTCACCGTCACCGCCGCCCAGGCCCGGGTCTACGTCGAGGCGGTCGCCGAGGGGGAGGAGGGCATCACCCACACCGCCGACCAGTACCGCGTCCAGGGGCTGCGCGGCCGTGCCGCCCAGGACCTCTACGGCCTCGCCGCCAAACTGGGACTGGACAAGAAGGACTTCCAGGGCCTGCGGGACGCCTATGAGTTCGACCCCGTCGCCGAGCGCTACGTCCGGGTCGACCCGATGTCCGAGGCCCGCTGGTACCCCACCCTGGTCACCCTCAAGGACGGCCGGGTCCTGGCGGTCTCCGGCCTGGACGACATGGGCGAGATCATCCCCGGCAAGAACGAGATCTACGACCCCAGGACCCACAAGTGGTCCCCGGGCCCCAACCGCTACTTCCCCACCTACCCCGCGCTCTTCCTCACCTCCGGCGGCCGCCTCTTCTACTCCGGCTCCAACGCCGGCTACGGGCCCGCCCGGGCGGGCCGCACCCCGGGCCTGTGGAACGTGGACACCAACACCTTCGTGCCCGTCCCCGGCCTGGAGGAACAGGACATGACGGAGACCTCGGCCTCCGTGCTGCTGCCCCCGGCCCAGGACCGGAAGGTGATGATCCTCGGCGGCGGCGGGGTCGGCGAGTCCCACGAGTCCACCGGACGGACCGCCATCGCCGACCTCCGCGCCCCCGCCCCCCACTACGCCCCCGGCCCCGACCTGCCCCAGGGCACCCGCTACCTCAACGCCGTGCTCACCCCCGACGACCGGGTCTTCACCTCCGGCGGCTCCCGCGACTACCGGGGCAAGCGCGGCTCGGACATCCTGCGCGCCCAGTTCTACGACCCCAGGACCGGCGCCTTCGAGACCGCCGCCGCGCCGGCCGTCGGCCGCGACTACCACGCGGAGGCCCTGCTGCTCCCCGACGGGCGGATCGCGGTCTTCGGCTCCAACCCGCTCTTCGCGGACAAGGACGACACCCGCATGGGGGCCTTCGAGAAGCGCATCGAGGTCTACACACCGCCGTACCTCTACCGCGCCCACCGCCCCGCCCTGCGCACGGGCCCCCTGAGCACCGCCCACGGCGCCACGCTCGTCCTGCCGGGCACCGACCCGGGCGAGGTGGCGACCGCCCGGCTCATGCGGCCCAGCGCGGTGACCCACGCGACGGACGTCGAACAGCGGTCCGTGGCACTGCCCCTGACCAACCGTGGCGGTGCCGTGGCCGTGACCATCCCCCAGGACCCCTCGCTGGTGCCGGGCGGCTGGTACATGCTCTTCCTCACGGACCGCGCGGGCACACCGTCCCGCGCGGCGTGGGTGCACGTACGCTGACGTCCCTCCGGCCCCCGTCAGCCCGACGCCGTCGCCCCCACCGCCGGTGGCCGCGCGGGCTCCGGCTCCGCGGGCGGTTTCGCCAGCCCCAGCGCGTACTCCGACCACCAGTGCCCGGCCGGCGGCGCTCCCCGGCAGCTGCCGTCCGACTCCCCCGGCCGCTTGACCCACACGAACGCGTCGACCTTCGGATCGCCGGTCGCCGTGGTCGGCGGCGTGCCCAGCGCCCGTCCCGGCGGATTGCACCAGCTCTCCGCCCCCGGCTCGTCGCTCCTCAGCGGCCCGTTCCCGTTGCGGCTGGTGTCGATGATGTAGTGGGCCCCGCCCAGCCGTGCGGAGAGCCGGTCGCCGTACTCCCGCGTCACGGACGTCGTATGGAAGTTGGAGACGTTCAGCGCGAAGCCGTCCGCCTGCCCGACCCCGGCCCGGCGCAGCGCGTCGGCGAGCAGCGCCTGGTCGGAGATCCAGCCCGCGTTGCCCGCGTCCACGTACACGGACACCCCCCGCCGGGCCTTGAGCGTCCGTACCGCCTCGGCCAGCAGCCCCAGCCGGGCGCGCGCCGCGTCCTTCGGCAGACAGCCGGAGGCCCACTGGGCGACCGCGTCGGGCTCCAGCACCACCCAGGCCCGGTGCTCGCCGATGCCGGCGGCCGCGCGGGAGACCCAGGCGCGATAGGCGGCGGCGGTGGGCGCACCGCCCGAGGAGTACTGGCCGCAGTCGCGGTGCGGGATGTTGTACGCCACCAGGAGGGGGATGCGGGAGGCGCGTTCGGCCTCCTCGGTGATCCGGGCGGCCCGGTCCCCGGGGTCGTCGCCCGGCAGCCAGACGGCCGTCGGCTGCCGCGCGATGCGCCGCACCGCCTCGGCGTCCCCGTCCCGGCCCCGTTCCTCCCAGGTCCGGGCCTGTTTGCCGGCCCGGCCCGAGGGCTCGACCCAGAACGGCGAGTCCGAGCCGTCCCCGGAGTCCTCGGCGGCCGCGGGGCCGGGCCCCCAGGCGAGGCACACGGCCCCGGCACACACCAGGGCCGCCGCGCCGTACCGCGCGCCGGCGCGGAAGCGGATCATCCGGGCACCGGTCATGAGCGTCACCTCTTCAAGCCGGTTTCAGGTGGTCGTACCAGCGTGAAATATGGCGACTCGTCAGCCGTGCATTGGGGCGGCCCTACGGGGCGTCGTTGCTCCGGAAGGTCTACCCGGCCTCCGGACCGCCGCCGAGGACCTCTGCGAGGTCGTAGCGGACCGGCTCCTCCAGCTGGTCGTAGGTGCAGCTCTCCGGTGTGCGGTCGGGGCGCCACCGGCGGAACCGGGCGGTGTGGCGGAAGCGGTCCCCCTGCATGTGGTCGTAGGCGACCTCGACGACCCGCTCGGGCCGCAGGGCGATCCAGGACAGGTCCTTCTTGCCGGTCCAGCGGCTGGGGCCGCCGGGGAGCCGGCCGGCGGCCCGCGCCTCCGCGTCCGCCCAGTCCTGCCAGGGGTGGCCGGTGACGTCCGGCATCCGCAGCGGCTCCAGTTCGGTCATCAGCTCCTGGCGGCGGCGCATGGGGAAGGACGCGCACACGCCCACGTGCTGGAGCCGGCCCGCGGCGTCGTAGAGGCCGAGCAGCAGCGAGCCGACGACCGGGCCGCTCTTGTGCGGGCGCAGCCCGGCGACGACGCAGTCGGCGGTGCGCTCGTGCTTGACCTTGACCATGACGCGTTCGCCCTGCCGGTAGGGCAGCCCGGTCGGTTTGGCGATCACTCCGTCCAGGCCGGCGCCCTCGAACTGCTCGAACCAGCCCCGGGCGACGTCGAGGTCGTGGGTGACGGGCGCGGTGAAGACGGGGTCGCGCGCGTCGCGGAGCGCGTCGGCGAGGGCCGCCCGGCGCTCGCTCTGCGGGGTGTCGAGGAGCGAGGTGTCGCCCAGGGCGAGCAGGTCGAAGGCGATCAGGCTCGCCGGGGTGACCTCCGCCAGATGGCGCACCCGGGAGTCGGCGGGGTGGATGCGCTCCAGGAGGGCGTCGAAGTCCAGCCTGCCGCCGCGCGCGATGACGATCTCCCCGTCGAGGACACAGCGGGCGGGCAGCTGTTCGAGCAGGGCGCCGGTGAGTTCGGGGAAGTAGCGGGTGAGGGGTTTGCCCGTGCGGCTGCCCAGTTCGATCTCGGCTCCGTCGCGGAAGACGACGGCCCGGAAGCCGTCCCACTTGGCCTCGTACTGCATCCCGGGCGGGATGGTGGCGGCGGCCTTCGCCAGCATCGGGCGGACCGGGGGCATCACCGGAAGGTCCATGGTCGTGATTGTGGGGGCGGGGCCGCCCGGCCGCCCGCCGACAGGCGCCGCCCCGCCGCCCCGCCTAGCGTGAACCGCATGGCAGAGGCGCTCGAGCTCACCGTCGGCGAGCGGACCGTACGGCTGTCCAACCCGGACAAGGTGTACTTCCCCCGGCGCGGGTTCACGAAGTACGACGTCGCCCGCTACTACCTGAGCGTCGGCGACGGGATCGTACGGGCGCTGCGCGACCGGCCCACGACGCTGGAGCGGTACCCGGACGGGGTGGAGGGCGAATCGTTCTTCCAGAAGCGGGCGCCCAAGAACCTGCCCGAGTGGATCCCGACCGGACGGATCGCCTTCCCCAGCGGCCGGTACGCGGACGAGATCTGCCCGGGCGAGCCGGCCGCCGTCCTGTGGGCGGCCAATCTGGGCTGTCTGACCTTCCACCCCTGGCCGGTGCGGCGGTCGGACACCGAGCACCCCGACGAGCTGCGCATCGACCTCGACCCCCAGCCGGGCACGGACTACGGGGACGCGGTGCGGGCCGCGCTGGAGCTCAGGGACGTCCTGGAGGGGCTGGGTCTCACCGGCTGGCCCAAGACCTCGGGCGGGCGGGGCCTCCACGTCTTCGTGCCCATCGCGCCCCGCTGGACCTTCGTCCAGGTGCGGCGGGCGGCCATCGCGGTCGCCCGGGAGCTGGAGCGGCGCGCGCCCGAGCGGATCACCACGGCCTGGTGGAAGGAGGAGCGCGGGGAAAAGATCTTTGTCGACTACAACCAGACCGCCCGGGACCGGACCATCGCCAGCGCCTATTCCGTACGGCCCCGGCCGCACGCCCCCGTTTCGGCGCCGCTGCGGTGGGACGAGCTGACCAGCGCCGTGCCCGAGGACTTCGACCTGGCGACGATGCCGGCCCGGTTCGCCGAGGTCGGCGATCTCCACGCGGGCATGGACGGGCAGGCCTGCGCTCTGGAGGCGGCGCTGGAACTGGCCGCGCGCGACGAGCGCGAGCACGGCCTCGGCGATCTGCCCTATCCGCCGGAGCACCCGAAGATGAAGGGCGAGCCCAAGCGGGTGCAGCCCAGCCGGGCCCGGAAGACCGATGACTGACAGGGCCCTGAAGACCGACGACCGACCGGGTCCGGAGGACCGATGACCGAAAGGGCGGCGGGCGCACGCCGAACGCGCCCGGAGGAGCGCCGGGATCAGCCATCCGGGCCGTCCCTGCGGGCCGTCAACTTGATTTGTGTTTATGGCGACATTTCATGTGGAAACCGGTCAATGCGTGATCCACTTCGCATCGAGGGAGTTCCCATGATCAGTACACTCGCGATCCGCAGCAGAAGAGTCTCGGCCGGTGTGATCGCGGCCGCCACCCTCGGCGGTTCCCTGCTGGCCGCCGCCCCCGCCGCATACTCCGCCGATGCGCCGCCGATCCCGCCCACCCGGCCGTACGGAGCGGTCGTCTCCAACACGGGCATCAACGAGCGCGTCTTCCCCACCACGGACTCCGCCGTCAAGGGCGTGCTGAAGTACCACTCCCAGGTGGCCCTGCGCTGCAAGGCCCACGCCCAGGACGTGGCGGGCAACCCGGTCTGGTACCTGCTGCGGGACCGCAACACCTGGGTCTCGGCGAAGTACGTGGAGAACACCGGCGCCGTGCCCGTCTGCAAGAACGTCAACAAGGGCATGCTGGACGACGCCCAGCAGACGCGCCCGCAGAACGTCCGCCCGCCGCAGCCGGCCCGTCCCTCGCAGCCGGCCCGCCCGCCGCAGTCGCGCAGCGCCGAGGCCGAGCAGCAGCCCTCCGGCCCCATGGGGTGACGCCCCGGCCCGCGGCGGCGCCGACCAGTCCGGGCTCCCGGACTGGTCAGGCCATGGGCCGCGGCGCCGGGCCGCCGGCCGCGTCAGCCGCTCTTGCGGCGGAACGAACGCTGCCCGCCCGCCTTGCCGTGGGTGCCATGGATCTTGGAGCCGTCACGGCCCCGTCCGCCGGAGGCACCCTCCGGCGATTTCCCGCGCTTGCGGTCCAGCGCCTCCCGGAATTTGCGCTTCACATCGTCCTCTTGCCCCTCCGGGGCCTGGGCGCTTCCGTCGTCCGCCATTGAAACCTCCTGGTCATAGGGGCCTTCGCCACAGCTTGACACACACCGGCCGGGGCCGGCCGCCCGTTTTCCGGGCCACCGGGCCCCCGGCGGACGGCCGGTGTCAGCCGACCGTCTGATCGCCGTCGGGCACGTCCTCGACGCTCACCCGCGCCGACGCCGGCAGACCGAGCCCGCCGGCCACCGCGCGCGCCAGCCCGTCCGGGTCGGGCCGCGTCGGGAAGGGCACGGTCTCGCCGTCGCCGTAGCCCTCGATGGCCTTGGTGAAGTACGACGGGTCCCAGGCGCCGACGGCGCCCCTGACCTCCACGGCGAGCACGCGGCGCCCCGCGACCCGGCGCCGGACGGCGCCGAGGATCTCGTCCGAGCGCAGCTCACCGGGCACCCGGAACAGACTGGCGTGCGCGCCGACCTTCGCTCCGCCGCTCAGCCGCACGGTGACGGTGAGACAGCTGGTGACGCTGGGGTAGAGGATCGCCTGCCCCCGGGCGGCCTCGGCGACCTGGCCCTCCGTGATACGGACGGGCGCGCCCTGGGCGGTACGGGCGGGCGCGGCCGGCTCGGCGGCCACGGCCGTGGCGGGCCACAGGGCGAGCGCGGCGGCTCCGGCGAGCACGGCGCGACGGGAGGGGGCGGACCCGGTGAGGACGCCCCTGGATGCTGATCGTGACATACCGTCAGCTTCGCAGTCCGTGCGGAGCGGGGGAGAGCCGGGTGCCGGTCCCGGATACCGGGGCTGCCGACGGGGCCTGTCCGCCTCGGGGCGGGGACCCGGGAGACCCGGGCCCTGGGGCCCCGCCGCCGGTGGCCGGAAAGCCGGCCTCCACGTGGTGGGCGGCAGCCGGGCCATCAGACTCCGCGGGGTCGGGCGGCGCGCCCCGGCGGACGGGCGGGATCCACGCCCGGGAGGCGAGCGGCCGTCTCCCGGAGCCGGCTCCGGCGGTCAGACCGTCGGAGCCTCCGGCTCGAAGCGGCTGCGCACCGCCGTCTGCACCTCCGCCTCCTCGGCCGGGTCGGCGGCCAGCCTGCGCAGCTGGTCGACGACGCGGGCGTCGGCCGTGGTCGCGTGGCGGGCGGCCAGCTCCCGGGTCGACTCCTCGCAGTCCCACAGGCACTCGACGGCGAAGCCCGCCGCGAAGGAGGGGTCGGTCGCGGCGAGGGCGCGCGCGGCCCGGCCCCGCAGATGGGACGAGGCCGTCTCGCGGTAGATGTGGCGCAGCACGGGCGCGGCACAGGTGATCGCCAGCCGGCCGGCCCCGTCGACGAGGTCCCACAGGACGGGCGCGTCGCAGCCCTCGGCCCGTACGGTCCGGCGCAGGGCGCCGAGGACGAGCGCGGAGTCGTAGGCGGCGCCCCGGCAGGCGAGCATCCCGGCCGCGGCCGCGCCCAGGGCGTCGCCCCGGTGGATCCAGGCACGGGCCCGTTCCAGGGCGGCCGTGCTGCGCATCCGTTCGAAGGCGGTCACGGCGGCCGAGGAGACGAGCTCGCCGACGTCGGCGGCGGCCGTCTCGATGAGGTCGAGGGCCTGGGGGTCGTGGTGCTCGGCGAGGTAGCGCAGGGCGGTGGCGCGGGCGGCCTCGGGGCCGAAGGCGGCGGCCTCGATGATCTCCAGGCGGTCCTCGGGTCCGGCCACGGCGGTCAGACAGCGGGTGGCCGGGACGTGGCGGTGCTGGGTGGGGTGGGCGTCGAGGCCCTGCTGGGCCCAGTCGAGGACCTCGCGCACGCTCCAGCCCGGGCGGGGGCCGGAGGGGCGCAGCTGGCGCTGCCAGCGGTCGAAGGAGCCCTGTTCCCGGGCGGCGCGCACCCGGGCGGCGGTGGCGGGGGCGCGGCGGTCGTCGGCCCACAGCCGCCAGGGCCGGGGCTCGAAGGCGTCGCGGACGGCGGCGGCCAGCGCGGCCTCGCCCTCGGGGGTGTGCGGGAAGCGGGCGAGGACGGGGGTGGCCAGGGCGCGCAGCCCGGCGTCGTCGTCGCGCAGGGCCAGCTCGTCGAGGGCCCAGGCCCAGTTCCCGCCGGTGGCGGCGTAGCGGCGCAGCAGGACGAGGGCGTCGTCGCGGCCGTAGGAGGCGAGGTGGCCGAGGACGGCCAGGGCCAGGCCCGTGCGCTCCTCGGAGGTGTCGATCAGGTCGTCCGGGTGGAAGAGGTGCTGCTCGATCTCGCCGAGCCGGCCGCCGAGGTCCAGATAGAGGCGCGCGTAGTAGAGGGAGCGGTTCTCCACCTGCCAGTCGCGGCGGGGGTCGCGGAGCACACAGTGGTTCAGCGCCGCGAGCGCCTCGGCCCGCGGCGCCGCGAGGGCATGCAGGGTCCCGTCGCCGCGGCCTCGCTGGAGGAGGCCGAGCAGGGTGCCGCTGGGCGCTATGTCTGGATCGAACATGGGGTCAGCATCCGGTGCGGGGAGTCGGCTGGCAACGGGATTTCCTTCCGGACGGCATTCTTGCCGGTGTCCACCTGTGCTATGCCTGGTGAACTGTGGAAACTCGGGTACTACCAAGCGCCGCAGCCTACCCGGAGCGGTGCGTTCCGCCGAGCGATGCCGGAAATGTCCCACCCATGTCACCGGCATATGCCGTAAGCACCACCGTATCGGGTATTGCCAAAGCCCTTACAGCCCGTCGCTCCCTGTGCCACAGTCGTGACAGCAGTCCTGCCGGCCGTTCCAGCGGATCCCCGGAGCCGGCCGCGCCCCGCCTGTATCGGAGTACGTGATGCCGTCCCCACAGTCCGCGGATCGTCCCGCCGCCGAGTCGCCCGAGCGCGGCCCGGTGGACGCGCTCATCTCGCAGACGCGACGGCTCAGAGGCGGTATCGACGCCGTGCGCCGTGAGGCGGTGGCGAGCGCGGAGACCTCGGACGACCCCCGGCTCCACTGGCAGCGCGCCCTGTGCGAGCTGGCCGCCCACCACGCGGACGACCTCGGCGAGCAGCTGGGCCAGCTCCGCGCGGGACTGCCCACGGACCGTCGCGGCGGGACGGAGAGCGGTACGCCCCCGACCGGGGCGGAGAGCGGTCCGGCGGCCCGGGGCGCCCGCCCGGCCACGCGCGCCGCCGTCGCCGGGGACGGCGACGCGGCCGCCGAGGGCTCCGCGGCATCCGGCAGGGTGGGCAGCGCCGAGTGGAATCTGCTGACCGACGAGGTCGTCTGGTCCGACGAGCTCTTCGCGCTCTTCGGCCGCCGCCCCGAGGACGGCGCCCTCACCCTCGACGAGCTCCCCTCCGCGCTCATGGAGGCGGACACCGCGCTGCTGACCACGATGGTCACGGACTGCCTGGTGGACGGGAAGCCGATCGACGGTGAGTTCCGCATCGTGCGCGGCGACGACCGCGCCGTGCGCACGGTGCACATGATGGGCGAGCCGGTGCTCGACGCCGACGGCTGCACGAGCTCCATGTGGGCCGTGCTGCGGGATGTCAGCGATCTACGGCGCTTCCGCCAGGAGGTGCACGAGACCCGTGACTCGGCGCACCGCCGACGGGATGCCGCCCGGACCGAGCACCGGCTTGCGGTCGAGTTGCAGGAGGCCGTGCTGCCACCGTGGCGCGGCTCCCTGCGGCTCCCGCAGAGCGTCCCCGCCGCCCCGCAGGCCCCGGGCGGCGGCGTCCTCGACCTGGCCGGGCACTATCTCCCCTCCTCGAACAGCAGCCTTGTCGGCGGCGACTGGTTCGACGCGATGGAGCTGCCCGGCGGCCGTACGCTGCTGACCGTCGGCGGCCTCACCGGCCGGGGAGTGGCCGCCACCTCGACCATGGCCATGCTGCTGGGCGCGGTGCGCGGCATGGCGGTCTCCGGGGCCGAGCCCGGCCCCCTGATGGGCTGGCTCAATCACCTCCTGGAATCCTCCGCCCAGCCCGCCCTGGGCAGCGCGGTCTGCTGCCGCTACGAGCCCTCCTCCGGCACCCTCCTGTGGGCCCAGGCGGGCCACCCCGCCCCGCTGCTCTTCCGCGACGGGACGGGGCGGGCGCTGCGGCCCCCGGAGGGCGTCCTGCTCGGCGCCATGACGGATGCCGCCTATGCGCAGGCCGAGGAGCGGCTGCTGCCCGGCGATGTGCTGCTGCTGCACACCGAGGGGCTGGCGGACCGGCCCGGGGCCGGGCGGCTGCTGGAGCTCGCGCCGCGATTCGCCATGGCGGACACCGCTCAGGAGTGCCTGCGGGCCGTACTGGAGGAGTTCGGCGACAAGGAGCGCGAGGACGACGCGTGCGTGCTGATCGTCCGCATCGGCTCATAGCCTCGGCGGGCCTCGCTTTTACACCGCTTCTCACACCGCCGCTTCTTACACCGCCCCTCTTTACACCGCCGTCGGGCGGCTCTTCCCCGGGCCCTTGGGCAGGGCCCGCTGGATGTCGTCCCGCAGATGCGAGATGGCGGGGTAGTCCGCGTACTCCCCGGTGAGCCGGTACATCTCGCGGAGCCGGTCCCAGGTGCGGTGGGAAGAGGTCTCGGGGATCGTGGTGAGCGCCATCCGGGCGAAGGTGTCGGCCTGATCCGGGTCATTGCCGATGAAGCAGGCGGACGCCATGGAGATGTAGTCGAAGATCATCGACCGCTGGCGCTGCCCTCCGCGCAGCTCCATCGCCCTCTTGGCGTGCTGCTGGGCGATGGGGGCGGCCGTGGGGTCGTGCTCGGCGAGCGTGCGGTAGGCCAGGGCCTGCATACCGTGGAGATCCGCCTCGTCGAACATCTGCATCCAGCTCGGCGGGGTGACGTCCCCCTTGTCGGCGACGAACAGCTGCTCGGCCTCGCCGAGCGTCCGTCGCATGGCCTGGCCGCGCCCCATCGAGGCCTGGGCCCAGGCCTCGACCGTGTAGAGCATCGCCCGGGTACGTGGGAGGGTCTCGGGGCCGGAACCGGATGTGGCGAGCTTCATCAGGTCCAGCGCCTCGTCCGGCTTGCCCAGGTGGATCTTCTGACGGGCACAGCGGGAGAGGGCCTCGGCGGCCCTCGGGCGGTCCCCGCCCTCCCGGGCGGCGTGGGCGGCGATGATGAAGTACTTCTGGGCCGTGGGCTCCAGGCCCACGTCGTGGGACATCCAGCCGGCCAGCACCGCCAGATTGGCGGCGACACCCCACAGCCTCCGCTGGAGGTGGTCGGGGTGGTGGTAGGAGAGCATGCCGCCCACCTCGTTGAGCTGGCCGACGACGGCCTTGCGCTGGAGCCCGCCACCGCGCTGGGCGTCCCAGAGCCGGAAGACCTCGACCGAGCGCTCCAGGGCGTCGATCTCGAGGGAGCCGACCGGGGCCGCCTCGTAGCGGTCGAAGGCGGCGGGGTCGGCCCGCGTTGCCTTGACGCGCAGGGGATCGTCGAAGTGCGGGGCGTCGGAGGCGAGGACCGGGTCCGTGTGGAGCCAGTCGTGCATCGCGCCACTGATTGCTGAGCCTGCGGCGAGCGCGGCGCCCGCGCCCACCAAGCCGCGTCGGTTGAGCATGAGGTCCATTCCCGTGAATTCGGTGAGGACCGCGGCGGTCCGCTCGGGCGGCCAGGGCAGCCCGTCAGGGGTCTGCGCCTTGCCGGCCCGCCCGCGCCGGCCGAACCCGAGGTCCTCGATGGTCACGACACGGCCGAGTCGCTCGGTGAACAGGGCGGCCAGCACCTTGGGCACGGGATCGCGAGGGGACTCCCCCACGTCGATCCAACGCCGTACCCGCGAGGTGTCGGTCGCCAGCTGCGGATGGCCCATGGCCGCCGCCTGCCGGTTCACGAGTCTCGCGAGCTCGCCCTTGGACCAGCCGGCCAGGCCGAACAGGTCCGCGAGGCGGGTGTTGGGTTCCCTCGTCACGTCAAGCCCCCAGGTTCCTCGGCTGACTTGAAGGTACTCGGGCCGTCATGGGCCAAGCGAGTATTCGCCAGGGTTCGCCAGGGTGCGCCACATGGTGTGCCACCCGCGGTCGGGTGTGATGTAGGAACGCGCAACCCCGGCCACCCGGCAGCCCGACCGCATTCCCCAGGGTGCCCAAAGGCCCGGGGACCGGGTAGCGCCGCAATTCGCCGACACGAAGGGACATGTTCCGCTCATGTATGCAGCCTCGACCTCCGTGTCCGCTCCGCCCCGGCCGCTCCGCCCCCAGCAGAGCGGCGGCGGCCCGTACCTCGACCCCTCCCACGCCGTGGGGGCCGCGTTCGGGGGCGGACGGGCGCGGAGGACCCCGGGGATCGGCGCCCAACCGCTCAGCGGGAGAATCGACTTGTCCGGCCCCCAGGGGGCACAGCTGCGCACGGTGATCTCATCGGTCCATCGCATCTGCCCCGAATTCAACCCCGTCCAGGTGCTGCGCCGAGGCGGTCGTTCCGTCCTCCTGGTCGGCACGACCGGACGGAGTACGGCCGTGGCGAAGTGTTTACTGGACCATTCCTCCGCATGGGCCGAGCGGTTCCGTCATGAAATAGCCACATATCGGGCGTTTGTGCGGCATCGCCCCCCGGTCCGGGTCCCTCGGCTCATCGCCGCGGATCCGGAGCACTGCACCCTGGTCATCGAGCGGATGCCCGGCCGGCCCGCCGCCACCCAGCGGCACCCGGTGGACACCCTGCCCCGCGCGGACGTCCGGGCGGCGCTCGGCGCCATCTGCCGGGTCAATCTCTGGCGGCCGCCCGCCGGGATGTTCGATATGCCGCTGGATTACGGCAAGCGCATCGCCCGCTATCACGAGCTGGGGCTGCTGACCGATCGTGACATGGGCGATCTCCAGAAGCTGCTGCACGGCCTGGCCCATGTCCAGGGGCAGTTCTGCCATGGCGACGCCCAGCTCTCCAATCTCCTGCTCTCCCCCGCCGGGCCCGTGCTCGTCGACTGGGACCACGCCGGCTGGTATCTGCCGGGGTACGACCTGGCGACGCTCTGGACCGTCCTCGGTGACGCCCCGGTGGCACGGCGTCAGATCAGCCAGCACGCCCAGCAGGCGGGGACCACCTCCCGGGACGCCTTTCTGGTGAATCTGATGCTGGTGCTCACCCGGGAGATCAGGACCTATGAGACGGCCGTGCAGCGCGCGATGCACGAGCCCGCCCCACCCGGCACCACCCCCGAGTCCGGCGAGGAGCAGCGACTCCTGCTCCGTCGGCTCCACGACGACTGCGCGATGGCCCGCCGGGCCGTCCGAGCCGCCGTCGGTACGCGCTGAGCGGTTCCACCGGCACGTCGTTCCGCCGACTTACGGCGTGTCGGTGCTCGCCCGGACGGGCGAGCGGCAGCTCCGCCGTGTTTCCACGCCCGCGTCGGGAAACCCCCGACGCGGGCGTTGACGCGTCTTGCACCATCCACCCAGTCTGATGAGCGCCACTCCAGTCATATTGACGGATCGTCTGCCGGGGCATCGCTCTTGGTAAGTTCGGTCCCCCTATCCGATCACGCACTCTTCACCGTCACTGCAAGCGCTCGGCACGGCCCGTCCCGAGGAGGCCGCATTGCGAGGATCCGTACCGGAGTCACGACGGAACGCGAGAACCGGCAGACGAACCGCCAGGCGAACCGACAGGCGAATCGGCCGGCGAAGAAGCCATCGGACCCGGGTGTTCGGCACGGTCGCCTCGGCGGCCCTGATCCTGCCGATGGTCACGGCCGGTCCGGCCGCCACGGCGGACAAGCCCGCCACAGGCGCGCTCCAGCGGGAGTTCGCCCAGGCAGCCGCCCGGTATCACGTACCGGGCAGTGTGCTGCTCGCCGTCTCCTATCTGGAGTCCCGCTGGGACGCCCATGGCGGCGCCCCCAGCGTCACCGCCGGCTATGGCCCGATGCATCTCACCGACGCCACCACCGCCCTGGCCACCGCCCCCCACCACAGCGACCCCGGCGAGGACGCCCGGGGTGATCTCGCCCGGCCGCGTGCCGCCGGCCGCAGCGCGGTGGCCGCCCCGGCCCCCGCACCCGCCACACTGCCCGCCCGGCTGCGCACGCTGGAGCGGGCCGCCGAGCTGACCGGCCGCTCCCCCAAGGAGCTGCGCACGAGCACCGCCGCCAACCTCCAGGGGGGCGCGGCCCTGCTGGCCGCCGAGCAGAAGCGCCTCGGCCTGCCGCCGAGCGGTGACGCCGCCGACTGGTACGCGGCGGTGGCCGGCTACTCCGGCGCCACCGACGCCGCCACGGCGGCCACCTTCGCCAATGACGTCTTCGACGTCATCCGCAAGGGACAGCGGCGCACCACCGACAGCCGTCAGGAGGTCGCCCTCCCCGCCACCCCCCGGATCGCGCCCCGCACCGAGCAGCTACGACGGCTGGGGCTCGGCACGGTCCCGTCCAGGGGCACCGAGTGCCCGGCGTCGGTGGCCTGCGAGTCCATCCCGGCGCCGTACCAGCGGCTGGAGGGCAAGGACTACGGCAATCACGACATCGCCGACCGGCCCGCCTCGCAGAAGGTCGACTTCATCGTCATCCATGACACCGAGGGGTCATGGGAGACGACGATCAAGCTGATCAAGGATCCGGCGTACGTCTCCTGGAACTACACCGTGCGCTCCGGGGACGGCCACATCGCCCAGCACGTGCCGACCAAGGACGTCGCCTGGCACGCGGGGAACTGGTACGTGAACACCAAGTCCGTCGGCATCGAGCACGAGGGATTCCTGGCCCAGCCCGACGCCTGGTACACCGAGGAGATGTACCGCACGTCGGCCCGGCTGGTGGAGTATCTGGCCGACAAGCTGGACATCCCGCTGGACCGCCAGCACGTCCTGGGCCACGACAACGTCCCGGGCACGGTTCCCTCGACCATCAGGGGCATGCACACCGACCCCGGCCCGTACTGGGACTGGGCGCACTACTTCGACCTGATGGGCCAGTCCTTCGAGGCGGACGGCAGTCCCTTCAGCGGGATGGTCACCATCGCGCCCGAGTACGAGGACAACCAGCCGGCCTACACGGGCTGCGTCAAGCCGGGCGCGAAGTGCTCCCCGCACGGCTCGGGCGCCGTGCGGCTGCACACCGCCCCGCGCGAGGACGCCCCGCTGATCCAGGACATCGGTCTGCGCCCGGACGGCAGCCCGTCGACGACCGACGTCAACGACACGGGTGCCCGTGCCTCCACCGGTCAGCAGTTCGCCGTGGCCGGCCGGCAGGGCGGCTGGACGGCGATCTGGTACCTGGGGCAGCAGGCGTGGTTCCGTAACCCCTGGTGGGACCCGAGGGCGGTGGGCACCCACGGCAAGCTGGTCACCCCGAGGGAGGGCCTGGCCGAGATCCCGGTGTACGGGCGCGCCTACCCGGAGCAGGAGGCCTACCCGGCGGGCGTTCCGGTGCAGGCCGTGACCCCGTTGCCGTACAAACTGCCCGCCGGGCAGTCGTACGCGCTGGGGGCGACCTCGCCCGGCGAGTATCTGTGGGCGGCGAGCTTCGAGCCGTCGGGCCACCGGATCGTCCGGGGCAAGGACGTCTACTACGAGATCCAGTTCGGGCACCGGGTGGCCTTTGTGAAGGCCTCCGACGTGGAGGTCCACTCCTCGAAGTGGTGACGACCCGGCACGGCGGGAGCCCGGCACGCGACGGCGTGCCGGGCTCCGGTGGTTCACGGTGCCGGTGGCGGCCCTAGCCCGCCTGGAACATCTCGGCCGGCAGGGGCTTCAGCAGCTGGTAGAGGTCGTCGGTGATCGGCCGGTCCCAGCTGGCGATGGTGACGAGGACGCCGTCGCTGCGGTCGAACTGGGTGCAGGAGATCCGGCTCTCGGAGCACTTCAGCCGGCGCACGATGAGGAGGTTGTCCTCGTGCATGACGGGCAGGTCCTCGGTCTCCACCACCTGGACCGGCTCGTCGTTGCCGAGCGCGGCCAGCAGCTGGGCCACCTCGAAGGGCACCTGGCCCTCGGCGAGCTCCCGGGCCGGGGAGCCCTCGGGCAGATTGCCGATGATCATCGCGGGGCCGCGGCCGCCGAACAGGTCGTAGCGGAGGAAGACCCCCTGGCAGCTGCCGTCGGGCGCGGGCAGCAGCCCGGCTCCGAGATCACCCGGCCAGTCACCGGGGTCCATGGCGAGGACGTCGAAGTCCGGCCCGGTGGGGGTGGCGGCGCTGCGGCGGCGGAGGAAGGACATGCCCACATCGTACGTGCCCACCGCGGCGCCGCGGCGCCGGGGAACCCGTCGGGCGGGTCCCTCCACCGGGAGCCGGCCGCTCCGGCGCGCTGTGGTCAGGTGAGGTCGAATTCCCCGGCCCGCGCGCTCATCATGAACGCCCGCCACTCCCCCGGTGAGAAGATCACCGCCGGGACGTCGGGGTCCCTGCGGTCCCGCAGGGCGATATAGCCCTCGACGAAGGCGATCTGGACGTTGCCCCGGCTTCCCCGGCCGCTCGACTGCCACGTGGCCGTGGCGAGGTCGAGGTCCGGCCTCACGTCGCCCACCAGTTGCTCGGTCGTGCTGTCCGCCACGTCCGTACCCCTTCCGGCTCGTCGTCGCCGCCCACACTAGCGAGCACGGCCGGTGCCCGACAGGCCCCCGGATCCGGCCTCATCCGGTGGGCGGGCCGGCGGCGACGAGCCACATGGCGAAGAACTGGGCACCGCCGCCGTAGGCGTGCCCGAGGGCCCTGCGCGCGCCGGGCACCTGGTGCTCGCCCGCCCCGCCGCGCACCTGGAGCGCGGCCTCGGCGAAGCGGAGCATGCCGGAGGCCCCGATGGGGTTGGTGGACAGGACGCCGCCCGAGGGGTTGACGGGGAGGTCGCCGTCCAGTTCGGTGGCGCCGGACTCGACGAGCTTCCAGCCCTCGCCCTCGGCGGCGAAGCCGAGGTTCTCCAGCCACATCGGCTCGTACCAGCTGAAGGGGACGTACAGCTCGGCGACGTCGATCTCCCGGCGGGGGTCGGTGATCCCGGCCCGGCGGTAGACGTCGGCGGCGCAGTCGCGGCCGGCGCGCGGCGAGACGAAGTCCTTGCCGGCGAAAAGGGTGGGTTCGCTGCGCATGGCCCCGCCGTGCACCCAGGCGGGCGGGTGCGGGGCGCGGGCGGCGCCCGCGCGGCCGGTGAGCACCATGGCGCAGGCCCCGTCGGAGGAGGGGCAGGTCTCCGAGTAGCGGACGGGGTCCCAGAGCATGGGCGAGGAGCGCACCGCCTCCAGGGTGAGGCCGTGCTCGTGGAGGTGGGCGTAGGGGTTCTTCAGGGCGTTGCGGCGGTCCTTGTGGGCGACGAGCGTGCCGGTGCCGGCGGGGGCGCCGGTGCGGCGGATGTACGCGCGGATGTGCGGGGCGAAGAAACCGCCGGCACCGGCCAGGAGGGGTGGCTGGAAGGGGACGGGCAGGGAGAGGCCCCACATGGCATTGGACTCGGACTGCTTTTCGAAGGCCAGGGCGAGGACGGTCCGGTGGACGCGGGCGGCGACGAGGTTCGCGGCGACAAGGGCGGTGGAGCCGCCGACCGAGCCGGCGGTGTGGACGCGCAGGACGGGTCTGCCGACCGCGCCGAGGGCGTCGGCGAGGTGGAGTTCGGGCATCATGACGCCCTCGAAGAAGTCGGGGGCCTTGCCGATGACGACGGCTTCGACGTCGGTCCAGGTGAGGGCGGCGTCGTCGAGGGCACGCCGGGCGGCTTCGCGGACGAGTCCGGCGAGGGAGACGTCCCGGCGGGCCGCGGCGTGGTGGGTCTGCCCGATGCCGACGACGGCGACGGGTTCCTTGTTCACGCGGGCGCTCACGCGGGTTCTCCTTCCGGTTCTTCTTCCGGTTCTCCTCCTCGTTCTCCTCCTCGTTCTCCTTCCAGCACGGCGACGAGATTCTGCTGGAGGCAGGGGCCGGAGGTGGCGTGGGCGAGGGCCCGGTGGGACTCGCCCCGGTGGATACGGGCGGCGGCCTCGCCGATCCGTACGAGCCCGGCGGCCATGAGGGGGTGGGCGGCGAGGGCGCCGCCGGAGGGGTTGACGCGGACGTCGCCGGTGAGGCCGAGGGCCTTGCGCAGGATCACTTCCTGGGCGGTGAAGGGCGCGTGGAGTTCGGCGGTGTCGACGGGCGCGTCGAAGGCTCCGGCCCGTTCGGCGGCCAGGCGGGTGGAGGGCGAGTCGGTGAGGTCGCGGCGGCCCGGGCTCTGGGGTTCGATCCGGTGGTCGATGCCGCGGATCCAGGCGGGCCGGGCGCACATGTGCCGGGCGCGTTCCCCGGCGGCGAGGACGACGGCCGCGGCGCCGTCGCTGACGGGCGGGCAGTCTCCGGTGCGCAGGGGGTGTACGACGTAGTCGCCCTGGGGGACGGCGCCGCGCAGCTGGGCGTGGGGGTTGCCGGCGGCGGCCGCGCGGTTGCGGGCGGCGATGGCCGCGAGGGCGTCCTCGTCGGTCTCGCCGGCGTCGATGAGGGCCTGGGCCTGGAGGGCGGCGAGGGAGACGGAGTCCGGCCACAGGGGGGCCAGGTGGACTGGGTCGAGCTGACGGGTGAGGACGTCGCGGATGTCGCCCGCGGAGGACTTTCCGTGGGCGTAGACGAGGGCGGTGTCCGCCTCGCCGGTGAGGATCTTCACCCAGGCCTCGTACAGCGCCCAGGCCCCGTCCATCTCGACGTGGGACTCGGCGATCGGGGGCCAGGCGCCGACGCCGTCGAGGGTCTGGGTGAAGGAGAAGGGCCGGCCGGCGAGGTAGTCGCTGGAGCCGGAGCAGGTGAAGTCGGCCTCGCCGGGGGCGAGTCCGGCCCGGTCGAGGACCTCGCGCAGGACGGGGAGGAGCAGTTCCGTCTCGGAGAGCTCGGGGGTGGCGCGGCGGTGGTCGCTCTGGGCGAAGGCGACGACGGCCACGTCGCGGGGGCGCGGGGTCACGACGGCCTCCTGGTCACAGCAGCCTCTTGTAGGTGTCGTAGTCGGCGTCGGGTTCGCCGGTGGGCCGGTAGTGGTCGGGGTGACGGTCGCCGTCGCGCCAGACGGGCTCGACGCGCAGCCCCATGCGTACCTGGTCGTAGGGGATGCCGGCGACGCGGCCGTGGAGGGCGAGGTCGGCGCCGTCGAGGGCGATGTGGGCGTAGACGTAGGGAACGTCGATGGCCAGGTTCTTGGCCTTGATGTTGACGACGCAGAAGGTGGTGACCGTGCCGCGGGGGCCGACGGCCACCTGTTCGGTGGTGGCGACTCCGCAGGTGGGGCAGGCGCCGCGCGGCGGTACGTGGACCTTGTGGCAGCGGGGGCAGCGCTCGCCGGTGAGGCGGCGGCGGGCGAGGTCGTGGAGGTGGCGGGTCTGGGCGCGGCCGGGCGTGTAGGTGTAGTCGAGGCGGGCGGGGGTGGTGAGGGAGGTGACGGGGTCGGCGAACGTGCCGGGGTGCGGGGTGGCGTGGCCGGTCTCCGGCACGTCGCGGGGCTCGTCGTGTGGCCCGTTGCACGGCTCGTCTTGTGGCTCGAAGCAGGCGATGTCGGTGATGGCTCCGGTGCGCTGCCCGGCCCAGCGGACGCGGACGCGCATGCCGGTGCGGACGGCTCCGGGGCCCGGGGCGTCGAGGACGTGGAGGAGGGCCGTGTCGGCGCCGTCGAGGCGTACGAGCACCCAGGCGAAGGGGGTCGCGAGGGGCTGGTTCGGGCGGGGCGCGGGGTTCCAGGCCCAGGTGTTGACCGTGCCGGTGGTGCCCACCTCGACGAGCTCGCCGAGGTCCTCGGCGGTGTCGGGGTCGTATTCGGCGGGCGGTACGAGCACGCGGCCGTCGTGGGCGCGGACGCCGAGGACGACGCGTTCGCGCAGTCCGGTGAGGAAGGCGCTCTGCACGGGGCCGAGGGAGCGGGTGAAGGGGAAGGAGACGACGAGGGGCGCGGTGAGGTGTTCCGGCATCGGTTCTCCTCCTCGTCAGGCGCGGCGGAAGACGGCGGGGCGTTTCTCGGCGAAGGCTCGGGCGCCTTCCTTGGCGTCGGCGGTGTCGAAGACGGGCCGGCCGCGTTCGAGTTCGAGGGCGAGGGCGTCGGGTTCGGGGAGGGCCGCGGCGTCGTGGACGCAGGCCTTGACGGCCTCGACGGCGAGCGGCGCGTTGGCGTTGACGAGCGCGGCGGTCTCCATGGCCCGTTCGAGGGCGGTGCCGTCGGGGACGACGTGGCCGATGAGGCCGACGCGCTCGGCTTCGGCGGCGGTGTAGGGGCGTCCGGTGAGCAGCATCTCCATGGCGTGGGTGTGGGGGATCTGGCGGGGCAGCCGGACGGTGGAGCCGCCGATGGGGAAGAGGCCGCGGCGGACCTCGAAGAGGCCGAAGACGGCTCCGCTGCCCGCGATGCGGATGTCGGTGCCCTGGAGGAGTTCGGTGCCGCCCGCGACGCAGGGGCCCTCGACGGCGGCGATCACGGGCTTGCGGGGCCGGTGGTGGCGGAGCATGGCCTTCCAGTGGAGGTCGGGGTCGGCCTTGAAGCGGGCGCGGACGGGGTCCTCCGCGTCCGGCCGCCGCTCGGCGAGCGCCTTGAGGTCCATGCCGGAGCAGAACGCGCCGCCCGCGCCGGTCAGGACGACCGAGCGGACGTCGTCGTCGGCGTCGGCGAGCAGCCAGGCGTCGTAGAGGCCGACGAGCATCGGCAGGGACAGCGCGTTCCTCGCCTCCGGCCGGTCGAGGGTGAGGAGGAGCGTGGCGCCGACGCGCTCCACGGTGAGGTGTTCGGTCCCGCCCATGGCGGACCTCCCGTCGCGGTTCATCTCGGTTGCGAGGACCGGAACAGCGTGCAGGAGGCGGGGGCACGGTTCAATAGTTTTCTGACTGATCGTCAGATTGCTTGGGTCGTGGCCCTTCCGGTCGTCGCGCCCCGGCGCTCTAATGACCGCCGTGGACTACAACCTCGCGGATCTCCTCGAGTCGGTCGTGGACGTGGTCCCCGACCGGGAGGCCCTGGTCCGGCTCGACCTCCCGGGCGGCGGCGCCGAGCGCCGGCTGACGTACGCGGAGCTCGACACGGCGGCGGACCGGCTCGCCGGCCACCTCCTCGACAGCGGCGTCGGCCCGGGCGACCACGTGGGGCTCCACCTCTACAACGGTGTGGCGTATGTGCAGACGCTCTGGGCCTGCCTGAAGATCCGGGCCGTTCCCGTCAACGTCAACTACCGCTACGTCGAGGACGAGCTGGCCTATCTCTACCGTGACGCGGACCTGGTCACGCTGGTCTTCGACGCCTCCTTCACCGCGCGGGTGACGGCTGCCCTCCCCCGGTCCGGTGGACGGCTGCGCCATCTCGTCCGGGTGGGCACACCGCCCGCCGACGCCCCCGAACCGGCCGTCTCCCCGGTGGACCTCGCCGACGCCGAGGCGTCCGGCACGACCGTGCGCGACGCCGTGGGCCCGCGCTCGGGCGACGACCGGTTCGTCATCTACACCGGCGGCACCACCGGCATGCCCAAGGGTGTGGTGTGGCGGCAGGAGGACCTGTTCTTCTCCGGGCTCGGCGGGGGCGCGCCGACGGGCGAGCCGGTGAAGCGGCCGGAGGAGGTGGCGGAGCGCGTCGCGGCGGGCGGGGAGGGCCTGGTCTTCTTCCCCACCGCGCCGCTGATGCACGGCACGTCCACCCTCACCGCGCTCATCGCCCACCTCCTCGGGCAGAAGGTGGTCCTGCACCGCAAGTACGTGCCCGAGGAGGTGCTGCGCACGATCGCCCGGGAGCGGGTCACCAATGTCTCCCTGGTCGGCGACGCGATGCTGCGGCCCCTGACGGAGACCCTGGCCGGGCCGCTGCGGGGGACCGACTGCTCGTCGCTGCTCAGCGTCAGCAGCTCGGGGGCGGTGCTGTCGGAGGCGGTGCGCGAGCGGTTCGCGGAGCTGCTGCCCGGGGTGCGGATCGTCAACAACTTCGGCTCCTCCGAGTCGGGTTTCAACGGCACCGCCACCGAGGACTCCGGGCCCGAGCGGGGCTTGCGGCTGCGCGTCAACGACCGTACGGCCGTGGTGGACCCGGTGACCCACCGGCCGGTCGCCCCGGGCGTGCCGGGCCGGATCGCCCAGCGCGGGCACGTGCCGCTCGGCTACCACAACGACCCGGCGAAGACGGCCGGGACCTTCTTCACCGCCGGCGGCGAACGCTGGGTGCTGCTCGGCGACATGGCGACCGTGGACGCCGACGGGGTGGTGACCGTTCTGGGGCGCGGTTCGCAGTGCATCAACACGGGCGGCGAGAAGGTCTTCCCGGAGGAGGTCGAGCAGGTCCTCAAGGCCCATCCGGCCGTCTACGACGTGCTGGTCACGGGCGTTCCCGACGCCCGCTGGGGCCAGCGCGTCACGGCGGTCGTCCAGCCCCGGGAGGGTGTGGAGCCCCCGACCCTGGAGGCGCTCCAGACGCACTGCCGGGCGAGGCTGGCGGGGTACAAGGTGCCGCGGGGGCTGGTCCTGACGGAACGGGTCGAACGCTCGCCGAGCGGCAAGGCGGACTACCGCTGGGCCCGGGCGGTGGCGGAACGGGGAACCGGGGCCTGAGCGTCGCGCCCGGCCGTCGCGGGCGGGGCCCACCGGCGCGGGCAGCGGTGCCCACCGGCCCGGGCGGCGCGGCCTGCAGGCGCGGGCGGCGCGGCCTGCAGGCGCGGGCGGCGGGTCCTGCAGGCGCTGGCGGCGGGGCCTGCAGGCGCTGGCGGCGGGGCCTGCCCGTTGGGCCGACCTTCAACCCCCGACCCACTGGGCCGACCCTCGCCCCCCGGCCCGTTGGGCCGACCCATCCCACACCGTCTCTTGGGCCGCCGGACACCTCGGATGCGGCGGGCGGTCATCCCCGCGCCCTTCACTGAACCCGCCCCTCCCTTTCCCCGGTCCCAGGAGATCCCATGACTCCCCTGACCCGTCGCGGCTTCCTCGGCGCGGCCGCCGCCACCGGCGCGGCCACGGCCCTGAGCTCGGCGCTGCCGGCGTCGCTCCAGCAGGCGATGGCGGCCACCTCCCCCGCCGGCACGCTCGACGACGTCGCCCACGTCGTCGTCCTGATGCAGGAGAACCGTTCCTTCGATCACTACTTCGGCACCCTCAAGGGCGTACGCGGCTTCGGCGACCGCTCCCTGCTCCGCTTCCCGGGCGGCTCCGACGTCCTCAGACAGACGACGCTCGGCCCGCTCGGCGGACGCGTGGTGCGGCCCTGGCACCTGGACACGGCCACCACCGACGCCCAGCGGGTCCGCGACCTCGACCACGGCTGGTCAGGGACCCACCGCGCCTGGAACGGCGGCCGCTACGACAACTGGATCCCCGCCAAGAGCGCCTGGACCATGGGGCACTACCGGCGCGAGGACATCCCGTTCCAGTTCGCGCTGGCCGAGGCCTTCACCATCTGCGACCAGTACTTCTGCTCCGTCCAGGGCCCCACCAACCCCAACCGGCTCTACCAGTGGACGGGGACCGTCGACCCGGGCGGGAAGCAGGGCGGACCCGTCACCGACAACTCCGAGAAGGGCTACTCCTGGACGACCTATCCCGAACGCCTGGAGGCGGCCGGGATCTCCTGGCGCGTCTACCAGCAGCAGGACAACTACGACGACAACCCCCTGGCCTGGTTCACCCGGTTCCGCGGCGCGAAGCCCGGATCGTCCCTGTACGACAACGGCATGCTGCGCCGCCCCGCCGACGCCTTCGCCCAGGACGTCGCGGCGGGCCGGCTCCCGGCGGTCAGCTGGGTCGTCGCTCCCGAGAACCAGTCCGAGCACCCCGCCTACCCGCCCGCGTACGGCGCCGATTTCACCGCGAAGTACGTCCTGGAGTCACTGGCGGCCCACCCCGAGGTCTGGGCCAGGACGGTGGTGTTCCTCAACTTCGACGAGAACGACGGCTTCTTCGACCACGTGGCCCCGCCGGTCCCCCCGGCCGGCACGCCGGACGAGTTCGTCGGCGGCGCGCCGATCGGGCTGGGGCCACGGGTGCCGATGACGGTGATCTCGCCGTGGAGCCGGGGCGGGCACGTCCACTCCGAGGTGCTCGACCACACCTCGCCCCTGCGGTTCCTGGAGAACTGGACGGGCGTCAAGGAGCCCAACATCTCCGCCTGGCGGCGCACCGTCTGCGGCGATCTGATGAGCGCCTTCGACTTCGCCTCGAAGAACGTCGCCTTCCCCGCGCTGCCGGACACCACCGCGCTCGTCGCCGCCTGCGACCGGCAGCATTCCCTCCCCGAGGCCCGGCCCCCGGCCGACCCTCCGCAACCGGCGCAGGAGCCCGGCACCAGGCCCGCCCGCCGCACGGGCTACGGCTTCGACACCACGTCCTGGACCGACACAGCCACCGGCAGACTGTGGTTCAAGGTGGTCAACACCGGTAAGCTCGGCGCCGGTTTCAGCGCCTACACGGTCAATCACCGCGCCTACGCGGCATGGCACTACACGGTCCCGGTGGGCGGCGAGGCGAGCGACTACTTCAGCGCCCTGACCTACGGCGGCGGGAAGTACGACGTCGACCTCCACGGCCCCGACGGCTATCTGCGCGGCTTCAAGGGCGACGTACGCACCTGGTCGGACGGCACCAAGGGGCACCCGGAGGCCGCCGTGACGCCCGACCCCGCCGCGCCCGGTTCGCTGCGCCTGACCTTGACCAACGCAGGTGGCGCACCGGTCGTCTTCACGGTCTCCGACGGGCAGCGGGCCACGGTGGCGGCCGGCGGGAGCGCACGGCTGACGCTGACGGCGGAGCAGGACGGCGGCTACGACCACACCGTCACGGCCGACGTGGGCGACGGCTTCGAGCGCCGCTTCGCGGGGCGCGTCCACGTCTGACGCCCAAGAGCGCGGCGCCGGGCCACCGCCGTGGACGGGCCGCGCCATGGCGAACCCACGACGGAGAGGCGCGGGCGCGTCGTCGCCGAGAAGCACAGACCGGCGCCCCGGGCCTGCAGTTCCTGGATCTCCACGGCGAGACCGTCCCCTGGTGAAGCGCCGGACCGAACCGCCGGGCCCAAGCGCCGCCTACGACAGCCCGCCGAGCGTGGTTTGCTGTCGTCCGGTCAAGGAAACCGCTGCCGACCAAACGCCAAGCCATAGAGCTCTTGACGCCCGGTCGTGATCCTGGATACTTGATCCCGTCGAATCTACCGAACGATCGGTCGGGCACCCAGGGTGACGGCGAGGCAGGGGGAGACGATGACGGACGCACGGGCGGATTCGCGGGATCCGGCGGAGCGCATGACGCGCGGGGAGTTGGAGGCGCTCCAGCGGGAGCGCCTGCGCGCCACGCTCCAGCATGTCTACGACAACGTCCCCTTCTACCGGCAGGCGTTCGACGCCGCCGGGCTGCGCCCCGAGGACTGCCGGACGCCGGCCGATCTCGCTCGCTTCCCCTTCACCACCAAGGCGGATCTGCGCGCGCAGTACCCGTTCGGCATGTTCGCGGTCGAGCGGTCGCGGATCCGGCGGCTGCACGCCTCCAGCGGCACCACGGGCACCCCGACCGTCGTCGGCTACACCGAGCGCGATCTGGACGTCTGGGCCGACGTGGTGGCCCGTTCCCTCCGCGCGGCCGGCGTCCGGCCCGGCGACACGGTCCATGTGGCCTACGGTTACGGCCTGTTCACCGGCGGGCTCGGCGCCCATTACGGAGCCGAGCGGCTCGGCTGTACGGTCGTCCCCGCCTCCGGCGGCATGACCGCCCGCCAGGTCCGGCTGATCCACGACCTGCGCCCCGAGGTCATCATGGTGACCCCCTCATACATGCTCACGCTGCTCGACGAGTTCGAGCGCCAGGGCATCGACCCCCGGAGCACCAGCCTCCGCGTCGGTGTCTTCGGCGCCGAGCCCTGGACCGAGGAGATGCGCCGCGAGATCGAGGAGCGCTTCGCGATCGACGCCGTCGACATCTACGGGCTCTCCGAGGTGATCGGCCCCGGCGTCGCGCAGGAGTGCGTGGAGACCAAGGACGGCCCACACCTGTGGGAGGACCACTTCTACCCGGAGATCGTCGACCCGGTCACCGGCGAACCCCTGCCCGACGGCGCCCTCGGGGAGCTGGTCCTCACCTCGCTCACCAAAGAGGCCATGCCCCTCGTCCGCTACCGCACCCGCGATCTCACCCGGCTGCTGCCGGGCACCGCCCGGCCCGCCTTCCGGCGCATGGAGCGGATCACCGGCCGCTGTGACGACATGATCGTGCTGCGCGGGGTCAATCTCTTCCCCTCGCAGATCGAGGAGATCGTCCTGGACGTCGCCGGTGTCGCACCCCACTTCCAGCTGCGGCTGACGCGCGAGGGCCGACTGGACCGGCTCACGGTCCGCGCCGAGGCACGACCGGACGCGACCCCGGGGCGGCGCGCCGCGGCCGCCGCCGAGCTGGAGCGGCGGATCAGGGACGGCATCGGGGTGACGGCGGGCGTCGAGATCGTCGATCCCGAGACTTTGGAGCGGTCCCTGGGCAAGCTCAAACGGATCGTCGACGAACGCCCCAAGTGACGCTGCGGAGCATGAGGTCAACCGCGGCGACGTATGTGGCGTCCTTCTCCACGCGCTCAACTGGCGTCAACTTCTGTCACTTCAGGGGGATTTTATGACCGTTCGAAGTCGCTTACGATCATTCGCGGGCGTCTCGCTCGCCCTGCTGACCGCCGCTTCCGTCTCCCTGCCGAGCGGGGCCGCGGCCGCCGGCCCGGGGCGTACGGGGCACTTGTCGGACGGCGGCCTCTCCGCCGTCATCCGCTACACCGAGTACGGCATCCCGCACATCGTCGGCAAGGACTACGCGAACGTCGGCTTCGGCTCGGGGTGGGCCCAGGCCAACGACCAGGTGTGCGAGCTCGCCAAGGGCTTCGTCACCCTGCGCGGGGAGCGCTCGCGCTACTTCGGCCCCGAAGGCAAGGCCGACCGCTCCCTGTCGGACGCCGGCGACAACCTCTCCAGCGATCTGTTCTTCCGTGGGATCAATGACGCCCGGACCGTGGAGAAGCTCCTCGACCGGCCCGCGCCGGCGGGTCCGAGCCACCGGGCCAAGGAGCTGATGCGCGGCTGGGCCGCCGGTTACAACGCCTGGCTCCGCCGGAACCGGGTCACCGACCCCGCGTGCAAGAACGCCGAGTGGATCCGGCCCGTCACCGCGCTGGACGTGGCCCGGCGCGGCTACGCCATCACCGTCCTCGGCGGGCAGGGCGCCGTGGCCGACGGCATCACCGGCGCCAGACCCCCGGCCGGGCCCGACGCGTCCCGGCCGAAGAGCGCCCCGGCACCGGCGGACGCCGCGCGGGCGGCCCGCGATCTGTTCTCCCGCCGCGACGCCGCCATGGGTTCCAACGCCGTGGCCTTCTCGGGCTCCACCACCGCAGGCGGCCGCGGGCTGCTGCTCGGCAATCCGCACTACCCCTGGGAGGGCGGCCGCCGCTTCTGGCAGTCCCAGCTGACCATCCCCGGTGAACTCGACGTCGCGGGCGGCTCGCTGCTCGGCCTCCCGATGATCTCCATCGGCCACAACGCCCATATGGCCTGGAGCCACACCGTGTCCACGGCCGTTCCCCTGAACGTGTACGAGCTGAAGACCGCGCCCTCCGACCCGTACGCGTATCTGGTGGACGGCAAACCCGAGAAGCTGACCGGACGCGAGGTCACCGTCACCGTTCGCGGCAAGGACGGCCGGCTGTCGCGGGTCAGCCGCACGCAGTGGTGGACGCGCTACGGCCCGGTCGTCAACGGCCTCGGGCGCGGGCTGCCCCTGCCCTGGACGAACACTTCGCTGTTCGCCCTGGCCGACCCCAACGCCGCCAACCTGCGGTTCACCGACACCTCACTGGGCCTGAGCAGGGCCCGCGACGTGCGCGGCGTCCAGGACGCGCTGCGCCGCACCCAGGGGCTGCCCTGGGTCAACACCGTCGCGGCCGACTCCGCCGGGCACAGCCTCTACACCCAGTCCCAGGTGCTGCCGCGCGTCACGGACGAGCTGGCGGGCCGGTGCTCCACGCCGATGGGCCGGCAGACGTTCCAGGAGTCCGGCCTGGCGATCCTGGACGGTTCCCGCGGCGACTGCGTCCCGGGTTCCGACGCCGACGCCCTCCAGCCCGGCGTCTTCGGCCCGTCCGCGATGCCGGCCCTGGTCGACGCCCCGTACGCCGAGAACTCCAACGACAGCCCCTGGCTGGCCAACGCGGACCGGCCGCTCACCGGCTACCCGCGGATCTTCGGTGACACCGGCACGGAGCGGTCCTACCGGACGCGCGGTGCCGTCGAGGACGTCGCCGCCATGGCGCGGCGCGGCAAGCTGACCGTGGACGACCTCCAGAAGCTCCAGTTCTCCGACCGCGCTCCGGCGGGCGACCTGGCCGCCGCCGACGCGGGGAAGGCGTGCGCCGCGCTGCCGGGCGGCCGGGCGACGGGGAGCGACGGCACGGCCGTCGACGTGTCGGCGGCCTGCGGCGTGCTGGCCCGTTGGGACCGCACGACGCGCACCGACAGCAAGGGCGCGCTGCTCTTCGACCGCTTCTGGCGGAAGTTCACCGCCGCGGTCCCGGACGACCAGCGGTGGCGGGTGCCCTTCTCCCCCGCCTCCCCCGTGACCACCCCGAACACGCTCAACACCGGTGCCGACGGTTTCCCCCGCTCGCTGGCCGACGCGGTCGCGGAGCTCCGGGCGGCGGGCATACCCCTGGACGCCCCGCTGGGCGAGCACCAGTTCGTCACACGCGGCGGCAAGCGCATACCGGTCCCGGGCGGCTCCAACAGTCTGGGGGTCTGGAACATCGTCGAGGCCCGCTGGAACGCCGCGCAGGGCGGCTATACCGAGGTGGGCATGGGCTCCAGCAACATCCAGGCGGTGGGCTGGGACGGCAGCGGCTGCCCCGTGGCACGGACGCTGCTGACGTACTCCCAGTCCTCCAGCACCGCGTCGCCGCACTCCAGCGACCAGACCGAGCTGTTCTCGCAGGGCCGCATGGTCAAGGGCCGGTTCTGCGAGAAGGACATCCTCGCGTCGCCGCGGCTGAAGGTGGTGCGGGTGAGCGAGCGCTGAAGTCTTTGCCGACTTCGCGGCCTTCGGTGCCCGTGCCGTCCGGCGCCCCGCGTCGGGCGTCGGACGGCACGGTCCCGTCAGACGGCGCGGTCCCGGCCGTGCCAGTACGGGTCGCGCAGCAGCCGTTTGTAGAGCTTGCCGTTGGGGTCGCGCGGCATGGAGGCGGTGAACTCCACGCTCCTGGGGCGCTTGTAGCCGGCGAGCCGGGCGGCGCAGTGGCCGAGGAGCTCGGCAGCGAGGGCGGCGCCCGGGGAATGGCCGGGCTCCGGTTCGACGACGGCCTTCACCTCCTCGCCCCAGTCGTCGTGCGGGACGCCGAAGACGGCGGCGTCGGCGACGGCGGGGTGGGCCAGGAGCACGGACTCGACCTCGGCGGGGTAGATGTTGACGCCGCCCGAGATGATCAGGTCGATCTTGCGGTCGTGGAGGAAGAGGTAGCCGTCCTCGTCGACATGGCCGAGGTCGCCGACGGTGAAGAAGTCCCCGACGCGGCTGCGGCGGGTCTTATCGGCGTCCTTGTGGTAGGCGAAGGGACCGGTCGTCATCCGCAGGTAGACCGTGCCGACCTGCCCGGTGGGCACGGGCTCGCCGTCGTCGTCGAGGATGGCGATCTCGCTGATGGGCCAGGGCCGGCCGACCGTGCCGGGCTTGCGCAGCCACTCCTCGGAGGTGGCGTACGCGCCACCGCCCTCGCTGGCCGCGTAGTACTCCTCGACGCACCCGCCCCACCATTCGATCATCGCCCGTTTCACATGCTCCGGGCAGGGCGCCGCGCCGTGGACGGCGTGCCGCAGCGAGGAGACGTCGTAGGCGGCCCGTATGCCGTCGGGCAGGGAGAGCAGCCGGCTGAACTGGGTGGGGACCATGTGCGTATGGGTGCAGCGGTGGGTTTCGATCAGCCGCAGCATCTCCTCGGGGGTCCATCTGCCCATGACCACCAGCCGGTGCCCGATGTGCAGGGACGCGGCCGCGAATTGCAGGACGGCGGTGTGATAGAGCGGCGAGCACACCAGGTGGACGTTGCCGTCGTGGGGCTTGATGCCGAAGATGCCGAGGAATCCGCCGAGATGGGCCTCCTCGGGCGGGATGCCGGGCAGCGGACGGCGGATGCCGCGCGGGCGGCCGGTGGTACCGGAGGTGTAGTTCATGACCCAGCCGAGGGTCCGGCCCCCGGGCGGGGTGGCGGGCTCGCCGTCGAGGAGGGCGGCGTAGGGCCGGAAGCCGTCGATGTCCCCGACCGCGTACCGCCTGGAGGGCGGCAGCCCGGCCTCGTCGGCGGCGGCCCGTACGGTGTCCGCCCAGCGCTCGTGGGCGATCAGCGCCTTGGCACCGGAATCCGCGAGGATCCAGGCGATCTCGGGGGCGACGAGGTGGTGGTTGACGGGGACGAGGTAGAAGCCGGCCTGGGTGGCGGCGAGATGGGCGGTGAGGAATTCGGCGCCGTTGGGGAGGACGACGGCGAAGGCGTCGCCCTCGCGCAGCCCTTCCGCCCGGAGGGCGTGGACGAGGCGGTTGGCCTCCGCGTGGAGGTGGCCTGCCGTCCAGGCTTCGCCGGTGGGGGTGATCAGGGCTTCGCGGTGCGGGTCGTTTGTGGCCTGGGCCCAGAAGCCGTTGCCCTGCTCGGTCATGAGGTCGTGTCCTCCTGGGGAGCGTCGCCACCTGCGGGCCCGTGGTCGCGTTGTGCCCACCCGTTCCGCCCTGCGGAACGATTGCCCACAACGGCGTTCAGCCGGTTCACCGCTCGTTCGAAGCCTCTCGTCAGGTCGTCGACCACCGCCTGGACGCTGCGGACCGTGTCCATCGCCCCTACGATCTGGCCCACCGGCGTGCCCAGCAGCGGTACCACCTCGTGTTTCTGGATGCGGGAGAGTGCCTCGGCGACGAGGAGGCCCTGGAGGGGCATGGGCAGGGTGCCGGGGCCGGCGGGGTCGTCCCAGGCATCGGTCCAGGGCGTGCGGAGCTGGCGGGCGGGCTTGCCGGTGAGGGCGCGGGAGCGGACGGTGTCGCCGGAGCCCGCGGCCAGGAGCTTGGCGGTCAGGGCGCGGGAGGCCAGACCGGCCTCCTCGGTGGTGAGCCAGATCGAGCCCAGCCAGACGCCCTGCGCGCCCAGGGCGAGCCCGGCGGCGATCTGCTCGCCGCTGCCGATGCCGCCGGCGGCCAGGACGGGCAGCGGGTCGACGGCCCGGACGACCTCCGGGGTGAGGACCATGGTGGCGATCTCCCCGGTGTGACCGCCCGCCTCGTAGCCCTGGGCGACGACGATGTCGACGCCCGCCGCCGCGTGCCGGACGGCGTGCCGGGCGCTGCCGGCGAGCGCGGCGACGAGGGTGCCCCGGCCGTGGGCGCGTTCGATGACGTCGGCGGGCGGTGGGCCGAGGGCGTTGGCGAGGAGCGCGAGGGGGTGGTCGAAGGCGACGTCGAGCTGGCTGCGGGCGACCTCCTCCATCCAGCCCGTGATGCGCCAGCCGGAGCGGTCTCCCTCGGCCAGTTCGGGTACGCCGTGCTCGGCGAGCGTCCTGCGGACGAACTCCCGGTGCCCGTCGGGGATCATGGCTTCGATGTCGGCCTCGGTGAGGCCGGGGACGGTGCGGGCGGGCATGACGACGTCCAGGCCGTAGGGTCTGCCGCCGGTGTGCGCCTGCAGCCAGTCGAGGTCGCGCTCGAGTTCGCCGGGCGCGGTGTAGCGCACCGCGCCGAGGACGCCGAGCCCTCCGGCGCGGCTGATCGCGGCGGCGACCGGGGGGAAGGGAGTGAAGCCGAAGAGGGCGTGCTCGATGCCCAGCCGGCGGCTCAGCTCGGTCCGCATGGGCGGCAGGATGCCGCAGGGAGCCGGTGGAGGGAAGCCGCACGGACCCACTTTCTGACGCAACGTCTGATCCATGGGTCGGTCAGCGCGGCGGCTGGTTCCCCCGGGTGGCGCTGGTCCGGCGGACCGCCGCGACCTGGCGGTAGAGCTCGACGGCCTCGGCCGAGCGGCCGAGCTGTTCCAGGCAGTGGGCCTCGTCGTGCCGGCTGGCCAGGGCATCGGGGTGGTCCGCGCCCAGGACGCGCTGCCGGGCCTGGGCCACGTCGCGGTAGACGGCGAGGGCGTCCGCCCAGCGGCCGAGCCAGCCGAGGCCGACCGCCACCTCACGACGGCTGACGAGGGTGTCGGGGTGGTCGGGGCCCAGCACCCGGGCGCGGATCGCGCAGACGTCGCGTGCCTCGGCGAGGGCTTCCTCCCAGCGGCCCAGGCGGCCGAGGTTGACGCCCAGTCCGTGCCGGGCGCGCAGGGTGTCGGGGTGGGCCGGGCCCTGGGCGCGGGCGCGCTCCTCGACCAGCTCGCGGTAGAGCTCCAGGGCCTCCTCGCTGCGGCCCAGCCGGCCCAGGCAGATCCCGGCCTCGTAGCGGGCGGCGAGGGTGTCGGGCTCGTCGGGGCCGAGCACCCGGGCGCGGGAGGCGGCGACCTCCTGGTAGGTGCGCAGCGCCTCGGTCCAGCGGCCGAGCTGGCCGAGCGCGTAGCCGACCTCGTAGCGGGTGACGAGGGTGTCGGGGTGCTCCCGGCCCAGGACCCGGGAGCGGGCGGCGGCGACGTCGCTCGCCATCCGGTAGGACTCCTCCAGCCGGCCCAGTCTGCTGAGGTTGAAGGCCAGGTTGTGGCGGCAGCGCAGGGTGTCGGGGTGGTCGCCGCCCATGACGCGTTCGCGGGCGGCGAGCACGGATGTGTAGACCTGGTGGGCCTCGAAGTGGCGGCCGAGCTGTCCGAGGACGTACGCGGTCTCCTGGCGGGCCGCCAGGGTGTCGGGGTGGTCGGGGCCCGCGGCGCGCTCGCGGCCCGCCGCCGTCCGGGCGAACTCCCGCAGGGCGTCCTGGGGGCGGCCCAGCCGGCTCAGGGCGAAGCCGAGCTCGTAGCGGGCGGCGAGGGTGTCGGGGTGGTCGGGGCCCAGCAGCCGGTCGCGTTCGGTGGCGACGGCCCGCTGGGTCTCGGCGGCCTCGGCCCAGCGGTCGAGGCGGGCCAGGCGCAGCCCCTCGCTGTAGCGGGCGGCGAGCTCGGCCGCGTGCCCGTCCGGGGGCGGGCGTTCGGAGCCGGAGGGCTGCGGGGGGATCCGCCGGACCCCGGTGCGGCCGGGGCCGTCCCCCCGGGTGCCGGTCCAGGCGCCGGTGAGCGAGGCGGAGGGGTCCGGCGGCGGCTGGAGGTTTCCGGTGCCGGCGGCCTTGGAGCCGGTGGTCATGTTCCGGGCCCAGCCGGGCAGCCGGGGCGGCTCCGGGAGCCGGGCGGAGGCCCGTACGGGCCAGGGGCGCCCCTCGGGCAGGGTGCCGCCCGGGGGCGTGGCCATCCGGTACGGGGTGAGCTCGGCGAGGCTCTGGACGAAGGCGGCGGCGTCCTCCGGCCGGTCGTCGGGGTCCTTGGCGAGCAGGTCGAGGACGACCGTCTCGAAGGGGCAGGGCAGTTCGGGCCGGAGCTCGCGCGGCGGCCGGGGCGGGGTGTCGCGGTGGCCGACGAGCACGGCCCAGGCGTCGTCCATGTCGAAGGGCGGGGCGCCGGTGGCGATCTCGTAGAGCACGCAGCCCAGCGAGTACAGGTCGCTGCGGTGGTCGACGTTGCCGGCGCCGATCTGCTCGGGCGACATGTAGTGCGGCGTGCCCATGGCGATGCCGGTGCCGGTGAGACGGGTGGAGAAGCCGATGTCGTGGGCGAGGCGCGCGATGCCGAAGTCGCAGATCTTCACCGTGCCGTCCGCGAGGCGGACGATGTTGGCGGGCTTGAGGTCACGGTGGACGATGCCCTGCCGGTGGGTGTAGTCGAGGGCGGCGCCCACCTGGGCGGCGATCTCGACGACCTCGGGCACGGGCAGCGGGTGGTGCCTGTTGTCCTCCAGGAGCTGGCTGAGGTTGCGGCCGTCGAGGAGCTCCATCACCAGATAGAGGACGCCCTCCGACTCGCCGAAGTCGTGGACGACGGTGATCCCCCGGTGCTGGAGGGAGGCGGCCACGCGCGCCTCCCTGCGGAACCGCTCGCGGAGCACCCGGAGGTAGGACGGCTCGTGCTGACGCCCCATGGGCTTGAGGCACTTGACGGCCACGTGCCGGCCGAGGGACTCGTCACGGGCGCGCCACACCTCGCCCATGCCGCCCCGCCCGATCAGGTCGAGCAGCCGGTACCGGCCCTGGATCAGCCTGGTGTCCGCCATGCCGCCGCCGCCCCCGTCGATTCGCTGTGCCTCCCCCGGCCCCTCAAGTATGGCGGCCGGGCCAGGCGCCTTGTAGGCCGACGACGGCGCCCGCGGGACCGGTCCGGGATCCGTACGCCCTCCGTCGCGGTCCGCTCAGCGCCGCACCCGCGGCATCCCCAGCCCGATCCAGGAGATGATCTCGCGCTGGATCTCGTTGTTGCCCCCGCCGAAGGTGAAGATCACCGCACTGCGGTAGCCGCGCTCCAGCTCCCCGTGGAGGACGGCGCCGGCGGAGCCCTCCTTGAGGGGGCCCGCCGCGCCGAGGATCTGCATCAGCCAGGCGTAGGCGTCGCGGCGGGCCTCGGAGCCGTAGACCTTGACGGCCGAGGCGTCCTGGGGGGTGAGGGCGGCGCGCTGGAGGGCGTCGACCATGCGCCAGTTGAGGAGTTTCATGGCGTCGAGACGGATGTGGGTGCGGGCGAGGAGGCCGCGTACCCAGCCGAGGTCGATCACCCGGCGGCCGTCGGCGAGCTTGGTGGCGGCGGCCCAGTCGCGGACGTCGCGCAGGGCCCGGATCGCGGCGGAGCCGTGGGCGGCGAGGGTGACGCGCTCGTGGTTGAGCTGGTTGGTGATCAGCCGCCAGCCGTCGTTCTCCGCCCCCACCCTGCGGGTGAAGGGGACACGGATGTTCTCGTAGTAGCTGGCGGTGGTGTCGTGGGAGGCGAGGGTGTTGATCAGGGTGGAGTCGTAGCCGGGGTCGCTGGTGGGGACGAGGAGGATGCTGATGCCCTTGTGGGGCGGGACGCCCTCCTCGACGGGGGCGGTGCGGACGGCGAGCCAGACCCAGTCGGCGGTGTCGCCGTTGGTGGTCCAGATCTTCTGCCCGTTGACGATGTAGCCGTCGCCGTCGCGCACGGCCCGGGTGGTGAGGGAGGCGAGGTCGGTGCCGGCGCCGGGCTCGCTGTAGCCGATGGCGAAGTCCAGTTCGCCCGCGAGGATGCCGGGCAGGAAGGTCGCCTTCTGCTCCTCGGTCCCGTAGCGCATGAGGGTGGGGCCCACGGTGTTGAGGGCCATCAGCGGGAGCGGTACGCCCGCCTGGGCGGCCTCGTCGAAGAAGATGAACTGTTCCATGGGCGTCATCCCGCCGCCCCCGTACTCCTCGGGCCAGCCCACCCCCAGCCGGCCGTCGGCCCCGAGGCGGCGGATGGTCCGCCGGTAGAACCGCTTGCGCTCGGCGGGGTCGGCGTGCCGGGCATGGGAGCCGTCGGGCACCACGTCGGCGAAGTACTCGCGCAGCTCGGCCCGCAACCGCCGCTGCTGCGGGGTGTACTGGAGATCCACGGCCCCTCCCGGTGTGCGCCGGCAGCCCCTGCGGATGCCGGCGCACACGGTAGAACGCGCCTGCGCAAGAGGGAAGTCACACGGGGCGGTACGTGCCCGGGGCGACGTAGGCGGCGAACCTGGGGGTGCTCCCGCCCCGGTAGGAGAGGAAGTTCTGGGTCGCCGACTCGGTCAGCGGGCGGTCGGCGAGGGCGTCGAGGGCCGCGACGTAGGGTGCCGGGTCCACTCCCTCCTCGCGCATGAAGGCGGCCGCGCGGTCGCGGGCCGTCGCGTCGTCCGGGTGGCCGGGGACCATGGGGATGTAGAGCGTCGCGCCCGGCAGGTCCTTGCCGCTGCTGAAGGAGAAGCAGGTCACCGGGGGCTTCCGCCAGCCGGACGCATCGCGGTGGCCGGTGACGCTCTCCAGGGCGCGGGCGAAGGAGCCGGGCACATGGTCGTACGCGACGGCCGACTTGGCGTCGATGTCCTCGGCGGAGACGCCCGAGTGCGCCATGTACAGCTTGACGCGGGCCTCGTCGCCGTCGGAGAGGTCCAGGGCGAGGGCGGCCGGTTCGTGGGCCACGTCGGCGGTCGTGCCCAGGTGCCCGGTCAGGGCCCGCCAGGGGCGCTCCAGGCCCAGGCGGACCATCGCTTCCCCGGTGCGGGCCAGTGAGTGTTCGCGGCCGGCGACGGCGGGGTTGAGGTAGACCTTGTACAGCGGGTGGCCGCCCGGGCGCCAGGCGACGCCGTGGGAGAGGGCGAAGAAGCCCTGGGGGTTCTCGTCCGTGAAGAGGTCCTCGATCAGCAGATAGCGGTCGAGGGAGACGCCCGGCCGCCGGGCCAGCCGGCGGGTGAAGGCCCTGCCGTCCGCCATCCGGCCGCGCGGCGTGCCGGGGTGGCTCGGGGACTCCAGCGACAGCCGCAGCTCGGCGCCGCCGTCCGCCCAGGCGAACGAGATCTCGAAGGGCATCCCGTCGATGGACACCCAGCAGGCGCGCTCCGGCGGGGTGCCGGCGGGGAGTTCGCCCCAGGCGCCGCACAGCTCCCGGACGAGGGCGAGCATCGGCTCGCGGTCCCGGCCTCCTATGCCGAGGCTCGCGGCGGCCCGGTCCACCTTGTCGCAGGCGATGTGGGCGTAGCTGTCGGTGGGGGCGTAGCGCCGTGAGTCGAACCGTACGGCGCGCCCGACCATCTCGGCCACGACCCCGGTCGCGGGGTCGTCGAAGGCGGGATCCGGACGGCCGGTCACGGGGCTGGCGGCTTCCATCGTCACTCCCTGAACAGATCGCGAGCAAAAACGATCGGGATCGTCTCACCAGGTCAGAGGTTGTGTCCGGCTTTCGCTCGACAACGCACCCAAGTGTTCACCTCAGGGCACATGTTCACGCCAATTCGCTGCTTTCCCGGTGGCGTCGCACGCCTGGCCGGGGCCCGGTGGGCGGAGTCGCCCACCCGGGCCCCGGGCCCGGGACGCCGCTGATCAGCAGGGCGCACCCGCGCCTTACCCGGGGTCGCCCCGGCTCCCGGCGGACGCCGCGCCGAGAACGGCCGGAAGGGATCACCCGGGGGGTTTGCGATCCGGCGGACCGAGACATGATCGCTAGGCGTCGCCCGGGGCCGCTTCCGGCCCTCCCGGCGCGCACCTGTGCCTGCCCAACCGCGGACGGACGGACCGCCGGCAGACCGCCGCCGGCCCGGTGACGTCCGCGCAGAGGAGATGTCGACGCGTGTCCGCACAGCACCGCTCCGCAGCACTCCGGCCCCTCACCGCCGGCCGGCGCCCCGCCGCCCCCGTACCCGATGAAATCGACGAAGTACCCGATGAATTCGACGAACTCGCCACCCTCACCGGTGCGTTCGCCCGGCAGGTCCGCCGGACGCCCGACGCGACGGCGGTGGCGTCCGGGGACGGGGAGACGTCCCTGACCTACCGGGAGCTGGACGCGCGGGCCGACCGCCTGGCCGCGAGGCTGGCCGCGCGGGGCGTGGCGCCGCACGACACCGTCGCCGTCCTGATGGACCGCTCCGCCGGCCTGGTCGTCGCCCTCCTCGCGATCGTCAAGGCCGGTGGCTGCTACGTGCCGTTGGACCCCCGGCACCCCGCCTCCCGGCTGGAGTGGATCCTCTCCCGCACCGGAGCCCGCGCCCTGCTCACCGACGCCGGGACGGCCCCGCCCGCCGGGCTCGGCGACGGCGTACGCGTCCTGCGGGCCGACGACGACCGGGAAGACGACGACCGGGAACCCGCCGCCGGCCCCGCCGCCCCCGAGGCCGGCGCCGATCCCGGCCGCCTCGCGTACGTGATGTTCACCTCCGGCTCCACCGGCACCCCCAAGGGCGTCGCCGTCACCCACGGGAACATCACCGCCCTCGTCCGGGACCCCGCGTGGCACGGCGGCGCCCACGAGCGCGTCCTGCTGCACTCTCCGCACGCCTTCGACGCCTCCACCTACGAGCTGTGGGTGCCCCTGCTCACCGGCGGCACCGTCGTCGTGGCGCCCCCGGGCGAGCTGGACGCGCGCGGCATCGCCGCCGTCGTGGCCGCCACCGGGACGACCGGGCTGTGGGTGACCGCCGGGCTCTTCGCGGTGCTGGCCGAGGAGGACCCCGCGTGCTTCCGGGGGGTGCGCGAGGTGTGGACCGGCGGCGACGCCGTCTCCCCCGCCGCCGTCCGCCGGGTGCTGGCGGCCTGCCCCGGCACGGCCGTCGTCAACGGCTACGGGCCCACCGAGACCACCACGTTCGCCACCTGCCACCGGGTGACCGAACCGGGCGCCCTGGACACGGTCGTGCCCATCGGCTCCGCCATGGACGGCATGCGCGCCGAGATCCTCGACGCCTCCTTGCGGCCCGTGCCGCCGGGCGAGGTCGGAGAGCTCTACCTCGGCGGCACGGGCCTGGCCCGGGGCTACTGGATGCGCCCGGGCCTGACGGCCGAACGGTTCGTCGCCGACCCCCTCGGCGGGCCCGGCGAACGGCTGTTCCGCACCGGCGACCTCGTACGCCGCGGCCCGGACGGGCTGCTGGAGTTCGTCGGCCGCGGCGACGACCAGGTGAAGATCCGCGGCTTCCGCGTCGAGCCCGGCGAGACCGAGGCCGTCCTCGCCGGACACCCGGGCGTCGCCCAGGCGGCCGTCGTGGTCCGCGAGGACCGCCCCGGCGACAAACGCCTCGTCGGCTACGTCGTCCCCGCCGACACCCCGGCCGACGACGCCGGGGACGGGGCGCCGGAGCAGACCGGCGAGCAGATCGGCGAATGGCGGGAGATCTACGACGCTCTGTACAGCGACGTCGCCCACGCCCCCTTCGGCGAGGACTTCTCCGGCTGGAACAGCAGCTACGACGGACTGCCCCTCCCCCCGGAGCAGATGCGCCACTGGCGCGACGCCACCGTCGAGCGGATCCGCGAACTGCGCCCCCGCAGGGTGCTGGAGATCGGCGTCGGCACCGGCCTGCTGATGTCCCGGCTGGCCCCCGACTGCGAGTCCTACTGGGGCACGGACTTCTCCGGCCAGGTCATCGAGGGCCTGCGCACGCTCGTGGGGCGGGACCCGGCACTCGCCTCCCGCGTGGAGCTGCGCGCCCTGCCCGCCGACCGGATCGACGAGCTGCCCGCCGGGTTCTTCGACACCGTCGTCGTCAACTCCGTCACCCAGTACTTCCCCGACGGCCGCTATCTGACGGACGTCCTCACCAAGGCCCTCGGCCTGCTCACGCCCGGTGGCGCGGTCTTCGCCGGCGACATCCGCGACCTGCGGCGGCTGCGCCGCTTCCACACCGACGTCCAGCTGCGCCGCCCGGAGCCGCCCGCCGACCCCGCCGTGCTCCGCGCCGCCGTCGAGCACAGCGTGGTGCGCGAGAAGGAACTCCTCGTCGACCCTGCCTACTTCACGGAACTCGCGGCCACCGTCCCCGGCGCCGAAGGCGCAGAGGTGCGCGTCAAGCGCGGCCGGTACGCCAACGAGCTCACCCGTTACCGCTACGACGCCGTCCTGCGCAAGGCCGGGGCCGAGGGCCCCACAGCACCCCCGCCGCCCGCCGCGTCGCTGCGGTGGGGCCGGGACGTGACCTCCACGGCGGCGCTGGCGCCCCTGCTGGGCAGCACCCACCCCGGCGGGCTGCGGGTCACGGGCGTCCCCGACGGGCGGCTCGCGACCGTCGCGGCGGCGGCCCGGGCGCTGGAGGAGCGTGGCGAGGTCACCGCCCTCGGCACCGGCCGCGACGAGACAGGCGGCGAACTCCTGGAGGAGTTCCACGACCTGGCGGAACGTTTCGGCCTGCGGGTGGTGGCCACCACGTCCACGACCGCCTCCGCGTCCGCAACTGCCACCGCGTCCGCAACCGCCTCCACGACCGCCGACGACGCCCTCGACATCGAGCTGACCGGCCGCGCCCCCGGCGCCCCGGGCGGCCAGGAGCCCACCGGCGTCCCGCTCGCCTCGCTCGTCAACGCCCCCGCGACCGCCCGCGACACCGGCGCCCTGCTCGCCTCCGTCCGCTCCCATCTGCGCGAGCGGCTCCCCGAGTACCTGCTGCCCGCCGCCACCGTGGTCCTCGACGCCCTGCCGCTCACCCCCAACGGCAAGGTCGACCGCCGCCGCCTGCCCGAACCGGACACCGGTTCCGCCGCCGACGGCCGGCCCCCGCGCGACCCCCTCGAACAGCTGCTGTGCGGGCTGTTCTCCGACATCCTCGGCGTCTCCCGGGTCACCGTCGACGACAGCTTCTTCGCCCTCGGCGGCCACTCCCTGTCCGCCACCCGGCTCACCGCGCGGCTGCGGACCGTACTGGGCCTGGAGCTCCCCGTCCGGACCGTGTTCGAGACACCGACCGTCGCCGGGCTCGCCGGCGCCGTCCGAAAGGCGGCGGAAGGCGAACGGCCCCCGCTGCTCCCGGCGGAGCGCCCCGGGCGCGTACCGCTGTCCTTCGCCCAGCAGCGGCTGTGGTTCCTCCAGCGCCTGACGGAGTCGGGGGCCGCCTACAACGTGCCGCTGGTGCTGGCCCTGGACGGCGAGCCGGACCGGGCGGCGCTCCGGGCCGCGCTCGGCGACCTCGTCGAGCGGCACGAGAGCCTGCGCACCGTCCTGCCCGAGGACGGCGGGGTGCCGTACCAGCTCGTCCTGGACCCGGCCGCCGCCCGGCCGCCGCTGACCGTCACCGAGGTCGCCCCGGAGGCCCTGGACGCCGCCGTCGACGAGGCGGTCCGGCGGCCCTTCGACCTCGCCGGGGGCATCCCCCTGCGCGCCGGGCTGTTCACCGCCGGGCCCGGCCGGCACGTCCTCGTGCTGGTGGTCCATCACATCGCCTGCGACGGCTGGTCGCTGGCCCCGCTCTGGCGCGACCTGGCCGCCGCGTACACCGCCCGCCGGGCGGGCCGCGCGCCGGACGAGGCGCCACTGCCGGTCCAGTACGCCGACTACACGCTGTGGCAGCGCGAGCTGCTCGGCGACGAGAACGACCCGGGCAGCGCGGCCGCACGCCAGCTCGCCTACTGGAAGGGCGCCCTCGACGGGCTGCCCGAACGCACCGAGCCGCCCCTGGACCGGCCCCGCCCGCAGGTGGCCGGCCACCGCGGCGACACCCTGCGCTTCACCCTGGACGCGGACCTCCACCGGCGGATCGACGAACTGGCCCGCTCCTGCGGCGCGAGCCCCTTCATGGTCGTGCACGCGGCGCTGGCCGCCCTGCTGACCAAGCTCGGCGCGGGCACCGACATCGCGATCGGCAGCCCGGTCGCGGGCCGCACCGACCCCGCCCTGGACGGGCTCGTCGGCTTCTTCGTCAACACCCTGGTGCTGCGCGCCGACACCTCCGGCAACCCTTCCTTCCGGGACCTGCTGGCCCGGGTCCGGGAGACCGACCTGGCCGCCTACGCCCACCAGGACGTGCCCTTCGAGCGACTGGTCGACGCCCTCGCGCCCGCGCGCGGTCTCGCCCACCACCCGCTGTTCCAGGTCATGCTGGCCCTCCAGAACGCCCCGCAGGGCGCGCCCGAGCTGCCGGGCCTCGCGGTCACCGAGCTGCCGTGGCCGACCGGGGCCTGCCGCTTCGACCTGTCCGTCTCCCTCACCGAGCGGCACGGCCCGGACCGGCGGCCGCTGGGCGTCGACGGGGTGGCCGAGTACAGCACCGACCTGTTCGACCGGGAGGGCGTCGAGCGGATCGTCCAGCGGTTCGTCCTCCTGCTGGAGGCCGTCACCGCCGACCCCGGCCGCCGGCTGGGCGCCCTCGACGTCCTGCTCCCCGGGGAACGCGCCGGGCTCCTCGCCCTCGGCGGCTACCCCCGCGAGGACGTGCCCGCCGCCACCCTGCCCGAGCTGTTCGAGGCGCAGGCGCGGCGGACGCCCGAGGCGACCGCCGTCCTCTTCGACGACGGCGGGGGCGGCGTACGTAAGCTGACGTACCGTGAGCTCAACGCCCGCGCCAACCGGCTGGCCCGCCATCTGCTCGGCCACGGCGCCGGCCCGGAGCGGACCGTGGCGATCGCCCTGCCCCGCCAACCGGACGCGGTCGTGGCCACCCTGGCCGTGCTCAAGGCGGGCGCGGCCTATCTGCCGCTGGACCCCGGTTATCCGGAGGCCCGGCTGCGTCTGATGCTCGACGACGCCGCGCCCGGCCTGCTGCTGACGGACCTCGCGACGTCCCTGGCCCTGCCGGGCGCACCGGACCTGCCCCGCGTCGTCCTCGACCGGGAGGAGACGCGGCGCGCGGTCGGAGCCCACTGGGACGGCGACATCACCGACGCCGAGCGGCCGCGCCCCCTCGAGGCCGCGAGCCCCGCCTACGTCATCTACACCTCCGGCTCGACCGGCCGTCCCAAGGGCGTGGTCGTCACCCACTCGGGCTTCACCGGTGTCGTCCGGGCGCAGCTGCGGCGGTTCGGGGTGACCGCGGACAGCCGGGTGCTCCAGTTCGCCTCGCACAGCTTCGACGGCGTCGTGTGGGAGCTGTGCGGCGCGCTGCTGACGGGGGCGGCGCTGGTGATGGCCCCGGCCTCGGTCACCGCCCCCGGCCCCGGCCTGACCGCGCTGATGGAGCGGCACGGCGTCACCCACGCGACGCTGCCGCCCGCCGCGCTGTCGGTGCTGGAGCCCGCGGACCTGCCCTCGCTCACCTCGATGATCGTCTCGGGTGAGGCGGCGAGCGGGGAGACGGTCCGCCGCTGGTCCGCAGGGCGCCGCTTCCTCAACGGCTACGGGCCCACCGAGACCACGGTGTGCGCCACCCTCAGCGCCCCGCTGTCCGGCGGGGGCGCGCCGCCCATCGGCCGGCCCACCGTGGGCGCCCGGGCCTACGTCCTGGACCGCGACCTGTGCCTGGTGCCGCCCGGGGTCCCCGGCGAGCTCCATATCTCCGGGGCCGGGCTGGCCCGGGGCTATCTGGGCCGGCCGGGGCTGACGGCCGAGCGGTTCGTGGCCGACCCGTTCGGGGAGCCGGGCGGGCGGATGTACCGCACGGGCGACCTGGCCCGCTGGAACCCGGACGGGGAGCTGGAGTTCATCGGCCGCGCCGACGGCCAGATCAAGCTCCGCGGCTTCCGGGTCGAGCCCGGCGAGATCGAGGCCGCGCTCGGCACCCACCCGCAGGTGGCCCAGGCGGTCGTCGTCGCCCGCCGGGACGACCGGGCCGGCACGTACCTCACCGCGTACGTCGTGCCCGCCGGTGACGCGCCGGGCCCGGACGGCGCCGCGCTGCGCGCCCACGCGGCCGCGCTGCTGCCGGGCCACATGGTCCCGTCGGCCGTCCTGGTGCTGGACGCCCTGCCGGTCACCGCCACGGGCAAGGTCGACCGGGCGGCGCTCCCGGCACCGGACTTCGGGGCGCTGTCGACGGGCCGCGAGCCGCGCACCGCGCGCGAGCGGATCGTGTGCGGGCTGTTCGCCGAGGTCCTGGGCGTCCCCCGGGTCACCCTCGACGACAACTTCTTCGTCCTGGGCGGGCATTCGCTGCTCGCCACCCGGGTGATCAGCGGGCTGCGCCGGCGGCTGGGCGTCGAGCTGCCCGTCCGCGCGCTCTTCGAGCACCAGTCGGTGGCGGCCCTGCTGGCGGCCGTCGACGGCACGTCCGGACCCGCCCCGGCCGCGCCGGTGGACCTGGCCGCCGAGGCCGTCCTGGACGCCGGGTTCACCGTCGGCCGGCGGGCGGAGCGCGCTCCCGGGCCCGAGCGGGTGCTGCTCACCGGCGCGACCGGGTTCGTCGGCCCGTTCCTGCTGCGCGAGCTCCTCGACCGTACGGACGCCGAAGTCCACTGCCTGGTGCGGGCGGAGGACGCCGGGCACGCCGGGCGGCGGATCCGGGCGGGCCTGGCCCGGTACGGGCTGGGCGAGGAGGGCGTGGCCGTCCGGGTCGTCCCCGTCCCCGGCGACCTGGAGGAGCCGCTGCTCGGCCTGGACCCCGCCCGGTTCGCGGAACTGGCCGGGCGGCTCGACGCGATCTACCACAACGGCGCCCGCGTCAGCGCGGTCGACCCCTACGACCGGCTGCGCGCGGCGAACGTGGCCGGGACGCGCGAGGTGCTGCGGCTCGCCGCCGGAAGCGGCGTTCCGGTCCACCACATCTCCACCGTCTCGGTCGCGGTGGGCACGGGAGCGCTGCCGGAGGAGATCCCGGAGAGCCGTACCGTCCCGGCGCCGGAGGTCGCGGCCGACGGCTACACGGCGAGCAAGTGGGTGGCCGAACAGCTCGTCCGGGCGGCCGCCGACCGCGGCCTGCCGGTGACCGTCCACCGCCTGGGCCGGATCAGCGGCCACTCCACCGGCGGGGCCGGGCCGGAGGACGACGTCCTGTGGCAGCTCGTCCGGGCCATGCTCGTCCTCGGCTCCGCACCCCGGCTCACCGGCCCGGACGAGCCCCCGGCCGTGGTCGACCTCGTCCCCGCCGACCACGCGGCGGCCGCCGTGGTCCGCCTCGCGCGCCGGGAGGAGAGCCTCGGCCTCACCCACCACCTGGTCTGCCCCCGGCCGCTGCCCCTGGCCACCCTGCTGGACCACCTCCGGGCGTACGGCTACCGGCTCGCGGGCGTCGAGCGGGACGCCTGGGTGCGGGCGCTGCGCGAACGGGCCGAGGCGGACCCCGCCGCCGGGCTGGACGCCGCCGTGCTCCTGAGCGACGTCCTGCCCGCCCTCGTCCGGCTGGGCCGCGTCCGCCTGGACGACGCCAACGTCCGTACGGGGCTGGCGGGTTCGGGCCCCGCCCTCCCCGCCCCCGACCGCCGCCTGATCCACGCCTACGCCGGCCACTTCGTCTCCACCGGGTTCTTCCCGCGCCCCGACGGGCCGCCGGAGGGAACAAGCACCCCCTGAGGACCGGCGCTCCCTGATCGCACGCATCGGCAACGCAATTGCTACGCAACGACAGAGAGGTACGAGCATCGTGAACAACCCCTGGGACGACCCCGAAGGGACCTTCCTGGTCCTCGTCAACGACGAGGGCCAGCACTCCCTGTGGCCGTCCTTCAGCGATGTCCCCGCCGGCTGGGCGATAGCCCGCGGCCCGGGCACCCGCGCGGAGGCCCTCGCCCACGTCGAGGAGAACTGGACCGACATGCGGCCCAAGAGCCTCGTGGCGCGGTACGAGCGGGTCGCGGAGGTGCGGACCGCGTGAACGAGCCCCGGAGCACCGCGCAGACCCCGCCCGCCTACCCGTTCAACGAGGCCGTCGGGCTCGACGTCGACCCCATCTACGCGAAGCTGCGCAGGGACGAGCCCGTCGTCCGCGTCGGCTGCCCCTTCGGCGAGGACTCCTGGCTCGTCACCAGCCACGCCGACATGAAGACGATCCTCGGCGACCCCCGCTTCAGCCGGGCCCTGGCCGCCCTCCACGACGAGTCACGGCTGACGCCGCTGCCCATCCACACCAGCATCCTGGGCATGGACTCCCCCGACCACACCCGGCTGCGCCGGCTGCTCTCGCGGGTCTTCACCATGCGCCGCGTCGAGCTGATGCGCCCCGGCGTCGAGCGGGTCGCGAACGAGCTCCTCGACGGGCTGGTGGCGCGCGGCGCCCCCGGCGACCTGATGGAGGAGTACGCCGTACCGATGGCGGGCGCCGTCATCTGCGACCTGCTCGGCGTGCCCTTCGAGGACCGCGACGACTTCCGGCAGTGGATGGACGCCTTCTCCGCCACGACCGTGATGACGGCCGAGGAGACCCAGGACGGCACCGACGCCCTCCACGGCTATATCGCCAAGCTCGTGCGCGAGCGCCGCGTCGAGCCCCGCGAGGACCTCATCAGCGGCATGGTCAAGGCCAGCGACGAGGAGGAGCGGCTCTCCGAGAAGGAGATGGTCGAGCTGATCAGCGTGCTGCTGATCGCGGGCCACGAGACGGTCTCCTCCCAGCTCATCGACTCCCTCTACGTCCTGCTCACCCACCCGGACCAGCTGGAGACCCTCGTCCGGCGGCCCGCGCTCGTCCCCCAGGCCGTCGAGGAGCTGCTGCGCTACGTCCCGCTGATCTCGCACGTGACCTTCGCCCGCTACGCCGCGGAGGACGTGGAACTCAGCGGCACGCTGGTCCGCGCGGGCGAGTCGGTCCTGCCGGCGATCCCCTCGGCCAACCGCGACGAGACGGTCTTCGAGAACGCCGACCGCTTCGACATCGGCCGGGAGCACAACCCCCACCTGGCCTTCGGCTACGGCATCCACCGCTGCCTGGGCGCGCCGCTGGCGCGGCTCCAGCTCCAGGTGGCGCTGGCGACGCTGCTGGAGCGCTTCCCCGGGATGCGCTGCGCGGTGCCGTTCGAGGAGCTGGAGTGGAAGGACGGCATGCAGGTGCGGAGCCTGCTGAAGCTGCCCGTCGTGTGGTAGCCGGCTGAGCGGTAGCCGGCCGAGTAGTGGCCGGTCGAGTGGCAGCCGGCTGACGGGCCGGCCGGGCACCGGACCGGGGGCCCGGTCCCGCGAGAGCGGGGCCGGGCCTCCTGCCGTTCGCGCTAGGCCGTGCGCCAGTCGGGCGAACCCGGGCTGCTCTTCGCCGTCTCGCCCGGGTCCGTGGTGGCCACCGGGGCGAGCGCGGCGTCGATCAGGGCGACGGTCTCCTCGTCCAGCGCGACGTCGGCGGCCTCGGCGTTGCCGGTGATCTGCTCGGGCCGGGAGGCGCCGATGACGGCCGTGACGACGCCGGGACGGGCCAGGACCCAGGCGAGGGCGAGCTGGGCGAGGGTCAGCCCGAGCCCGTCGGCGACGGGCCGCAGCCCGGCGACCCGGCGCAGGACGTCGTCCTTGAGCCAGCCGCCCAGCAGCTCGGAGCCGTCGTTCTCGCTGGTGGCACGGGAACCGGCCGGCCACTGGCCGCCGGGCTCGTACTTGCCGGTGAGCACGCCCTGGGCCAGCGGCGACCAGACGATCTGGCCGATGCCCAGCTCCTGGCAGGCGGGGATCACCTCGGCCTCGGGGACCCGCCACAGGGCGGAGTACTGCGGCTGGTTGGAGATCAGGGGGATCCGCAGCTCCCGGGCGAGCGCGGCGCCCCGGCGGATCTGGTCGGCGGTCCACTCGGAGACGCCTATGTAGTGGGCCTTGCCCGCATGGACCACGTCGGCGAAGGCCTCCATGGTCTCCTCCAGCGGCGTGGAGGGGTCGAACCGGTGGGCCTGGTAGAGGTCCACGTGATCGGTGCCGAGGCGGCGCAGGGAGTTGTCGATCGATTCGCGGATGTGCTTGCGGGAGAGCCCGAGGTCGTTGCGGCCCGGCCCGGTGGGGGCGAAGACCTTGGTGAATATCTCCAGCCCCTCGCGTCGCACCCCTTTCAGAGCGCGGCCGAGGGACTCCTCCGCGCGGGTGTCCGCGTAGACGTCCGCGGTGTCGAAGGTGGTGATGCCGGCGTCGAGGGCGGCGCGCACACAGGCGCGCTCGGTCTCCTCGCCGCGCGACGCGTCGTGGGTGAGCCAGTTGCCGTAGGCGATCCGGCTGACGATCAGTCCGCTGCGTCCCAGGTGACGGAAGTCCATGGCCGCACGCTATCAACGGGCCCACGCGCGGCGGGGGTTAACAAGGATCATGGCGGACCTCCCGTGGGAAGTCCGCCATGACGTGGTGCTCTTCGGCCGTTTTCCGGTTCGGGCCGCCGCCTCAGCGGCGGTGCCACCCGCCGGCGGAGGGGTCGCCGCCCGCCCCGTGCCGTCCGCCCTCGGACGGGCCGTCGGTCCAGTCGCCCGGCTGGCCACCGTAGCCGCCGCCCTGCCCGGCGTCGCCGTCGTACTGGCCGGCGTAGCCGCCGCCCTGGCCGCCCTGGCCACCGCCGTCGTACTGGCCGCCCTGCCCGGCGTGGCCGTTGTACTGCCCGTACTGCCCGTACGCCCCGTATTGGTTGTTCTGGCCGTGCTGGCCGTGCTGGCCGTGCTGGCCGTACGCCCCGTACTGGCCGTTCTGCTCGGGCTGCTGCTGCCCGTACCCGTACGGGGCGTAGGCGCCCTGCTGTCCGTACTGCCCCTGGGCGGGGGGCTGCCCGTACTGGCCCTGCCCGCCGTACGCGTCGTGCTGCCCGTACGGGTTGTGCTGGGGCTGCTGGGCGTGGGGGGGTTGCTGGGCCTGCTGGGCCTGCTGGGCCTGCTGCGCGTACCCGCCGTACTGGCCGAAGTGGCCCTGCTCCGGGTGGCCGTCGCGGCCCTCGTGGCCGTCGTGGTCGTCGCCGCCATGGCCGTCGTCCTCGGCGGGCGCGAGCGCGGCCCGCTCCTCCGCGAGGCCGAAGCGCGTCAGCAGCGGCGCCACCAGCGGCAGCGTGTCGAGCCTCGGCAGCAGCCAGGCGTGCCACACGCCGGTGACGAAGAGGATGGCGGAGCCCGCGATCAGCACCGAACCGAAGGTGTCGGTGGGGTAGTGGGCGCCGATGTACATCCGGGAGAAGGCGACGAGCAGGACCGCGAAGACACCGCAGACCAGGACGGTACGGCGGTGCCGGGTCTCGCGGAGGAGGAAGTACGCGGCCACGACGGCGGCGACGGTGAAGGCGGTGTGACCGCTGGGGAAGCTGTTGGAGCCGATCTCCGGGTCGAGGGAGAACTGCCGCGGCGGCCGCTCACGGGCCACGATGGCCTTCGCGACCTGGGTGCTGTTCCAGCCGACGGCGACCACGAGGAAGGTGGCGACCGCGGCGGTCGGCCGGCGCCGCACGAACAACAGCCACCCGCTCCAGGCCACGAGGATCAGCACGCCGGCGACCGGCGAGGCGCAGTAGCTGACCAGCTCCATCGCGTGGTTGAGCCAGGGGGTGCGCAGATTGGTCTGGATCGTCCGGTCCAGCGACAGATCGTGCGGCTGGATCAGCGTGGTGTGCGCGGCGACCAGCCCGAGCACGATCGCGACCGCGAACAGCAGGATGGAGTTGCGCAACCAGTGGCGCACGTAGGGCATGGGTGGGGCGTCCTTCGTATCGGTACGGCGGTACCGGGGCGGCAGCACGGTATGCGTACGGTCGGGTGACGGGTACATGCCGCGCAGATGTCATCGGCACGGCTGCACAGCAAAAGCTACACGCGCGGCGTGAACACCCTTCCGGCGCGGCCGTGGGCGCACGGCCCTCCATGTGACGGGGGTCACTCGGAGGTGGGCGGCCATTCCACCAACAGTCGCTCGCCCCGTACGGTCACGGGCGTGCCGAAGGCGGCGCAGGCCCGGGAGAAGCGCTCACGGACCCATTCCCAGTCCTCGCCGCGCGCCGGCTCGGTGCGGCAGTAGTCGAGCCACAGGGGGAGGGCCTCCAGGCGGACCGGCCGGTAGCGCGCCGGGGCCGGGCCGTCCGGTGGCGCGGGGTTGTCCAGGGTGACGAGGAAGAGCAGCCCGAGATCGTTGCGGAGGACGGGGTCGACGGCGTAGTCGTCGACGAAGTCGCCCATGTCGTGGATCACGGATCCGGCCACGCCGTGGAAGACGTGTGCGGAGTGCCCGGCGATCAGGGTGGCCCCGGCCGCCAGCAGCTCCGCCGCGGCGGCCCGTACGTGGTGGGGCGGCGCCGAGGTCATATTGGGTCCCCAGTGCGGGGTGACCAGCACGGCGTCGGCCTCCGCCGCGGCCCGCCCCACCAGCTCGGTGAGCCAGTGCGGCACTCCCCTGTGCAGATCCGCGAAGGCCACGCCGGGCCGGTCGGGGCCGGCGGCGAAGTCGTCCGGGTGATCGGTGACGCCGACCACGGCCAGCCGTACCCCGCGCGCCTCCAGCACCGTGTACGCGCGGGCGGCGGCCACGTCCGCCCCGGCGCCGACGACCCGGATGCCGGCCGCCGTCAGCAGCTCGCGGGTGTCGGCGAGGGCGTCGTAGCCGTAGTCGAGGGCGTGGTTGTTGGCGAGGGTCACACAGTCCACACCCAGCTCGGCGAGGACGGCGGCGGCCGGCGGGGGCGCCCGGAAGAAGAAGGGCTTGCCGGGGGCCGCCCAGGGCTCGCCCCGGCCGGAGACGCAGCACTCCAGATTGAGGACGCACAGATCCGCCCCGGCGATGACGTCCCGGATCTCCTCGCTCAGGATCGTCGCGGGCTCCGGGATCTCCCCGAGCCGCTCGCCGACCCCGCGTCCCAGCATGGTGTCGCCCGCCATCGCCACCGTGATCGGCGCCATCCGCTCCGCCTCCGTCCGGGCGGTGCCCTCACACACCGTCCTCGTGCGCGCGCTCACCGCGAAGGTGGATCCGCGCAGGTCCGGACATGCGTCCAGCCTGCGCCCGAACATGCCTGGGCGCATCCGGAGGACACGACCGTCCGGGACCTCGGTGCGCTTCGTCAGCGCGACGTTCGAGGAGGGGCCAGAGGCCGGGGAGAGGCCGGGGGAGGCCGAGGAGAGGCATTTCGTCCGCCGGGACGCTTGCCGGAAGCGAACCGTTGTACGACGCTGTCCCGGCCACCCCCGCGCCGGCCGGCCCCGGACGGCCAAGGCGCGGTCCCCCACCATCACCGCCATGCGCACTCGGCTCACCGCGAAGAGGCACCGAATGGGCATCCTCGGCCAGGACTGGGCCTCGTACCAGTCCTCCACCCCCGACATCAGCGGGCTCTCCTTCGTCTTCGTCAAGATCACCGAAGGGCTCGGCTACATCAACCCCAAATGGGTCTCCCAGCGCGACCACGCCAAGGCGAACGGTCTCGTCTGGGGCGCCTACCACTACCCCCACATGGCCAACGACCCCCGCGCGGAGGCCGACTACTTCCTCCGGCAGGTCGCCTGGCGCCCCGGCGACATCATCGTCCTGGACTGGGAGGGCTACGACGACGCCAACGCGAACGTCCCGAAATCCCGTCAGCTCGTCTACCGCGACGCCTGGCTGGAGTACGTGAAGGGCAGCATGCCGGACCACGCGGTCGGCATGTACTGCAACCTCGAGTACTGGCTGAACGTCGACCGGACCTCGAACTGCGGCGACTTCCTGTGGATCGCCACGGCAGGACGACCGGCCGGCCGGCCCGGCATCCGCGACCCCTGGCTCTTCCACCAGTACAGCGAGGCCGGCGGCGTCGACCGCGACTACTGCCCCCTCGGCAGCACGGCCGAACTCCGCGACTGGAGCCTGTCGTTCCAGCACACTCCCCCCACCCCTCCCGCCCGCTATACGGAGGAAGACATGTACTCCTACTTCGATGTCCCGGCGAACGCTGACTTCGACCTGCCCGTCGAGCCCGCCGGCACCCTCGCCGCGCCGGCGGGCGGCGCCCGCAACGGCCCCATCTGGCTGATCCTCTCCGCCCAGGGCAAGGACGGCCAGGTCACCACCGCCTTCCATGACGAGGGCGGCGCGTGGGGCCGGGCGGCCGGGCCCGTCCCGGTCACCGTCGCCGGGGACAAGCTCGTCCTCCACCTGCCCGCCGACCGCGTCGTGGACAAGGTCCGGATACGGTCCACGGCTCCGTTGACGGGCTATCTCGTGGGCCGGCAGGTCGCGTAGCCGGGGCGGGGGCCGGGCGGGAGGCGGCCGGGCGCCACGTCACCTCGGGCCGTGTCGCCCGCCCCGCTCATCCCAGCCCTTCCCGCCCGTCCCGCTCGTCCGCGAAAGGCACCGTGCGCCATGGGCTTTCCGGGTCGGTGACCAGCGCGCGATGCGCCTCCAGGACCTCCGTGTACCAGGCGCCGAACCGCTCCTCGTCGAAGTGCAGGCACCGGCCCAGCACATAGCCCGCGGAGAACTCCTCCCACGAGCCGTACGCGTCCCGCGCGGCCTTGGAGGCGCGCTCCAGGGCCGTGAGCATCTCGGCCTCCGTGGCGTACCGGGCGCCGCGGCCCCAGCGGGCCATGCTGGAGCCGCGGCCGATGTCCCAGGCGGCGATCGTGCGTACGACCCCGTCGGGAGGCAGGAGCCCGTCGGCGCGGAACCGCGCCTCGTACCGCAGGATCTCGCCCACCAGGGTGCGCAGGTGCGCCACGAGGCCGGCGAACTCCGGGTCGCCGGAGGGGACTCCGTTCTCCCGGGCGCGGGCCCACAGCTCAGCCTCGACCAGGGCGCGCCACCGCTGCGGATCGACGTGGCCGCGCCGAGAGCCGGGCGCGAGCGCGACGCGGGCGCCGAGGACGAAGTCCCAGTACCAGGGGCTCACTTCGCCGTCGAGCAGCCGCTCCTGCGTCGAGCGCCAGTCGTCGCGCCCGTGGACGGACCAGCCGGCGGCGATCCGCTCGACCTCGCCCCGGTAGCCCGAGCCGTGCCAGTGCGGGGTGTTCCACGCGTCGCCGTTCTGGAAGCACAGATGGGCGCCGCAGGCCAGGCCGTGCAGCAGCGGGCCGGGCGGCGGGGCGCCCGTACGGCGGGTCACCACGCGGTCGCCCAGGCCGTCCGGTTCGAACAGATCGTGGTGGAGGTCGAGCCAGGTCTCCCGTTCGTCGTCGTCGGTGGAGAAGTACTCCTCGCAGGGCGTGGCGGCGTTGACCGCGAGGATGTCCACGTCGCCGGGGAGGATCCCCGCGAGCGCCCCGAGCGTCGCGTACTCGTAGACCAGGTGCGGATGCGTGCGCGGCAGCAGGCCGGCCGTGTAGACCTGCGCGGCGACGCGCCCGTCGGCGAGCGGGACGGTCAGCATGGGGAACTCGTCCTCGCCGGCCGCCCGCGCCTCGTCGAGCCGCACGGGGTAGTAGACGCCCTCGATGGCGAGGATGCGCAGATAGGCGTACGCGTTGCCGGTGCGGGTCAGCCGGTACAGCTGCTGTTCGACGTCGGTGGGCGCCGTCCAGCGGGTGCCGTCCCTGGGGGCGGGGACGAAGGGGAAGACCTCTTCGTGGTCCTCCTCCTCAAGGCCCTCCTCGTGGGCATGGTCCCCCGACGCCGTCCGCATGGGGTTTCCTTCCGTCCTGTGCCCGTCGCCCCGATGACGACCGCAAGATCACGCGGGTACGTTAACCGACGACGCCGTTGCGTTTACGCGTGAGGCCGCAGGTCAAGGGGGTTGAACGAGGCAACGGGACGCCTTCCTCCGTGTGGTGACCACAGGAGTGCGTGGTCGCTGGTGGGCGACGTGGTGGCGGCGGTGTGCCGTTACCGGGCGGCGAGGCCGTCCACCAGGGCTCGGAGCCCGTCCGAATAGGTGTCCTGGGCGGTCAGCGCCTCCCATCGGCCGGCGACTTGCGCCAACCGGGGAACCTCTTCGGGGTCGAGGTCGGCGAAGACGCTCTCCCGGTGGACGGGACGGTCGTCTTCCGCGCGTCGCCGGGCCGCTGCCGCCCGGACCATGATCTCTCCGGCTGTGTAGTACCAGATCGCGCGGTAACCGTGCACGGCCTGGTCGGGGGTCAGCCCGCAGTCGACGAACCCGTCCACTATTTGCTCGACGAACCACAGCGCGGTCCTGGACAGCAGGTCGTCAGCGGTCAGCACCGTCACGATCCAGGGGCAGGCCGCCAGGACCTCGTGAATCGCCTCCGCGGCGACGACGACCCGCTCGCGGGGCCGGTCGGGCAGTTCGGGCCGGCGCAGTGTCCGTGTCGCGTAGTCGTCCAGCAGCAGCACGAGCAGCTCGTCCTTGTTGCGGACGTGATGGTAGAGCGCCATGGGCGTACTGCCGACCTCCGTGGCCAGCCGACGCATCGTCAACCGGTCCACGCCTTCCTCGTCCAGGATCCGGAGGGCCGTCCCGATGATCTCGTCTCGGGAGATCCGGGGAGGTCGGCCGGGGGTCTTGCGCGGTGCGGGCGGTTGCGGCATGCCCCCATCATCCCCTGGGTGTCGACACCGGGGCGCACCAGGCGGTAGTTTTCTTACATGTACAGAAACTTACGGGGGCGTCCCGGAGCCGTGCTGGCCGCGGCTGCCGTCGCGCAGTTCGTCGTCGCCCTGGACATGTCGGTGGTCAACGTCGCGCTGCCCGCGATCCGCCTCGCACTGGGATTCACCCCGCTCGGCCTCTCCTGGGTCGTGCACATCTACGCGCTCACACTCGGCGGGCTTCTGCTGCTGGGTGGCCGGGCCGGCGACCTCTACGGCCGGCGTCGGCTCTTCACCCTGGGCCTGGCGGTCTTCGGGCTGTGCTCACTGGCGGGCGGGCTGGCCCAGGCGCCCTGGCAACTGGTCGCCGCCCGGGCCGGCCAGGGCCTGGGCGCCGCCGCAGCCGCTCCGGCCGCGCTGGCCATGCTGACCGCCACGTTCCCCGAGGGGCCTCGGCGCACCCGGGCGCTCGGGGTGTGGAGCGCGGTGAACGCGGCGGGCGGCGCGCTGGGTGTGCTCGCGGGCGGGCTGCTCACGCAGTACGCGGGCTGGCGGTGGGTCATGCTGATCAACCTGCCCATCGTCGCGGCGGCTCTCGCACTGGTCCACGCGGGCGTGCCCGCCGACGCACCTCCCACCCGGCGCGAGGCTCCGGACATGCTCGGCGCCGTCCTGGCGACCGGCGGAATCGGGCTGCTGGTGTTCGGCGTCGTCCGCACCGACACGGTCGGGTGGGGCTCCCCGGCCACGCTGGTGGCCCTCGCCGCCTCGGCCGTACTGCTGGCCGCCTTCGTCGTCACCGAATCCCGGGCCGCGGCACCACTGTTGCGCCTCGGGCTGCTGCGCAGCCGCTGGGTCGCCGGCGCCAACGTCCTGGTGTTCCTCGCGGCGGCCGGGCAGTTCACCGCCTTCTACTTCGTGTCCCTGTATCTGCAACAGGTCCTGGACATGGGCGCCGCTGCCACCGGTGCCGCGTTCCTGCCCTTCTCCGTCGGCCTGGTCGCGGGCACCGTCGCCGCGACCCGCATCACCTCCTCCCGCTCCCCGCGCGCGGCTCTGGTGCCCGGCGCGCTGCTGGCCGCCGCAGGGCTGGCCTGGTTCTCCACCATCGAACCGGACGGCGGCTTCCTCACCGACGTACTCGGCCCCTCCGTCCTCACCAGCATCGGCACCGGACTGGTCCTGGCCCCGGTCGCCGCCGCCGCGACCACAGGCATCACCCCCCGCGAGGCCGGCATGGCATCAGGCGTCTTCAACAGCTCCCGCCAACTCGGCGGCTGCATCGGCCTGGCCGTCCTCGCGACCGTCGCGGCGCACCGCACCGGCACGGCCACCGACCCCGCCGCTCTGAACGACGGCTACGCCCTGGGCCTGGCGGTCACCGCCGCGCTCTTCCTGCTCGCCGCGGCCGTGGCGGTCGCCGTACTGCCCCGCCACCGCGCCGTGCCGACCACCCCGCAAACCGCCACCCCCACCCCTACCCCCGCAGAGAATCAACTGGAAGGAACACCGTCATGACGACGACACCCATCGACCTGTTCGCCTCGGCCCTGCTGTTCCACCCCGACGGCGACGTCCGGGCCGCCGAACGCCGAATGGCGAGCAGCGACTCGGGCGCATGGCAGATCGCGACCTTCCACGTGGAGACCGACGCCGACGTCCACGTCGACCACTGGGAAATGCACCCGGAGGCGGACGAGGCGGTGTGCTGCCTGGCAGGCGGCGCCCGGATCCACTTCCGCCCCACCGGACCCGACGAATCCAGCGAGGCAGTGCGGTTGCCGGCGGGCGCCGCCGTGATCGTCCCCCGAGGCCGCTGGCACCGCCTGGAACTGGACTCTCCGAGCGACCTCATGTCGATCACCCTCCGCCACGGCACCCGTCTCGAAAGGCGCACCGACACCCACTGACCGAAGCGTGGCCCGGCAGACCCTGCTGCCGGGCCACCACCCGCCGCCCAGAGCTCACGGCAGCCGCGCCGGGGCGGGTTCGGGTTCGGGTTCCACCGCGCGCAATGATTCAAATGGACAGGCCCCCAGGGACCTGACCAAGCGTCATCCAGCGGGGTTGTCGTGCGGGACGTCGAGGATGATGTCGGCGGCGCGGGCGATGACCGGGGCGCGGGTGCCGCCGGGGTGGTCGGCGGCGAGGAAGTGGCTGCCGATGGCCGTGCAGAAGGCGAGCAGGGCGCGGGCCTCCACCTCGTCGGGGTCGGCGCAGAAGGTGCTGATCGTGTCGCGCGCCAACTGCATGCGCTTGTTGTCCACACGGCGCAGGCGGTCGGCGACGGTCCGGTCGCGGCGGGCCCATTCGCGAACAGCCAGGTCGATGGGGAGCAGCCGGTCGCTGGAGAAGGTGAGCTGCCCGGCCAGACGGACCTTGTCCCGCGCGTCGCCGCCCTCACGCTCGACGCGGTCGATGACGTCGTCGACGCTCTCGCGCTCCCAGGCGTCGAGCATTTCGGTCAGCAGTGCGTCGCGGTCGGCGAAGTACCCGTAGAAACCGCCCTTGGTCACCCCCAGCGCCTTGGCGAGCGCCTCGACCCGCACTGTGTCCACCCCGCCTGAGGCCAGAGCCTGCAGCCCCGCCTCGACCCACTTCTCCCGCGGTGTGCGCAACGCGCCCATCTGTGGCCCACCTCACCCTGTCAACCCGGTTGTACGGAGCCGTACAACGACCTAGCCTCGCGTTGTACGGCATCGTATAACCCGGAGAGGACACCCCATGTCATTCGGTTTCGTCGCCTTCCACTACCCCGCCCCCGAGCACCTCGAGGAGTTCGTTCGCGAGGCCCACCAGGTCGCCGAGGCGGCGCGGCGCCAGCCCGGATTCCTGTCCGTCGGGGTCTGGGTCACCCCGGACGGCGGCGCTGTCGTCACCACCGGCGCGTACGAGTCCGAAGAGGCCTTCTTGGCGGCGGCCGAAGTCGGCCGCGAAATGGGCGCGACACCCGACGGCCTGAGCGACCTGGAGGTCAGGCCCCGCGAGGTCCACTTCCTCGTGTCGCGCTAGCCCCTCCCCCTCTCCCTCGCCCCGGGCTACCGGGAGGCGCCGAGGGCCGCGCCGGCCGCGTCCAGGGCGTCGGCCCGGCGCCGGAAGTCGGCGGCCACGTCGTCCCAGACGGGACCGTGCAGATAGAGACTGTCGGCCGCCTCGCGCAGCAGGGCGGGGTCGTCGGGGCGCTGAAGGATCGCCAGCCGGTAGGCGAGGTTCCGGACCCAGCCGGGAAGGCGCCCTTCGACAAGGCGGGGAGACAGGTCACGGAGCATGGCGACGATCGAGTCCGCGTCGGCGAAGGTGAGTTCCTCCACGAAATACTGCTCGTGGTGGCCACCGCCGCACGCGGGTGCGTCCTGGTATTCGTCGCCGTACAGGCATCGAGCGTGTTCTGTGAGGCTGGCGTGCATGATCATGACTTTACGACCACACGCGCGGGCCCCGGCCGCGACCAGCCGGTTCGGGGCGGGCTTCAAGACGGGCGGGCCTGAAGGCGGCAGCCGTGCGGCCTTCGAGGAACTGTCCGGGCGGGACGTGACCTTCGTCCAGGAGCCGCAGCCGAGGCCATGGGGGCTCTCCGCGGCCCTGCGTGACCATTCCGGCACCGTGCACGAGACCCTCCAGCCGCACCACCAGCGCGGCGACGCCTGACCACCACCCGCCTGGGGCGAGCCTCCCCCGGTGTCCGCCGCCGGGGGGCAGCTCGCCGGGGTGGTTCAGCTCAAGGCCCTCAGGGCGCGCAGGTGGCGCCGGGCGGTGGCGCGGAGGTGGGCCAGGACCTCCGGATCGGCGTCGAGGGTGTAGTCGGCCCACCCCCTGGGGGCACCATGCCCGTCCTCGACCCGTGCGACAGCGACAGCCTGGGTGAGCGGATCCAGCGCGCCCTGCCGCGGACGAAGGTCGTCAAGGCGTTCGTCACCCAGGAACAGGCCACTGTCGTCGACCCCCGGGCCGTCGGCGGCGGGGATCACACCATGTTCGTCGCGGGTGCGGACGCTGGCGCCAAGCAGCAGGTCACCGACCTCCTCACCGCCTACGGCTGGAGTGACGTCCTCGACCTCGGCCCCCTCGTCGCCGCCCGCGGCATGGAGATGTACGCCCATATGCACAGCGCCATCGGCTTCGCCCTCGACGTGGACGAGCCGGCGCGGCCGGCCGCCGTGACGGGCACGTAGCCGGCCACCCGACAACTCGGTTGTCAACGAACGTACTTCGGCATCCCGCGTTCGTGAGACCGTGCCATGTCTCCGCAGGCAGCTGGTAGTTGTGATCCCGTGAGCACCTCAACACTGCCGTGCGGTCCGGTCTCCGACCTCGGTCCCTCAGCGGTACGCGCAACGTCCTGCCCGGTTGGATACGGACGGGGACAGGCACAAGGACAAGCACAGGGACAAGGGCACCGCGTCCGATGACGGCCGCCACCGAGTCCCCGTGTGACGAAGCCGACGCCGTCAGCCGGGGAAAGCCCCGTGGAGTCCTGTTCTCCATGAGTCTGGCGCTGATCCTGGTCGTCGCCTCCATGTCCGCCCTCAACCTCGCGCTGCCGGACCTCGCCGTCGGCCTGGCCGCGTCCACCACGTCCCTGACGTGGATCGTCGACGGCTACACGGTGACCCTCGCAGGGCTCGTGCTGCCCATGGGTGCTCTCGGCGACCGTGTGGGCCGTCGTGCCGTACTTGTCGTCGGCACTGTGGTCTTCGCGGCCGCGGCCCTCGCCGCGGCCGACGCGGCCGGTACGAGCCCCCTGGTCGCATGGCGCGTGGTCATGGGCGTCGGCGCGGCCATGATCATGCCGGGCACCCTGTCGACGATGACCGCCGTCCTGCCCGCCGGGCAGCGCTCGCGCGGCGTCGCCATCTGGGCCGGGTGCGGGGCCTCGGGCGTCATCATCGGGATGCTCGCGTCCGGAGCCCTGCTGGAGTGGTTCAGCTGGCGGTCGATCTTCGTCACCAGCTCTGTCGTCGCCCTGGCCGCCGCCCTCGCGGCCGTGCTCCTGGCCCCGGAGACGAGGGAGGCGTGCCCGCGCCGCTTCGACGCGGCGGGGGCGGCGTGCACCGCCCTCGCTCCCGGTGCCCTCGTGTACGCCCTGATCGAGGGGAACGACCGGGGATGGGGCCGACCGCAGGTGATCGGGGCCCTGGTCGCCGCGGCGCTGGCCGGTGTCGCGTATGTCGTCCTCGGGCTGCGAGCCGCTCAACCCCTGCTCGACCCCCGCCTCTTCCGCAACCGGGGCTTCCGGGCCGGGGCCGTGACCATCGCGGTGCAGTTCATGGCGGTCTTCGGGTTCTATTTCGTCGGCCTGCAGTACGTACAGCTGGTCCTCGGCTACACCCCCTGGAAATCCGCCGTGGCCCTCGTGCCCATCGCCCTCGTCGTCGTGCCCACCTCGCAGCTGACCCCGCGGCTGGCCCGCACGCTCGGCATGCGCACGGTGATGACGACCGGACTGCTTCTGCTGAGCGCGGGCCTGTTCGCGGGGTCGCTGCTCCATGCCGATTCCGGATACCTGCCGTTTCTCGGCTGCCTCCTGCCCGCCGGCGCCGGTGTCGGCATGACGGGAGCCGTCGGGACCGCGGCGATCACCGGCTCGCTCACCCGTGACCAGCAGGGTGTCGCCTCTGCCGTGAACGACGTGACCCGCGAGGTGGGCGCGGCCGTGGGCATCGCGCTGATGGGCTCCGTGTTCGGCAGCCACTACCGCTCCTCGCTTCCCGACGTGGTCTCGCGCCTGCCCGAAGCCGCGGCCGAAGCCGTGCGCCACTCCCCGGCGGGCGGCCTCTACGTGGCCGACCACGTGGCCGATCGCGTCGGGGCCGAGGGCGCGACCCTCGCCTCGGGCGTCAAGGACGCCTTCATGAGCGGCATGTCCACGGCGCTCAGCACGGTCGCCGCCGTTGTCGCCGTCACGGTCTGTTTCCTCGTCAGCGCCCCTACGAAGGCCAAGTCCCCTGAGGAATCACAGGGATTGGGGTCATCGAGGGAGCCCGACGAAGCGGCCACGACCGGGTGACACCTCGTAGCCCAATGATCCGGAAGCCGTTGCACATGACGCGCCCCAGGGCGTGGCGATCACAAGAAGCGGCCCCGACCGCTGCTCACCGATGAAAATGAGGAGACCCACCATGACAGAAGCAGTGCAGCAGACGTCGCCGTCGGCGCTTCCCCCGCAGCTCGTCCGCTTGGTGACCGAACACCTTGAACTGAACGTGAACCCGGCGGAGCTCACCGAGCAGACCACGCTCGAGAGCCTCGGCGTGGACTCGCTCGCGATGATGGAACTCGTGGTGGCTGCGGAGGCGGAGTTCGACATCGCGGTACCGGACGAGGCCCTGGACCTCTCGCGGACGACCAGCCTCGGCGACGTGGCCCGGGTGATCGCACGTGCAGCCTGAGATCGCGGTCACCGGCCTCGGCCTGGTGACCCCGGCAGGGCACACGACGGAGGCGAACTGGGCGGCCCTGTGCGAGGGCCGTTCGCTGGCCACCACCGATCCTGAACTGGCCGGAATACCCACAAACTTTTCCTGCCGGGTGCTCGGCTTCGACGCCAGGAAGGAACTCGGGCTGTCCCTCGCGCGGCGAGTGGACCCCTTCATCCAGTACGCCCTCGTGGCCGCGCGGCGGGCCGTCGCCGACGCCGACCTCGACACCAGCGCCTGGCAGGCGGAGCGGGTCGGAGTCGTCCTGGGGGTCGGGACCAACAGCCTGGGCGGCTACCTCACCGAGTTCGGCCATCTCGTCGCGGGAAACCCGGAGCGGGTCTCACCGCTCGCCCTCCCGCGCAGCGTGCCGAACATGGCCGCGGGCGAGGTCGCCATCGACCTCGGGGCGTGCGGCCCCAACTTCACCACCTCCAGCGCCTGCGCCTCGGGCGCCACGGCGATCGGGGTCGCACGGGACCTGCTGCGCTCGGGCACCTGCGACGTCGTCCTCGCGGGCGGAAGCGAATCGCCGGGGTCCCGTATCGCGGCGGCCTGCTTCTCCCGGATGCGGGCCCTGTCCCGGCGCCGGGAGCGACCGGAGCTCGCCAGCCGGCCGTTCGACGCGGCACGCGACGGCTTCGTCCTGGGCGAGGGCGCCGCCGTCCTCGTACTGGAACGCCTTTCCACCGCCCGTGCCCGCCGGGCACCCGTCCTGGCCCTGCTGCGCGGTTACGGAGCGGGTTCCGACGCCTACCATCCCATCGCCCCGCATCCCGACGGCGACGGCGTGGTCCGGGTCCTGCGAGCGGCCCTGGCAGACGCCGGCTGCCGCCCCCGGGACATCGGCCACGTCAACGCGCACGGCACCTCGACCCGGATGAACGACGCGGCCGAGGCGGCGGCCCTCGTCCGGGTCTTCGGTGACGACATGCCGCCGGTCACCGCCTCCAAGGGCGTGATCGGTCATGCGCTGGGAGCGGCCGGAGCTATCCAGGCGGCATACACCGTCCTCGCCCTGCGCCACGGGAAGGTCCCGCCGACGGCGAACTTCGAGGTTCAGGACGGGCCCCACAAGGTGGACGTGGTCGCGGGCCTGCCCCGCCCGGCGGCCGCGGACACGGGGGTCAGCTGCTCCTTCGGATTCGGCGGGCAGAACGCCGTCCTGCTGTTCACGGCTCCGTGACGCACGCAACCCACACCTCTGGAGGTCTGTGATGGCCACGCCACAGCTCGACGTCCTGGTCGTCGGCGCCGGTCCTACGGGCCTGAGCGCCGCGCTCCTGTTGGGCAGGGCGGGGGTGCGGACCCACGTGGTGGCCCGGCACCCCGGTACGTCCCGGCATCCCAAGGCACACGTCGTCAACGCCCGTACGATGGAGCTCTTCCGGCAGTGGGGCCTGTCCGGTGAGGTCGGCGAGGCCGCGCTGCCGCCGGAACGCGGCCTGGGCATGGGGTGGATGACCCGCATGGCGGGCCGGGAACTCGGACGGATCATGATCGAGGACGACCCCGCCGCCCTTGAGGCGATGCTGACGCACTCCAGCGAGATCCTGCGTTCCTGCCCCCAGGACGTGCTGGAACCCCACCTCCTCCAGGCGGCCGAAGCCCACCCCGGCGTCACCGTGGAGTTCGCGACGGAAGTGCTGTCCACCGAGCAGGACGCCTCGGGCGTCACCACGAGAGCGCGGTCGGTGCGGGACGGCGCGGAGCGGACCTTCCGCTCCACGTACGTCATCGCGGCCGACGGTTCCCACAGCACGATCCGGCGCGGTCTGGGGATCCCCACCCCCCGGCTGCAGGCGGCGGGGCACATGATCGGTGTCCACTTCACCGCCGACCTCGCCGCTTGCCGGCAGGACCGGCCGTTCCTGCTGTGGTGGATCGTCAACCCGGATACGCAGGGAGTGTTCATCACTCTGGACGGCCACCACCGCTGGGTGTACCTCTTCGGCTACGACCCCTCCCTCCACGCCGCACAGGACTTCACCCCGGAGCGCTGTGCGGAGATCGTCCGTCAGGCGGTGGGAACACCCGACGTGGCCGTCGACGTCCTCGGCGTCTTCCCGTGGCGGATGGAGACCGCCATCGCCGAGCGATTCCGCGAGGGACGTGTCTTCCTGGCCGGCGACGCCGCCCACCGCTTCCCGCCGACCGGCGGCTTCGGCATGAACACCGGTATCCAGGACGCCCACAACCTCGCCTGGAAACTCGTCCATGTATGGAAAGGCACCGCCGGGGAAGCACTGCTCGACACCTACGAGACCGAGCGGCGCCCGGTCGCCATGGCCAACGCGGAGCAGAGCGTTGCCAACGCCGAGCGCATGGCTCCCACAGGAGCCCTGCTCGCCGACCCTTCCTCGCTCCTTGAGGTCGAGAACGAACAGTCCCCCGAGGGCGCGGCATTGCGAGCCCAAATCTCCGCCGCCATCCCGGCACAGCGCGAACAGGCCTTCTTCACCGGGCAGACCTTCGGCTTCGTCTACGACTCGGCCGCGATCGTCGCGGACGGCACCTCGGCACCCGAGTCCACCGTGTCGGTCTACCGGCCCACGGCATGCCCCGGAGCGCGAGCCCCTCACCTGTGGCTACGGACCGCCACCGATGAACTGGTGGCCCTTCACGACGCGATCGCCGACCGTTTCACCGTGCTGACCGGCCCGCAGGGCCAGGCATGGGAGAACGCCGCGGCCGAGGCCGGCCGCCGCTGCGGCCTGGACGTCGGCGTGCTGCGCATCGGCCCCGGCACCGCCTGGCGGGACGAGACGGGGCAGTGGCAGGAGCTCTACGAAGTGGGACCGTCGGGCTGCGTGCTCGTGCGGCCGGACGGTCACATCGCCATGCGCTGCTCCACCGACCCTGGTGACGCGCTCGGTGTACTGACGCGGGCCCTGTCCAAGGTCCTCGCGCAAGAGAAATCACCGGTCGCCGTCGGCTGACGCCGCGGCGTTCACGCCGACGGAAGGAGCGGGCGAGGCCGATGCCATCGCCCGCTCCTTCACTGCGCCTGCACCAGCGTCTACACCACGGTGAGCTGCATGAAACCGTAGGTGAAGCGCCCGCTTTCGGGCACCCAGCACAGCAGCTTCTGTCCGGGCGTCAGCCGTCCGCCGTTGAGCAGTTCCTCAAGCATGATGAACACGGAAGCGGACCCGGTGTTGCCCTTGGACGCGAGGTTCGTGAACCACTTCTCGCTCGGGATGCCGAGCCCCCGCTCACGGAAGGTCTCCTCGAACGGCTGGCGGAAGTACGCGGACGAGTAGTGCGGCAGGAACCAGTCGTAGTCGTCACCGGTGACATCCCTGCGCTCGCGCAGGACGTCGATGCTCTCGCCGAGCAGCTTCGTGATCAACTGGCCGAGCTGCCGGGCGTCCTGCCTGATGTAGAAGTACTCGCCCTCAAGCGCCGCGCGGGGACTCCCCGCCTGCCGCCAGCCGACGAACGATCCGTCCTTGTGCTTCACCGCACCCGCGTACATGCACGGATCGGCGAGGTGGGCCATGGAGATGATCTCGACCCAGTCGACCCGCAGCGAGACCGACGCGCCCCGGGGCTCGTCGGTGACCAGTACGGCCGCCGAGCCGTCGGACAGCATCCAGCGCAGGAAATCCGCCTCCAGGGCGACCACGGGGTTCGCCCGGAGCCGCTCCGTCGCCCGCTCGTCGTCACTGTCGGCCGGCTTGTAGCCGGACTCGAAGTAGGCGGACCGCAGGCTCGCCGAAGCGAGTTCCGAAGCCGTCGAGACGGCATTCCTGCTGTTGCCCGAAAGCACACTGAGGTAGGCGTACTTGAAGGCGGTCAGGCCGGACATGCAGACACCCGCGGTGCTGACCGGCTCGCACGGAGGGCAACCCAGCTCGCCGTGCACCATGACCGCGTGGTTGGGCAACGCCTGGTCGGGCAGGCTCGTGCCACAGGAGAGAGTGTCCAGGTCGGCCAGTGAGAATCCGGTCCGGTCGCACAGCGCCCGGATCGCCTCCACGGTGAGCTGGCAGTTGGTGTGGGTCATCTCGCCGCTCGCCGGATCCAGCGCGTAGTGGCGGGACGTGATGCCATTGCTCTGCAGCACTGTCGCCTTGGTCCGCGACCGTCGGCCGCCGACCTGCCCGAGCACGTTCTCGATCTCGTCGTTGCCCACGGGCTCGTTCGGCAGGAAAATTCCGACCCCGGAAATGTAAGCAGGCATTGTCTTCTCACGTTCCTTTCTTCCGGAAGTACGACTATGAGCAGCCGTCCTGTGGGTCCAACGCCTGCGTGCCCCGGAGGTAGCGGATGAGACGTCCGGCGAAGACCCGGCCCAGCACCGGCGTCAGCACCGCGGACGTCACGAGGAGGACCGGCAGCGTCACCACCAGCATCAGCACGAACAGCAAGATGACCGGTTTGCGGACCACGCTCCCCGGCCCGCCGCACAAGCGGGCGATGCGCGCGAGCGCCACCATGAGCGGGGCGACCGCCATCTCGGGCAGGAGAGAAGCCGTGGGCACCTTGGCGGGCGCCAGATCCGAGAGGAGCGGTGCGGGTCGGGGCTCGGCCCAGCGGTCCACGGTCTCGCGGAGCCGCTGCCCGAACCGTCCCAGCCCCTGAATCTCACTGCGGGAGACGCCCGCGGCGGGCAGGAAGGAGAGCTTTTCGCGCCTCCCTGTGATCATGAGCCAGGGGGCTGTGAGATAGCCGGCCGACGAACCACCCTGATGTGTGAGGACGATGTTGTCCGTGAGGACGCCGCCGGCCCGAGCGATCAGCCGCCGCATCCTGCCGTACGCGCGCTGCCACATCTGCCGGCAGCAGATCACACTGATCACTCGTGTCCCGCGCAGCACTGCGGCCTCCGGTGCGGCGAAGAACGCCTGCATCGGCAGCGAGGGAGACAGGAACCAGACCTGCCAACCGAGGATGACGAGGTCGAAGCGTTCACTTGGGTCGAGCCCCATCGACGCCAGCTCCGGCGGCCGACCGGTTACCGCTTCCGGCATGCAGTCGAAGAATTCCGCCGCCCTCCAGGGAAACGAGTAGCGGGGCACGCTGTCGACCTGCCGCCAGCAGATCTCCACGCCTGGCGCCCGCAGGGGCGCGGTGAGCGCCTCGAGAGCGTTCCGGACATCTCCCGACTGGGAGTAGTAGACGACGAGTACGCGCTTCACTTCACGCCCTCTCCGCGGCAGCCTCGGTCGCTCAACGCGGAGGATACGGAGGGAGGTTGCGGTCGACCGGCGCGCCGATGCGGCGGACGCTCCGGCGAGCCCGGCGCGCGGCGAGAGACGCCTGCACCCAACTCATCAGCAGTGTGGGTGGAGTTGGGGTGGCGAACGGTCCAACGGGAGCGGTGGCCAAGACGTGTAGCCACCGTTACGGAAGTGATCACGTGCGCATGGATATCAGCGCGCGCCCGCATGATGTGACAATCACTCAACCGAGGGCGTGTCAGGAGATCATCGTGATCGTCCTTGGACTCGTCCTTCTCATCATCGGATTCGTGCTCGGCTTCCATATCTTGTGGACGATCGGCATCATCCTGCTGGTCATAGGTCTCACCCTGTGGGTCCTGGGTGCCGCGGGTCACGCTGTCGGCGGCCGACGCCACTATTGGTAGGAGGTGACCGCGGTCATCGCCACAAGCTCCGATGGTTGAGCCTCCCGGCCGGGGGTACGCGCTCCTGAGCCGAACCGATGGAGGTATCAACCATGGGCATGGGATGGTGCATCGGCCTCATCGCTGTGGGCGCGATCCTCAGCTTCGCCGTGGACTGGCACGTGCAGGGCATGAACCTCACGCTTGTCGGCCTGATCCTGATGGCGGTCGGCTTCATCGGCACCTCCGCGTACGTGAGTGTGTTCAAGCGCCGACATACCCAGCCACCGCCCCCGGCCGCTCCGGTCGTCGAGGAGGATCACCGCTTCACCCGCTGAAGTTCCTCGGTCAGCGCGGTGTCGAAGGCCTTGAGGTCCTTGGGCCTACGGCTGGTGATCAGGGTGTTGGGTCCGTTCCCGCAGACGACGACCTGTTCGTCGACCCAGTTTCCGCCGGCGTTGCGGATGTCGGTGCGCAGACTGGGCCAGGAAGTGAGAGTACGACCGTCGACGACGCCGGCCTCGACCAGGATCCAAGGGGCGTGGCAGATGGCGGCGACGGGTTTCCCGGCGGCGAAGAACGCCTGGACGAACGCCACGGCTCGTTCGTCCAGGCGCAGCGCGTCGGGGTTGGCGAGTCCGCCCGGCAGGACCAGCAGGGCGTAGTCGTCGGGCCGGGCGTCGTCGTCCAGGCTGGCGTCGACGGCGAAGGTGTCCGCCTTGTCCAGGTGGTGGAACGCCTGGACGCGCCCCGGCTTCGTTGACACGAGCTCGGGACTGCCTCCGGCGTCCTGTACGGCCCGCCAGGGGTCGGTGAGTTCGATCTGTTCGACACCTTCCGGTGCCACGAGGAACGCGATGCGCATCTCCGGTGACGCTCCCTTCCGACTGGTCCGTCCGTCCGGCCTGTCCGACCGGTCCGGCGGTTACTTCCGGCGCTCGTACCGGTGGAGCGCCCATCCGGGGAGCCCGAACCAGCAGAGCACGAGCCAGGCGACGACCCCGGCGACCACCCAGGGCACCGCCGCGTTGTGGAGGGCGATCCGCAGGATCAGCAGCAGCGCCGAGGTGACGGTGGCCAGCAGCAGGACCACGCCGACCAGGGTCAGCCGCGCGGCCCAGGCCACCGTCTGCGCCTTGAGCCGGTGCCCGCTGACGATCCGGTGGAAGGCGACCGGCCCCACCAGGGCACCGGTCGTGGCCGCGCCCAGCACCACCGTGACGACGTAGATGACGCGGTCGGTCCCGCCGAGGGTGGCGAAGCGTGGGGTGAAGGCGACGGTGAGCAGAAAGCCGAAGAGGATCTGTACGCCCGTCTGGGTGACGCGTACTTCCTGGAGCAGCTCGCTCCAGCGGCGGTCGGCCCGTTGGGCCGGGGACTCGTGGCGGCCGTCCCGCTCCGGCTCCCCGGTTCCCGACGGGTCCGAATCGCTTCCGGATGCTCCGTTCTCGGACATGTGGTCGGCCGCGGCCGGCTCAGCTCCGGCCCAGGGCCCGCTTCAGCTCGGCCTTGTTCATGGTCGAGCGGCCCTCGATGTTCTTCTGCTTCGCCTCGTTGTAGAGCTGTTCCTTGGTCGGGCCCTGGGCGCCGGAGTGGGAGCGCTGCCCACCGCGCTTGGAGGACGACATGTCCTGGAGCGAGGAACGGCTGGCCGTTTTCGACTCCCCCGAACGGGCCCGTTCCTTGTTGACGGTGCGCGCCGCGATCTCCTCCGCCCGTTTCTTGCCTTCACCCCGGTCGAGCGCGCTCTCCTTGATGTGCTCGTACTGCCGCTCACGCTTGGCGCTGGAACCCCTGGGCATGCCGCTCTCCTCACACTCGTCCACGCACGTGTCCACCGTGGCACTCGCGACACCACGGCGCAGGGCGGGAGCCGCCGATCGGACGGTACGTACGCGGGGCTGGTGGCGGACCTGAAGGTCGCGGCCCGGCTGATGGGCTGACACTCAGAGTTCGCGCAGGGCCGGGAGGAGTTCGGCGGCCGCCCAGCGGAGGTACTTCTCCTGGTGACCGCCGCCGATCTGGACGAGGGCGATCTCGGTGAACCCGGCCTCGGCGAAGGGGCGTACGGCCTCGACGAAGTCCGCCACGTCCGGGCCGCACGGGATGGCCTGTGCCACGTCGTCCTTGGTGACGTGCTGCGACGCGGCGGCGAAGGCGCTGTCGTGGGGCAGTTCGGAGAGCACCGGCCAGCCCAGGGAGAACCAGCGGAACTGGTCGTGGGCCCGGGCGACGGCCGCGTCGCGGTCCCGGTCGTAGCAGACGGCCAGCTGGCCGATGCGGGGCTTGCCAACGCCGCCATGGCTGTCGAAGGAGTCGAGGAGTTCCTTGCGCGGCTCGGTGGCGATGACCAGGTCGGCGAGGTGGCCGGCGAGGCGGCAGGAGTCCTCGCCGGAGACGGCGACGCCGATGGGCGGAACGGGGTCGGGCGGGTCCCACAGCTTCGCGTGCGCGACGTCGTAGTGGCGGCCGTGGTGGGTGAGCGTCCGGCCCTCGAACAACGCCCGGATGATCGTCACCGCCTCCGCCAGCTTCTCCTGCCGGACCTCGACCGTGGGCCAGCCCTGACCGACCACGTGTTCGTTGAGGTTCTCCCCGGAGCCGAGCCCCAGCCTGAAGCGCCCCTGGCAGAGCGCCTGGACGGTGGCTGCCTGCTGGGCCACCACGACGGGGTGATAGCGGGTCGTCGGGCAGGTCACGAAGGTCATCAACGGGATGCGGGAGGTGGCCTGCGCGGCGGCCCCGAGGACGGCCCACGCGTTGGGACTGTGCCCCTGGGAGGCGAGCCAGGGGAAGTAGTGGTCCGAGATCACCGAGAAGTCGAATCCGGCCTCCTCGGCGCCCACGAGATGGGCGACGAGGTCCCTCGGCCCGGCCTGTTCCGTCATCATCGTGTAGCCGATTCGCGCCATACGTTCCGGTTTCCCGGCATCGGTGACCGAAAACCGGATGCCACGCGGACGGCTCCCGGTCCGTTCCCGGTCAGCCCCGTTCCATCCGGGCGAACGGGCTGTCGTCCAGGCCCGCCAGGGTGTTGGCTCCTGTGAGGTGCTGGCCGACGCAGCGGGAACCATCGCCGATAGGCGCCTGGATGCGCTGACCGAAGAAGCCGTACGGACGGGGACACTGGTTCTGGCCGGAGCGGCGGTTCGGCGTGCCGACGGCCGACTGGTCAACGGCCTCCTGCGATTCGTTCCCTCCGGTTCGGTCTCTCTCGGCTATACGAAGCAGCGCCTCTGGCACTCGGACGAGGCCAGGATCTTCACGGCCGGCACGGGCGGGGACGGTCTCTGGGAGGTTGACGGCTGGCGGCTCGGCGGAGCTATTTGCTACGACATGTCCTTCGCCGCGCACGCCGGAGCCTCCGCTCTATCCGGTGCGCACGTCTATGTGTGCCCAAGCGCGTTCATAGTCGGAGCCGAGCGCCGAGCCGCTGTGTACATGCCCGCCCGCGCCTTGGAGAACACCGTCTACAGCGTGTTCGCCAATTCGGTCGGAGGGCCGGCCGACCGCCGAACGGGAGGTGCGAGTGCTGTCTACGCCCCGGACGGCAGCCTGGTCGACATCGCAGGAACGGACGGCGATCAGATACTGATCAGCGAACTGGAGCCGGGCCGGATCACCTCCACCCGCACGTTTCTGCACATGCTGGCGGAGCGCTCGGAATCGCAGACCGGCCGGAGGTAGGACTGAGGACCCAGGACCAGCGCCCGATGGGCATTTGATCATCCACGCACTACATTCCCATGCAGCAGCACTTCCTTCACCGCGAGTCACGACAGGAGGCAACAGCATGCCAGCCAACGCCACTGCTCACGTCCGCATCGCACGCCCGTCGCGGGACCTACGAGCAGCTGAGCGATTCTGGGTACTCGGACTGGGGCTCGACATCCTGTACCAGCACGCCGCGGACCACAATGCTGGACGGCGGCATTCGCTCCTGATGGTCGGCTGGCCCGGTGCAACGTGGCACCTCGAACTCGCCCACGACCCCGCTGCGCCAGTGGAACCACAACCAACCCCTGAAGACCTTCTGGTCGTCTACCTCGGCGAGCCGGTCCCGGACGTCTTGTTGGAAAGACTCGAACAGCACGGTGGCGAGCGCGTACCAGCCCACAATCCCTATTGGGACACCTGGGGGGTGACCGTGCGGGATCCGGATGGATATCTGCTGGTCCTGTCCACTCGTTCCTGGGCCGGTTCGTGAGCTGACACGCAGGGCCATCATCCGTGAGCAAACTGATCCACAGCTCTCGGCCAGGCGGGCGGGTTCGCCGATAACTACATGGAGAATCAGGGTCTCTTGGTAGTCCAGGCGTAGCGAAACCGTCCCGGGCGGACAAGAGACCCTGCCACACTGTTTCCCCCCCTGCCGACATCCGCCGTCACCCCGTTGACGGAACCATCCTGTCCCTGTGTGGCCTGCCACTGGGGGCACGGAGAGCAGTATCCGGCCCGGCACCGCCGCTACATCTCCGGCACAACCGACGCGCAGTGGCAGGTCACAGCAGCGGTGGTGCCATGGCCAGCCTGGCTGAACGGGAGCGGTCCAGAGTCTGGCTGCGCAGTCGACGTCACACGGATGGGCATGTACTGGTGGACAACTGCTCCGCCTACGTCAGGAGCTGCAGCGTGAGCAGCGGCCCCGTCACGATCCGGTCTTGCATGTGAAGCGACCGCAGGAGGTGAGACGAGCGCCCAGGCAGGTCCTCTGGCTGGCCTCGGAGTTTGAAGCTTTAAACACACCCCTGGGCTACTGGAGCCTTTAGAAAGACTTACGACTTACCTTCATGGGGTCGGGCGCCGAGAGCCTTGTAGAACCCCAGGGCGTCGGGGTTGTCCGTGTCGGCGGTCCATTCCACGCGGGAGCAGCCCGCTTCTGCTGCTGCCTCCCGAACTCGGGTTATGAGGGCTGTGGCCACGCCCTGGCGGCGGGCGTGCTCGCGGACGAAGAGTTCCTTCATGAACAGCGAGGCGTCGGCGCCGGCGGCTGGCCAGAGGAAGCTGTATGACGCCATGCCCACGATGTCGTCGCCTTCACGGGCCAGCAGGACCGTGGCGACGGGCCATTCCCCGAAGAGCCGTGCGTGGACCTGGGTGGGATCGGCTGGGGACTCGTCGCCACCGTAGTACGCCTCGATCTCGCCGATCAGCACCGCGATGACGTCCACATCGCGTTCGGTTGCCTGGTTCAATCTGCGTGGTGTGCGCCGTCCTCTCCTCCTGATAAGGCCAGCTTCGCGTGTAACTCCAGCACCTCCGGTAGCGCTTGCCGTGTCCGGGGCACGGTAGCGGCCAGCTGACGGGCGCGGAAGACGATCAGCGCGCCGCAGTGCGTGGCGGGCAGGGCGGTGAGGGTGGCGACGGCGTGTGCGGCTGCCGCCGCTGTGTCGCCCTCGGCGGCCAGGCACACCGCCCCTCCGCCACGGCACCTTTCGTGTGGAACAGCTTCAGCGCTGACACCTCCCCCTCCTCAACTACCACGAGCTCAACGCCAGCAAGCGGAGATGTATTTGCTAACCAGTCGCGGGGATGCCGTCACCTCGTGGTGCACGGCATCGAGCCCGCCTTGGGAGACGCCAGCCACGGCAGGCCACGCAAGTGACCCGCACCAGATTGGGCGCCGGAGATTGCCTCGAAGGGGTGGAACATAGCGCGGGGTCACCGGTTAGGTGAACCGGTGACCCCGCGCATCACTGAATGTCCACTGCCACTCTCTACCCGCACGTCGGAAGGCATTGCCGAAACAGCCACCGATTCAACCTGACACGGCTCGTCAGCGCTTCACGTCGCCCACCTAGTTCGAACAGAACAGGTCCGCAGCCACGCTCCAGTCCTCCCAGAGCAACGACATAGCCTCGCCTACGTGAACCACCATGACGACCCGATACCATGACCCGCTGAACCGCAGTAGTCGAAAACTCCCCGGTGCCGATCGCTGCCCCACCAGGGAGAGCACATCAGCCACATGAACGTCCCGGTGCGTGTCCATTCCAAGGACCGCCTCCCCCGTCGGCGGGCACGGGAGGCAGGGGACGCACCAATCATGCTCATTCCCCTTCCCACCCGACGGCACATCTGTTGCCGGCACCGGACCGCGCTGACGGTCAGAACCGTGACGACTCCTGGTCGGCAAACCGCCATCGAGACACCCACCCGGCCCAGTACCAGCAACGCACCATCCCGAGCCAGCAGTTGACACGGTTGAGCAAGACGCCACGGTCAGAAGCCTCAAGAGCCAGACCCGGCGACCTGGGCACCCACCCAACTCTCCCGGCAACTCATCGCCTGCCACACGAGCTTGCAGCACATGTTCAATCCCGGTCCATGGGACATCCCAATCCCGTCGCTAGCCAACCGCGAAGGTGGATACCAGGGTCACCTCGCTCTTGCCCGCGGCCAGCAGTACGACTCCAGCTACGGGTAGCGCTCACACAACTCCAGTGTGCGCCGCCGACACGCAGAGGCCCTTAGCGGCTGTTGTTGTTCCGATCTTGAGCGGTGTCGCTCGAACGACAGTCTCAGTATCGGGTGACCACGGTGGGTGCCGGGCAGGAGAAGGCGGCGTACATGACCGTCTCGACGCAGATCGTCGCGCGAGGCTCGCCGTGGTACCCAAGAACGAGTGTCGCCCTATTCGGATCGCCGACGCGCGAGATGGACGATGATGTCGGCGGCGATCTCGACCCTCTCGGGCAGGACCCGCGTGATCGCGTCATACGCCTGCTGTCGCTTCGATTGCGGCAGTTGGAGATACGCCGAGACGGTCGACAGGTAGCCGACGTAATCAGGAGCGCTCATCGTCAAGCGCCGTTTGACGACGGCCTGCTGAACGTCGAGAAACAACGGAGACTGCTGCAGCTCCGTACCCGGCCACTGCATTTCCTCATCAGAAGTAGTCCCGTCGGGAGATGGAACCTCGTCGCTTTCCAGGAACGGCGCCCGCGCCGCACGCACAGACTCCACAACAGCTGGGTCAGTCAGCTGAACCTGGCCACCGAATGAGGCGAACACACCCTCCGGTTCCAGTAGCGCGGCCGCTCTTGACCACCGACCCTCCGGGCGTGTCCAGTGCAGGGCTGCCGCCGCGTAGACCAACCCATAGGTCTCACCTGGCCGCAGGTCCTCGAATGCGGCCCGCACTGTCGTCACGTTCGCTGGCACGGTCTTGTTCAGCTCGGCGAGCATGGCAGCATCGGGCTCCGTCGCCGTGACCATGACCCCATGGTCAGCGAACAGGCGGGTTGCTTTGCCTGTCCCCGCACCGATCTCCAGGGCCGTCCGGACCGGTCGGCCCGCGTACGTCATCACCAAGTCGAAGAGCTCCTTGGGATACCCCGGCCGGAACCTTTCGTAGGCTCCCGCGGTTGCACCGAAGCTCAGTGCACGAGCAGACATACCGAGCATCCTGACACGAGCGGGGCAGACAGCGCTTGGCAATACTCAGCGGCTTGGCCGTCCAATCTTGCGGCGGGTGCCGGGCATGAAAACAGGACCCCTTGGTAGCTCGAAGGGCGTCTACGCCAATAAGAAGTCCAGGAGGCCCTGTTGTCGCACTTGTACGGCATCGCGGGAGCGGAGTCCACTTCATCCACCCTCGCGTGTGACTGTCCGGTACACCGGTTCGGTAACGCCGCCGACCACGGGGTCCGTGCGCGCCGCTACCCGACGGACATGTCCGATGCGGAGTGGGCGGTGGCGCGGCAGCTGCTGCCGGTGCCGGGCTGGCTGCGAGGTCGGGGCGGGCAGCCGGAGGCGTACTGCCACCGCGCGATGTTGGACGCGGTCCGCTACCTCGTTGGCAACGGAACAAAATGGCGGGCCATGCCGACCGACTTCCCGCCGTGGGACCGCGTCTACGCCTTCTTCCGCCGCTGGCGCGACCACGGTCTGGTCCGCGAGTTCCACGACCGGCTCCGCCGCAAGGTCCGCGAGCAGGCCGGGCGGGAGCCGGAGCCGAGCGCGGGCGTAATCGACTCCCAGTCGGTCAAGGCGGACGTCGTCGTCGGCCGTGACAGCCGCGGCTTCGACGGCGGCAAGCTGATCAACGGCCGCAAGCGGCACGCCGTGGTCGACACCCTCGGCCTGCTGCTGGGGGTGATGGTCACCTCGGCGGACATCGGCGACCGCGCTGCCGGACAGGTTCTGCTCGCCCAGGTGGCCGCCACGCACCACCGACTGGCGCTGGTCTGGGCCGACGGCGGCTACACCGGCAGCCTCGTCGAGTACAGCCTCACCGTCCTCGCCCTGGTCCTGGCGATCGTCAAGCGCAGTGACGACATGCGCGGCTTCGTCGTGCTGCCCAAGCGGTGGATCTTGGAGCGGTTCTTTGCCCACCTGATGCGAAGCCGCCGCCTCGCGCGGGACTTCGAACGCTCCACCGGCAGCGCGGAGGCGATGGTCTACTGGTCGATGACCCTGCTCATGACCCGCCGCCTGGCCCGGCCACGGCCTTCGCGAGCGTGAACCGGCCCGGCGCCGGCTCGGCCAGCCACCCGCGCGCTGTCAGCCGCTTCGCCTTCGACCGCAACGCCTCGATCTTCGCGGGCACCGGGTCCAGGCCGAAGCAGCCTGCCATCTCCTGGCACGTCAGCGGCCCCTGACCGAGACGGTCGCGGTCCGCGAGAGCCTGTACGATGCGCTGGTAGTCCGTCGACAGTGCCGACCGGGCCAGGCCCGCGCGCCACATCGGTACCACCGATTTCGGCTTCGCCGCCTGCGGAGATGCAGGAAGCGCGGGCGGTTCACTGCGTTCCGACGGCTCCTCGGCGGCATCCGGGCCGGCGACGTTCTCTTCGCCCGGGGACAGCACCTCGCCAACGCGTGAGCGGGCGACGATCCACTCGTTCCACTCCCGCTCGGCCGCGACCAGCTCGGCCTGGATACGGTCCGCCTCCTCCCGCAGCGCGTCCACATGACGGTGAGCGGTCAGCTCACGCTGTTCCAGCAGCCCCACGACGACGGCATCCCCGACCTCCCCCAGAGCGACGACACGACACGACACGTCACCACTCCCCGAGACCGCCGACCCCATGCCTGAACAGCGAAAACGCAGCCCTCAAGCCCGGAAAGACAACAGCCACTTAGCACCGGCTCGCCAATTCGTCAACCCCGCTAATTCGCTCGAACCCCATCACGTGTGAGTTCGGCACCTCCGCACGGGGATGCCGACCGGTAGGTTGTTTTTGCTAACTACGCCATCAGAGTATGAGCTCGCCACTTCGCGATAGGAACAAAAGTACGCCCCTTCACTCGAAGGGGGTACCTATCGGGTATGCACACGACTCCTCAGCTTCCTGATGCCAGCATGCTTCCTGTTCCTAACGTGCCGATACAGGACGGCTATTGGCCGACGGGTCGACGTGCGGCTGCGACTCCCGAAGGGCCTCAGCCATGCCTTCATCTCTGGAATCTGACCACCCTTTCGACGAATCTGCCGAGGAGATCCGACGGAAGGAGCGGGAGCGGGCCGAAGCCGAGGCCAAGTTGGCGCGCCGTGAGCGGATGAAGGACCAGCTACGGGTCCTGCAGATGATCTCCTCGCTGATCGCGCTCGCGACGGGCGACGGGCGACGGGCGACGGGCGACGGGCGACGGGCGACGGGCGACGGGCGACCCAGCTTACCGGTGGGTGGCGAGATGTGTGCAGTGGGTCATGGAACGTTTCGGAGACTCCGAGTGATGTGAGGTAGAGCGTGAGCGAGGGCAATGCCGGTGGACCGTTTCCGATTCCGGCTTCCCGGGAGGATCAAGAGGTATGGATCGAGGCCGTGCTGGCGACCACGGGGGTGAATCTGCCCCGTGGTGCACTGGAGAACATCGCCCCCTTCATCGTTGATCCCAATGACATGCTGAGCGAGCCCGACGCCCACGGTGCGCGTACGCTCAAGGCGAGCACGGTCCGGCGCATCCGCACAGACGCCGGTGACTTGGTCGTCGCCGTCGTCCGGATGCACGGCGTCGGCGGTGTGCAGTGGGGACACAACGAGCGGATCAGCTCGATCTGGCGCTCCGTCGCGGATCCGACGGTCGGCCGGGAGACCGAGAGGGCCCTGGCTTCGGTCCGGCCCTGGTTGGGCGTCGATGGTGATGGGCGCAAGCAGTGTTTCGCCGCGCTGGAAAGCGTCGTGGCCGACCGGCGTACGTTGATCATGAACGCGGAGGACGCGGCGGACGAATTGAAGAGGCGAGACCGTGTCCGCCCTTATGACCTTGAGGAAGACCTCGTCCTCAATGGGCAGCAGGACCCCGGTATGTACGTTGCTCAGCAGGTGAGGATCGAGGAGAACCCGGAGAGGGATTCTGACGGCAACCCTCTTTATCCAGACGCCTATTGGGGGTGGATGGCAGTTCGAGGCAACAATCGCACACAGAAGCGTCAATCGATCTACCGTTTGACATCCAGTGAAGTGCTGGCCGGTGTCCCGGCGGAGAAACTGGAGCGGGAGGGAGGCGAGGTCGTCTGTGATCCCCGTGACTGGCTCCCGGAATTCTCCACTGTACTCAACAGGGAGTTCGCGGAGACGGGCGACAGTGAACTGGATCCGACGAGCGGCTCACGGGCACGACGCGCCGCAGCCATCGCCGTGGTGGACGCACATCTGGTGATCGGCACCCCCACTCCGCAGCGGCTCTACCGCATCGTGCAGATGAACAACCGGCGCGATCACGTCCACCCGCCGCTGGAATTCGACGCCCTCGACCGCTCGCGCGCGCTGGGGCGCAGCGTTCTCGGGATGTACGTGGCGCAACAGGTTATGGACGAGAAAACGGCAGAGGTCCTTTCCGGGCTCGTGCCGATTCGTAAACTCCCGGACGCAACGGCCGACATGACCGTCTCGGAGCTGCGGGACCTGCGCTCCATGAGGTTGATGCAGGAACTGTTTCCGGTGGATCCGCGCAAGCGCCATCTACTGCGGCGCGCGCTCAGCGAGAACCCGCCCTCCCAACTCAAGTCGGGGGAAATCAACCAGCGGGCGCGCACGTGGTCCGCGATGACTTCCGAGAGCTACCCGGCGCCATGGAATCCGCGCGTGGGTCAGGTCTTCTCGACCCGGGCCCGAGAGGGAATCGTCCTCTCCGGGCGCAGGCTGCCAGATCTGCTCGCCGCTGCGGACACCGATGACGACGCCTTCGATGAACTGGTGTCCTATCGGGCGGCGCACTGGCTGGCCTCCTTCGGCATCATCGAGGCCGACCGAGGCTCGCTCGACGGCCAGGAGGCGATCGGCGACACAGGGGAACGGATTCGCCGTTCTCGCAGGACCGTCATGAACTGCCTGCAGGCCCTCAGGCACGAGAAGAGCCGGATGATGGCAGTCGGCGTACTGAAGTCGCTGGCCGCAGCCATGGACGACGGAGACCGGCGGCCCTGGCGAGTCAGCAGCTCCGGCAAGGAGATGGTGGGGCGGGAGATGACACCGCTCTGGTTCGACAGCGAATTCCCCAAGGAAACCGGTACCCGGCCCCGCAAGACCGCAAATTCTGCGCCACCATCGCTCACAACGGCGACGGTCCCCACTTCCCTCCCTTCACATACGCTGCCCGCGCTCTCACTCATGACGCCAACGCCCTCACCTGTGACGTCAGCCTCTGTCCAGCCACCCTCGCCTCAGCCCACCCCTGCAGCCTCGGCCCAGTCCGAAGGGCTCGCCACCGATGAGACCGACGACGCCGACAGCTCCGTGCCCTCCCCCGAGGAACCCCTCACCCTTGAAACACTGGTGACCCGGGTCGAGGAACGGATCCGTGGCCTGCACACGGCCTCCGCCGAAATCGGCGAACTCCTCGGCCATCTCGCGGACCAGAGCCGCGCGGCGTCTGTCGCCCAACCCATCGGCCGGCAGCAGGCCGACAGGACCGTGCGCCTTCTGAACCGGACGCTATCCAGGCTGCGCAGACTGCCGGAGCTCATGGAGGAGATGACGGAACCCGTCTGACACAGGAGGGCTTCCGCCTTGCCTCGGGCAGGGCGGAAGCCCTGCCGCGCGCCGACGGACCCGCCTGGCCATGGCCGTAGGCTGCTCCGACCGGCGGGGTCATCATCCGGCGAGCGATGCCGCGCATGATGTGCGCTCTCGTGCCGGTGGTCGGGCTCCTGTGGCAGCGGTTGTGACACGGAATCCTCCTGCTCAGGGCGATCAAGGGCGGGTCGGGTGGCAGCCGCCGAGGCTGACGGACGCTCCCGCTCGATGGCGCGAAGGAGTCCGAACCGCCACCTTGGGCGCATTCCGGCCCCCGTCGGCGCACGTCCGGGGGGCCTGGGCGGGCTGGGCAGGGCGGGTGGTGTCAGGTGGTAAAGGTCTGGTGGCCGAGGACGCGGAGGAATTCCAGGCGTTCGGCGGCATCGGTGCCGGGCTGGGGCCGGTAGAGGAAGAGGCGGTTGCCGGTGCTGGGGCTCAGGACGACGTCGCATTGCAGGTCGAGGCGGCCGACGTGCGGGTGGAGGAGGGTCCCGATGATCAGGCCCGGCGTCGGGCGATGGGTGTCCAGGATCACGGGCAGGTCGGCGACAGTGACCACGCCTTGGTCAGCGAGGGCGGCCAGTTGCTCGTTGTCGCTCTGCTCCAGGACGCGCCGACGCAGCGCAGGGTCGGTCGTCCGCAGCAGCAGCGCGGGCAGCACCGCTGCCAAGGACTCCTTGCGCCACCGTTCACCATGGTTGTCGACGTCATAGAGGGTGCGCGATGTCGTGCACAACGCCTCAATCACCGCGGGCAGCGCCTCGTCCGGCAGCCCTTCGCTGACGGCGAGCTGCTGCCACAGCGAGTAGTCCGGGCGTTCACCATGTTCACCCCCTCCCAGGCGCGGCCCTATGTGCCCTTGCTGTCACGGCACGTGCCCACGATGACGGTACGCGGCAACGACCGCCCACCAACCCCGAACTCAACAAGAAACCCGTCACCGCCCACCAAGGCGGGTGCCGACACGGCTCGTGGTGCAGCGCCTGTCCCGGTTCAAGTTCGTCACCCCAGCGCGCGCCCCCGCGGTCGGGCGTCTGACCCGCGCAGCGTCCGGTCCCCACCGCCGGCCCCGCCGACGACGTGCGCCAGAGGTAACAGGTGATCAGGGCGCCAGCCTCAGTACCCTAGGGCCATCACGCTGAGTAGTTTGCGATTCAGCTGATGCACCGCCAGAAAAGGCAGCATTAGGTCAGCGTCAGTACCGCCACAGACCGTCATCAGCCGCCAAAGACCGCCAAGATCAATTACTACCCTCATCAACGTTGACCTGCGGAAATGCAGGTCAACGGCATAGCCCGCCGTCACTGAAGGAGCCCCGCATGAAAATGCTCATCAACGTCCCCGAGACCGTCGTCGCCGACGCGCTGCGCGGTATGGCCGCCGTGCATCCCGGGCTGACGGTCGACGTCGAGGGCCGGGTCGTCGTGCGGCGGGACGCGCCTGTCGCGGGGAAGGTGGGGCTGGTCTCCGGTGGGGGGTCCGGGCACGAGCCGCTGCACGCGGGGTTCGTGGGGGCGGGGATGCTCGACGCGGCGTGTCCCGGGGAGGTGTTCACCTCGCCCGTGCCCGATCAGATGGTGCGGGCGGCCGCGGCCGTGGACAGCGGCGAGGGGGTGCTGTTCATCGTGAAGAACTACACGGGCGACGTGCTCAACTTCAACATGGCCGCCGAACTCGCCGAGGACGAGGGCATCCAGGTCGCCAGCGTGCTGGTGAACGACGACGTCGCCGTGACGGACAGCCTCTACACCGCAGGACGGCGCGGTACCGGGGCCACGCTGTTCGTGGAGAAGATCGCGGGCGCGGCGGCCGAGCAGGGCGCCCCGCTGGAGCGGGTGGAGGCGATCGCGCGCCGGGTGAACGAGTCGTCGCGGAGCTTCGGGGTCGCCCTCACGGCCTGTGCCACCCCGGCCAAGGGCGGGCCGACGTTCGATCTGCCCGAGGGGGAGCTGGAGCTGGGCGTGGGCATCCACGGCGAGCCGGGGCGGGAGCGGCGGGCGATGATGACGTCCGGTGAGATCGCGGACTTCGCGGTGGACGCGGTGCTGGAGGACCTCCGTCCGGGCGGGCCGGTGCTGGTCCTGGTGAACGGCGCGGGTGGCACCCCGCTGCTGGAGCTCTACGGGTTCTGCGCCGAGGTGCACCGGGTGCTGCGCGAGCGCGGGGTGCCGGTCGCGCGGACGCTCGTCGGGAACTATGTGACGTCGCTGGACATGGCCGGCGCGTCCGTGACGCTGTGCCAGGTCGACGACGAGCTGCTGCGGCTGTACGACGCTCCTGTGAGCACCCCGGCACTGCGCTGGGGGATGTGAACGGGGGGAAGGTGAGCGGGGGGATGTGAACGGCGTCGGCCGCGTCACGCGCCGGGATCGGCCCCGTACCAGACGGTCGTGACGTTGCAGAACTCGCGGATCCCGTGCCCCGACAGCTCCCGCCCGTAGCCCGAGCGCTTCACGCCGCCGAAGGGCAGGGCGGGGTGGGAGGCGGTCATCCCGTTGAAGAAGACGCCACCGGCCTCCATGTCCCGGACGAACCGCCGCTGTTCCTCCTCGTCGCGCGTCCAGACGTTGGAACTCAGCCCGAAGGGGCTGTCGTTGGCCAGGTCGATCGCCTCGTCGACGCCGTCCACGCGGTACAGCGTGGCCACCGGGCCGAAGGCCTCCTCGCGGTGGACGCGCATCTCGGGGGTGATCCCGGTGAGGACGGTCGGCTCGTAGTACCAGCCGCGCTCGTGCCCGGGCGGCCTGCGCCCGCCGCACAGGGCCGTGGCGCCGCGCCGCAGCGCGTCGTCGACGAGCTCCTCGAGGTCGGCGCGGCCCCGCTCGGTGGCGAGGGGGCCGACGTCGGTGGACTCGGCCATGGGGTCGCCGACGGTGAGGCCCTCCATCAGGGCCGTGAAGCGCTCGGCGAAGGCGTCGTAGACGTCGGTGTGGACGATGAAGCGCTTGGCGGCGATGCAGGACTGGCCGTTGTTCTGGACACGGGCGGTCACGGCCGTGCGGACGGCACGGGCGAGGTCGGCGGACGGCAGGACGACGTACGGGTCGCTGCCGCCGAGCTCCAGGACGGTCTTCTTGACCTCGTCCCCGGCGACGGCGGCCACCGCGCGGCCGGCCGGTTCGCTGCCGGTGAGGGTCGCGGCGGCGACCCTCGGGTCGCGCAGGACGGCCTCGACGGCACCCGAGCCGATCAGCAGGGTCTGGAAGCACCCCTCGGGGAATCCGGCGCGCAGGAAGAGGTCCTCCAGGTAGAGGGCGGTCTGCGGCACGTTCGAGGCGTGCTTGAGCAGCCCGACGTTGCCCGCCATCAGGGCGGGGGCGGCGAACCGGACGACCTGCCAGAGCGGGAAGTTCCACGGCATGACCGCGAGGACCGCGCCGAGCGGGCGGTAGTGGACGCGGGCGGTGGACGCCCCGGCGTCGCGCGCCTCGGCCTCGGGCGGCACCTCGTCGGCCAGCAGGGCCTCGGCGTGCCCGGCGTACCAGCGCATCGCCTTCGCGCACTTCGCGGCCTCCGCCCGGGCGGCGGCCAGCGGCTTGCCCATCTCGGTCGTCATGGTGCGGGCGATGTCGTCGCGGTCGTCGTCCAGGAGCTGGGCGGCGTGCCGCAGCAGCCGGGACCGTTCGGCGAAATCGGTCGTGCGGTGGTGGCGGAAGGCCGCGTCGGCCGCGGCCAGGCGCCGTTCGACGTCCTCCGGGCCCAGTTCGGCGAAGGTCTTGAGGGTCTCGCCGGTCGCGGGGTTCACCGTTGCGATGGGCATGCCTCGACTCTGCGGCGCTCCGCGCGGCCGCGCAAGGCGTACACGCGCCAGGCGGGGACCCGAGCCCCGTTCGGAGGCGGGGACGCCGTGCGGACCATGGGGCGCACACGCCTGAGGGTGGTGTGGGGGGGGGGGGGGGCCCCCCCCCCCCCCCCGGGAGACACCCCCAACCCCCCCCCCCCACAACGGGCGCGGGGGGGGGGCGCGGGGGGGGGGGGGGGCGGGGCCCGC
>NZ_JBIAUP010000013.1:0-227743 GCF_042892945.1 Streptomyces sp. NPDC001678 | reverse complement strand
GATCAACACCCCAACGACAAGGGGCTCTGCTATGTCACCAACCACCACCTCTGACTGCCCGTTTCACCCCCGCGGGACAGGATGAAAGAGGTTCAATGCCACCGAACTCCATCCGTTCAGGGGCGGCCAGCGTCATGTCCAATTCTTCACGGTTCCGGGGGCGGGCCCGTGATGTGGCTGGGGACTCACCCTGGTAACACCCCTGATGCCATGCCATCGTCAGAGTGATGCAGTCATGCCGGGCCCGGAGGCCCCCTTGCGGGGCGATGAAGAAGGTGACGGGGTGCGCAGAGTGAGCGAGGCGGTGTACGCGGAAGAGTCCTGGAATCCGCTGGCCAGGACGGTTGAGCTGACCGAGGACAGGCTGAAGGTGGGTCGGAGGTCCACTCCGCTGGGCGAGCTGAACCTGGCCGCCATGGCAGACGCCTACCTGCGTGGGCAGTGGCTGGGCGGCGGTGGCTCCGAGCGACCGCTCGCACAGCTCGCCACGGGCACCGGGATCGTACCCATCACCCGCATCACCGGGTCCACGAATCCGGTGAAGGTCCGCCGGGCTGCCGAGTTCGCCCGCATCCTCGGCGACATGGCGGTACGGCAGGCCGGCGGCCCGGCAGCGGTCGCGGCACTTGCCGACCAGGCACGGGCAGAGGGCGTCCCCTTGTGGATCGCACGGCGCACCGCCAAGAGCCCCGCCGGGCCTGTCACGGTAGCCGTGGACCGGCGGTCCGTGCGCGCCGACGTCTGGGCACCGTCATCCCCCGTCGTACGGGTCAGGGCCCCGCACGGCGTATCGGCCGACCGTAAGTCCCCCGGCCGGGGGCTGCTGGTGACAGTGGACGAAAGGCCCGCCGGGCTCATCATCACCCACACATGGCGGAAATCGACACGCTCCGTCACGATTAAAATCGCGGAATCTCGCTGGGAGTTGAGACGAGAGAACTCGTGGTCTTCCCGCCTGACCCGCAACGGCCGTCCCGTGGCCCTCCTCACCCGTCCACGGCCCGGCACGGCCGCGCCGGACATGGTGCTCCTTTCTCTCGCGGAGATACGGCACGACAGTCTCGACCCGCTCGACGCCGTCATGGCCCACACCTTCGGGGTAGCCTTCGGCCTCGGCGACGGGACCGGCACAGTCCGCTTTCACGCCCGCCCGGTCCCCTCGTCAGCCGGGTCCACCACGTGGGACCAGCCCTGGTTCACTTACCTGGGAGCTGGCAGCGACGACAACGGATCCGGCAGCGGAGTCGGAGACGGCTGGGACTCAAGCAGTGGAGGTGACGCCAGCTCTGACGGAGGTGGAAGCGACAGCGGCGGAGGTGGCAGTGACGGCGGCGGAGCCGACGGGGGCTGACTATTCAAGCATTCGTCCGCACCCGCACCTGCCTCCGAAAGGCTGCCCATACCCGAGCCCCTCTCGGGGGCCCGTCATACCCGCTTCCCCATGCGTCACCCCGGACCCGCCAGTCGGCCGAAATGCTGGAACGGGCCGTGCTGTGGGGCTGGTTGCGTGCAATGAAGGGGGGAACTCAGCCTTCTAGGGCCTCGCCTGCCGGACTGTGTCGGCGGGACGGAGTGCGAGGTCTGCCCCTGCAGCCTGCGCCGGCCCCCCGGCGACTGGCTGCCCACCTGGCGCACGTGCGCATGTCCTCGAGCGGCGGGTTTGTATGCCGCGATCTGCCGCGGCAAGGTTCGCGGCCGGTTGATCGACCGGCTTGAGTCTTCCGGAAGGTGTTGCTATCACCCGTGGCCGGGGCGATGATGTCGGCCGCAGCTTGCCTGTACTCGGCCTCAAGATCGCGCTACGGATTCCCAAGGGGCTGCGAATGCCGGACACCCTCAAGATTGGCTTGCCGCTCCTGGCCGTCTTCGGTTCGTTATGCGGATTCTTCATATGGCAGCTGGTCAGCCGCCTACGCTCCCTGGCCAGCGGTATAGCGGCGGAGGGCCGCTGCGTACGTTGCTACTCGACCGAGAACACCGATAGAGAAACGGTGTGGCATCACGTCTACGGCTTTACGACGCGGGAGGGGCAGTACGTGGAGTTCGAAGAGGACGCCATGCTCATGGAAGTAGGCCAAGTCGTGACCATCCACTATCGGTCCGCGAATCCTGCGAGTTCAGCCACGACCGTTGGGATCGAAGGAACCTGGTCACCGCTGATTATCAACATCTTTTCCATCCTCATTCTGGGATTTTTCGCTCTGATGGGCGTGATGATGGTCTGGGATGGGATCTCCAACCTGTAGTTGGTGGTCAGATGAGGCCGCCGAAACCGGCCGGCGCTACGGGGCTGGGATCGGCGCGGCGGCCCGCATTCGCGCTATGAATGCCACGGGCGGTGAGGAAGCGGCATGGCTGGCGTTCCGCTGGTATGGCTCATTCCTCGGGTTATCCCGGCCACATTCACTTGTGACGCCGCAGCAGATGCCAGGTGCTCTTGCCTGTTCGGCTGCGCGGGTGGCAGCGCCAGGGTCATGGACCTGCTGGATGTGAGGAGACTCCAACGCCCGCAAGACCCGCGCACGCCGCTGGCGGGCGGCGGCTCCGGTACGGAGGTGGCGGAGGTGAAAGCGGTGGAACGAAGAACCGTGCTGGGCATCGGGGGTGCCGTGGTCATCGGAGGATCCCTCACGCGTTCGCAATCGGGCGTGTCCGGTACCGCTGGCAGCTGTGCAGGGGGAGCTCCGGCGATGGTGCCTCCGGCCCAGCTGCGCGGGGAGCTGCCCGGACCGTATGCACGGGTTGTGGCACTGGACCTCGCTGCTACGCGAAGCCAGCAATGGTCGCATATCCGGCAGTTGGCGCTGATGGCTGCATCGCAGAACGAACATGGCACAACGGCTGGCATAGCCCTGGGAGTGGGGCTGTTCGACCGGGCAGAACTCAGGCCTCGGCAGCTGCGGGTGATGCCGGTGTTCCCCGGCGACCTCCTGGACGCCCATACCTCGAACGGTGAGGTTCTCGTTCAGATCGCGGGACGTTCCCGGGAGGCCGTGGCCCAAGCGGCCGGGCGCCTGCTGGAGGGGGCTTCGGCCTGGCGGAAGCGCTGGCAGATCGACGGGTTCCGCGCCGGCAACCGAGTGGTAGGAAACAGGGGGCTGGCGCGCAATCCTTTCCACTTCACCGAAGGGTTCGGCAACCCGGCGGGTGAGAGGGAAACGCTGGATCGCGCACTGGTCCGGGCCGGGCAGGGCGAGCCCGACTGGGCCGTGGGCGGGAGCTACCAGGTGCTGCGCATCGTCCGTTGCGCCACGGACCTGTGGGACGCCGAGGCGCCGGAGGAACAGGAGCGCGTCATCGGCCGCCGGAAGGACGGCCAGTGGCTGGACGGATCACCGGCCGGCGAGGAGCCGGGCTTCGCTGCCGACCCCCGGGGGAAGATCACCCCGTTGGACTCCCACGTGCGGCTGGCCGCTCCCGACCGGCGTCGGCCGCCGCCGCTGGTGCGGCGCAGCTACAGCTACGACCGCGGTGACGGCGACACCGGGCTGATCTTCTCCTGCTTCCAGAGAGACCTCGCTCAAGGCTTCGAGGCGGTGCAGCGGCGGCTGGCGGGCGACGCCTTGGCCAAGTACGTCCTCACCGTGGGCGGGGGCTACTTCTTCGTGCCACCCAACGGCCACGCATGGACCGATGTGCTGGCACGGTGAACCGCGGCTGCGCGCGGTAGAGCGTGATTGCGGCTGGATCAGGCCCTGTACGTGCGTCCTGTGGCCGGTAGCTTGTGTCCAGTCTGTATGAGGTGCATGAGGCGCACGAGCGGCCCAGCCCGGTTGGGGTGCGGGAGAGGGCGTGGTGCACATGTCCGGCAAACACCTGCGTTTACGGTTCTCCGCGCGCTGGCGGGTCTGGGCCGTGGGCATCGCGGCTCTTCCCCTGACGGTCAGCCTGGCGCCCCCGCCGCCGGTTCACGTGCTGTCGGCACCCAATCCCCCCGCCACCTCCTCGCACCCGCGGCCCGAGGCTCCTCAGCCCAAATCCGCTTCCGCTCGGCCGGCTTCAGCTTCGGCGACCGACTCAGCGGTCTACGCCTATGACGCGGCCGGCCGGCTGGTCGGGATCACCGACCCCAAGGGGGAGACCGCACGGTACCGCTACGACGCGGCAGGTAACCGGCTGGGTATCGACCGCTACCCCTCGGCCAGGCTATCGGTGCTGTCGCTGGTCCCGGTGCGAGCGGCGGCCGGGGCGAAGGTGACCTTGTCCGGCACCGGCTTCGCCACGACGACCGCGGGGAATGCCGTGAGCTTCGGCGGCAGGACAGCGCAGGTTTTATCGGCCTCCCCGACCCGGCTGGTAGTGACCGTTCCCGAGGGCGCGCCGGGCGGCCGGATCTCGGTCGCGTCCGGCGGGACAAGTGCGGAGTCGCCGGAGAGCTTCACCCTTGCTTCCGGCGGGCCGAAGATCACGGGCATGAATCCGGCTGTCGGCCCGCCCGGTATCCAGGTGACGCTTGGGGGTGCGCAGTTCGCCACGGCGGTCACGGACAATGTGGTGCGCTTCAACGGCCTGGTCGCCGAGGTGGTCTCCCGTTCGGAATCATCACTCACCGTCAAGGTGCCGGACGGAGCGACGACGGGGCCGGTGGAGGTGGAGACGCCTGACGGGCGGAGAACGGCGCCAGGTGATTTCACTGTTCCGCTCAGCGACCAGGCGGGCTCCATTGAAACGACGGTGCGCACGTCCGTCACGGACACGAGTCCGCGCTCCGTCGCGGTGACCCAGCCGGGCAAGAGGGCTGTGGTCCTCTTCGATGCGGATCGGGGAAGATCTGTCAGCGCCAGGTTTACCGAGTCGACGTTCAAAGACGTTGTCAGGTTCAAGCTGATCAGTCCACAGGGGTTCCAGGTGGGCGACGAGGAAGGCTGGGCGGCCTGGGCGGGCCCGGATACCTGGCGCTCGGCGGAGTTACCGCTCTCGGGCACGTACATGCTGATCGTGGATCCGGGCAAGGACAACATCGGCGCGGCGAAGGTGCTCCTGTCCCAAGCCATTGAGCGGGAGCTGTCCTTCACCGGTGAGGCCGGGGTTGCCGAGATCACCCGGGCTGGGCAGAGCACTCGGTGGACGTTCTCTGCTCAGGCAGGCGAATCCCTGTCCCTTGGGATCGATGCCTCGCGCATGCCGGATTACGTGCATGGCGACCTGTACGGGCCCGACGGCAAGAAGCTGGACTTTTTCGGCATTCCGAACAGCGTCGACGGAGTCACCTCGATCGACAAACTTCCGCAGAGCGGCCGCTACCTCTTCATCGTCGATCCGACGAGCGAGGGCACCGGAACGGTGCGGGTCATCGTCTCGCACTATCTGAACTTCGGCACGCTGGACGACTCCGCCCCGGGAACGGACCTGGCGATCAACCGGATCGGCCAGAGAGCTGTGGGCACGTTCCGGGCAGCCAGAGGCGACCGGGTGAGCCTGGGCTTCCCCGGCTTCACCTTTGACCCGTTCATCAATATGAAGATCTTCGCCCCGAGCGGTGCCGAGACCGTCTCCAAGGCGGTGAGCCAGACCTGGGACAGCGAGGCGTTACCCGAGGACGGCACCTACACCGTCCGCTTCGACCCGCTGAGCGGAAAGCCGGGCCGGACGGGAATCGTGTTGTCACGCCCGCTTGCTCTGCCCAGGCTCACCGCGGACGGCAGCCCGGTGAGCGTGGCCATCGGCCGGTTCGGACAGCGGGCCGAATCGTCCTTCACCGCCCAGTCCGGCCAGTCTTTGGCCCTGGGGTTCGTGAAGAACGCCTTTACCAAACTTCTGGAAGTGAGCGTCGTCGCGCCCTCCGGCGCAAAGATGCTGGACAAGGCATCGGTGTCAGCCGGGCAGGACGCTTCCCTGCCGATACCGAAGCTCTCCGAGTCCGGCACCTACCAAGTGACGATGGATGTGTGGCAAGGAGGGACAGGGTCCGTGGACCTCTTCCTCGCCCAAGCAGGATCAGCGCTGGCCCGGTCCCTGGCATCCAGCATGCATACGCCGTGCTACTCGGTCATCTGGCACATGGCCTGCCCACCATCCACCGGGACAGAACGCGCCCACCAGCCCGCGAGGCCATCCGCCGCAGCACCCGCCCCAGTTCATCGCGCGACGCCGTCACCCCCACCAGCGCAGCACAAACCGGACGTCCGGCCCGCGTCCGCGGAGGTGGGGATCGTCCCCAGCGGGCCTGATGCCTGGCAGCCGGATCCCTCGCATCTGGCTGGCCGGGACTGGACAACGCGGCGCGGCAGCGGCCCCAAGGCGCCCACTGGTGTGCGTGCGCTGCCCGGCACGACCGCTGTCACCGGGCATGTGCTGAAGCTGGACGGCACGCCCCTGGCGAAGGTGCGGGTCTCGGTCGGTAGGGCCAGTGCGCTGACCGATGACCGCGGCCGGTTCCTGCTGCCGGGCATTGATACGGGCGCCACCACTCTCCTCGTCGAGGGCGGCACTGCTGATGCCGGGGACCGGCACTACGGCGTCTTCCGCATCCGCATCCGTCCCAAGGCCGGTGAGACCACCGATCTGGGCTTCCCGGTCTGGATGACACCGCTGGACACCCGGCACACTCTGACGTTCGAGGCTCCGGCTCAGCAGGACATCGTGCTGACGACTCCCCAGATACCGGGGCTCGAGGTGCGGATCCCCAAGGGCTCCGTGGTCCGGGACGAGCGAGGCAATCCCGTCACGCGGCTCGGGATCACCGCGATCCCGATCGACCGCCCACCCTTCCCTCTGCCGAAGAACCGTGTGGTGCCGGTCTTCTTCACCGTGCAGCCGGGTGGCACGTATGTGTTCCCCAAGGGTGCCCAGATCGTCTACCCCAACTACACCCATGAACCGCCCGGCACGGTCGTGGAGTTCATGGACTACGACCCGAAGGGACGAGGCTGGTACGTCTATGGCCACGGCGCCGTCACCGCCGACGGGCGCCAGGTCGTACCGGATGCCAAGACGCGGATCTGGGCCTTCAACGGTGCGATGTTCAATGTGTCGGACCTGATCCCCTGGGACCTGTCCCGGATCAGCGATGTGATCGACTGGCTCTCCGGCGACCCGGTCGACCTCGGCACGGGCATGCTCACCGACTCCCGCACGGACCTGGCCGTCGCCGACCCCCTGGGCTCCGCCGAAGTCAACCGAACCTACTGGCAGGGCGATACACAGACTCGGGCGTTCGGCATCGGACGCGACCTGTCCTACAACGTCTTCCTGCATTCCCAGGAGCAGTACAAGGAAGTCGACCTGTACCTGCCCGGCGGCCAGCGTGTGCACTACGTGCGGACCTCACCCGGGAGCAGCTACTCCGATGCCGTCTTCGAGCCGGCCGGCACACCGGGCGGCTTCCGGGGCACGAAGATCGCCTGGAACAACAACGCCGGCTGGGACCTGACCTTCCGCGACGGCAGCGTATGGGTCTTCCCGCAGTACGCGCCCCTGAAGGAAATCCGGGACCGGCACGGCAACACAGTGCGGCTGACACGGCTGAACGACACCAAGGGCCAAGTCACCCGGATCACCACACCGGACGGACGATGGATCACCCTGTCCTACGACGGCCAGCACCGCGTGAGCACGGCGCGGGACAACACCGGCCGCACGACAACCTACAGCTACGACAGCGCAGGCCGCCTGCAGACCGTGACCGACCCGGCCGGCAAGACCAGTCGGTACACCTACGACGGCACCAGCAACCGCATCGCCAGTGCGCAGGACGCCCGCGGCATCGTCTACATGACGAACTCCTACGACGCGGACGGCCGTCTGAAGAAGCAGACGCTGGCGGAAGGCGCCACGTACTCCTTCGACTACGCCAAGAACCCTGCCGGGAAGATCACGGCAACCGACGTCAAGCAGCCCAGCGGCGCGGTGCGCCGCGTCACCTTCGACAGTGACGGCTTCGGCACCTCGGATACGGCAGCCTACGGCTCGCCTCTCGCGCGCAAGACGGTCTTCGAGCGCGGGCCCAACCATCGCGTCGATGCGGTCGTGGATCCCTTCGGGCGGCGCACGGAGCTGCACTACGACGCGGCCGGTCATGTGACGTCGTCCACCGAACTCGCGGGGACTCCGAAGGCCCGTGAGAGCGGCAAGGTCGCCTACGAAGGCCCGTACGACCAGATCTCCCAGGCCACGGACCGGCTGGGCAACACCACGATGTTCCGCTACGACACCGGCAACGATCTGCAGACCGTCGTTGACCCGGAAGGCCGCACGACCACGCTCACCCACACCAGCGAAGGGCTCGTTCGCTCCGTCACAGACGCGGCAGGGGCAGTAACCGAGTACACCTACCGTCACGGTGAGCGGGTAACGGTCAAGGACGCCGAAGGCCGCGTGTCCGCCCAGTTCACCGACGCCGCCGGCCGCCCCACCGCGCTGTCCGACACGGCCGGCGCGGTAAGCACCATCACCTACGACAGACTCAACCAAACCACGGGAACCTCCGACCGGTTGGGCAATACCGTCCGCTTCAGCTATGACGACAACGGCAACCTGACCTCGCTGAGTGACGCACGCGGCAAGATCTCCACGTGGGCCTACGACCAAGCCGACCGGCCCACGAGCGCCACCGACCCGGCAGGCGTTGCAGCCACCTTCACCTACGACGCCGCCGACCGCCTCACCCGGTCTATCAGCCGCTCCGGCCAGGTCGCGACGGCCGAATACGACCTGCTCGGACGGACCACGAAGACCATGTACGGGGTCGACACCGGGGGTAAGGCCGAATCCACGGCGTCCTACACCTACGACCGTGTGGATCTCCTCCAGCAGATCACGGACTCGGCCTCGGGGAACCAGTCGTTCACCTACGACGAGTACGACCGCACTACCGCAGTCACCGGCCCGACCGGCACAGTGTCGTACGGCTACGACGCAGCGGGCCGGCGCACGCAGATGAACGCGACCGGCGTCACCACCGGCTACAGCTACGACAAGTCCGGCGCCCTGACCTCACTGACCTCCGGTAAGGACACCATCACGTTCGCGCTCGACAAGGCGGGACGGGAGAAGACGGCGTCACTGCCGGGAGGCTGGAGCCGGACCACTGATCTGGACGCCACCGGACTGGTCAAGGCCATCACCTACTCCCGGTCAGGCGCAGCCGTCGGGGATCTGACCTACGCGCGCGATGAGCGGGGTCTCCAGACCGGGCTGACCGGGAAGCTGGTCAAGGTCGCGCTCCCCGCCGCGGAGAGCGGCGCAGCCTTCGACGACACCAACCGACTGACCCAGCTGGCCGGGCGTTCCTTCACCTACGACAAGGACGGCCGCCTCACATCCGATGGCGAACGAGGCTACTCCTGGAACGCGCGAGGCCAACTGACCGGCCTGACCCGGGGCGGCAACACCGCGACCTTCGGCTACGACCCACTGGGCGGACGGACATCGAAGCAGGCAGGCGGCACATCCACCCGCTTCCTGACCGACGGCACCAACCCGCTCGCCGAGCTCGACAGCTCCGGCAAGCCGACCGCGACGGTCGCCGCCTCCGGCCTGGACCGCTTCCTCACCCGCACCACAAGCGGGAAGACCCAGATCTACTTGACCGATGCACTCGGATCCGTGGTCGGCCTGGCCGACGACGACGGCACCATCGCCACCACCTACACCTACGACCCCAACGGCCGACCCATCCCCGACGGCGCACCAACCTCCAACCCCTACACCTTCACCGGCCGCGAAGACGACGGCACCGGCCTGCTCTACCTCCGCAACCGCTACTACGACCCGGCCACTGGCCGCTTCATCTCCCAGGACCCCATCGGCCACGCCGCTGGCCCCAACCTCTACCAGTACGCCCTGTCCTCACCCACCACCTACACCGACCCTTCCGGCAACAACCCCATGATCGCCGGATGCGTGGCCGGAGGACTGATGGACGGCGGCATCGACTGGCTCGGCCAACGCCTGTCCGGCCGCAAAGTCAACTGGGGCCAGGTCATCACCTCCGCAGCAAGCGGATGCGCAATGGGCATGCTCGGCAACGGACTCGGGGAATTCCTCGACGGATGGGGAGCCAGCCGCGCCGCACGCTGCCTGACCAACAGCTTCACCCCCGAGACCCCCGTACTGATGGCCGACGGCACACAGAAGCCAATCAAAGATGTCAAGATCGGCGATCAGGTCGTGGCCACCGACCCAGAGACCGGAGAAACCGCACCGCGCAAGGTCACCACCCTGATCCAAGGCGACGGGCAGAAACAACTCGTCGACCTCACCACCAAGAGCTCCACCGGCACCGGCCACCTCACCGCCACCGACGGCCACCCCTTCTGGGTCCCCGCACTCCACATCTGGACCCCGGCCGCGCAGTTGAAACCCGGACAGTGGCTGCAGACCAGCACCGGCACATGGGTCCAAGTCACCGCTGTGCAGCACCGCACCACAGCCGCGGTCGTACACAACCTCACCGTCGACGGCCTCCACACGTACTATGTGCTGGCGGGCGAGACCCCGGTACTCGTTCACAACAGCAACTGTGACCTTCCGGAGGGGTATACCTCTTCCCCTGCACTCAAGGGTGACCCCTACCACCCGGACTCGGTGGCTGAGCGCAGTCGGCAGAATCGAGAGCTATACGCCGGGACCGTGGCAGATCGGGCAGGCGCACTTGGGTACAGAACAAGAATTCCCACGCAGAAGGCACCGTTCAATTCGCATGGCCAGGTCGTCTTTTCCAACGGAAAGAACTACATTACGCCTGATGTTGATGGCCATAACGTGACGGACGGCTGGAAGATGTTCAACCGCAGAGGGCAACGGATCGGAACCTATGACCCAGATCTCAACTACCTCAAGGAATGATGGATTCTCAATCGAGGTGATCAACGATCCGGTTTCGGAGGGTGCGACCCCGTCATCCTCCGATGCTGTCGCCAGGATCAGAGTCGGCAGCTTCGCGGAGACGTTCCGGATGGATCTGAGCTTCTGGTCGGTGGATGAATACCGCCGAAGCTGGGAGAGTGCCCTGAGGGAAATTGAGTGCTCCGAGAAGGTGACCTCTTGTCTCATTGCTTCGATCACTGATCCGGAAGCAAGTAACTTCATCTCATGCTGGCCTATGTATCGAGACGGCGATGTGATCCACGTCCAGAATTCGCTCATCTTCCTGGATGAGCTCGACGAACCGTTCGACCCGCAAGAGCCGTGGCGGTACGTAGAGCCTCACCGTGAAGTCGACGAGGACGGGAATCGCATCTCCGAGTGGGTGACGAGCGCGTCCGAAGTGCGGCAGTTCCGCGAGTCTGCCTGGGGCTTGTGAGAGCACGCAACCGCAAATATGAAGCCCCGCCAGATCGTTTCTGGCGGGGCTTCTGCACGTCGTGACGGCAGTAGTTGACGGCAACGTCAGTGGACGGTGGCTCCGCACGGCGGCGGGTCATCGCCGTCGTCGCGGGTCGACTCGTCGTTGGCGGGGTCGTCAAGGGCGGTGCTGAGGGTGTTGATGGCGTCTCGCTGGAGGCGGAGTCGGACGTGGGCGTAGACGCCGGCGGTGACGCCGATGTGGGCGTGGCCGAGGAGTTCCTTGATCACGACGAGGTCGATGCCCTGTTCCAGGAGCAGGGTCGCGGTCGAGTGTCGAAGGTCGTGGAAGCGGATGCGGCGCAGCCCTGCGCGGTCGAGGTGCTGCCGTGCGCCGCTGTTCAGGTCGCGCAGGTGGACGCCGGAGATGCGCTCGGGTGTCCCGGTCAGGCCGTCGGCCACGTGGCGCTCGTGCACGATGATCGTGCGTGGCTGAGGACCCGGCGGCGGATGGCCGTCTCGACGAGGGGGCGGCTGGCGGTGCAGGAGCGCAGGCAGGAGGGAACGCGCGGAAGCCAGCCGGCGGGGGTGCGCAGGGCGATGTCGGCGGCGAAGTCCACGAGACCGGCGCCGTGCTGGAGTAGGTCGGTGGTGAAGCCAGGCACGAGGTGTTCGATGTCGCGCAGACCGCGGTCGAGGAGGCCGTGGACGTGCCGGGACTGAGGCACACCCGGGCGGTGGACGGGGGCATCGGGCAACAGGTCACGTTCGACGAGCACTACGTGGTCGTAGGCGCGGGTCAGGACGTGAGCGCACAGGAGTCCGGCGATCCCGGCGCCCTCGGCCAGCAGCCTCCAGCGGCGGCCAAGCTCCTGCACGGGTACATGGACCGGCTCATGCTCACCGCAACAGGGCGCGCCGCCACCTGTCAGGCTCTCTTCGACGTCCTGACTCTTTCCGCCTCCTTGACCAGGCTTGTCTCACCGACGATAGCCATTGGGGTGCTGCGCGGCCCCGGGAAACCGCCACTTGCGGAGCCTCCGCTCAGCGGCCGAGCACGGACCACCGCGTAGCCACTGAGACTCCCCCGTCCAGCAGCTGGTGATCAGAACTGCGGGCTAGGGCTACTACTCCCGCCGAAGGTAGTAAGCCAGGCTTCCAACTTGGCTGTCGAGGCCTCCGGGCTCTCGGCATGCGGCTTCGGCGGGGACGGGCCGAGCTCGGATCGCATTCCTATCCCAACCTCCCAAGTTGGTGATCCGAGCTCGGCCCTTTCTCATGCCCACGGGTGGGAAATGAGTGGGAAATGATCAAGGCAGGCCGCTGCATCGAGCTACGCGAATCCGCAAGAAAGTACGAGATCCATGCACAGTTCCGCATGATCGGCGCGGTCATCACTACTTCCCCGTTGAGGCCCCCACAGGGGGTATGACCTGTGCAAAGCGCCACTGCGCCTGGTCAGGGACCATGGACCTACGTCAGGAATGCGCCGGTCAGGTCGTGGGACCCTGCATGTGCTCGCTGATCCACTGGATCAGGCCGCCGGCTTCCATGTTGGGGACGTAGGAGGCCGCGTTGTGCTCGCCGCCGACGTTGATCCGGTACTTGGTCTTGATCGGGCCCTTGTTGCCGTACTTGGCGAGGAAGCGGTCGATCGGGGGCTTGACCGGTTCGTTGGAGCCGACCTGGAAGGCGAGGTAGACGTCGGGGCCCTTCTTGGCGATCAGGCGCTGGGCGAGGACGTCGGAGTTGTTGTCGGCCTTCTCCTTGTCGTGACCGGCCCACAGACGCGAGTCCGGGACGATGTCGGGGCCGGAGGCGATGACCGCCTTGAACTGGTCGGGCTTCTGGAGGACCGACTTCAGGCCCGCGGAGGCACCGGTGGAGGAGCCCATGAACGCCCAGCCGTCACGGGACTTGATGGTGCGGAAGTTCTCCTTGATGAGCTGGGGAACGTCCTCGGTGAGCCAGGTGCCCATCTTGGGCTGGCCGGGGATGTCGCTGCCGTCCCAGTAGAGCCCGGCCTTGGGGTCCTTGGGGTCCTTGTCGTGGTTCTCGGGGTTGAGGACCGGCATGGCGATGATGAAGGGGAGGCTCTTGCCTTCCGCGGCCCACTTGGAGATGGACGCCTCAAGTTTGAGGTCGGTGCCCATCCAGTAGTTGCTGGGGTATCCGGAGCCGCCGGGGAGGGCGATGAGGACGGGGAAGCCGCTCTTGGCGTACTTCGGGTCGTCGTACTCCTTGGGAGCCCAGACCCAGACCTTGCCTTCGAAGCCGGACTTCTTGCCCTTGTAGGTGGTGACAGCGATCTTGGTGCCGTCCTCGGGGACGGTGCCGGAGATCTTGAAGCCGGCGTTCGGGCCGAGGGGCATCTGGGCCTTGGAGCCCGCTGCCTGGTCACCGTTCTTGCCGTCGCCCGAGCCGCCGAAGGAGATCGCGTCGCCCTTGTCCGTGAACGGGGGTATCTCGTAGTAGGACATGACGGGCCAGGCGATGAGGCCGAGAGTCACGACCGATGCCGCGGCGATCACCCAGCGTTTGGCGCGGGAGGGGCGGCGCCGGGCCTGGTAGGTGGTGGGTGACTGGTACGACATCGGAAATCCTTACTGCGGTGACGACAGGGGCGCGGGTATTGCTGGTTTGCTGTGACGTCTATAAGACAGGGCCCGTCGGGCAGCGGGTTCCGGCTGTCACAGAATGATGATGTTTCCCCCGGCCCGACGCGTGGCGCGGGCCGCGTGGGGCGGCCGTCACAGGGGGCACGGGGGCTGCGAGCGGAACCGGCCCCTTCTTCGAGGGTAGACCGGGTGGACCGGCGGCTGTGCGGGGTGCCGGAGCACCCCGCACAGCCCTGCCGGGCCCTTGAGGCCCTTGGATTCCGAAGAGCGACCGCTAGATCCCGAAGGGCACCGCGTAGCGGACGGTGCCCGCGGGCAGCGGGTGGGTGTCGTCCAGGGCGAGGGCCATCAGCGCCTCGTCCGGGACGTCGATGGTCAGGCCGATACCGTGGGCGGAGGCCCGCCCGAAGCCGAAGCGCGGGTAGTACGCCGGATGCCCGAGGACGACGACGTAGCGCTCTCCCATGTCCCCGGCGGCCCGCAGCGCGGCGCGGACGGCCGCCGATCCGGCGCCGCTCCTCTGGAGCCCGGGCCGTACGGCGACGGGGGCCAGGCACAGAGCGGGGGTGTCGCCGATGTGGCAGCGCGTCAGCAGCGCGTGACCGACGGGTTCGCCGTCCTCGTCGGTGACGACGATGGACAGGCCGTCGATCCAGGAGGGATCGGCGCGCAGGGCGTCGACGAGGTCGGCCTCGTGCGGGGTGCCGAACGCGGTGAGGTTGATCTCGCGGATGGCGGGAATGTCGGCGCCGGTCTCGGCGCGGGTGTTCCACTGGTCGTGGGTACGCATGACGGAACGAGGATCCGTTTCGTGTGGGAGTTCGTACGGTCGGACGGCCTCGCGAGCTCACGCTCCCGGCGAGGCGGGTGGCCGGGTCAGGCCGTCGCCCGGGACGTGAGGGTGGTCCGGGCGCTGCGCTGCGCAGTGGCCGTGAGCACGGTCATCAACCCCACCTCCCTTTCATCCTCACACTTGATCAGCGGAAACGTTTCGAACCTAACATATGCCGCCGGATCCGTCCTTCGAATTAGCGAATGGTTCCGGCCGGGCGGACGCCCGTCGTGCGGACGGCCGTCGTGCGGACGGCCGTCGTATGGACGGCTCCGAGCCAGTTCCGGTCGCAGGCCATCGCTCCGCCGACCAGGTAGAGCCGCCAGGCGCGGGCGCGTTCCGGGCCGACGTCGGCCACCGCCCGGTCCCAGCCCGCTTCGAGGTTGGCCAGCCAGGCGCGGAAGGTGAGCGCGAAGTGGTGCCGCAGGTTCTCCACCTCCAGCACTTCGAGGCCGGCGGCCTCCAGGCACGCCACGCCCTCGCCGAGCGTGGGCACGTTCAGCCGGGGGAAGACGTAGCGGCGCAGGAACGGCTCGTGCTGCCAGGGCCCGGCCTGCGGCGTCATGTACAGGTCGTGGGCCAGCAGCCGCCCGCCGGGGGTCAGGAGGCGGTGCAGATGCCGGGCGTAGGAGCGCAGTTCACGGCGGGCGAGGTGCTGGGTGACCTCGATGCTGGAGACGGCGTCGTAAGGGCCGTCGGTGACCTCGCGGTAGTCGCACAGCCGTACGTCGATCCGGTCGCCGAGGCCGGAGCGGGCGATGCGCTGCCGGGCGTAGGCGGCCTGTTCCCGGGCGAGGGTCACCCCGACGCCGTGGACGCCGTGGTGCTCGGCCGCGTGGAGGAGCAGCGAGCCCCAGCCGCAGCCGACGTCCAGGAGCCTCATGCCCGGGCGCAGGCGCAGTTTGCGGCAGACGCGGTCGAGCTTCGCGCGCTGGGCCGTTTCCAGGCCCTCCCAGGCCTCCAGGTCCTTCGGGGCGGCCGTCGCTTCCGGCCAGTAGGCGCAGGAATACACCATGGAGGGGCCCAGGAGGGTCTCGTAGAGGCCGTTGCCCGCGTTGTAGTGGTGTTCCACGGCGCCGTTCCGTCCCGGCCGGGCGCGCAGTTCCGCGTGGGAGCGTGACGGAGTGGCCTTCAGCGCGCCCGAGCGCAGCGCGAAGTCCAGAAGGCCGAGGGTGCCCATCGTCGCCTCCGACGGGCGGTGGAGCTGGGCGCGCGGGGTGGCGGCCCGGGTCATGAGGACGATGCCGTCGAGGAGCTCCACCAGATCGCCCTCGACCCGTACCTCCCCGGCGATGAGCGCGCGGGCGAGTGCCAGGCGGCCCGGGCGGAGCAGGTAGCGGCGCAGGGCGCGGGGGGAGGTGATCTCGGCGAGTGGGGGCCGGTCCGGGCCCGCCGTGCTGCCGTCCCAGAGGCGGATGCCGAAGGGCAGGGTCTCGCCCGTCGCCCGCTCCAGCAGGGAGGCCAGCCGGGCCGCCGGCGTAGGTGACGCGGTGCTCATGCGGCGCCCTCCCCGCCTTGGGGTCATACCCTGTGGAGCAGCATCCGGGGTCACCGTGGTAATCACCGTCGACAGTCGGATAGTTCACTCAAAAAAGTGAATGTCTCCTGCCGGGTTCTCACCGGGGTGCCAGGCCGGTCCGGCCGCCGTGCAGGTCGTAGAACACGTCGACCTTGGTGAAGGCGGGCAGTCCGGCGATGATCACCGCCTGTGTCTGTCTGCCGTAGCTGAGCAGTGGGGTGCTCAGCGCGTTCATCGGCTGGGTGAGGGCCTCCCTGGAGGGCATCCGGTAGGTCCAGTTCCAGTCGGCCGACGCGACGGTGAGCGCGACCTGACGGCCGTAGGTGTCCACGACGCCGCCCGGGAGCAGCGCGCCGAGGGCGGGCCCGGCCGGGCCGGGGGCCTCCAGGGCGAGGGTGGGGGTGCCGGTGTCGAAGACGACGGGGGCGCACTCGTGGTCCAGGACGGCGGTCACGGTCAGACACGCCTCCATGGGGGCGGGGTCCCAGGAGGTCAGCGTGGTCGGGGTGGCACCGGGCCGGGCCGGCGCGGTGACCGTCCGTTTCAGGCTGACGGTCCTGAACCGTTCCACGGTCCTGGGCGGGGGGTTGAGCCGCAGCTGAGGGTGTTCCTCGTCGAAGTGGACGATGAAGGACCCGTCGCCGGTGAGACCGGACATGGGGTTGGCGCAGCAGCCCTTGACGCCCTCGTCCCGTTCGGCCATGCCGATGCCGAGGATGCCGTCGAAGACGCCGCCGAACTCCTCCGGTGTGCCGCCGTGCGCCGCCGCGCAGTCGCCGGCCCGGTCGACGCATCCGAGGGAGTCGACAAGCAGGATGGTCTGGTCGCCGGCGGTGGCGGCGCCGAGCCGGAGGGTGGCCCGGGCCTCCCGGCCGCTGATCTTCAGCCCGCTGAGGAAGCTGCTGCTGCCGGTGGCGCCGGTGGGGGTCGCGTCGTCCCCGACGGCGGAGGCGAGCACTTTCAGTCCGGTGGAGCCCGTGTCCACCAGCAGGTTCACCAGCCGTGAGCCGATGCGGACGGTGGCCTGGAGCCGGGGCGCGCTCAGTCTGCCGCCCGCGCTGCCCGCCGGCAGGTAGGTCAGGGGCACGCTCGCCGCCCGTGAGGTGCCGCCGCCCGCCGTCGACGCGCCCGGTTCGGGGCCAGTGCCGCAGGCCGTCAGCAGCAGTGCGGCGAGTGTTGCCGCTGCCGCTGCGGCCAGGTGACGGAACCGGCGGCGCGGTGGGCGGGGCGGATGCGGGGAGAGCGGCACGGCGGCTCCGGCTTCTGGCTGCGGCGGGGGCTCCTGCCGCAAGGATCAGCGGTGTCCCGGCCCGGCGCCCCGTGACGGCGTCCATTCAGGTGCGACGGAAGTGGAAGACCGACCCCCGCGGTCGGCGCCTGCGCCTCATGACCGGTCGTGGTCTTGCGGATTCCGCTCGATCCCCTGTGAATCGGTCTGATCGGCCTGTCGGACGAAAGGATTGGTCATGCGCATCCCTGGTCCCGAGCCCCGGGCGGACGGTGGCGTCGGCGCCGTGGCGGCAGCGGGCGGACTGCACACCTATCAGTTGCGGCTGCACGCCGAGTACGGGCCCGTCGTACGGTTCCAGCTCCCCGGCGCGGAGACGGCCGTGTCGGTCGCCGACCCCGTACTGCTGGAGGCCACGGCTCATCTGGACAAGCGTCCCGAGCGGTTGTTCGACTTCCTTGCCCCGTTGTGCGAGGCGGGGAATCTCCAGGTGATGCCGGCCGACGAGCACACGCCGTGGCGGCGTCTGCTGTTGTCGGTGCTGGCCGGGCGGCCTTCCCACGAGCGGCACTTCGCGCGGTTCACCGCGCTGACGACGGCGGTCGCCGACGACTGGGCCGAGCGGGCCGGCCATGAGCCCGTCGAGTTGCAGAGGGACCTCACCGCGCTGTCGCTGCGGATGATCTGCTCGTACGCGCTGGGCGGCGACGTCGAGGACCCCGACCGTGTCGTCACCGCCTTCGAGGAGGTGCTCACCGAGTATCTGGGGCGGCTCTACCGGGCACCGGCCGCGGAGGACGCGGAGGAGCGTGCCGGGCGGGCGGAGGAGGCTCTCGCCTACCTGCGCGCGGTCGTCGACCGGGTGGTCGCGGCGCATCGCGCGGACGGCCGCGCGGACCGGAGCGATCTGGTCGGGGCGCTCGTCGACGCCGGTGAGAGCCCCGCGCGGATCCGCGACACCGTCATGATGACGATGCTCGCGGCCCATCACACGACCGGGGTGGCCGTGTCGTGGACGCTGCATCTGCTGGGCCGGCACCCGGAGGCGGCCGAACGCGTCGCCGGGGAGCTCGATCGCGTCCTCGGCGACCGCGCGGCGCCCGGGTTCGCCGACCTGCGGCGGCTCACCTACCTGGAGATGGTCCTCAAGGAGGCGATGCGGCTCTATCCGCCGGGCCCGTACGGCGCGCGGGAGACCACCGAGGCCCTGGCCCTGGGCGAGTACGAGATCCCGGCCGGGGCGACGGTCTTCTATCCGTTCTGGGCCGTCCACATGAACGCCGACTACTGGCCGGAGCCCGGGAAGTTCGTGCCCGAGCGGTTCACGCCGGAGGAGGTGGCCAAGCGGCCGCGGCTCGCCTACATCCCGTTCGGGCTCGGGCCGCGCGGTTGCGAGGGCGCGGGCCTGGCCATGGTCGAGGCCGAGCTGGTCCTGGCCGTGCTGCTCAAGCGCTTCCGGTTCCGGCCGGTGCCGGGACACGAGGTGACCCCGGTCGAACGGTTCGTGCTCTGGGCGGCCGACGACATCCGTATGTTCGCGAGCCCACGGATTCCGGGGCAGACAGTCCGGTTCAGGGGGCGATGAGCACCTTCAGGGCCTGGCGGTCCGCCATGGCGCGGTAGCCGTCCGGGACGCCGTCCAGGTCCACGGTGCGGTCGAAGACCCTGCCCGGCTCGATCCTGCCGTCGAGGACGTCGGGGAGCAGTTCCTCGATGTAGGCGCGGGCGGGGGCGACACCGCCGGTGAGGGTGACGTTGCGGCTGAACATCTCGTGCCCGACCGGCCCCTCCTCGTACTGCGGTACGCCGACCCTGCTGACCACGCCGCCGTCGCGCACCACCGCGAGGGCCGTGGCCAGCGCGGGCTTGGTGCCGACGCACTCCAGCACGGCGCGGGTGCCCTCGCCGCCGGTCAACTCCCTTACGCGCGCGACGCCTTCGTCGCCGCGCTCGGGGATCACGTCGGTGGCCCCGAAGTCGCGCCCGAGGGCGGTGCGGTCCTCGTGACGTCCCATCAGCAGGATCCGCTCGGCACCGAGCCGTCCGGAGGCCAGCACCGCCGACAGCCCGACGGCGCCGTCGCCGATGACGGTCACCGTCGTACGGGCGTCGACCCCGGCCGTGACGGCGCAGTGGTGGCCGGTGCAGAAGACGTCGGAGAGGGTGAGCAGCGACGGCAGCAGGGCGGAGTCCTCGCCGACGGGCAGCTTCACCAGGGTGCCCTGTGCCCAGGGGCTGCGCACGGCTTCGCCCTGGCCGCCGTCCACGCCGTCCTGGCCCCAGTAACCACCGTGCGGACAGGAGGTGTGCAGGCCCTCGGCGCAGAACCGGCAGGTGTTGTCGGCGTAGGCGAAGGGCGCGACCACGAGGTCGCCGGCCTTCAGCCCGGTGGCCTCCGGGCCGGTCTCCTCCACCACGCCGAGGAATTCGTGGCCGATGCGCTCGCCCTCCTCCGTGGCCGGTCTCGATCCGTAGGGCCACAGATCGCTGCCGCAGATGCACGAGCGGACGACCCGCACCACGGCGTCCGTGGGGTCCTTGATACGGGGGTCGGGTACGTTCTCCACCCGGATGTCACCGGCGCCGTAGATCAATGTCGCTCGCATGGGTCTTCCCGATCATGTCGTTTCGCCGTGGGTCTCCTTTTCAGCGTGCGCCTGTCTTCGGTGGCTGTCGCGCCGGAAGCCCGGCCGGCCCGCACGCCTCCCAAGGACCATGTCATGTGGTGGGTGGCCGGCGCATGCGCTACGACTTCGTCTGGGCCACGGGAGTGGCATGACGTATCCGTGTCGGTGTGCAGGAGGCGATCCCATGAACGTCCAGCCCGTGCTGGTCACCGGTGTCGGCGGAGGAGTCGGAGGGGTCGGCGGAACGGTCGTCGACCGTCTGCGTGCCGCGGGAGTGCCGGTCCGGGCGCTGGTGCACCACGACGACGAACGGGCCGCGCCGCTGCGGGCCATGAAGGACGTGGACGTGATCGTCGGCGACCTCACCCGGGGCCCGGACGTCGTGAGGGCCCTGGAGGGGTGCCGTCGGGCGTATTTCGGGATGAGCGTGTCGCCCGCGTACCTGGAGGCGGCGACGACGGTCGCCGCGGCCGCCCGCCGCGAGGGCGGGCTGGAGCTCCTGGTGAACATGTCACAGATGACGGTCTCTCAGATGGACCTGACCGGTGAGGAGGAATCGCGCCAGCAGCGCATGCACTGGCTCGCCGAGCAGGTCCTCGACTGGTCGGGGGTCCCGGTCGTCCATGTCCGGCCCACGGTCTTCATGGAGAACCCGCTGTTCGCCCGGATCGCCGTCGCCTCGATCCTGCGGGACGGCACGATCCGCCTGCCGTTCGGCTCCGCCCGTACCTCCCCGGTCTCCGCGCGCGATGTGGCGGACGTCGTCGCCTGCCTCCTGCTCGACCCGGTCCCGCGCACGGGCCGGGTCTACGAGTTGACCGGGGAGCGCTCGCGCGACATGGCCGCCGTCGCGGCGGAGTTCTCCGCCGCGCTCGGCCGCCCGGTGACCTATGTCGACGTGCCGTACGAGGAGTGGCTGGAGCGCGACCTCAAGGGGCTGGACCTGCCGCCCCATGTGTTCGACCACATCGCCACGATGGCCCGGCTGCACGGCCGGAACCGGTACGACCGGGTCACCGACGATGTGGCCGGCCTGCTCGGGCGGCCCCCTCGGGGGTTCGACAGCCTCGTCGAGGACACCCCCGCCCTGCGGGCCGGGTGACGGCCCGGCTGAGGCGGCCGTCCTGACCAGGCCCTATATCACAGGCTGAGCCGACGGAACAGAAGACTTGTCACGTGGGCCCCGGCCTGGTGATCGTTGGATCTCCACAGGGGCGTGCGTCGCGCGTCGGCAGGCGGACGCCCCGGAATTCAGCGAAGAGGGGGATCAGGCATGCCACAGAATGTTCCGTTGGACATTCCCTTCGAGGTGCGGATCAGTCCGGATGTAGCCGCCGCGAACGCCCGCCATATGAAGTGGCTGAGGGCGGAAGGTTTCGTCACCACCTCGCCCAATGCCGAACGGTATCTGACATGGGCGGTGGGAGAGCTCGCCGGCCGTTTCCACCCCGACGCGTTCGGGGACGATCTGGAGCTGGGAATCCAGGGGCAGACGTTCTACTTCTTCTTCGACGACCTCTTCGACAGTCCCCTGGGCAGGGATCCGCTGGCCGCCTACGAGCTCTGCCAGGAGCTGGCCGCGCTCGCCCGGCAGAGCCCGGACTCCTCCCTGGTCAGACCGACGTTTCCGCTCGCCCGTCTGTGGCTCGACCACTGGGAGCGGCTGCGGCACGGCATGTCGAGGGCCTGGCGGGAGCGCGCGGCGCGCCATTGGGAGCAGTATTTCCTCACCTATGTCACCGAGGCGGTCAATCGCAGGGCCGGCCTCGTCCTGGACATGGACCGGTACATGGCGTTACGCCGGCTGGCGATCGGCGTGGAGGGCGTACTGGACACCGCCGAACGCTGTGGGGGTTTCGAAGCTCCCCCGGAGGTTCACGAGAGCACTCTTATCCAGGAGATCCGCGAGATCACCGCGGAGGTGGTCATCCTGACCAACGACCTCCACTCGCTGGAGAAGGACGAGGCCAACGGGGAAGCGGACAACGCGGTCCTGCTCCTCCGCCGCGAGCGCGACTGCTCGCAGGAGGACGCCATCGGCCTGTTACGGGACATGGTCCACCAGCGGATCGACCGCTTCCAGCGACTCACCGCCAGGACCCACGAGTTGTGCGCCGCCCTGGGGCTCTCCCCACGGCAACGGGAGAGCACGCACCGCTTCCTGGGCGCGAACCGGGCCCTGATGCGCGGGAACTACGACTGGAGCCGGGCCACCGACCGCTACAGCCGGATCGGGGTCGACTACGTCCAGCGGTCCCCGCGCATCGAGGACACCATCACCGCTCACACGGACGCGTAGAGCGGACTGTCCGCCCTTCGCCGCCGGGGTTCGGGCCCCGGTGGCGAAGGGCGCGGCGGGGTCAGGAGAGGCGGCCGCCGTAGTCGGGCAGTTTGAAGCCCTTCTCGTAGTAGCCGCCCTCGAAGTCGGTGGGCCGGTTGCCGATGTTGGCGGTGATCGTGTAGCCGTCCCGGGTGAGTTCCTCCCGGCAGCGCTCCTTGCCCTCGCCCTTCTCCTCGCCGTGCTCACGCGTGCATATGGCGTCCACCGGGTAGCCGGCGTCCGCCAGCTGCTGCCGCGCGGACGACGAGGAGCTGCGGGCGGTGACGAACAGCACGGAGACGTTGTGCTCGTGCGCCCACTGGGCCACCTTGAGCACCGGCTTGTTGGCCTGTCCCTCGTGGTAGTAGGTCTCCAGCGAGGTGTTGTCGATGTCCAGCACGATGGCCGGGTTGTCGCCGCCCTTGGCGATGCGGTCCCTCAGCCACGGGATCGCGGGGGCGATCGCCTGGTTCACATCGTTCTGCCACGTCCGGTAGCCGGGTACGCCCCGGCCCGAGGCGGCGGCCGCCGTGGTGGCGGTGCCGAGCACTCCGGCCTGCAGTGCGACGGCGGCGAGCGCCGCGAGGGCGACGACACGGGACTTCCTGACGAACACGATGTTGTTCCTTCCGATGACCAAGACGGCCGGATGCGCCGGTCAGAAAGATCAACACCGTCGGAAGGCCCTCAGTCGACCGGGAGGTTTCGCGGGCATGAAGAGATCAGGACCCACGCCGTCCGGTTCAGGCCACGCGCTGCGCGCTCTCGATGATCACGTCGTCCTTCGGGACGTCCTGGTGGAAGCCGCGGGAGCCGGTCGGGACGGCCTTGATGGCGTCGACGACGGCCTGGCCCTCGACGACCTCACCGAAAACGGCGTAGCCCCAGCCGTTGGGGGACTTCGACGTGAAGTTCAGGAAGTCGTTGTCGTTGACGTTGATGAAGAACTGCGCGGTCGCCGAGTGCGGGTCGTTCGTACGGGCCATGGCGACGGTGTACATCGTGTTCTTCAGGCCGTTGTCCGCCTCGTTGTCGATGGGCGCGTTCGTCGGCTTCTGGTCCATGCCGGGAACGAAGCCGCCACCCTGGACCATGAAGCCGGGGATGACGCGGTGGAAGACCGTGCCGTTGTAGTGGCCGGCGTCGACGTAGGCGAGGAAGTTCTCGACGGTCTTGGGCGCCTTCTCCTCGTTGAGCTCCAGAACGATGTCACCGTGGTTGGTGGTCAGCCGGACCTTGGCCATGATGTGCTCCATATGTTCAGTGCGCTTGCTTACGCGTTTCAAACAGAAACGATCACAGTCTGTCACACCTGAGCTGTTGCGCCGCTGCGCTTCATGCGTTCGCTCGCGTGTCCACTGTTGATGGAGTGACTGTTTCGGCTGCGCGGCCCATCGTGCTCACGGCACCCTGGTGGGCATGGCAGAGCTGGACGGGGAGAACGTCCCCGCGTACCGCAAGATCCGGATCACCGTTCCGGAGGAGCCCGTCGCGTCGCTCGCGGACGTCGAGGCCTGGCGGGCCCGGGAGGCGTATCCGGACGTCCTCCTGGACGGGCACCCCGTCTTCGGTGTGGCGAGGGAACGGATGGAGGGCGGCTGGGAGCTGGTCTCCTCGCTCTCGTGCCTGGAGCCGCAGGAGGCCCGCGACTCCATGGGCTCGGTGTTCCGGCTGGCGGCGCGGACGGCCCGGGAGGCCGGTGACCCGGCCGGCCACGACGCGTATATGAACGCGGCGGAGCGCACGGACTGGGAGGCGGTCGACGAGCTGGCCGTGCGGGGCGTCCGCTACCGGGTGGTGCGGGCGGAGCGCTTCCTGCGCGGCGGGCCGCAGGGGCCCGAGCCGCCCCGGCCCACCGACCCGGACCCCATGGAGCCGGGCGATTCCCACCGGGCCCCGGACCCGGCGGACGGGTTCGTCATCGATCCGTTCACCGCGACCGGCATGTCGGAGGGCATCCTCAAGATGGAGCTGCTCTCCCTCGTCCGGAAGGAGGGCACGGTGCCCCGGGCCGTCCGTGACGACTCCGTGCGCGCCACGGAGACCCACCCGGGAGGCGTGCTGCTGCCCGCGGTCTTCGGGACGGCGGAGTACGCGGACGGACGCTGGCGGCCGGACTCCGCGGGCACGTCGACCACCCCGCAGGGCGCACGGGACTCCCTGGCCATAAAACTCCGCGTCATCATCCCCTGGCAGCAGGACCTCGCCCCCGCGGAACGCTCCCCCTATACGACGGCGGCGGACCGGCTGGACCGGGAGCGGTGCGACGAGCTGGCGGTCCTCTCCCTGCGGTTCAGGGTCGTGCGCATGGAACGCCTGGTGCGCATCGGCCCGGACGGCCCGGAGGGCCCGCGCCCCTCCGACCTGGACTCGACACCCCCCGTGAAGGTGCAGGACCAGCGGCTGCGCGCGCAGGGGATCGACACCGACGACGAGGACTCGCCCGTCGAGCTCGACGAGCACGCCCGGCGGCTGGCCGACCTCTTCCACGAGGAGGAGGCCCGCCGCAAGACCCGGCGCCCTCGCAATCGCTAGTGCGCCCGGCCCAGTTCGAGGGCGAGCACTCCCGCCACCACGAGCGCGATGCCGCCGATCTGGGTCCAGGTGAGCCGGTCGCCGAACCACACCGCGCCGATGACCGACACGAGCGTCACGCCGATCGCCGACCAGATGCCGTAGGCCACGCCCAGCGCGAGGCCCTGGGCGAGCACCCGTGACAACAGGAAGAACGCGGCGACGTATCCGGCGACGACCACGGCGGAGACGACGGGGCGGCTGAAGCCGTCCGAGGCGCGCAGGGCGACGGTGGCGGTGACCTCCGCGGCGATGGCTCCGGCGAGGAGCGGCCACACCGTCACCGGACGGCGAAGGTGGTGATGACGGCGGCGTGGTCCGAGGGCCATTCGTTGCCCGCGACGGCGGGGTACGGGCTCGGGCGGCCGGTGACGTGGGTGGTGGAGTCCAGGACCGTCAGGCCGTCGCCCGCGAACAGGACGTAGTCGATGCGGTCCTGGGGTTCGGCCCGCCCGCTGCCGTCCTCGTGGAGGAGGTGGAGCGGGGACCAGGTGGCGCCCGGCGCGCGTACCGGGTCGGGGTGGGCCACCCGGTAGGAGTCGCGCAGTCCGGCCTCCTCGGCGGCCTTGGTGACGGGCCAGGCGACGGGCCCGTACCCGCCGTGCAGCGGGGCGGCGGCCTCGGTCCAGTCGAGGTGCGAGGGAGCGTTGAAGTCGCCCACGAGGAGGACGGGGGTGGTGTCGCGCGCCGCGAGGCCGGGTGCCATCGCCCGCAGAACGTCCTGGATCTCGGCGACCCGTCCGGAGGCCGTCTCGTGCTCGATGAGCACGGGGACCGGTCGCCGGTCGAGGCACGCGTCGTACGGCCCGTACGGGGTGTAGTTCAGGTGGGCGTTCCAGACAGTGACGTCCTTGGTGTCGTCCAGGCGCACGGTGACGCCGGTGGCGCCGTAGCCGGAGGGCGCGGGCGCGCCGAAGCGGTCGGCGATGGGGTAGCGGCTGATGACGCCGAGGTTGTGGCCCGCCTGGTGGTGGTGCCAGCCGAGGGCCTCGGCCAGCTCCCGCGCGGAGGTTCCGGCGGTCTCCTGGAGGCCCACGATGTCCGCGTCCGTGTCCAGCAGGACCTTGAGCTGCTTGTGACGGTGGTCGTCCACCGGGCCGCCGCCGAGCCACAGGTTCCAGCTCATCACCTTCAGTTCGCGCACCAGCGGCTCGTCCGCCCCCACCACGGGGACGCGCGCGGTCACCCGGGAGCCGTCGCCGGTCGTGACGACGACCTCGTGGGTGCCCGCCTCGGTCGGCGTTCCGGAGAGCGTCCCGTCGGCGGCGACGTGGACCCAGTCCGAGCCGGACGCCTTGGTGAACGTGCTTCCGCCGCCCCGCAGCAGGCCGCGGACCGTGGCGTGGAACGGCTCGCCGACCCGGGCGTTGCGGGTGGTGAAGGCGGGAACCACGAAGCGGGCACCGGCCGCGATCGTCTCCAGCAGGGCGACGTCCGCCTGTTCCAGGCTGCCGAGCACGGTGCGTCCCGGGGCCTCCGGTATCGGGGTGAGGGAGGGGACGGCGAGGACGCGGCATCCCGCGGCCTCGGCGGAGGCGACGCCGGTCGGGGTGTCCTCGACCGCGACGCAGGCGGAGGGTGGCACGCCGAGGGCGCGGGCCGCCGCGAGGTAGGGGTCGGGGTCGGGCTTGGTGCGGGGGGTGTCGTCGGCGGTGACGGTGACCGTGAACCGGTCGGGGCCCAGGCCGGCCAGGACGGTGTCGGCCACCGCGCGCGGGGAGGCGGTGACCAGGGCGGTGGCGATGCCCTGCTCGTGGAGCCGGTCGAGGAGTTCGACGGCGCCGGGGCGCGGCACGATCCTGTTCGCGACGCGCGTCGCGAACTCCCGGTGCAGATCCGCGGTGAGCGTGGCGAGCGGGGTGCCGGTGCCGGTGGCCTTCAGCAGGTGGGCGGCGGTGTGCTCGACGGGGCGGCCCAGGATGTCGGGCAGGTCGCCGTCGCTGAGCGCGTACTCCAGCCCGTCCGCCACGTGCCGGACGGCCTGCCACCACAACTCCTCGGTGTCCACGAGGGTTCCGTCCATGTCGAAGAGGACGGCTCGCAGGGCGGGGGCGTCGTCGTTGCTGTCGTGGGACACGGTTTCTCTTCCGTAGGGGTGATCAGGGGCGGGCGGCGACGAGCACCGGGCGGTCGGGCAGGCTCAGGGTGACCGCGGCGCCCGGGGCGAGGGCGGCGGCGTCATGGGTCGGCAGGTCGGCCTTGACCTCGGTGCCGTCGGGCAGGGTCACGGTCAGCCGGGTGACGGCGCCGAGGAAGGACGTGGCGGTGACGCGGGCCCCGCTCTTCGCGTCGGCGGTCACACGGACCGCCTCGGGGCGGACCAGGACGTCGACCTCGGGGCCTTCGGGGGCCTCGCCGTCCACCGGCAGCCGGCGGCCCAGCACCTCGACGGTGCCGGTGCCCGCGGTGCGGGCGGGGACACGGCTCATCGTGCCGACGAACTCGGCGACGAAGGCGGTGGCCGGGCGCCCGTACAGCTCGGCGGGGGTGGCGCACTGCTCCATGCGGCCGCCGCGCATGACCGCGACCCGGTCCGCCATGGACAGCGCCTCCTCCTGGTCGTGGGTGACGAACACGGTGGTGATGCCCAGTTCCTGCTGGACGCGCCGGATCTCCTCGCGGAGGGTGAGGCGCACCTTGGCGTCCAGCGCGGACAGCGGCTCGTCGAGCAGCAGCACCCGGGGGCGCAGGGCGAGGGCCCTGGCGAGGGCGATGCGCTGCTGCTGGCCGCCGGAGAGCTGGTGGGGGTAGCGGTCGCCCTTGTCGGGCAGGCCCACCAGTTCCAGGAGCTCGGCGGCGCGGGCGCGCCGCAGGTCGGCGGGCACCTTGCGCATGCGCATGCCGAAGGCCACGTTGTCCAGGGCGTTGAGGTGGGGGAAGAGGCTGTAGGACTGGAAGACCATCCCGGCGTCGCGGCGGTGCGCGGGAACGGCGGTGATGTCCTGCCCGTCGACGAGGATCTGTCCGGAGTCGGGGGTTTCGAAGCCGGCCAGCATGCGCAGCGCGGTGGTCTTGCCGCAGCCGGACGGGCCGAGCAGGGCGAGGAGTTCGCCGGGGCGCGCGGTCAGGTCGAGGCCGTCGAGGGCGAGGGTGGTGCCGAACGTCCGGCGCAGGTCGCGGAGTTCGACGGAGGCGGCGGCCACTGCGGTGGGAGCGTCGACGGTCATGGTGGTCATCGGGCGGAGCCCTTCCGGTCGGTGGTGGACGTGGTGGCGCGGCGCCCGCCGAGGAAGGCCAGGGCCAGCAGCAGCGCCCAGGTGATCAGCAGGCTGAGCACGGAGACCGCGACGGTCAGCTGGGCCTGGGAGCCGCTCGCCGCGACGATCCAGACGGCGAACGGCTGGAAGCCGAGCACCCGGGCCACGGTGAACTCGCCCAGGACCAGGGCGAGGGTGAGGAACGAGGCATTGAGGAGCGCCCCGCGCAGATTGGGCAGGACGGCGCCGGCGACCGCGCGGGGCCAGCTCGCTCCGCAGCTGCGGGCCGCTTCGACGAGGGTGCGCACGTCCACGGCCCGCAGGCCCGCGTCCAGGGCCCGGTGGACGAAGGGCAGGGCCATCACGGCGTAGGCGATGACGAGCACCAGCGGGAAGGAGGGGTTCTGGAGCGCGGTGAACGTCTGGAAGAAGGGGGTGTCGGCGAGGTGCTCCGGTCCCCAGCGCAGCACCGTGCCGATGCCGGCGACGAGCGCGATGGGCGGGACCACGAGCGGCAGGGAGCAGATGATCTCCAGAGCCGGGCGCAACCGGGGCGCGCCCAGCCGGACGGCGAGCGCGGCGGGTACGACCAGCAGGAGGACGAGGGCCACGGTCGCGGCGGCGAGGGCGAGGGAGAGCAGCAGGCTGGGCAGGAAGCCCTCGGCGCCGAGGAGTTGTCCGTAGGCGTCCGTGGTGAATCCCCGGCCGGGGACGTCGACGGTGAAGACCGCGGAGGCGGCCAGGGGGAGCAGGAAGTACAGGCCGGCGAGGGTGAGTGTCGCCGTGCCGCGGCGTGGCGTCAGACGAACCATCGGGCGCTCCGTCGTTGCAGGGGAAGGTGCACGGCCATCACGAGGCCGGCGACGACGACCATGTCGAGGCTGAGGGCGAGGGCCACGTTCTCCTGGCCGACGAGCACGTTGCCGGAGATGGCGTCGGCGATCTGGAGGGTGATCAGCGGGACGGAGCTGCCCACCATGGCGGCGGCGGTGGCGTAGGCGGCGAAGGCGCTGCCGAACAGCAGGACCAGGCCGCCGAGGAGGGAGGGCGCGAGGACGGGGAGGGCGACGTGGCGCCAGTACTGGGCCTTGGTGGCGCCGTTGTTCTGGGCGGCCTCGCGCCACTGGACGCGCAGGCCCTCCAGGGCTGGGGTGATGGTGAGGACCATGAGGGGGATGAGGAAGTACAGGTAGGTGAGGGTCAGGCCCCAGAAGCTGTAGAGGCTCCAGCCGGCGTCGGTCAGGCCGAGGCGGCGGGTGAGGACGCCCGAGTTGCCGAGGGTGGCGACGAAGGCGAACGCGAGGGGGACGCCGCCGAAGTTGGCGAGGACCCCGGAGCCGGTGAGGACCGCTTCGCGCAGGGTGCGGGAGCCGAAGGAGACGACGGCCTGGGCGAGCAGCAGGCCGAGGACGGCGGCGATGCCTGCCGAGACGGCGGAGAGCTTGACGCTGCCGAGCAGCGCGGTCAGGTAGGGGCCGTGGAGGGAGGTGGTGAGGTTCGCGGTGGAGAAGGACTCGGCGCCGGTGGCCGGGTCCTTGACGGTGAACGCCCCGGTGAGCATGGCCAGGGCCGGGGTGCCGAAGCCGACGGCCGCGAAGGCGAACAGGGGCAGGGCGGCGAGCCAGGCGCGGGAGCGCTTGCGGCGCGCGGGGGCGGCGGGGACCGCGGGGGCCCGGTCGCGGGCCCCGGGGGCGAGGAGGGCGGAGGTCATGGCGGGTGTCACCCGGAGACGGCCTGGCCCCAGCCCTGGGCCAGCGTCTGCTTGGCCTTGGCCTGCTGGGCCTCGCTCGGGAAGGACGGGGTGCCGGAGACCGGCGGGAGCTTGCCGGCGGCGTCCTTGTCGAGGGTGCCGTCCTTGGCCATGGCGGTCATCAGCACGGGCCGGGCGTGGCCCTTGAGGTAGAGGTTCTGCCCCTCGGCGCTGTAGACGTATTCCTGCCACAGCCGGGCGGCGGCGGGGTGCGGCGCGTCCTTGTTGACCGCCTGCGAGTAGTACTGGGAGAACCTGCCGTCCTCGGGGACGGAGACCTGCCAGTCCACGCCCTTGGACTTGAACTCCTCGGCGTAGCCGGCGTTGAGGTAGTCCCAGTCGACGCTGATGGGCGTCTCGCCCTTCTCGATGGTGGCGGGGGTGGCCTCGACGGGGGTGTAGTTGCCGTTCTTCTTCAGTTCGCCGAAGAAGTCGACGCCCGGCTTGATGTCGTCGAAGGAGCCGCCGCTGGCGAGGGAGGCCGCGTAGACGGCGGCGAAGGCGGCGCCGGCCTTGGTGGGGTTGCCGTTGAGGGCGACCTGGCCCTGGTACTCGGGCTTGCGCAGGTCGGCGAAGGTCTTCGGGCACTCCTTGACGCGCTTGGCGTCGCAGCCGATGGACACGTAGCCGCCGTAGTCGTTGTACCAGCGGGCCCGGTCGTCCTTCTGGGCCTGGGGTATGCCGTCGAAGGAGGCGACCCGGTAGGGGGCGAGCAGGCCCTGCTGGGCGGCGCTCAGGGCGAAGGAGCTGCCGAGGTCGACCACGTCGGGGGCGCGGTCCTGGCCCTTGCGGGAGGTGACGGCGCTGATCTCGTCCTGGCTGGAGCCGTTGGGGTTGTCGACGCTCACCTTGATGCCGTACTTGGCGGTGAAGCCGTCGATCAGGGCGCCGTAGTCGGCCCAGTCGCGCGGCAGGGCGATCGCGTTGAGCGTGCCCTCCTTCTTGGCCGCGGCCACCAGGGCGTCCATGCCGCCCAGGTCCTTGGCGGAGGTCGCGGTCGCCGCGGCCTTGCCGCCGGAGGTGTTCGCGGGAGCCGAGCCGCAGGCGCTGAGGACGAGCGCGGTGGCGGCGAGGCCGCAGGTGACGGCGGCCGCCTTGGGCAGGGCCTTGGCCGCCCACCGGTTCCGGATGGTGATCACGAATGTCTCCTCGACACGAGTCGTGGCGGGGGCGGGCCGAGCGACCCGCCGCCAACTTGTCTGGACAAGTTGGCCACAGTAGGCACGGCGTCGATGACCGGAAGGTGAACGGTAGGGGAACCCCGGCAGCCCCGGAATCGACGATTCCAACCACGCGGACCAGGCACTTTCCAAAAATCGGGGAACCATCCGATCAGTCGCGGACATACCGCGCGGAGCGCGTACGCTAGATGCACAGGACAAGGGATTGCGCACACCGGAGGAAAATCGTGGGGGCACGGTACGAGGAGATCGCCGACGAGCTGCGGCACGCGATCGACGCCGAGGAGTATCCGGTGGGGGCGCGGCTGCCGTCGGAATCCGAGCTCGCCGCCCGCTACGGGGTCTCGCGCGGCACCGTCCGGCAGGCGGTCGCGACCCTCACCTCGGAGGGGATGATCGGCTCCCGGCAGGGCGCGCGCCGCGTCGTGCTGGCCGGCCGGCGCAGCCAGAGCTTCGCCGAGCTGCGCAGCTTCGCCCAGTGGGCGCGGTCCATGGGGCACACCGCGACCGGCCTGGTGATCTCCGGGGGCCGCCGCCCGGCCACGGCGGAGGACGCCGTCCGGCTGCACGTGGCGGAGGGCTCGGAGGTCCTGGAGGTGCTGCGCGTCCGGGGGCTCAACGGCGAGCGGGTCCTGCTGGAGCGCACCGTCTACGCCGGCTGGGTCGCCGGGGACGTCGAACGCGTCGAGCCGGACTGCGAATCGGTCACCCAGCGGCTCTACGAGACCACGGGGCTCGTCTTCAGCTACGGGGAGCACCTCATCGACGCCGTGGCCGCCGGCACCGCCGACGCCGAACACCTCGGCGTCCGGCGCGGCAGCCCGCTGCTGCGGGTCCGGCGCGTCACCACCACTCCCTCGGGCCGCCCGGTGGAGTGGTCCGACGACCGTTACCGCTCCGACGCGGTCAACTTCAGCGTCCACAACTCCGTGGGCTCCAACCCGCTGGCCCGCCAGGCCGGCCCGGGCATCACGGGGAACTGACGCGGCGCCGTCCGGGGCGGAGCCGGAGCCCCGAAGCGCCACGGCGACGACACCTCGTGTTTCCCCGCGCGTCGCCGTCCGGTACCTGGCCCGCGCAGGGTGGTGCCCGCATCAGCACCACCGCCGAAGGGAACCACCGCCCCATGCCCGTCCGCCCCGCCAGCCCCGCACCCCGTGTCCTCGTCGTCGGCATCGACGGGGTCCGCTACGACCACCTGCGGGAACTGCCCACCCCGAACCTGGACTCGGTCGCGGCGTCCGGCTTCCTCGTGCCCGTCGGGATCGACCCCGGCACCCCCACGATGTCCGGGCCCTGCTGGGCCACGATCGTCACCGGCGTCGGCCCGGCCAAGCACGGCGTCTGGGGCAACAACCTCACGGGCAACCGTCTGGACGTCTTCCCGGACTTCGCCACCCGGCTGGCCCGGCAGGACGGGCGGCGCACCTTCGTGGCGGCGGGCTGGGACCCGCTGGTGGTCCAGCGGGACGGCGGGCCGCTGTTCCGGGCCCCGGCCCGGCTGTCCTTCGTGGCGCCCGCCGCGCACACCACCGAGGCCTGGGACGAGTGCGACGAGCAGGTGACGGCCGAGGCCGTGCACGTCCTGGCCACCGCCGACCCGGAGGTCTCGTTCGTCTACCTCGGCGCGGTGGACGAGACCGGCCACCTGGACGGCTGCGGCGAGACGTACCGCCAGGCGGTGATCCGCGCCGACGAGCGCCTCGGCCGGCTGCTCGCGGCGGTCCGCGGCCGCGCTTCGTACGCCGAGGAGGCGTGGACGGTCATGGTGGTCACCGACCACGGTCACGTCGACGCGGGCGGCCACGGGGGCGACACGCCTGAAGAGCGCACGGCCTGGCTCGCGGGCTGCGGCCCGCTCTTCCCGCCGGGGACGCCCGTCGGCACCGTCCGCCACCCGGACGTCGCCGCCCAGGTCTACGCCTCGCTCGGCCGGGCCATCGACCCGCACTGGACCCTGGACGGCCGCCCGTTCGGGCAGCCGGCCCCGGTGCCGGCCGGGGCGTAGCCGGGGTCCGGGCGGGGGCGACGGGCCTGCGTCACCGGGTACCCCGCCCCTGCCGGAAGCGCTCCCCCACGACCCCGGGGTCGGTCTCCCACCAGGGGCGGGTGACCTCGGGGACGGGTACGGGCCCGGGTACCGCGGCCTCCTGGGCCGGCGCCGGTTCCGGGGCGACCAGGGCCGCCTCCGCGTCGAGGCGCCGGTCGAGCTCGACGGTCCTGACGCGTTCCGCGCGCACCCACTCCACGAACACCGCGATCAGGAACGGCAGCCCCACGAGTTCGGCGATGGCGAGCATCAGCCCGCCGCCGAGCACCTGGTCCCGGTCCGGTCCGGGCCACCGGCCCGGCTGCCGGGCCGCGTACCAGCCGGCGGCGATCCGGGTGCCGCTGGTCATCACGAGGATGCCGGGAATCGCGTCCACGAGGCCGTCGACGAAGACGAACAGGGCCCGCAGCGGGTGGGTGCACCAGGCGGGCAGCAGGTCCTCGCGGCTGAGCATGGGCAGCACGAACAGGCACCCGGACAGCAGCAGCTGGAGGTACAGCAGGGAGTGCACCGCCCCGTCGCGCAGCGCCGTCTCGAAGTACGGGGTGAAGTAGATGGACAGCTCCGACGCGAGCACCAGGAGCGTGCTGATCACGGGGAACGTCAGGACGCGCAGCACCCGGCCGCGCAGGACCCGGCCCAGGCGGTCCGCGGCCCGCTCGGGCAGCGCCAGCCGCGCCAGCGCGAGCGGGTCGCCGAGCGCGAGGCCGAGCGGGGCGACGAGGTCGAGGAGGATGTTCTGCACGGCGGCCGGCCAGAACAGCACCCGGCCGTAGACGGCGAGCGAGGACATCGTGGCCACGGCGATCGTCCCCAGGCCGAGCACCGCGAAGGCGCCGGTACGGACGGCCGACCAGCGGTGCCCGCGCCGTCGCGCCCGGAGCACGCCCCAGCCGTAGAGCCCGCCCAGCAGCACGATGGCGGCGATGCCGAACGGGTCGGCCTGCCAGGTGCCGGCCATCCGGCCAGGGGTCGGTTCCGGCAGCGCGAGGGCTGTGGGACCGGTTGCGAGGAGACTGCTTGCCATTGCCACGAGGGGTCAGCGTAGGACCGGCCCGTAACCGATCTTCGGGCGGGTTCGGGGTATTTACTCCCCTTTGCGATTGGCGGAGGAGCGCTTTGCCTGCCCTTCGCCGGTTCGAGACACGGGCCGGCGAACGCATCAGGTCAACCGTTCGTCATCCCGCCCCACTTGCTGCGCGTGCGGGCACCGCCGGTTTACGCTCGTCGGGTTGCTCGGCGAGGGAGGCCGTACCGCGTGTTCCGGGTGCGGCGGCTCCGTGATCGGCGCGCGCTCTTCGCAGCGGTTCGTGGAGCTCCCGGGCCGGGTGACCAATGCCCAGCAGTCCACGAGTCGTACGAGGAGTGCACAATGGCTGAGGTGAAGCTGGCCGCGGAGCCGCGGACCGCTTTCGGCAAGGGTGCCGCCCGCCGGATCCGTCGCGAGAACAAGGTCCCGGGTGTCGTCTACGGTCACGGCGCGGAACCCAAACACGTGACGGTCGACGGCCACGCGCTGATGATGGCCTTGAAAACCCCGAACGTCCTGATAAACCTGGAAATCGACGGGAAGCGCGAGCTGGTCATTCCCAAGGCCGTGGACCGCGATCCCCTCAAGGGGTTCCTCGTGCACATCGACCTGCTGGCGGTGCGCAGGGGCGAGCGGGTCACCGTCGAGCTGCCGATCCACACCGAGGGCGCCCTGGCCCCGGGCGGCAATCTGCTGGAGCACCTGCTGAACGCCCTGCCGGTGGAGGCCGAGGCCACCCACATACCCGAGTCGGTCACGGTGTCCGTGGCGGGCCTGGAGGCGGGGCACACCGTGCACGCCCGTGACATCACGCTGCCGGCGGGCGTGTCGCTGGCGATCGACGAGGACGCGGCGGTGCTCCAGGTCGTGGCGACGCAGGTGGAGGAGCCCGGCGAGGACGACGAGGACGCGGAGCTGTAGGGCGTTCCCGGCCTCCGGCCGTCGTCCCGTTCCCTCCCGGAACGGGACGACGGCCGCGGTCAGGCCTGCTGACCGAGCTCGTACCACCGCTGGAACCGGCCGCCGGCCGTCACCAGCTCGCCGAAGGTCCCCTGCTCGACGATGTGGCCCTGGTCCATCACGACGATCAGGTCCGCGACCCGCGCGTTGGCCGGGCGGTGCGTCACCACGACCGTGATCCGGTCCGGGGCGATGGTCCGTACGAGCCGGAACATGTCGTGCTCGCCCTGGGCGTCCATCTGCGAGGTCGGCTCGTCGAGTACGACGACGTCGGGCTCGCGGTAGAGCACCCGGCCGCAGGCGACCCGTTGCCACTGACCGCCCGAGAGGGAGACGCCGCCCCACAGCTCGCGGGCCAGCAGCGTGTCGAGGCCGTCGGGCAGCTCCTCGGCCGCTTCGCGCATGCCGACCTCGTCGATGACCCGCCACACCCGTTCGTCGCCGGACGTGACCGGCTGGCCGAGGGTGATGTTCTCCCGCGCGGACAGCGGCCAGTACCCGAACTGCTGGGTGACCACCCCCGTGTGCTCCCAGACCCGGCGCAGGTCCATCTCCGCCAGGTCCGCCCCGTCCCAGAGCACCCGGCCCTTGTCGGCGGTGTACAGGCCGCACAGCAGCCGGGTCAGTGTCGACTTGCCCGAGCCGTTCTCCCCGAGGACGGCCACGACCTGCCCCCGCCGCAGGGTCAGCGACACTCCGTCGACGGCGGGCCGGGTCTTGTTGGGGTAGGTGAACGACACGTCCTCGACCCGGATGGTCTCCGGCCGGTCGGGCACCACGACCGTGCCGTGGGCCGGGTAGTGCGCGCGGCTGGAGGTGATGAACCGCTTCCAGTCGCCGAGGAAGAGGCTGGAGTGGAAGAGGGACGCGGCGTAGTGCACGGCGTTGGTGAGGTTGCCCAGCGCCGCGCGCACGGCGAGGACGGCCGTCGCGGCGATCGCGAGGGACATCCGCCCGGTGATCGTCAGCCAGGCCAGCGTGGCCCACGCCAGGGTCAGGCACACACCGCCGGCGCACGCCGAGACCAGGTTGATCCGCAGCGCGCGGGCGGCCCCGGCCAGCGACCGGGCGTCCATCCGGCCGGTGATCGCGCGGTACCAGAACATCAGGTACGGGGCCATGCTGTTGCCGCGCACCTCGTCCGCCAGCTGAGTGGTGGTCAGATGCCAGCGCATCATGCCCTTGACGTTGCGGCCCGTGCTGTTGGCGTGGTGCGTCAGGTGCTCGATCCTCGCCTCGGCCATCGCCCCCGTGCCCGACGGGGCCACGGCGAGCACGAGGACCGGCAGCATCAGCGGGTGCAGGACCGTGAGCACGCCGAAGGCCGCCACGAGCTTGATCAGCGCCGACATGAACGACTGCACGTCGTAGATCAGGCGGTCGCAGCGCAGCGAACCCGCCTCCGCCGCCTCGTGCTCCTCGGCGAACCCCGGCTCGTTGAAGGCGGCGAGCCCCACGGACACCATCGCGTCGACGACGGCGATGTCGGCGGCGGTCATGAGCCGTGGTCTGAGGCGGCCCACCGACCAGGACGCCAGCCCGTGGGCGAGGCGGCCGGTGCCGGCGGCGACCGCGATGGCCAGCAGCGCGGGCAGCGCGGCGTGGACGCGGTCGGCGACCGTGCCGGAGCCGAGGATGTGCACCATCGCCCTGGACGTGGCCGTCAGGGCCACGGCCGAGCAGACGCCGTAGGTGAGCTGCGCGCCCACCATGACGGTCACGTCACGGCGGTCGATGCGCCAGGCCATACGGAACACCTGTGCGAGGACCGCCGGGATGGACGCCGACAGCCGCCATACGCCGGCGTGGTCGAACGCCGATGTCGTCCACTGCGCCTTGCGTCGGGGTTCCACCGGCTCGGGGAACGGTAGCCTGTGAGCCTGAGCCTGTTTATGGTCTCCCGGACTCTCCATGAGGGTTTCCCTCCCTTGGTTGGTAAAGGGCGCCGGGTTCGAGGCACCCAGTGCTCAACCGGCGTGCCGGGAAAGGGGTTCGGCTCGCTTCGCCCGTGAACGGTGGAAGTCAGGGGCGCCCGGATGGCCGAAACAGCGCGTGGAGTGCGCGATGGGCGCCTCGTTACCGGCTGGTCGCCCGCCGGCCGGCGCTGTCAGACTGGCTCCTGGTTCACGGTGACTGGACGATCGACCGTTCACTGGGGAGGCTGCCGTGCGCGAAGTCAGGGTGTCCGCCGGAGTCGTCGAGTACGAGGAGGCCGGGGCGGGTCCACCGGTCGTCCTGCTCCACGGGCTGCTGATGGACCACACGGTCTGGGACCGGGTCATGCCGCTCCTGCCCGAGGGGTTCAGATATCTGCGCCCCCTCCTGCCGCTGGGGTCCCATCGCCGGCCGATGGACGCGGGCGCAGATCTCACACTGCGCGGACAGGTCCGCCTGCTCGCGGACTTCATGGACGCGCTCGACCTCGACGCGGTCACACTGGTGCACGCCGACTGGGGCGGGTCGCTGTTCCTCACCGCCCACGGCCTGGACCGGCGCGTCGCACGGAAGGTGATCCTCCCGTGCGAGGCGTTCGACAACTTCCCGCCCGGGCTGCCCGGCAAAATGCTCACGGTCGCCAAGCACGTGCCCAGCGGAATGAAGCTGGCGGCCCGTCAGATGCGGATCGCTCCGCTGCGCCGGTTGATGTACGGGCAGATGGTCCGGCGGCCGCTGCCGGACGCCCTCGTCCGGCCCTGGATGGAACCGATCCTCACCGACCCGGCCATCGAACGCGACCTGCTCGCGTACTGCCGCAGCCCGTTCGACAAGCAGGAACTCATCCGTGACACCGAGGCGTTGCGCCGTTTCACCGGCGACGTGCTCGTCCTGTGGTCGCCCGACAACCGCGTGATGCCCGCCGAGCACGGCCGCCGCCTCACGGAACTCCTGCCCGCGGCGCACTACGCCGAGGTGCCGGGCGCGTATGTGCTGTCCATGCTGGACGAGCCGGAGACGGTGGCACGCGAGATCGGCCGCTTCCTCACCTCCCCCGCCGGCTGGTAGGCGCGGCCGACCGGCGAGGCGGGAGCGGGTTCCGGGGCGCCGGTCAGGAGGCCGGACGGCTGTTCCGGCCGGTGGTCAGGGCCGCGCAGGCCACCGCCGTCACCACCCCGGCGGCCAGGACGCCCCGGTGGGACCGCGAGGACATCACGGACCACCGTGACCGCGAGGACAACATGGACCACCCTGACCGCGAGGACAGCAGGGAGCCGGTGCTCAGCCAGGAGCCGACCGAGGCGACCGACAGGGCGCTGCCGACCGAGCCGACGGACAGGAACGATCCCGCCGAGCCGATCGAGAGCACCGAGCCCACCGAACCGATCGACAGTACCGAATCCCGTGACCACAGGGACCATCGTGAGTTTGCGTCATGTTTGGACATCCACCGATGGTAAGGCGCCCGCCTCGACCGGCGTTATGTATTGGGGCCGTTGGGGTTGGCCGGCAGCGGGGGCGTGAAGGCCACCTTGCCGTCCTTGAAGGCCGCCCGGATCTCACGTTTGCCTCCCGACGGGCAGCACATGGGATCCGAGGTCGTGAAGACGGGATAGGAGATGGTGACCGTCTTCCCGTCCTGCTTCACGATCGTGGATTCCGCGGTTCCGGCGGTGTCGTACCCCACGTAGTCGTTCCCCTGGAAGAAGAAGACGCTGACGCAGCGGCCGTCGACGCTTCCCGTACAGGTGCCGTGAATGGCGCGGAAGGGCCCGCGGAGGTTCTTCAGCGCGCCGGGCTCGTCATCGGCCGTGTAGCCCAGGCGCTTGACGCGCAGCGTCGCGGCGGCCGCGTCGAACGGCCCGTCGGCGGCCGCCGTCGGTGAGGGGCGCCCGGCCTGGGGGTCCCACAGGACGACCGACCGGCTCGGGCCCGGTGAACCGGCCGGGTTCCCCGACGACGAGCACGAGGTGGCCGTGGCCACCAGGAGGAGGCACATGGCCGCCACGGCGCCTACCCGCGAGCGCATGCCGTCACCCCCAGCAGGTTGCGCTCCAGGAAGCCGTAGCGCACCGTTCCCATGTCGCCGAGCGCGATGTCGCGCGTGACGCGCGAGCACAGGCTCGTGGCCCAGGCGTCCGGGGACGCCTGTTCGAGGCGGAATCTCACGTCGAGGTCCTTGCCGGTGGTCAGGAGCATTCGCTCGCCGTCGGGTGAAGGGACGACCGCCCGTACCTGGGCGGCCGCGGGGGTGCGGGTCCGGGTGATCAGGCCCTCGGGGCCCCACAGTTCGAAGGCTCCCTCCCGTGTGCTGACCACCCGGGTGGAACGGTCCAGAAAGGCCGTGGTGCGGGAGGGGGCGGCGGGGATGCCGATCAGTTTCCGTCCGGTCGCCACGTCGCGGACCTCCGTCTCCCCGTCCTGGCTGACCAGCATGAGGCGTGTGCCGTCGGCGCTGTACCGCACCGCCCGGTGCCAGTCGAGCAGTGGTGCCGTGAAGCCTGGGACGATCACTTTGACGCGATGTCGTTTCTCCAGGTCCCAGATCTCGACGCCCCGGCGGTCGGGGGTGGTCACAGCGGCCTGTCCGGAGCGGGGGTGCACGGCCAAAGTCGTCGAGTAGTCGCGCCGGTCGACGGGGGCGTTGCCCGTGAAGAGCAGCGGACGCCCGATCTCCGCGCCGGTCGTGGTGTCCCAGCGGGAGACCACGCCACCCGCCAGCGCCGTCAGACGGCCCCGCACGTCGAATCCCATGCCCGAGATCTCCACCGCGCGCGGTGGAGGATCGGCGGGCACGTCGACGCGCAGCTGACGGAGCACATGGAGTCCCGGCACGCTGTAGAGCGTCACCGTCGGATCCTCCACGTCGCTCACGGCGAGGACCTTCTCCGCGGGATCGAAGACCGCGTATCCCGGAACTCCGCCCTTCGACGCGCCGCCCGTGGCGATGCGGCGCCCGGTCGCCGGATCCCACAGCGTGACCGCGCCGCCGTCCAAGCCCTCCGTGACCAGATAGCGGCCCGTCGGGGAGAACTGGACCGCTTCCGCGTCGCCCTGCTTGCCCTCGGGGTGCGAACCGCTGGTCCAGTCGACCGTGCCGAGGGAGTCCGGCGCCGGGGCGGTCATGACCAGGGTCTCCGTGCCCCGGGCGCGGACGATCCTCCGGCTGCCGTTGGACAGGACGTACCGGGTGTAGCGGCCGCCCGAGGCCCCGTCCTCGTCGAACCGCGTCAACTCGCGGCCGGTGCGGGCGTCGTGGACGGTGACCGTGCCGTTCCGCCGTACCAGCACCACCTGGTCGGACACGCCGGCCGGCTCGCTGGTGGTGTCGCACGGGATGGTGCGGGCGAGGCGCGGGTCGGTCGTGCCGTCGGCCGGGTCCGTCAGGTGCCATCGGCCGTCCACGCACTGGGCGACGACCGGGTGGAGGCCGCTGAGGAAGGACACCACGGGGGACCCCGGCCCCTCGGCCGGACCCTTCTTCGGCACGACGCGGCCGCTGCGCGCGTCCCACACGTGGTAGCCGTCCCCGATATGGGAGGCCACGACGTGCTCACCGCTCGCGTCGAAGGCGAACTCCCTGGCCTCCCCGTAGGTCCCGGTGGGCGCCCGCAGCGTCACCGCGGGTGCCGTGGGTCGGTCGAGGTCCCACACCTGGGCCGTGTCGTCCGCCGGCGGGTGCGACACGAGCCGGTGGCCCGTGCGGTCGAAGCGCAACTGGTCGGGTCGTTGGTCCGTGCTGGAGGTACTCGCGGCGCCGCGCAGGGTCAGCAGCGTCCTGCGCTCGCGGACGTCCCACACCCCGATGTGATTGCCGTCGCCCCCGAGCGCGAGCCGTGTGCCGTCGGGGCTCACCGCCACGGCCGAGACGTTGTCCATGTCCACCAGCCGCGAGATGCCGCCCGATGCCGCCACGCGCCAGACGGTGAGCCGGCCGGCGCCGGTGCGTACGGCGATGACCTGCCCCGAGTCGTCGAGCGCCGTCTCGGCGACCGTCCCGGTCGCGGGCAGCACCGCGTCGTAGCGGGCGTCGGACAGATAGCGGTCGAAGAGGTTGTCGCGGGCCTGCTGGGTGGTGGCCGTTCGCCAGGCGGCGACGGACAGCAGGGCCGAGGTCTCCAGCCGGGGGCCGGCCTGGCGTTGCGCCTCCTGTACGAGCCCGGCCGAGAGTTCGGCCGCTTTGCTGTCGCGTACGGAGACGAGCCCGGCGCCGGTGAGGCCCGCCATCGCCGTGAGGACGGCCGTCCCCGCGAGGGCCGCGCGGAACCGGCGGCGGCGCCGCCATTCCGCGCCCGCCCGGATGTACGCGCGCTCGGCCTCGGGGACGTCGTCCTGCCGGTCGTGCAGACGCCGTTGGGCCTCGCTCAGCTCCGAGCCGCGCATCAGCAGCGCCCGGTCGTGCCCGCTGAGCTCCCAGCGGCTCATCCGGGCCCGGAGGTGCTCCTGCCAGGTGCGGAAGTCCCGGTCGGCGTCGACCCAGTCCCGCAGGGTGGGCCAGTGCTCCAGGACCGCCTCGTGGGCGAGGGCGACCGTCTCCACACCGTCGGAGGCGTGGTCGAGGTGGACGAGCCGCTGGGTGGCCAGGAGCTGGGCGGCTTCCCAGCACGCGGGGGGCAGTTCGGGGCGGCGCGCGGCGCGGCCGGTGTCGACGGGGTTGTCGGCGCCGCCGTCGCCCGGGCGGACGAGCTGGACGAACAGCCGCCGCACCTCGTCCCGCAGGTCGCCCAGCCGCTCCTTGACGGCCCGTTCCGCGTGCGTGGCGAGGGCCCCGGCGACCCGGCCGGTCTCCTCGTAGGCCGCGTGGGTCAGCACCCCGTGGACCCGGCGCTCCCACAGGAGGGTGAGGGCGAACTCCAGGAGGGGCAGGGCCCCGGGGCTGCTCCCGGTGTCCGCCAGCAGGCGCTCCGCAAGCCGGTCCTCGAACCGCACGGCGCCGTGGAAGGAGTCGACCGGGGCCAGCACCACCTCGCGCAACTGCTCACCGGACAGCTTGTTGACGAAGAAGGCCGACATGTCGCACACGCGCTCGAGTACCGGGAACCGGCGCATGGCCTTGAGGAAGTCCAGCCGCAGGGTGAACACGAGGCGGACGAGCGGGCCGCCGTCCGCGGTGCGCCACTCGGTCATCCGGAGGGCGTGCTCGACCAGCGCGTCCGCCTCGTCCGAAGGGCAGCGGAAGAGCACTTCGAACTGGTCGATGAAGAGGAGGAGTTGTGACGTTCCTGAGCGGCCGACCGCCTCCGTGACCAGGGGGGCCGCCGCTCCGTCCCGTAACCGCCGCGCCAGCCGGTCCAGGCGCTCCCCCACGTCGCCCGGGGCCTTCTCCTCGCCGGGGAGGGCGTCGAGCAGCGGCAGCAGGGCCGAGGCCAGCATGTGCTCGGCGCGCACGGCCGGTTCGGGGACCAGCGTCACCGCGCTGTAGTCGCCGCGCCGGCGCAGCGCGGGCAGGATCCCGGCCTGGACGAGCGAGGACTTGCCGACCCCGGACACCCCGACCACCGGGACGACCCCGGACGTGGTGACCGCCTCGGTCAGCTCCTCGATCTGGAGGGAGCGCCCGAAGTAGTACGCCGCGTCCCGCTCCCGGAAGGGCATGAGTCCTCGGAAGGGAGAGTCCGGCGAGGCGTGGCGGGCGAGCTCCGGGTGGGCTTCGAGGAGCGTGTCGAGGGTGATGGCGTAGGCCGCCCGGCCCACGAACCGCCGGTCGGTGGCGACGACCATGCCGACCACGCCCTTGAGCCGGTCGTCCCACAGGGGCGTGCCGCTGAAGCCCTGGAGGATCTCGCAGGCGCCGGTGCTCTCGATCTGCACCCAGCCCCGGCCGCGCTCGTCGACGATCGTGCCGTGCGACCACACCCCTTCGTCGTCGCCGGCGGGAAAGCCGAAGGCCGCGAAGGGGTGGTCCCGCACCGTGTCGACGTCCAGCAGCCGCATGGGCTCCGCCCCGGCGGGCGGGTCCTCGGCGAGGGTCAGGACGGCGATGTCCCCGGTGCCGTCGTCGGCGACCGGGATGTGCCGCGCCAGGGACGCGGTCCGCCGGGGGACCGGCCGGCCGGCGAGCGGGAAGTCCAGCTCGACGGCGAGCCCCGGGGGCAGGGCCACGGACTCGGGCTCCCCCGCGATCGACGATATGACGTGTCCGCAGGTCAACACGGTGCGCGGGGCGGCCAGGAAGCCCGCGCCCAGCGGGGCGCCGTGCGACCACAGCCGGGCGATGCCGGGGTTCGGCACGGGTCCGGGCATGGGGTGGTTCTCTTTCTCCTCGCTCCGGTCAGCCGGCCACGGCCGCCGCGCCGTTGGCGGTCGTGCCGTTGGCGGCTGTTCCGTTGGCCGCCGCGCCGGTGGCGATCGTGCCGTTGGCGGTGACCGCCCTGGTGACCGGCGGTGCGTCAGGGCGTTGTCCGTCCCACTCCAGGGTGAGTGTCAAGGACGCCTCGCCCGCGGTCTTGGCGAGGAAGACGCCGGTCTCCCCCGAGAGCTTCAGCCCCAGCTCAAGGGTGATCTTGTTCGGCTGGCGGGGGAAGTCGGTGAGCCTGCCGACGACGGCGTGCGCGGCCTCCCGCACACTGTCCAGCCCCCGCTCCAGGGTCTCCGCGGCCTGCGCGACGGCCCCGCCGCGGGCGACCCTGACGACCGCCTGGGGATCCTCGTCGATCTCGACGAGCACGGATCCGCCGCTCTCGAGTGGCACTCTCAGTAAGTTGGGCACCGGCCGCTCCCCCTTCGTCGCTCCGCCGATCGGAACGTGCGGGCACTTTAGCGAGCGGCGGTGCGCGGGAGTTGGTGTTCGTCGAAGCCTCACCCGTCAGGGCGCTGCGAGTGGTAGGAGGTGCCGCGCGGCTCGCGCGTGCGGGCGAGGAAGATGCCGAGAAGGACGACGAGGAGGCCGATGCCCAGTTTGACCGCCACGCTCCACAGCGTCTCGCGCATGTGCGCGTCGTTCCGGTTCGCGTAGATGTAGCCGACGACCACGCCGAGGAGGACGAGCGCGACGGCGGCCAGCCTCAGGCCCAGCCGCCGCGCGTCCCGGGTCAGCAGCGCGGCCGCCGACCAGCCCGCCAGCAGGAGGAACACCCCGGCGAGGGCGAAGGCCACGGGAAGGCCGGGGACGAACAGGGACACGGCCAGCAGGACGCCGCCGGTGACCACCGCGAGGTCCACCGCGCGGCGGCCGAACCTGCCCGGACGGGTGAGGAAGCGGACCATGGCCCACACCGCGAGGGTGTAGCCGCGCAGGGCGCCGAGCACCGCGCCGACGGCCTTGGGGCGGGGCGCGCCGACGGCGCTCGCCGCGACGGCGGCGCTGTGCGCGGCGGTCTCGGCGAACAGGTCGCCGCCCGCCTCCTGGGTGATCCGCTGGCCGCCGATGGCCCGCGCGCTCTCCCACAGCCGCCACAGCGTCTCCGCCCGCATCGGCCGGCCTGCCTCGCCGGACGTCTCCGCGTCGTACTGGGCGAGCCATCGTGTGCTGTCCTCGGGACGGCCGTCGCCTTCCGTGCGGACCGCGTCCGCCAGCAGGTGGAGTTCCTGTCTGAGGATGCCCGTCTGGAGGGCGTGGGTGACCGCCTCCACGCAGAGGCCGAACCGGGGGTCGTCGGCGGGGCCGCGGCCGGCGGGTGTCGGCGCGGGACGGACGGGAACGATCTGTTCCGTCACCAGGCCCCGGCACGCGGAGTCGTAGCGCTCCTGCCAGGTCTGCTCCAGCCATGCCCGGTCGGCCGGGTCGCGCGCGTCGACGGCACAGTCGTGCAGCGCGTCCATGAGCCGGCGGGTCGCGTCGGCGGCGTCGGTGTCCGTCGCCCAGACCTGCCGCAGCCGCTCCGCCGACATCAGCGTGCGCGTCAGATGGACGGCACCGTCCATGCGTCCGTGGATCCAGTCGTTGACGCGCCAGGAGGCGCGGTAGAAAGCGCCGAAGTGGTGCAGTTGTCTGCCCGTGAGCAGGCCGGGGTCACGGGAGGAGACCTGGACCAGTTCGACTTCCTGCTCCACTTCGCGCTGGCTGCCGCCGTAGGCCTGTTGGACGACTTCCAGGCGGAGCATGCGCTCCAGGACGTCCTGGGTGGTGGAGTGGAGCAGGTAGTCGGTGAGCGCCTTGAGGTGGGTGCGTTCGGTTCCGTCGGGGTCGACGACGGACTCCTCGGCCGGGTCCCCGGGCCCGGCCTCGGATCCGGCCCCGGCCCCGGCTCCGGCTCCGGCGATGCGGGAGAGGGCGTCCTTGCAGCTCAGGAGAGCGTCGGCGAGGGCGGTCGCCTGGCCGTACCGCCGCGCGTGCTGTGCCGCGTAGTCCTCCGCGCCGGCGTCCGGCGGTCCGTCCCGTTCGGTGAGGGCCTGGTGGAGCCAGTCGTCGAGGCGGCGGGTGGCGGCCGCCGTCGCCTTGCCGAGCCCGTCGTACGTGCCGGGTGGCAGGTCGGCGCCGGCGCCGGTCCAGTGGTCGGCCAGTGTGCGCCAGTCCGCCTCGATCTCCTCGCAGACGGTGCTCGCCCGGCGGCGTGCCTCGATGACGGCGTGCCGTTCCCGCGAGCCCATGGGTGCCAGCCAGACGGCCCGTCTGAGGACGTCGACGACGATGTCGCGCAGTCCCTGGACGGTGCTCTGTCCCCAGTCCCAGTCGGCGCCGGTGCGGCCGGTGGCCTCGTCGACGGAGTCCCCCCGGGGAATGAACGACTCCGGTCGCGCGCGCCGGTCGCGCAGGACCGTGCGAAGGCGGTCGGCGATCTCCCGTTCGCTCCACCGGCCGGCCGTCCCGTCGGGCTGCCCGGCGGCCAGCCATCGGCCGATGGTGTCGGCGGCGTGCTGGATCCGTGTCTCCAGGTAGCCCTCCCATGCCGCTTCCGAGAGCTGTCGCGCCGCGCCGGTCAGGGCGTACGCGAACCGGGCCCGGGCCCGGCGCCGGTTCCGGGTGTCCTCGTTGCGGGCCTGGATCTCGGTCAGTTCGCGTGAGACCGAGTCGGTCGAGCGCAGCCGTGTCAGGACGCCGAGGAGGACGTCGGGGGCGCGCGGGGGCGGCATCACGGCGGGTGCGGCGGCGGGAGCCGCGGCGGGTGCCGGGGCGGGAGCGGGCGGTGGTGCTTCCGATGGGTCGGGCACGACGTAGGCGAGGAGCCGGCGGACCTGCGACTGCGCGGTCTGCCGGTAGACGGCCTCAAGGGCGGGGCGGATGGGTTTGTTGAGCAGGATCCCGCCGTCGACGACGTACTGCGGGACGCGGAAGTTCGCGCGCCCGGCCGTCGAGGGCCAGGGGCCCTCGGCCGCTCCCCCGTCGACGTCCACCCACTGCGGGGCGAACGCGGCGGGGAAGGAGGAGGTGCAGCGTGCCGCGACGGCGAGCCGGTCGACGACACCGTCGTCCTGGAGGCAGGCGACGGGGTCCGTGACTCCGGCTCGCGAGGTGAACCGGAAGCGGGCGTCGTGGTCGACTTCGGTGATGCGCACGCCCGTGTCGTCGCAGAAGGTGCTCTGCCGGCCGTGCCAGAGGGTGCCGGTGAGGATGAGCTCGACGGGCTGTCGCCCGGTCCCGCCGTCGTCGGCGCCGGCCTTGGGCGGAGAGGTGGCGACGTCGCGGAGGGCGTTGCGGAGCTCGTCGAGGAAGTAGTCCCCTCTGAGGAGGGAGGCGGGCCGCTGTCGGAGCGGGTTCTGCAGCAGTTTGCCGAGCGCGCCCTTGTCCCGCCACAGGCCGCACAGGGGCGTGATGTCCTTCTCACGGGCGAGGCCGAGTGCGAGGAAGGCGCCGTTGAGCCCACCGGCGGAGGTTCCGGCGATGACGTCCACGCGCGCGTCGGCGCACAGCAGGTCGAGCAGCGGCCGGTAGACCGGCTCGTCCCAGCGGCGGGCCATCGCGAGGTGGTGCAGCTCGACGGCGACCCCGCCGATCCAGACGGCCAGGCTCACCCCGCCGTTCATGACCACGGCCAGCCGGATGTCCTGCCGGTCGATGCCGTCGATGCCGTCGATGCCGTCGATCTCATCGATGCCGTCGGTATCCGCCACTTCCGTTCCGCTCCCTGCCGCTCGGTCGGCCGCCGCCTCCGTCAGCTGACCACGGCGCCTCGCGGATCGCCCGTACGTCGGCCGTGTCGCACAGGCACCGCACCCGCACGGCTGGTCGTCATACGGTTTCCGGCGTGCCCGGAGTGGGCGCCGCCAGCGCCTGGGCCTCCGCGTAGGACAAGGTGGTGAGGTCCGTGGGCCGGCCGTCGCGGATCGCGGTGGCGGTGGCCACGGCGGCCGTCAGGGCCCGGCGGTAGAGCAGCGAGCCCAGGCTGACCCTGCGCACGCCCAGCCCGGCCAGGTCGGCGAGCGTGGGGCCGGTGGGCGTGTAGAGGATGTTCAGCGGGACGGTCAGGGTCGCCGTCAGGGCGCCGATGCCGTCCGGGTCCGACAGTCCCGATACGAACACACCGTCGGCTCCGGCCTGTTCGTAGACCGCGAGGCGTGCCGCGGTCTCGTCCTCCTGGCGGCCGAGCCAGTGGGTGTCGGTGCGGGCGTTCACGAAGAGCGCGGGTGCGGCGGCCTTGACGGCGGCGATCTTCGCGGCGTGCAGCCCGGCGGGGGCGAGGGTGCCGTCCGGGCGGCCGTCCTCCAGGTTGATGCCCGCGGCTCCCACCGCGTACAGGGTCCGGGCCAGCTCGGCCACGTCCCGCGGGTCGTCGCTGAAGCCCCCTTCGGCGTCCACGGAGAGCAGGAAGGAGCCCTGTCCGAGCCGGAGGGCCAGCGCCAGGGTCGCTTCGGCGGTGGCGGCCGCCCCGTCCGGCAGGCCGGCGGCCGCTGCCACGCCGAGGCTGGTGGTGCCGATCGCCGGGAAGCCCTGCGCCGCCAGTGCGGCCGCGGAGGCGTGGTCCCAGGCGTTGGGCAACAGCAGCGGGGCCGGCTGGTGGTGCAGACGGGCGAAGGCGGTCAGCGGGCGCTCGCGCAGGCCGTCCACCAGGGCGGACGCCTGGAGCAGCAGTCCGATGCGGTCGGCGGCGGCTTCCATGCCTGCTTCGTCTGCATCATCTGCTTCATCCGCTGTGTTCGTCGCACCCGGCGCCGCCCGTGCCACCAGCCAGGCCACCGCCTGGTCGGCGGCCTCGTCGGCGGCCTCGTCCGCGGGCGCGCCGAAGTAGGGACCGGACACCGTGATCACCGCCTTCGCGACCGCATCGGGCTCCGGCATTCCCATGGCTTCGGCGAGGGTGCGCACCACCCGGGTCCGGAGGTCGCCGCCGGGCTCCGCCGCCACCGCCCGCCGTAGTGCGGCGGGCTCCAGCCGGGCCAGTTCGGCCTCCACCAGGGCCCGACGCCGGCGATGCGCACCACCGGAGCCGGAGCGGGCCACGGCGGCGCGCAGCCAGGCGACGCTCGACCCGGCCGGCCCGGTGTCGGCGGCCGGCGGCTCCGGGACGAGCGCCGGGTCGGCGAGGGCCACCCGGATGTCGGCGTAGCGGTCGAACGCATGCGTCGTCGTACGGGTCGGTCCCGTCGTATCGGTCATGGCCCCGACGCTAGGGCCGGAACGGTTCGGCGCCGCCCGAACCGTTCCTGCGGCATCCTGACGTCATGATCCCGCTCGCCGAGACCGCCGCTCTGTTCGCCGACCGCACCCGGGCCGCCTTCTGCCAGGCCCTTCTCGACGGCCGCGCCTGGACGGCGGGCGAACTCGCCACGTACGCGGGGGTGCGCCCCTCCACCGCCAGCGAGCAGATCTCCCGCCTCATCGCGGGCGGTGTGCTGACCGAGGAGCGCCAGGGCCGGCATCGCTACGTCCGCCTGTCCGGCCCGGAGACGGCCGGCCTGATCGAGGCCCTCAGCTCGTACGCGCCGGACGGCGGGGCCGTCCCGGGCGCCACCGGCCCGCGGAACCTGCGGGAGTCGGTGCGGCTGAGCGCCGAGGCCCGGGCCCGCACCTGTTACGACCATCTGGCGGGGCGGCTCGGTGTGGCCCTGGCGGACGCGATGGTCGCCCGGGGCCTGGTCACGGCCGGCTCCGGGGTCTCCGTCACCCCGGAGGGCCGGGCGTGGCTCGCCGACGCCCTGCGCTTCGAGCAGCCTTCGGGCACCCGGCGGCCCCTCGTGCGCAGTTGCCTTGACTGGACGGAGCGGCGCCCCCACCTCGCCGGAGCGCTGGGCGCGGCCCTGTGCGCCACCGCGCTGGAACGGCGGTGGGTGCGGCGGGTCGGCTCGGGGCGCGCCGTGAAGGTGACGCCGGAAGGGACGGATGCCTTCCGGGAGTTGCTGGGGGCGAGCGTCTAGCGTCGCACGCCGCCTTCCGGTCACGGCCCGGCTCCGGCTCGCCCGGCGACGACCGCCACGGTGGTGTAGCGCGTCGTGAAGCCGCCGCCCATCGCGTCGATCGCGGCCCCGACGGCCTCCAGCACCTCGGCCAGCTTGTCCGGCGGTAGCCGGGTGAAGGCGCCCTGAGTGGGCATCATGTCCAGCCAGGCGTCACGGGTGTAGGACCGCTCCCAGGCGAACCGCCACCGCTCCGGGGCACCGAACGCGCCGGTGTCCCGGATCGCGTCGGTGGCCCTGTCGAGAATCGGCTGATAGCCGCCACGGGCACTCCGCGCTCCTTGCCGGAAGTCGAACGGCGCGTCGGGCACGGCCCGTTGGGCGGCTTCCGCGATCGCTTCGGCGACGGCGGGCGGGAGCTCGGGAACGTTCCAGAACAGCGCCAGCCGGCCGCCGGGCCGCAGGACGCGCGCCGCCTTGGCCGCCCCCGCGACCGGGTCGATCCAGTGCCAGGTCTGGCCGGCGACGACCGCGTCGAACTCCCGGCCGGCGGGGTCCCAGTCCTCGAACGTCGCAACGTCGACCGCTCCCCCGAACCGCCGTGCCACGGCGGCCATGCGTGCGTCGGGTTCCACGCCGAGCACCGCGCAACCGGCCTCCTGGAACTGCCGGGCCACGATGCCGGTGCCGCAGCCGACGTCGAGGACATCGGGGCCGGGGCTCTCGGCGGCGATCCGCTCCACCATGGCCTGGGGATAGCGGGGCCGGGTGCGGTCGTAGCGTTCGGCGTCCGCGCCGAACGACTCGGCCATGAGCCGGTGTTGATGGGAGTCGCTCCCGGAAGAACGTATAGTGGGCATGCGCCCACTATGAGAGGGCACATGCCCACTCGTCAACGGACAGAGACAGACAACAGACAGAGGAGAACCCACGGCATGCCGACAGGGGTGGCCATACGCGACGCGCGACAACAGCTGTTCGACGCGGCCGAGCGCATCCTGCTGCGGGACGGGCCGAACGCGCTGACCAGCCGGGCGGTCACCGCCGAGGCCGGCTGCGCCAAGGGAGTCCTGCACCGGCACTTCGCCGACTTCGATGACTTCCTCGCGGAGCTCGTGCTCGACCGCATCGCCCGGATGGGCGGTCAGGCCGACGTCCTGCGCGCGTCCGCCGGAACGGGCACGGTCACCGGAAACCTCGCCGACGTGCTGACGGAGCTGTTCGAGTCGGTCGCGGTGGCGATCGTCGCCCTGGTCACCTTCCGGGACGAGCTGCGCGCCCGGCTGCGCCGGGCCGGATCGGCCGGTGTCCCGCTGCTCACGGAGGCCGTGGCCATGGTCGCCGCGTATCTGGAGGCCGAGCGCGAAGCGGGACGCGTCGCGGCCGACGCCGACGTCGGGACGCTCGCTCCCACGCTGATCGGCGCCGCGCACCTGCTGTTCGCGGACCGGGGCGGCGCACCGCCGGATCCGGAGGCCGTCCGCAGGACCGTGGCCGCGGTCGTGGCGGGCGCCGTACGGGAACCGCGATGACGAACGGGATGACGAACGGCCCGGCAGCGGTTTCCTGCCGGGCCGTCCCTCCCGCAAGTGGGCGGCGGGTCAGTTCACGGTGCGGGCGGCCGCCGAGCCGAAGCCGAGCCAGGTGTGCCGGTTGCCCGCCCAGCACCAGCCGGCCTTCGGCGCGTCGCGCCGCTCCCGGCCGTCCCGCCCGGTCCCGTTGCTGATCCACAGGGCGGGGGTGCGCGCGTCCAGCCGCCCGTCGGCCTTCCGCAGACGGGAGCCGATGGTCATGAAGCAGCGGCCCCGTTCCAGTGCCGCCGGCTGCTGGATCACCCAGTGGACGCCCTCCGCGAGGAGCAGAGGAGTGCGGTGTTCCTCGACGATGGCGGGCAGTGCCTCGTCGGGGCTCCAGTTCGCCATGTGGTCGCCGCGGTCGAGGCCCTCCAGTACGTAGACCGGTGCGTCGGGTACGTGAACGCCCTCGATGGGCGAGAAGAGATCGATGTCGGGCATGTCCTCCACGACGAAGCCGGGCTTCTCCTTGTGCCGGAGGAACGGCACCAGAGCCGATGCCGGGACCCGGTCCGGGTGGATCACGATCAGGCCTTCGCGGGCCGCCGCCGCGGCGGCCGTGGAGCGCAGCTCGTCGGCGTGGAATCCGGCGAGCCGGTGCACTCCGAGTTCGATCAGGCGCTCCGCCTGATCGTTGATGGAGGGCAGAGCGGGCAGAACGGGCAGGGCGGTTGTCATTCGACTCCCTGGGACAGCGAGAATCAGCAACGTATCGGCCCGGCAACGCGGCGAACCGGGGAATAATTCCCTACTCGTCACTGGTCCCTACTGCTCCGGCCGGTCCGCCGTGACGAGGTAGTAGTCGAGGACCCGCTGCTCGTAGGCCCGCAGGAAGTTCCGCGGCCAGGTCCCTTCGGCCCACTCCCTGCCCAGCCACAGGTCCCAGCCGGGCCAGACGTGCGGTCCGATGGACTCGGTGCGTACCCCCGTGAGCCCGGCCGTCGTGAACGCCTCCGCGAGGTCGGTCACCGGCCGCGCGATGTCCAGGCCGTTGGCGTAGGAGTCGAGCAGCCCCGCCAGCTCCCCGGGCCGTCCCGGCGCGTCGTCCACGGTGAAGAAGCTCGCCACGGCCACCCGGCCGCCCGGTCGCAGCACCCGTGCCGTCTCGGCCGCGAAGGCGGTGAGATCCGGGAAGTGCTGCGCGGCCTCCACGCTGACGACCGTGCCGAACTCGCCGTCCTCGAAGGGCATCCGCTCCGCGGCTCCTTGTACGAACCTCAGCCGTCCCGGCTCCCGTCCCAGCAGCTCGGCGTGCGCGCCGCGCGCCCGTTCCAGTTGCTGCGGGTGGATGTCCATGCCGGTGACGGCGGCCGGCCCGTATTCGCTCAGGGCCAGCGCGCACCCCATCCCCAGCCCGCAGCCCACTTCCAGGACGTCCAGGTCCCCCAGCGGCCCGGCGGAGTCCAGGACGTGCCGGTAGAGGTCCTCCTGGCTGCGGATCCGTTCCGTCACGCCGAGCGGTACGGCCAGGTCGATGCCGCGCCAGTAGCCGAAGTTGATGAACCCTCCGGCGAAGATCGTCTCCTTGCCGAGATCCGCGGGACCGTATGTCTCCCGCACCACGGAACGCATCATGGGACCGGACTGCTGAGAACCGTCTGCCACGTAGTGACACCTCCTGGAACCGCCCGCCGTCACACCGGCACCTCATGGCCCGGCACCATGGTGGCATTCCCGAGGGTGCTGCAGCAGACACATGTCTCCCCCGGGCCCGGAAAATCGCGATGCGTACGAAGACTTCCTTCGGTACGGTCACCGGCATGATCTTCAGTGCCGCCCAGAACTGGTTCCTCAAGCCCCGCAGCGCCGCCTAGCGGCGGGCTGTGACCCACATTCCGACAGCTTCGCCGCACTCCGGTTCCCCGCCGGTGCGGTGCTCGACGCTGCCCGGCTCCGACGACGACTCACACCGCGGAGCACGATTCATGAACGACCGGAACCATCACGAGGACCTGCGCGACCTCCTCCCTCCCGCCCGCCCGACCCTGGCGGCCGCCCCCGTCGAACTCACCCGGTGGGTCACCCGGCACGCCTCCCGGCTGGCCGGCCTCGGCCCCGGGGCGGACCCGGGGGCACCGCTCGACGACCTGGAGCCGCTGCGCGAACTCGTCGGCGACGCCCGTGTGGTGGCCCTGGGCGAGAGCTCCCACCAGATCCGCGAGTTCGGCCTGCTGCGCCACCGCGTCCTGCGCTTCCTCGTCGAGGAACTGGGCTTCACCGCCCACGCCATGGAGTACGGCGCCGCCGAGGGCCGCGCCGTGGACGCCTGGGTCCAGGGCGGGCCGGGTGACATCGACGACCTCCTGGCCCCCGGGGGCGGCGCGTGCCGGGGCCTCGGCATGCCCGTCGAGTGCCGCGACACTCTACGGTGGCTGCGCCACCACAACGCCGGTGCCGCGCGGCCGGTCCGCTTCGTCGGCTGCGACATCCCGACGGCGGGCGGATCGCTCGCGCCCGTACTGGAACCGGTGGCCGGCTACCTGACCACCGTGGACCCCGGTGCGCTGCGCTTCCTGCGCACCGCGCTGGAGATCTCCGAACCGATCGCGGGCGGCACGGTCATGGTGCCCGCCTACGCCAGGCTCGACCTGGCCCCGGCGGAGCAGGACCGGCTCACCACCGCGCTCGCCCGGCTGCTGGGCCGCTTCAGGGACCTGCGCGAGATCTACACCGAGCGCGGCGGCCGCGCGGCGTACGAGACCGCGCTGTCGGACGTCCGCGCGGCGGTGACGACCGACATGGCCCAGCGCGCCATGGCCGAGGCGCTCGCGGGCACCCCCGACGGCCTGTCCTTCGCCGTCCGGGAACGCTATCTGGCCGACACACTGCTCGAGTTCCTGGCCCGGTCGGAGCCCGGCGTCCGTGTCGTCCTCGCCGGACACAACGCGCACATCCAGCGTTCGGCCAACCCTGCCGACGGCCCCCTCGCGGTGACGACCATGGGCCACCTGCTCTCCAGGGCGCTCGGCGCGGACTACGTCCCCATCGCGCTGACCGGCAACGGCGGTGACACGGTGGAGAACGTGCCGGACCGCGACCACCCGCTCGGGATGCGCTGGGGCCGGGCCGCGACCCCGGAGGCCGCGCCGGACAGCGTCGAGGCCCTGTTCGCGGGCGTGCCCGGGGAACCGGCCCTGGTGGACGCGCGGGCGCTGCGCGCGTACGCGCGTCGCCACGGGCTGCCGGAGCCGGTCCGTACCCGGCTGGACACCGCGTACTTGGAGATGCCCGTCCTGGAGGCGTTCGACGGGATCGTCTGCGTCCCGGACACCGGGCTGAGCGCCGACACGCCGCAGTAGCAGCAGAGGAGGACGACGATGACGGGCGGGCGGGCACCACCCCCGTGGGAACCCGCCCGCCGCAGGACGTACGCGGGCCGGTCCGCGCGCTTCACACGGATGCCGGGAGCGCGAACCGCACGTCGGTCAGCCGCTCCGACAGCTCCCACAGCCGGCGGCCGGTGTCGGGATCGGCGGCGGCCGCGGACAGCCGTACGCTCGTCGGTTTGCCGCGCAGTTCGGCCGGACCGTCGGGGCCGATGAACTGCCCGCCCACCACGCTCGCGTCGGTCGCGGCGTACAGCTGCGGCAACGCGCCACGGGCGGGCCTCTGGGCGAGGAGCGGGTTGCCGATGCGGCCGAAGACCAGCCGCCACAGGCCGACGGGTGCGCTCATCTGCAGGTTGGTGGCCGTGTATCCGGGGTGCGCGAGCACACTGCGCACCGGGCTGCCGGCGGCGGTGAGCCGCTGGTGGAGCTCCCATCCGAAGACGGCGTTGGCGAACTTCGACTGGTTGTAGAAGCCCATGGGCGAGTAGCGGCGCTCGCCCGTGAGGTCGTCGAAGTACATACGGCCCTTGCGGTGGTTGACCGAGCTCACCGTGACCACACGGGGGGCGTCCCCGGCGGTCAGCAGGTCGAGGAGCAGTCCGGTGAGGGCGAAGTGGCCGAGATGGTTGCAGGCGAACTGGAGCTCGTGCCCCTGTGCGCTCAGCGTCCGGGGCGGTGCCATCACGCCGGCATTGTTGATGAGAACGTCGATTTTCGCGTGGTCGGCGTGCATACGGTCGGCGAAGGACCGGACGGAGTCGAGGTCGGCCAGGTCGAGATGGCGTACTTCCAGGCTGGCGTCCGGCTGTCCGGCCACGATGTCCTCGGCCGCGCGGCGGCCTCTGTCCTCGTCGCGGACGGCGAGGACGACGTGCGCGCCCTGGCGGGCGAGCGCCCGGGTGGTGGCCAGGCCGAGGCCGCTGTTGGCCCCGGTGACGACGAACACCCGCTGAGTGCGGTCCGGGACCGGGATCTGTTCGGTGGTCCAGTGCTGTAGCCCTGTCATGCGGCACACATTGCCCCTCGTGTCACCGAGTGTCAAGCAGGTACCCTGGTGCCACTCATGGCATGGCGCTACGATGACCCCGTGAGCTCCCGCCCCGAAGTCACCATGGCCCAGCGCAAACGCCAGCTCGTCGCCGACGAGCTGACCGAAGCGGCGCTCCAACTGCTCGCCCTCAAGGGCTTCGACACCGTCACCATCGACGAGATCGCGGCGACGGCCGGCGTCTCCAAGCGGACCTTCTTCCGGTACTTCGCCTCCAAGGAAGACGTCGTCGTCCAGTTCCTCGCCGACATGGGCACGGACATGCGCACGGAGCTCGCGGCCCGCCCCGCCGAGGAACCCCCGTCCGTGGCACTGCGGCACGCCGTCTGGGTCGCCATGGCGGCCTGCGCCGACGACGCCGACCACTCCGGCAGAGCGCTGCGCGTGGTCCAGCTGATCCTGCGCACCCCCGCCCTGTACGCACGCTTCCTGGAACGCCAGGCCCAGTGGCGCACCGACCTCGCCGCGGAACTGGCGCACCGCCGGCAGCTCTCCCCCGCGACCGGCCTCTACCCGCTCATGGCCGCCGGGATGGCGCTCACCGCCTTCGACGTCGTACTGCACCGGTGGAGCGACAGCGACGGCGCCGAGGACCCGGCGGGGCTGATCGACGAGGCCTTCGCCGCGATCGCCCCGGCGCTGGACGCGGGCGGTTCGTAGCCACGGAAGACACAGGAACCGCAAAGGGTTCTTCGCAAAGAACCCTTTGCGAAGAACCCTTTGCGAAGAACCCTTTGCGGTCTATCGTGGCGCGGTATGACCGACTCGAGCGAGCGACATGACCCGGGCAGCGAGGCGGCCGCAGCCGTCCTGGACGCGAAGGGCCTGCGCGCCATGGCCCATCCCGTACGGGTGCGGCTGGTCGGGCTGTTACGGAAGCACGGCCCCTCGACGGCGACGCGGCTCGCGGAGCGACTCGGCGTCAATTCCGGTACGGCCAGCTACCACCTGCGACAGCTCGGCGCGGCGGGTTTCGTGGAGGAGGACACCGAACGCGGGAACGCTCGGGAACGTTGGTGGCGTTCGGTGCATCACTCGACGTGGTTCAACGTATCGGAGTTGGTCGATCAGGAGCCCGAGGCCGCGCTGACCTACGTGCGGTCCGTGGCCGCCACGTACACCCATCGCGCCCAGCACGCGGTCAACGAGCTCGCCACGATGCCCCGTTCCTGGCGGGACGTCTTCGACATGAGTGACTGGACCCTGCGCCTCACGCCAGAAGAGGCCGCCGCCCTCAACGAGGAACTGAGGGCTGTCATCACCCGCTACCGGCAGGACGCGCCGGAGGGAGCGACCGAGCCGCCCGAGGGCGCCGGGCGGGTCTCCGTGATCATGCATGTCCTGCCCGATCCCGGCGAACCCGCGTCGGCCGAGCCCCGCACCGGGGCCCCCGCTCCTGAGGCGGCGGGGCCGGACGCGTCGTGACCGCGCATACCTCCACAGAGGCCTTAGCCGAGGGCCGCGCACCCGGCAGACGGTCCTTACGGCCGCTCGGCGGCGTGCTGGCGGCGATGGCGGTGTCGTCGACCGGCACCCGGATATCGGCCGTCGCGCTCCCCTGGTTCGTGCTCGTCACCACCGGCAGCACGACGCGCACGGGCCTGGTGGCCTTCTGCGAAATGGTCCCCTACGTCCTGGTCAAGGCCCTTACCGGGCCGCTGGTGGACCGTGCCGGTCCACGGTCCGTTTCCTGGGTGAGCGATGTGGTCAGCGCGATCGCCGTCGGCATGGTCCCGCTGCTCCATTCCCTCCACGCGCTTTCCTTCTGGCTCCTCCTCGTTCTCGTCGCCGTGGTCGGCACGGCCCGGGGGCCCGGTGACCTGGCCAAGGAGGTCATGGTTCCGGAGGCGGCCGAACGGGCTTCGATTCCGCTGGAACGGGCCGCCGGCCTGGCCGGTGTGACCGAACGACTCGCGTCCACGGTCGGTCCGGCGATCGGGAGTTCGGCTGTGGCGTTCTTCGGCCCGCTCACTGCCCTGACCGCCAACGCGCTGTGCTTCGTGCTCGGATCGGCCGTCGTCATGCTGACGCTGCCCCGGCGGGGTCACGCGTCCCCGGCACCTTCCCTTTCCGCCCGTCCGGCGGACTCCGGCTACTGGCGCCGGTTCGGCGACGGCTTCCGCTTCCTGCGCACGGAACCGCTGTTCCTCATCGTCGTCGTCACGATCTGCGTCACCAACTTCCTGGACGCGGCGCTCACCACGTTGCTCATACCCACATGGGCCAGGGAGTCCGGCAACGGTCCCTCGGCGATAGGCCTGACCAGCAGCGTGCTGGGGTTCGCGGCGGTGGGTGGAAGCCTGATCGCCGCGGCGGCGGTGCACCGGATGCGGCGCCGGGTGGTGTTCTTCGCCGGATTTCTGCTCGCCGGCGCACCGAGGTTTCTGGTCCTCGCGGCGGACGTGCCGATGTGGGCGGTGCCGACGGTGTTCGCCGTGAGCGGCTTCGGCGTGGGCTTCCTCAATCCGATCCTGGGCGCGATCACCTTCGAGCGAGTGCCGCGTCCACTGCTGGGCCGGGTCACCGCACTGGCCGACGCGCTGGCATGGGCCGGCATCCCCCTGGGCGGCCTCGTCGCCGGAGCGGCGGTGACGTCCTTCGGCCTCACGGCGGTACTGCTGGCAGGCGGAGCGGCGCACTTCCTCACGACGGCCCTGAGCGCACTGCGGCCGGAGTGGCGCGGCATGGACACCCCGCGAGGGCGAGAGGCCCTGAAGACTTGAGCCCCTCCCCCTCGCTCCTTACGCTCGTATACGGGAGCACTCGTCGGCAGCCCGGTCCCACCCGGCGCACGATGCCGCCCGACTGGCGCCTCCGTCGCTCGTCGATGCCTATGACGTGGGAGCTTCCATGACCACACCCCGGGACTTGTTGATCACTGCCATGGAGGTGGAGCCCAGCCGCCCCGTGGAGCGGGGCGAGATGTCGCTCGCGCTGGCGGGAGCCGAGTTGATCGACTTTCTGGCCGCCGGGGTCATCACCCTGGACGACGACCGGATCGTCCCCGGCGGTGGAGCGGCCGTGGCCGATCGCCTTCTGGACCAGGCCGTGGCGTCGCTCGTCCGCGAGGCGCCGTACGAGGCGGTGAGCGACTGGCTGTGGCGCCGGGGCCGCGAGCTGGCCCCGGCCTACCTGGCCGCCTTGGAGGCGGAGGGAGTGCTCACGCGGCAGCGAAGCCACTGGAAACCCTTCCAGGACGGCCAGAGGGTTCTGGCCGATTCACCCGACCGCCGCCGGGCGGAGGACCGCTGGGAATCGAACGAACCGGTCCTCGTCGCCCTCGCGACGGCCGTCGGGATCCGCGACCAGGAGACCGAAGACGCCCCGAACTCCCCGGGCGCGCCCGATGAGCCCGATGAGGCAGTGGAGACCGTGCTCGCCGCGGTCAACGACGCGTTGATCGAGCTGGAGTCCGTCAAACAGCGACGAGCCATCGAGCAGGCAGCCTTCGACAACATCTGGCGAGGTCAGTAGCGGCGTCAGGTCACATCCGATCACCGGCCGCTGCCGTGCGAACACGAAACGGCCGGGGCCAGTCCAGGCTGCGCCGGACGGGTGGGGACAACCACGGCGGCGCGCTGTGTGCCGTCCAGATCTCCGCTCCGGGTTCGGCGCCCGAGCTGGTCGAGGTCCCGCTCCGCGAGCCCGGCCCCGGGACGGTCCGCATCGCCGTCGAGGCGTGCGGCGTGTGCCACTCCGACCTGCTGATCGCCGGCGGCTTCCTGCCCGGCACCACGTTCCCCGTCACGCCGGGGCACGAGATCGCCGGCCGCATCGACGCCCTCGGCGAAGGGGTGGAGGGCCAGCAGGTCGGCGACCGGGTCGCGGTCGGCTGGTACGGCGGCAGTTGCGGGCGCTGCGACGCCTGCCGCGAGGGCGACGCCATCCACTGTCCCCAGCTGGCCATTCCCGGCGTGGCCTACTCCGGCGGATACGCCGACTCCGTGATCGTCCCGGCCGGCGCGCTCGCGGTCGTCCCCCAGGAGCTGACCGCCGCCGAGGCCGCGCCGCTGGCCTGCGCCGGTGTCACCGTCTTCAACGCCCTGCGCCGCAGTGCCGCCCGCCCCGGCGACACGGTCGCCGTCCTCGGCCTGGGCGGACTCGGCCACCTGGGTGTCCAGTTCGCCCACGCCATGGGCTTCCGCACGGTCGCCATCGCACCGTGGAGCGGAGAAGGAGCCGCTGGCGTTCCGGCTCGGCGCCGACCACTACGCCCACTCCTCCGGCGCCGCCGTCGACACCCAGGACACTCTGCGCTTCGCGGCCCGGACCGGCGTGCGGGCCTGGATCGAGGAGGTGCCCCCTCGAAAACACCGCCGCCGCCATCGACAAGATGACCAGCGGCCGGGCCCGCTTCCGCATGGTCGTCACCACCGGCCGCTGAACCGCCCCACCTGGACAGCCCCCACCCCACCGGCGCTCCCCCGGCTGATGCACATCGTCGACGCCCCCCAACACACCACCGCCGGAAACCGGTTGGCGAACCGCACGGTCCTCACGGTCCTCCCGGTCCTGCGGGCGACTCCCGGGGCATTGTCTTCGACGGCGAACGCGACATGATGAGATTCAGCGCAGGAGCTGGGTCACGGTCCCCGTGCCGGCGGCACGACCGTGGTGCCGGAAGGCAAAGAACTGGCCTTCCTCCATGGCGACGGGCCGGTCGAGCGTGACCGTCACCACGCCCCCGTGAAGCGGCTGCAACGCGTCTGCTTCCCGGCTCAGCGCCACCACGCCCGGCACCGCAGCGGCGCGGACGTGGAACTGGAGGCGCTCGCCCGTGCGCACCTCGGCAGAGCCGTCTTCCTCGGACAGCAGTGCGATGTCGGCTTCGAAGCCCGCATGTGCGGTGAGCGAGCCGGGCGCCGCGAGGACCTGCCCCTGCTCAGCCGTGCCGGCCACCGTGCCCGGCAGCAGCAGACCCACGTTCATCCCCGCACTCGCCTCGCCGACAGACCGGCCACGGGCCGCCTCTATACCTTCGACGGGAACGATCGCGCCGCCACCGAAGCCGACGATCTCCACCTCGTCACCTGTACGGACCCGCCCTCGCTCGACCCGGCCCGCCAGCATGACCACCCGGCCTTGGTTCCGGGGGAAGACATCCTCGACACACATCAGGAACGACTCGTCCGCCGCGTTCACCCAGGACTCCCTTACAACCACCAGCCGTAATCAGATTGCCGAGGCTAGCAGCGGCTGCAATTGACGTGGCTCCTGCGACAAGGATGTCTCTTCCAGAGATGACCGCAGTTGTTCGTTCAGGGACGGGACGGATGCGGCATCGCACGACACGACCACCACGAGTCTGCCGATTTCTTGAAGAGCAGCCGACAGCCACTTCACATCGCGACGTCGAGAATCGCCCCCAGCAGCCCGCTGCCGAGCGCACACCAAAAGCTGCCCTTGAGGAGCCGTCCCTGGACACGGATGCGTTGCGCGTTCATCGAGCCGCCGTAGATCAATGCCGGGACGCCCACGCACAGGAAGGTCAGTCCGAGACACGTTCCCGCGAGCCAGCCGAATGCGTACGCGGGGTGGACCACGTAGTAGGTCCATGAGGCCTTGGCCACCTCGACCCGGCGCCCCATCGCGTAGTTCGGCTCGACCCTTGCGTGGTGATCCACGATTCGGCCGTCCGACGAACGGAAAGTTCCCTGAGTCGTCACATTGACCCCGCCGCGGCTGCTGGTCGTGTATTCGTGCGTCTCCACCGTGAGCGTGCCGTGGGTACCCGCGATGCCGGCCGCGAACGGGAGGCCGCACGCGCTGAAGCCGCCGACGAGACAGGCGAGCAGCAGCGCCACCACGCCGCCGAACCGCACCTTGGCGGGTGACGCATTCATTCTGGCCGTGTGCCTCATCGCGTTCTCGTTCTCGTTCTCGGGGTGGCCTCCCCCGTGTGCCCCTCATGTACTCAGCCGGCCCGATCGCGGTTCACCGTAGACAGCGGCCGCGGTGCCGCAGTCGCCCAATTCGTCACAAGTGGACGGCCGCATATGCAATCCATATGCAGCCTTGGCTGCACGCCGGTCGTTGATTGACCACTCCTTTACCCGGGCCGACCATCGGCAAAAGGAAAGGCCGCAACAGGTTCATCCCCCGCAGTCACCGGCTCAAGGGCGTCTTCGGCCGGAGCAGGCGACCTGGGCGAGCATGGAAGAATTCACCGAATCGGTGTGCGAGTGCGCTGGTCAACCGGTTCCGGACCCGGGTCAACTCGTCGATGCGCTGGCCGAGTTCGGCCACTCGCTGGATGGTGACTTCGGCGACCGGGCAGTGGCCCGGCCCGCCTTCACCGACCCTTGCGGAGGCCCTGGCCCCGGAGGGTGGCGTGATGTCGAGGACGTGGACGAAGTCCCGTACGTCACCGATCGTCAGTCTCGCGTCCAGCAACTCACGGATGGCACGCAACCGCTCGATGTCGTGCTGCCCGTAGTCGCGATGGCCTGACGGCATACGCCGCGCTGTGAGCAGTCCCCGTTGCTCGTAGTAGCGCAGCGCCCGCGGGGTGAGGCCCGAGGCCGCCGCCGCATCACCGATTCGCATCGTTGTTTCCTCCTCGGGGCCGGGTTCAGAGCTCTACCAGCACTGCTCCCGCATGACGTCCTTCGATCAGCTCGCACAACGCCCTCGGCGCTTGATCAATGCCCGACAGCCGGGTGTGCGGGAGGATGAGGGTGCCGTTGCGCAGCCCACGGCTGAACTCCCGGGACCACTCGGGGACCGCGTCCAGGTGATCGCTGCCGGATATGCCGCGCAAGGTGATGCCCCGCAGGATGAGGGCGCCGGTGTCGATCTCGACCGGTGCGCTCAGGTTGCCCGACATCTGGCCGGACAGCGCGCCGACGAGAGCGACGCGGGCGCCGCGGCGGGCGATGGCCAGCGCGGCCCGTAGCTGTTCTCCGCCGACGTTGTCCAAGACCGCGTCGATACCGCCGGGGGCCGCCTCGCGCAGCTGGTCCTCGATCGGGCCCGCATCGCGGGTGACGACGGCGTCGTATCCGAGTTCCTCGGCCAAGTACTGGCCCTTGCGCCGGGAGCTGGTACTGCCGATGATCCTCGTCGCGCCCCTCAGGCGGGCGAACTGCCCGGCCAGGGAGCCGACTCCACCGGCCGCAGCGGTGACGAGCACGTGTCCCCGGCCCGTACCTCGGCTCCCCGCACGATCCCCAGCCATGCGATCAACCCCTGTGACAGATACGCCGCGGCATCCGGCAGCGCCTCGGGGTCGATGCGCTGCGCCTCCGCCTCGTCGATGAGTGCGTACTCGCGCCAGCCACTGTTGTGGGATGGCTCCTTCGGGTTTGCTGTGCCCGTGGCGCTGGGGATGCCCCTGAGCCTCGAATGAAGGAGAGGATGTCCTCGATGCTCGGCTCGTAGCCGTTGGAGGTGTCGACCTCCAACGTGGGGACGTCAAGAGAGATCGGCACGAAGGAGTCGAGCGAGTACTCCCCCGAGGCGAGGGCCTCCAGGAGCTCGTGGTCCCCGTGGGCCCCTCGGTGGTCGCTCCGCTCAACGCGGTGGGCGATCCGCCGGTGCGCGATGTCCGCTGGGGTGTTGCAACGGATGACGCGGATGTCCGCGAGGGGGACGAGTGGTTCGAGGTGGGGTAGCCACAGCCGGTCCTGGAACGCGGCTTCGATGACGATCGTCACCCCGGCCTTCAGCAACACCCTCGTCATCTCGAAGAACGCCTTCAACGTAGGGTAGTTGAGAGGGTCGTCGCCCCCGGCTCGATATCCGGGGGTGGCCAGGACCATGCCTTGTTTGATCTCGTCACGGATGACGGCGGGGCACCCCAGCCCGCGGGCGAGTTCGTGGGCGAGCGTGGTCTTTCCCGTGCCCGGGGGGCCGCTCACGACGACGAGTGCCGGCGAGGTCATCAGCATGGGGGTGTCGTGGAGCCTGGGCGAGAAACGCGTTGGCCGACTGTCCGGATCGTGATGCGGGAGAACGGTGCCGAGGTCGCCATGGCCGTAGTATCGCGAGCGGGCGGCCGGAGCCGGGTGGAATCCGCGCAGGTTCCCGTCCACGAGCCGTGTCGCTGCCCGCTCCGGCTCCCTCCTCCAGCCCGCCGGGGCATGGCACCGGCACGCCGACATGTACCGGATCGAGGGGTTTGCGAGCGCCGTTCTCCCATGGATCTCCAGGGCGACGGATGCTCGTCCCATGAAGTCACGCAGGAAGACGTCCCGGATCCTCCTGACCGCCTGCGCCGCGTTCGCGCTGGCAGCCGCCCCGGCTGCCGATGCCCAAGCCGCCAGCGGCAGGCTCGACTACGACGCCACGGACGGAACCCACAACGTGATCGCCAACCCGCCGGACGGCGTGTGCATCGACCTCCCCAAGACAGCGGTCGGCGTGGACAACCAGACGGACACGCAAGTCACGCTGTACACCGGCAAGGGCCAGACCGCCCGCTGCACCGGCGCCAAGGAAGTCGTACCGAGGAACACGGGAATCACTTGGGGAAACTACCGCCCCAACAGCATGTGGTTCGGGCCCGGGGCACCGTAGCGGATGAGCGCCATCCCGGGTTCGCCGGCCGGCCGGTAGTGTCCGGCCGGCACTGCCCGGGCGCTTCTCCATGAGGAAAACCGTCGGCCGGGCAGCACCGGCCGACGGTTTGAAGCACCCATGGGCACAGGGCGGTTCAGGCCCGCCCCCAAGGGCGTCCGCTACTTGAACAGGCGGTCGCCGCTCGTAGCCATGCGGTGGGTGCTGCCGTGGCGGTTCACCCAGTCGGTGACGAGCTTGATCGCGTTGGCGCACTGCCAGCTGTTGTCGTACTCACGCACTCCGGTGAAGGCGCCGTAGCCCGCGATGATGCCGTCCACACGGGCGTCGCCCAGCAGTTTGTCGACGTACCACGGGTCGTTGTAGGTGGTCGTCCAGGACAGCGTCGCCGCCAGCCGTCCGGCGGCACGGTCACCGGCGCCCTTCTTCAGCTCCGCGCACGTGTTGTAAGTGGGCTCAGTGCAGTTGCCGAAGCCCTTGGTGATGTCGGAGTCGCCGTAGTCCATCACCCGGCGTCCGGCGGGGAACCCGGAACCGGACCTGTTGAAGGCGCCCACCACCTGGTCGCGGGTGCCGGTGGTCGTGATGCCCTCCAGGCGGCCGAGCTTGCCCTCCAGGCTCTTCCAGCCCCTGCCGCCGACGTCAGGGGTGTTGCCGCCGTGGTACTCGTAGAAACCGTAGAGCACCTGGATCCCGGCGGCCGTCAGCCGCTGCGCCTTGTCACGCAGCCCGGCGACGCTGCACCCGCGGTTCGACGCCTCCCCGCAGTAGTTCGGGTCCTTGATGTCCAGCCAGACCAGCGCCAGCCGTCGCCCCGCCTTGGCGTGGGAGACGATACGGTCGATCATGCCGTCGAAGCTGGGGCCGTGCCGGGTGTCACCGGCCGAGGAGCAGTCGTGATAGGCGCGCCATTCGTTCGGGTTCCACCAGGCGCAGACGTCGATCTCGATGGCGTTGGCGCCATGACCGAGCGCGGCGTCCACGCCGTCCAGGGTGTCGACCCGGTGCGCGATGGCGTAGACCGGGTGACGCTGATCGGCTGCCGCCGCCGGGGTCGTACTGAGCGCGGTGACGCCGATGATCCCGCACAGGGCCGCCAGTAACGCCAGCACCGTCCGAGGGCCCGCGCGGTGGCCGCGATGGCCGCGATGGCCGCGATGGCCGCGATGTCGAAGACGAGTGGTCAAGAAAGGTACTCCTTCATGTTCATGTCGGTGTCCTGAACGCTTGGACCACCTGAGCTTGTGGGGTGGGGCGTCCCGGACGCCACGAAAGCCCGGCACTCCGGGACGCAGGAACGCGAAAGTGGGCTCTGAACAGGGGAGACGCAAGCCGATTGGAACGCTCGAATGGAATGCCCGAACGGAACGCTCCGGGTCGCGGAGCCCTCGGTCACGGAGCCCCGGGCCCCACCGACGGCAGGTAGCGCGGTGCTCGCCACGCCTTCAGCCGGTGCTCCACCGCGGCCCCCAGTGCCAGCAGTTCGGCGTCCTGGTGGTCACCGGCCGTCAGCAGCAGTCCGACGGGCAGCTGGTTCACGGATCCGGCGGGCACCGACAGCGAGGGATAGCCGGCCACGGCCGCGGGGGTGGAGGACGGGATGACGTCGTTGTCGCCCCGCGCGCAGTCGGTGGTCCAGGCAGGCGGGTTCGTCGGGGCGGCGATGGCGTCCAGGCGGTGGGCGGCCATGGTCTCGTCCACGGAACGCCGGGACAGGGTCCTCAGCTCGGCGCGCTTCGCCCGGTACGCCGGGTCGGTGGTGGCGGGCGCGGTGAGGGCCTGCTCGAAGAGTTCCTGGCCTGCGAAGCAGGTGCGCTCCGCCGGGTGGGTCCGGTTGAACTCGATCAGTGCGGCAAGGTCCCGCGGCCCGTCGCGCGTGGCGAGGTAGGCGTTGATGTCCCGGCGGAACTCGCTCAGCAGCGCCGGGAATTCGAGCTCGGCGAGCCGCTGCTGGTACGGCGGCGTCACCTCGACGACCTCGGCTCCCGCGTCACGGAGCCCGGCCGCCGTGCGGGTCATCACGGCGTCCACCTCCGGCCCGAGCGAGGGCAGTCGCCACAGGCCGATGCGTTTGCCGCGCAGCCCGCCGGCACGCGTCGCCCCGTCCGGGAGGACGGGAAGGGTGGTGTCGTCACCGCTGAGGACGGCGAGGGTCAGCGCCGCGTCCGTCACGTTGCGGGCCATGGGCCCCGCGGTGTCCTGTTCGGCCGAGATCGGCACCACGCCCGCCTGGCTGACCAGTCCGAGGGTGGGTTTGTGGCCCACCACTCCGTTCGTCCCGGCGGGGCAGACGATGGAGCCGTCGGTCTCGGTGCCGATGGCCACCTGCGCCAGCGAGGCGGCGAGCGCGGCGGCCGAGCCGGAGGACGATCCGCACGGGTTGCGGTCCAGGACATACGGATTGCGGGTCTGTCCGCCCACCGCCGACCATCCTGATGTCGGTGTCGTCGCACGGAAGTTGGCCCACTCGGACAGGTTGGTCTTGCCGAGGATCACCGCCCCCGCGTCCCGCAGCCGGGTCACCAGGGCGGCGTCGGTGCGCGGCGGTCGTCCGGCCAGTGCCAGGGAGCCGGCCGTGGTCGGCATGTCGCGGGTGTTCACGTTGTCCTTGAGGAGGACGGGGATGCCGTCGAGCGGGCCGCGGGTTTCGCCCCGCCGGTGTCTGGCGTCGCTGGCGGCCGCCTGCCGGAGGGCCTCGGGACCGGTGCGCAGAACCGCGTTGATCACGGGGTTGACGGCTTCGATGCGCCGCAGGTAGACGGCGGTCAGTGCCGAGGAGGTCAGCGAACCGTCCGCCATGCGGGCCTGAAGCTCCGGGATCGTCACCGTGTCGAGGTCGACCCCCGGCAGCCCCGGCGGGGACGCGCTGCCCACGCCGGGGCCCCCGCCGGATTCGGCGGCGTCCGCACGCGGATCGGGCACGCCCGTCAGAAGGAATCCCGTGACCAGAGCGGCGACCAGTGCGGTGGTGCTCCTTTTCGTCATGTGAGGTAGCCGACTACATGCGGAGATCCCGGCGCAAGGGTGCCGCGAGACACGCACGCGCCGCATGTGTGGACACGGGGCTTGAAGCTGCCGCAACGGCAGCTTCTACCGTTCTCATCAAGGCCGGGGAACGACTCCGGTCCACGGTGAACGTTCGTGGGGGCGACGGGATGGCCTGGCCGATTGCGGAGATCGCCCGGATGTCGGGGCTGACGGCCCGTACGCTGCGGCACTACGACGAGATCGGCCTGCTGCGGCCCGCCTGGACCGGGGCCAACGGCCGCCGCCACTACGAGGAGCGTCAGTTGCTGCGGCTCCAGCAGATCCTCGTGCTGCGGGAACTGGGGGTGGGCCTGACCGAGATCGGCCGGATCCTGGCCGAGCAGGTCGACGAGCTGGAGGCCCTGCGCGGCCACCACCGCCGGCTGCTCGACGAGCGCGACCGGCTCGACGCCCTCGCCCGCACCGTCTCCCGCACGATCACCGAACTGGAACGGTCCAGGAAGGACGGTAGCGCCATGACCACCATCAACCGGCCGGAGAACCTGTTCGAGGGCATCCGGCCGCCCCAGCACCGGCAGACCCTGCGGGAGTTCCCCGGGCTCGCCGGAGCCATCGGGCGCCGCACCGCGGTGATGAGCGAGGCCGAGCTCGAGGCCGCGCACCGCGACCGCACGGCGAAGATGATCCGGCTGGCCGAGCTGATGGTCGCGGGCCTGCCCGCGGACGCCGACCAGGTGCGGGAGCACGTCGAAGCCCACTACCGGGAGCTGACCGCGCTGCACCCCGTCTCCGTCGAGGAGTACCGCGCGATCGGGCGCGCCTGTGTGGACAACGAGCAGTGGCACGCGGCGTACGAGGCGATCGCGCCGGGCCTGGCCGCGTACCAGCGCGACGCCATCGAGGCGCACGCCTCCCACCTGGGCTGAGCGCGCTCCCCGGAACGTGACGGGCCCACGCGCCGCCGGCCCGGGCCCGTCACACGATCAGGTGGTACGCGGTGGTGCGGGCGCCCTGCCGGGTCCGTCGGCCCGCGTGCAGACTGGACGGGAGGGCAGGAATGCCGCCGCGGCCAGGCCACCCGTGGCGGAGTCCCCCGGTCCGGGGCCCCGGACCGCCAACTCCTCCGAGGGGAGCCGTACATGAGCGAAGACCGTGCCGCACCGTTCGTCTGCTATCCCACGGCGATCCTCGACGCGCTGTCACACGACCCGGACCGGACCGCCCTGGTGGCGGCCGACGGGCGGCGCGTCACCGCCGGGGCGCTGTGCGACAGCACGTACCGGCTGGCGCGGGAGCTGGCCGGGCGGGGCGTCGGCCGTGGCGCGACCGTGGCCCTGCTCACCGGCAACACTCCGGAAGCCCTCGTCGCGCGCTACGCCGCACATCTGGCGGGCGCCCGGGTGGTCCACCTCTACGAGGGCATGGCCCCCACAGTGCTCGCCCTCATCGCTAGCACCGTCGACACCACTTTGCTGCTCATCGACGCCACCCGGCACACGGCGGCCGGGGAACTGCTGTCCCTCGCCGGGCCGGACGGGATCCCCACCGTGCTCGGACTGGGCGCCGGCCCTTTCGGCGAGGACGTCCTAGCGGCCGCCTCCCGGCACGCGCCGGCGCCCTTCCCGTCCGGGGTCGTCCCCGAGGACGACATGTCCATCACCTTCACCGGCGGCACCACCGGCATCCCCAAGGGCATCCGCTCCACGCACGGCCCGTACCGGCTGGGAATGGAACACCCGGTTCCGGACGCCGGCGACCCGCCCCGCTATCTCGCCGCCACCCCGCTGGCCCGGCTCTCCGGCCCGCTCAGCGACAACGCCCTGATCCACGGCGGTTCCGTCGTCCTGCGGCGTGCCTTCGACCCCGGTGACGTCCTCGCGACGATCGAACGCGAGCGGGTCACCCATATGTGGCTGCTGCCACCGCTGCTGCACCGGCTGCTCGACGACCCCGGCCTGACCGGAACCGATCTGTCGAGCCTCACCCGGATCACCTACGGCGGCTCGCCCGCCTCGGCCGTCCGGCTGCGCCGGGCCATCGACGTCTTCGGGCCGATCCTGTACGGCTGGTACGGCCAGACGGAGGTACCCGCCATCGCCGAGGCACGCCCGCACGACCACTCGGTGACCGGGCGCGGCGGCCGGATCACCACCGGCCGGCCACTGCCCTGGGTCGAGGTGGCCATCCGCGACGGCGACGGCCGGACCCTCCCGGCGGGCGAGGAGGGCGAGGTGCAGGTGCGGTCCCCCGGGATCATGCCCGGCTACTGGAAGCAGCCCGAGCTCACCGCCGAGGTCCTGCGGGACGGCTGGCTGTGCACCGGGGACATCGGCTACCTCGACGAGGACGGCTATCTGTTCGTCGTCGACCGCCTCAAGGACCTGATCATCGTGGTGGGCGGCCACGTCTACCCCACCGAGCTGGAGGAGCTGCTCCTGTCGCACCCCGCCGTCGCCCGCTGCGCGGTCTTCGGCACTCGCGACGCCGACGCCGTCGAGCACGTCCACGCCGCTGTCGTCCCCGCGGCCGGGCGCTCCCCCGGTCTGGACGAGATCCGCGCCTTCGTGACCGGCCGCAAGGGCGCCATGTACGCGCCCGAGGCCCTCCACCTGCTGCCCGACATCCCGCTCACGTCGGCGGGCAAGCCCGACAAGGCGCTGCTGCGCGCGACGCTGGGCGTCTGATCGTCCGGCCGGGGGAAGCCGTGCTGCTTCCCCCGGTTCTTGTCAGGGCTTACGGGGCCATCTCGTACGCGCCCGACAGCGCTTCGACGCGCTCCCAGACGCGTGCCGAGCGGGCCGCGTCGACGACCGGGCGGCGGACCGCGCCGAGGGCCCAGTTCTGCTGCTCCTCGGTGGCGGAGTCCTTGCCGTGCAGCTCGACGGCGTGGGCGGAGTAGTCGCGGACGAGGACGGCGAACAGCTCGTCCAGGACGTCCTCCTCGGTCCCCTTGAGGGCGGCCTGCTCAAGGATCAGCTGGCCGTGGACGACCAGGGCGAAGAGCTGGCCGACGGCCAGGAGCAGATCGAGGTCGCGGCTCTGCTCCTTGTCGGGGGCGGCGGTGGTGACGAACGCGCACAGGGCGTCGGCCTGCTCCCGGAAGCGGGCCACGTTCGGCAGGTGGGCGTAGGCGTCGAAGGCGGTGCGCCAGTCGTGGAAGCGGATGGCACCGAGGCCGCGGGCCGGGCCCTGCCGGAAGAGGAACGCGTCGTCGGCCGCGTCGAGGCGGGTCGGGACGGCCGGGTAGTCGGCCGGGTCCAGCAGGTGGTTGCGCATGAACTTCAGGATGAGCGCGAGGTTGACGTGGACCGTGCCCTCGAGCTTCGGCAGGCCGCGGATCTCGCTGGCGGCCTGGGCGAAGTAGGTGTCCTTCTCGAAGCCCTTGGCGGCGATGACGTCCCACATGAGGTCGATGACCTTCTCGCCCTCGGTCGTCACCTTCATCTTCGTCATGGGGTTGAAGAGGAGGTAGCGGCGGTCGTCGGGGCCGGCGGTGCGGAAGTAGTCGACGGCGCGGTCGCTGAAGAGCTTCATGCCGACGAGGCGGACGTAGGCGTCGGTCAGCTCGCGGCGCACGTGCGGGAAGGCGGTGACGGGGCGGCCGTAGAGGATGCGGTTGTGGGCGTGGGTGACGGCCTCGTACATCGCGTGCTCGCAGATGCCGATGGAGGCGGTGCAGAGGTTGAACTTGCCCACGTTGACGGTGTTCAGGGCGGCGTCGAAGGCGGCCTGTCCGGTGTGGAGGACGTCGTCGGCGGCGACGGGGTAGTCCGCGAGGCGGAATTCGCTGACGTACTTCGAGGAGTCGACCACGTTCTTGACGAGGTGGTACGCCTCGTGGCGGCTGTCGGCGGCGAAGAAGACGTAGCCGTCGGGGCCCTCGACGTCCGTGCGGCGGCCGAAGACGGAGACGAGGCCGGCGGCGTTGCCGTTGCCGATGTAGTACTTGGACCCGGTGGCCCGGAAGCCGCCCTCGCCGTCGGGCTTCAGGAGCATGTCGGTCGAGTAGATGTCGGCGCCGTGGGTCTTCTCCGACAGGCCGAAGGCGAACACCTCGCCCTGGCCGAGCAGCTCGGCGGCGCGGGTGCGGGCAGCGGTGTTGTCGCTCTGCCAGACGGGGCCGAGGCCGAGGATGGTGACCTGCCAGGCGTACCAGTAGTCGAGCCCGTAGAAGCCGAATATCTCGTTGAGGGCGGCGATGCGGGCGGTGTCCCAGCGCTTGTCCGCCGCGTCGGCGGCGGCCGCGGCGGGGGTGAGGAAGGTCGCGAACAGGCCTTCCTTGGTGGAGAATTCGAGGAAGTCGGCCAGCCAGGCGCGGGAGCGGTAGTCCTCGATGAGCCTGCGCTTGCCTCGGGTCTCGAACCAGTCGACGGTGGCGCGCAGCAGTCTGCGGGTCTCGGGGTCGAAGTGCGCGGGGTCGTAGGTGCGCGGGTTGAAGAGAAGCGGGTCGGCCATGGTTGTCCGCCTTTCCGGCTCGGAGTCGGGGGGTGAACGGTTCGGTGTCGCTGTCGGTGGGGTGCGCCCGGGACGCCCGGGCCCGGACACGGGGGTCGGACGCGGGTGTAGGGCGCGGGGATCGGGCGCCGGGAGTCAGCCGCCGGGGCGTTCGCCGGTCCGCGTTCCGGTGGCGTGGGCCGCCCGGATGCGGTGGAGGGTGGCGAGGACGTCGTCGAGCCAGGCGAGGGTCATCCGTTCGTACGCGATGCCGCCGCGCAGCACGACGTGCTGGAGCTCCCGCATCGCGTCCGGCCCGGATTCGTCCGATCCGGATTCGTCCGGTCCGGGTTCGGTGGGCGCGTCGGGCCCGGTGAAATCGCGCAGCTCGCCCGCGAGGTAGTGGGTCAGCCGATCGGAGTGCGCCTGGTGGTACCGCTCGACCTGGCGGATCAGGGCGGTCGGGTCGTCGAAGGCGGCGCCCCGGATCTTCACGGCGAGGTCGTGCCGGACGCTCTCGGGTTCGATGGGCTCGTGGAGCCAGTCGGAGAGGGCGGCCTGCCCGGCAGGGGCGACCGAATAATGCTTCTTATCCGGCTTGCCCTGCTGTGACACCTCATGGACGTCGACCCAGCCGTCGCTCTCCATCCGCTTCAGGACACGGTAGATCTGCTGATGGGTGGCGGTCCAGAAGTAGCCGATGGACCGGTCGAAACGCCGGGCGAGCTCATAGCCGGATCCCGGCTTCTCCAGCAAAGAGACGAGGATCGCGTGCTCGAGCGCCATACGCCGGATCCTCTTATGCAACTCGTTTCATAGGCAAGTGGCCCGAGCACGGTGAGACACGGCTCACGCCCGCGACCTGGAGGCCAGGTCGATCGCCTCGTCCAGGACGTCTCGGGCGCGGATCAGGTCCATGATCAGCCGGTCTGTCCGTTCGCGTTCCTTGGCGAGCTCCGCGACGAGCCGTTCGGTCGCCCGCGCGGACGGGCCGCCGTCCACGTCACGCATACAGGGGAGCAATTCGGCGATCTTCGCGCTGTTCAGGCCCGCGGCGAAGAGTGCCTGGACGCGGATGACCCGGTCGACGGCCCACTCGCCGAACTCGCGATGGCCGCCGGGCGTGCGCTCGGCGGTGAGCAGACCCTGCTTCTCGTAATAGCGCAGCGAGCGTTCGCTCACCCCCGTGCGCTCGGCCAGTTCCCCTATCCGCATCTTTCCCCCTGCCCCATGGCATCCGGGCGCACCCCTGCCCGGACTTGAACCTGACACCGGTGTCAGTTCCTACCGTACGGGCATGACGCAGACGACCGTACGCCCCGACCTCTTCCAGCCCACCCGTCTCGGCCCGCTCCATCTGCCCAACCGCCTGGTCATGGCCCCCCTCACCAGGAACCGGGCCGGAGCCGACGGTGTCCCCGGAGCCCTGATGGCCGCCTACTACGCCCAGCGGGCCTCGGCGGGCCTGATCATCGCCGAGGGCACCACCCCGAACGCCGTGGGCCGGACCTACCCCAACATCCCCGCGATCCACAGCGAGGCCCACGTGGCCGGATGGCGACGGGTGACCGATGCCGTGCGCTCGGCCGGCGGAAGGATGTTCCTCCAGCTCCAGCACGGGGGCCGGGTCGGCCACCCGCTCAACAGCGGGCTGGTGCCGCTCGCCCCCTCCCCCGTCGCGCTGCCCGAGACGATCCACACCCCCGACGGCCGCCGGCCCTCCGTCGTACCGCGTGAGATGACCGCCCAGGACATCCGGTCCACCGTGGCCGACTTCGCCCGGGCCGCCCGCAACGCCAGAGCGGCGGGCTTCGCCGGGGTGGAAGTGCACGCGGCCAACGGTCAGCTCCTCCACCAGTTCATGGCGCGCAACACCAACCACCGCACGGACGCCTACGGCGGCTCAGTGGCGAACCGCATCCGCTTCGCGGTGGAGGTGACCCGCGCCGTGGCCGACGCGATAGGCCCCGACAGGGTGGGCCTGCGCATCTCTCCGGCCAACACCGTCAACGGCATCGAGGAGGACGACACCGAGCGGCTCTACCCCGCGCTCGTCGACGCCCAGGCGGACGCCGGTCTGGCCTACCTGCACATCGAGTTCGCCGACCCGACCGACCCCCTCTTCATGACTCTCCGCGACGCGTGGCCCGGCACCCTCATGGCCAACCCCGATCTGGGATGGCCGGGCCCCCTGCCCGCCGACGGCGGACAGGCCGCCGGGGAACGCCTGCTGGCCTCGGGAGCCGACCTGATCTCGCTGGGCCGCGCGTTCATCGCCAACCCCGACCTCGTCGCCCGTCTGGACACCGGAGCGCCCCTCAACCCGGTGCGCGAGAAGTACACGATGTACGTGGGAGGGGCCACCGGATACACCGACTACCCCGCGTTGACCGCCTGACCGGCCGAAGGCGACGGGGAGGGCGAGGACGAAGCCGGCTTGGTGACCGCGTTCGCTATGCGCAGCACCATTTCCATCTGGGACTTGTCCCGGTGCGTGGGGGTCCAGGAGTACACCACCTTGCGCTGGAGGTCCCGCGTGGCGACCACCGCCGAGTTGTAGCCGTACCGCTCTCCCGACTTGCCCCACAGGGTCACGCCGTTCACCGTCACCGACTGGAGGCCCATGCTGTAGGAGGCCGGGGAGCCGTCCACCATGCGCACGTCGGCGCCCGGCAGCGTGAACATCTTGTCCAGCGTCGCCTTGGGCAGCAGCTTGCCGGGGGTGAACAGGGCCGTGACGAAGCGGTCCAGGTCACCCGTCGTGGAGATCAGCTCGCCCTCGCCCCAGGCCTCGGACTGGTCGAAGTCCGTCGCGTCCTTCAGCGTGCCGTCCGCCATCGCCAGGTATCCGTGGACGTGCGGGCCGTGGATCTTCGTGTCGTTGCCCGGGAAAGAAGTGTGGCGGAGGCCCACCGGGCGCAGGACGCGCTCACCGATCGCCTTGGCGTACGGCTTGCCCGTCACCTTCTCGATCAGCATCGCGGCCAGGACGTAGTTCATGCCCCGGTACTCCTGCTTCGTGCCCGGCGTGAACTTCATCGGGCCGTCGGGCAGGGTGGCCACGATCTTCTTGGGCGTCCACCGGTCGTAGCGGTGCTCCAGGATCTGCTCCGGGGTGTCCCGCCGCGGAATTCCGGCGTCGCTCTCGTTCGGCAGGCCGCTGGTGTGATTGAGAAGCTGCGAGACCTTGATGGGCGCATAGCTCTTGGGGAGCAGGCCGGGCAGGTAGTCCTGGATCGGCTTGTCCAGGTCCACCCGGCCCTCCGCCGACAGCTGGAGCACCACCGTGGCGACGAAGACCTTTGTGATGCTGCCCGCCCGGAAGGCGTCGTCCGCCCGGACCGGCGCGCCCGTCCTGATGTCCGCCACGCCCGCCGTGCCGTACCACTGGCCGGCCTTACCGCTGACTCTCAGCTGGGCGGCCGTCGCCTGGGGGTGCTCCAGGTCGGAGATGGCCGCGCGCAGGGCCGCCGTGTCGAGGGGCGGCACGGCGGGCGTCGCCTGCCCGGCCGCCGAGGATGCCTTGGGCGGCCGCGTGGCCGCGAACGCCGCGGGGGCGGTGACGCCGGCGAGGAGAGCGGTGGTCAGCGCGGCGCCCACGAGGGCCTGGGTGGTGCCCACGAGGGCCCGGCGGGAAAGGAATGTCGAAGTCATGACGATCATGATTCCGGCCCCCGGCCGGGCCCGGCATCCGGTAACGCCCCCTATCCGCCCCTGACACGCCCCTGACCCCGGGCCCGGGGCCCGACCCTGACGCCCTCTCAGGGGATCCCCGACTCAGGGGGCGACCTCGACCGTTCTCGAGGCGCACGTCAGTTGACGCAGGGAATACCGCCCTCCTTCACCGACTCGCCCGCGAAGCCGCCGTCCGGCGCCGACGACTCCGGTCCCGGCCCCGGCCTCGGCCTCGGCCCCGGGGAGGACGCCCCTCCGCCACTCCCACCCTGCGACGGGGACGGGGACGAGGACGAGGATGGGGGTGAGGAAGACGGCGGCGCCGAGGACGGGGCGGACCGGCCGATCTTCGCCTGTACGAGGGCCCGGATCTTGCCCTGGTCGACGAGTTCCACCTCCTCGCGGTTGCGCGTGGCGGATCCCTCGGTCGGCACGGTGTTGAACTCGACGTTGCCTCCGGTGAGGTTGCCCGCCTGCCGGGCGAAGTCGATCACGTAGAGTTTGCTGTCGACGACCAGGTCCTTCTTCATCACCCCGAACAGGCCCCGCAGCTTGCCCAGGTCGTCGAAGACGCCCTGGGTCTTGAGCTTGTGGGTGACGGAGGAGAGGAACGCCTGCTGCCGGTGGGTCCGGTCCAGGTCGCCGCCGTCCAGCCCGTGCCGCTGGCGGACGAAGGCCAGCGCCTGTTTGGGGTTCAGCTCCTGGAGGCCGGCGGGGAAGTCGGCGCCGGAGTAGCGGTCGCGCACCGGGTGCTTCAGACAGACCTGGATCGGCTGGAGCACCTTGGCGATGTCGTAGAAGCCCAGCAGGTTGACCTCGGCGAAGTGGTCGATCGGCACCCCGAGGAAGTTCTGCACGGTGGCCAGGGTCGCCTCCCGGCCGGCTTCCCGGCTCCCCGCCTCCAGATCGTTGCCGCGCACGCCGTCCCGGTAGAGCCGCTCGCGGGCGCCGGTGTAGGCGTTGGAGTACGCCTCCTTGATCTTGAAGTGTCCCTGGGACGAGCCGTCGCCGTTGAGGGTCTGGACGTAGTCGTCGCGGGGGATGGAGAACGCCTGGACCTTTCCGCCGTCGGCGGGGATGTGCATCAGGATCAGGGTGTTGGTGTTGTAGTAGCCGATGTCGCTCGATCCCGCGTGCAACTGGTCCTGGACGAATTCCTTCGGCAGGTCGTTGCCGTTCATGTCCTTGCGGGAGTCGAGGCCTATCAGCAGCAGGTTGACCGAGTTGTCGAGGTGTCTCGGCGCGTTCCGGCCGACCCTGTCGAGGGCATCGGAGGTGTTCAGGCCGCCTGTGACCCAGCGGTACGCGGCCCAGGAGACCCCGCTGGTCGCCAGGACGGCGGCGGAGGTGAGGCCGACGACGATCCGCGTGGCCACGACCGTGCGGGGAGTGCGCCCGCCACCCCGGTGCCGGGCCGCCGACCTGCCACGGGCGGGGCCATCCGTCCTCCGCCCACCGGCCCTGTCGGCGCCGTGCCGTGCGGCGCCCTGGTCCTCACGCATTGTTCCTCCTCGTGCTCCGCCGGGACCGGATCCATCGCGCGGCCAGCACGACGAGGAGGGCGGCCTCGGCCGCCGCCATCGCCGGGAAGGCGTCGACGGCCCAGTGCACCGCCGCGGTCACGGTCCCCTTGCCGTGGCCGTCCGCCGTGCCGCCGCCCAGCCCCTCGGCGACCGCCGTGATCGGCGCGACCACCAGCGGCGGGGCGTACGCCACCCACCAGGCACCCGCCCGTGAGCAGGTCATGGCCGCCAGAACCGCGCCGACGACCGCCGCGGCCACGAAGGCCCGGCCGGGCACGGAACCGGTCAGCCCGTCCACGGCGATCCCGGCCACTGGCAGCACCAGGGCGGCCACGGCGATCAGGGCCGCCCTGCGGGACCGCACCCGCGATCTGCCGCGTCTCCTGCCGTGCGCGGCCGCCGCCCGGCCCCTGGGGGCCGGCACCTGCCGCGCCTCTTCCTTGAGGGGGCGCGGCGCGGCCGGGTCGTGCGAGGGGGTGGACCGGTGGTCTGCCGTGGGCATTCCGGGTTGCATAGTTGCGCAATATAGCAAGTGTGAGTGATGCGGGAGCGTGCCGGGCCCCTGGTGGAGGTTCCCGGTGGAGGTCCCTGACGGAGGTCCCTGGCGGAGCCGATCCTGCCGCGTCCCGCGCCCGCGTCACACGGGGCTGATGTCCGGGGCGGCCGCCTCCAGGTCGTCGACGCTCCCCGACATGATCGTGCGCACATGCTCGGTGATGTGCTCGGCGGGCCAGTCCCACCAGGCCACCGCCAGCAGGCGGGCGACGTCCTCGACGCTGTAGCGGGTGCGGATGAGGCGGGCCGGGTTGCCGCCGACGATCCCGTAGTCGGGCACGTCCGCGGTGACCACCGAGCCTGCTCCGATGATCGCGCCGTGTCCGATCCGTACGCCGGGCATCACTGTCGAGCCGTACCCGAACCACACGTCGTTGCCCACGACCGTGTCCCCTCGGTTCGGCAGCCCGGTGAGCAGGTCGAAGTGCTCGGCCCAGGAGCCGCCCATGGTCGGGAAGGGGAAGGTGGAGGGACCGTCCATACGGTGGTTGGCGCCGTTCATGATGAACCGCACGCCCGTGCCCAGGGCGCAGAACTTGCCGATGACCAGCTTCTCCGGCCCGTAGTGGTAGAGCACGTTGCGCGTCTCGAACGCGGTCGCGTCGTCCGGGTCGTCGTAGTAGGAGTACTCCCCCACCTCGATCAGCGGGGACTCCACCAGCGGCTTGAGCAGCACCACCCGCGGCTGGCCAGGCATCGGATGGAGCACGGTCGGATCGGCGGGAACAGGCATGGCAGGCGATTCCTCAGGAGTTGCGGTTGCGGGCCGGCGATTCCATTTCATGATCGCAAACACTTCGTCGTCCGGGACAGCGGTTTACCGTCCGCCCGGCATACTCACAGCATGGCGGCCCGTCCCATGGCCGCCGGGGGAAGCGGGATCCGACGTCGGGGGGCTCGGAGATGGACGGTCACATACCGGAACGGCGAGGGCAGCGCTGGAGCCTGGAGGAGTACGAGAAGCTCGTGGCCGGCATCGTCGAGGGGCTGACCGCCGAGGAGTTGGCCGCCCGGCATCAGCGGAGCGTGGCCTCCATCGGGTGGGCCGCCCGGTCGCTGGTTCCGGCCGAGGAGGCGGTGGACGGGGCGACGGCTCTGGCCCGGCTGACCGAGCGGCTCACCGGCGGCGGGGCAGACGGCACGTACGACAGCAGGGCTGACGGCACATACGACAGCGCGTACGAGGGCAGGCCCGACGGCACGTACAACGCCACGTACGACTGGCGGGCCCGGCTCGCGGACGTCCTGCGGACGCGGGCGGCCACCCGGAAGACCAGGGAGGCACGCGGCCGGCGTGAACGCCCGCGACAGTGCGAGCCCGACACGATAGCGGCGTTGTGGCAGGAGGCGACCGCGCACCGCCTGTCGCCGGAGCGGCGGACCGAGTTCCTGGCCCGTCAGCCCGTCAAGGCACTGACGACGTACACGGAGGACGCGCTGCGCCCCGTCGCCGCGCGATTGTGGCGCGCCCACGGGCGGCTCCTCCTGGAGGAGTGGCTCCTGGAGGCCAAATGCCCCGGCCACACGGCGGCCGACCTGTCCTGGGAAGCGGTCGCCGAGGGTGACACCGATGCGACGACCGTGCTCCACGACCTTTCGGCAGCGGCTGTCGACGAGTTGCGCGACGTGCGCGCCCACGCGGTCCTGTGCCGCCGGCTGGGGCTCGACGGCCACGACCCCCGGACCCAGTCGGCGATAGGGCGGGAGTTCTCCCTCACGCGACAGCGCGTCAGTCAGCTCCAGGCACGGGGCTTCGTCAGGATACTCGGCAGCCGGGATCCGGCCACCGTCGCGCTTCGCGAGGCATTGCGCCTCCTGCTGCACGACGGGGCACCGGGAGAAGGGGCACCGGGAGAAGCGGAGAGCGCCGAACGGCTCCGGGCCGTGGCTGACGTTTCCTTCCCCGGTGCGCCGCTCAACCCCGCCGGCCTGCTGCTCGCCCGTCTCTCCGGCAAGAGCGACGACGAGGCCAAACGGCTGCTCGGCGTGATCAGCGCCCTGGACTCCCAGCGGCGCAAGGAGGAGCGGCAGCGGCACCACCTGGAGGCACGCGCCGCACGCGCCTCCGCACGCTGGACCGACCTGGCCGCGGCGGCCGACTGGTCCGGCACCCCGGGCCCGGCTCCCGCCCCGGAGGAGCTGTCGGCCCTGCGCGACGTCAACCCGCGCGAGCATTCCGGGTCGTGGTTCAGCACCAAGCTGGGGCGCGAGGTGCAGTACGAGTCGACGACCGAGCTGCAGGTCCTGCAACTCCTCGACCACGCACGCCAGATCGCCTACTACCAGGAGCAGCCGCTCGCCATCGGCTACACCTACAGGGGCCGCCCGCGCACCTACTACCCGGACTTCCTGGCCGTCACCACCCGGGGCCATGCCGTGCTGATCGAGGCCAAGCCGCAGTACGCCATCCCATTGGCGATCAACGAGGCCAAGTACCGTGCCGCCGCCGGTTACTGCGCGGGCCGCGGCTGGGGTCTCCTGGTCACCGACGGCTCACGCACCCGGGCCGGCCTCGCGCGGCACACGGTCGACTCCGAGCTGGAACGGCGATTGCTGGCCGCCGTGACGGAAAGGGAACTGACCTGGCCGGACATCCGCGAGATCGGGCACGGTATCCCCTTCACCTCGCTCGACATCGCGGCGCTGGTGCTGCGACACCGGTGGACGTGGGAGCTGGGCCCCTACCGGCTGCGCTCCACCTGAGGCGAGCCGGACTCCACCGGCTCCGCGTCACCCCGCTCCCCGCGCGTCGCGCGATACCAGCGCCCCCAGGCGTCGAGCTGGTTCGCGATGGCGTCCAGGCTCCGGCCCGTCTCGGTGAGCGTGTAGTCCACGCGCGGCGGCACCTCACGGTGGACGGTCCGTATGACCAGCCCGTCCGCCTCCAGCTCCCGCAACTGGCGCGTGAGCATCCGCTGGGTGATCCTCGGCAACGCGCGCTTGAGCTCGCTGAACCTCTTGGTGCCGTCCAGCAGTTTCTTGAGGATCGCCAGTTTCCAGCGGCCGCCGAGCACTTCCATCGCCGCCTCGACGTCGCAGTACTCCGGAGTGTCCTCGATGTCGCCCCGCACGGAGCCCACCTCCCCAACTCGGTATACAGAATGGCACTATGGCACATTCATGACCGTACTTGTCCTGTGCGTCAGTAGCGGCCCATAGTGCCGTCATGCCCCGAAGCCAGACGCCGACACGTACGGATCCCCCCACGGCCGTGGACCAGCCCTTCCCGCCCGCGCGGCGCTGGGCGGTCCTGGCCGTGCTCTCCACCAGCCTGCTGCTCTGCGGCATCGACCTGACCGTGCTCCATGTGTCCGTGCCGAGCATGACGAGGGACCTTCATCCCAGCGCGGTGGAACTGCTGTGGATCGTCGACGTGTACTCCCTGACGCTGGCCTCCCTGCTCGTGACGTGCGGGACGCTGGGCGACCGCATCGGCCGCAAGCGCATGGTGCTGAGCGGTTTCGCGGTCTTCGGCCTGGCGTCCGCCGGTGCCGCGTTCTCCGCGACCACGCCCCAGCTCATCGCCGCGCGCGTTGGGCTCGGGGCCGGCGCCGCGATGATCATGGCGTCCACCGTCGCCGTGATCCGCGTCGTCTTCACCGACGACCGGGAGCGGGCCGTCGCCATCGGCGTCTGGACCGCGGCGCACAGCGTGGGCGCGACCGTGGGTCCGCTGGTGGGCGGGCTCGTGACCGAACGCTGGGGGTGGGGAGCCGTCTTCCTCGTCAACGTCCCCATCGTGCTGGTCATCCTGGCCGTCGGCGCGCGTGTCGTCCCCGAGTCGAGGAACCCCGCGCCACGCCGCTGGGACGTGGCCAGCGTGGCCCTGTCGGTCGTGGGCCTGGCGGGGGTCGTGTTCGCGCTCAAGCGCGCCGGCGAGCACCTGACGGTCGACGCCTCCGTCGTCGTCACCGCCCTGGCCGGCGCCGGCCTGCTGGTGCTCTTCGTGCGGCGTCAGCGGCGCCTGGCCGAACCGCTCCTGGACGTCGCCCTGTTCAACGACCGCCGCTTCTCCACCTCGACCGTCTGCGTGATCAGCTGTTTCGGCTCCTACGTCGCCCTGCTGTTCTTCCTCACCCAGTGGCTCCAGCAGGTCGGGGGCTACTCACCGCTGGGCGCCGGGCTCGCCCTCGTGCCCCTGGCCGCCGCCAACGCGGTGGGAGCCGCGACCGCGCCCTGGCTCTCGGCGCGCTGGGGCAACCGCTGGTCGCTCACCGGCGCCCTCACCGCATGCGCCGCCGCCTTCGCCCTGCTCGCCCTGATCGGCGACGCCGGCCACTACGCCACCCTCGTCGGCACGATGCTCGTCGTCGGCTACGGGGCCGGCGTCGTGATGACGCTCGGCGCCGACTCCATCATGGGCGCCGCCTCCCCCGAACGGTCGGGTGAGGCCGCCGCGATCCAGGAGACGTCCTTCGAGCTCGGCGCCGGCCTGGGCGTGGCCGTGCTCGGCACGGTCCTCGCCGCCGCCTACCGCACGGGCCTCCCCGGCCTCCCCGCGCTGGGCCCGGACGACCGGTCCAGCGCCGGGCAGTCCTTCGGCGGGGCCGAGGACGTCGCCGACCGTGTCGGAGCGGTGGCCGCCCGGCAGGTCATGGCGGCCGCCCGGCACGCCTACGACCACGGGTTCACGGCCGTGGCCGCGGTCGCCGCCGCGGGGCTCGCCCTCACCGCCCTGCTCGCGGCCCTCGTCCTGCGCCCGCGCGGGACGGACGGCTGAGCGGCCGCCCCGAAGGGGCGCGGGACAGCGTCGGTATGCGGCTACCGCCGCGTGGGCGCGACCAGCCACGACGCACCAGCAGACGACCTACCGGACTTCCAGCGGAGCGCTCAGGCACGCGCCGAGGCCGACGCGTGCCCCGCCGCCGGCGGAAAGGCCTGCCGCATGCGTGCGAGGAGGGCCCTGGCCGCCGGGGCGGCCGGGCCGTCCGCCGGCCAGGCGAGGGCGACCCGGCCACGGAGGCGAGGGCCGGTGATGGGGAGGGTGCGCAGGCCCAGCGCCGCGGCGCCCCCGGGCGGCAGCTCGGGGAGGATGGCCACCCCGAGGCCACGGGCGGCGAGCCGGGCCAGCAGCTTCGGGGCGGCACCCTCGAAGGCTATGCGGGGCTTGAACCCGGCCTGCTCACAGGCGCGTTCGAGCACCGCGCGCAGGCCCGTGCCGCGCGGCAGGCTGATCAGCGAACGGCCGGCGAGCGCGCTCAGCGGGAGCGCGGCGCGGCCGGCGGGTGCGAGCAGCGGATCGTCCGGGGCCATGGCGGCGACCAGCGGGGTGTCGACGACGACCTGGAGATCGATGCCCGGCAGGGGTTCCCCGCCGGCGAGGCCGACGACGGCGAGGTCGAGTTCGCCGAGGCGCAGGGCCGCGAGCATCCGCTCGGAGGTGTCCTCGGTGAGCGCTATCTCGACCCGTGGGTGGTCCTCGTGGAAGTCGGCCAGCACGGTGGCCACGTCGAAGCCGTCGGCGACCGCGCCGGAGACGAGTCCTATGGTGACCTGCCCCCGTACGAGTCCGGTGAACTCGTCGACCGTCTGCCGCAGCCCCTCGACGGCCGCGAGTGCCGCCCGGGCGTAGGGGAGGACCGCCTCGCCCACGGCGGTCGTGGTCACGGTGCCGCCGGAGCGGTCCAGCAGGGCCTGCCCGAGCTCTCGTTCCAGTTGCCGGATCTGAGCGCTCACTCCCGGCTGGGCGAGGTGGAGACGGGCGGCGGCGCGGGTGAAGTTGGCCTCCTCGACGACGGTGAGGAAGTACTTCAGCTGGCGGAGCTCCATAAGCGGGGATTCTAGTGGCGAGAAATACCGGCTCTTGGACTTCTGGCGGGCGCTCGATCAGGCTGGTGGCCATGGAGAGCGCGACGGTGGATGTGCGTACGGCGATAGCGGCGGAGCGGCGTGAACTCGCCGATGTCCTCGACAGCCTGACTGAGACCCAGTGGAACGCGCCGTCCCTGTGCGCGGGGTGGCGGGTGCGGGAGGTCGCCGCCCACATGAGCCAGGGGTTCCGGTACTCGTTCGGCAGGACGGCGCTGGAGCTCGCCCGGGCGGGCGGCAGCCTCCACAGGATGACGGACCGGCTCGCGCGCCGCGACGCCGCTGCCCTGTCGCGGCGCGAGATCGCCCAGGCGCTGCGGGACAACGCCCACCACCCCTGGAAGCCCCCGGTGGGCGGGCTGCCGGCGGCGCTCGGGCACGACGTGGTCCACGGCCTGGACATCACCGTCCCCCTCGGGCTCGGCCGCCGGGTCCCCGAGGAGCGCCTGCGGATCGTGTTCCGGACCGTCCAGCCGAGCACGCTCCGGTTCTTCAGGGCGAGGCTCGAAGGCGTCGAGCTCCGCGCCACCGATCTGGAGTGGTCGTACGGCTCGGGCAGGACTCTGACGGGACCCGCCCAGGAGCTCCTGCTGCTCGCGTACGGGCGTGAACTTCCGGCGGGGCACGCCACAGTGACCCTGAACTGAACGGCCTTGTGCGAGCGCCTGCATGGCCGCCCACTCCTGGATGACAGAGCGTCACTTTCCGTTGCCGCCCCGGGTGATGGATGCCCTCAAGAAGGGTGGGTGAATGCCGTAAAGGTGACGCATCACATTTAACCCGTCACCCCTCCTCCGGTCGGCAGTTAACTCGAAGTGAAAGTACGCCGGTCATACGTGCGCCGGCGTCGACTGGAGGGGAATCCTGTGGGCATCATCCAGCGGGTCGCCGCGGCCGCCACGCTCGCCATCACCACCATCGGAGTGGGTTGCGGGACGGCCTCGGCCGCTTCGGGGCACGGCGAGGGTTACACGAACATCTACTGCAACAACCCGTACAACGCCAGCCTGGTCGACGCCTCCGGAGGAACCGCGGTGGTGCGGCAGGCCCAGGACCTGCTGGGTGTCGGCGTGGGCGGTGACGGGACGGGCGGCTCCGGCTCGGGAGGCACCGGCTCGGGAGGCAACGCCTCCAGCGGTGACGCCAGCGGTGGTGGGGCCGGGGCCGGCGGTGGCGGCAGCGTCTTCGGCGGCGGCAGCCCGGACGCCACGGGCGGCAGCGGCACCAGTGGCCCCGCCTCGGGCGGACCCGGCACGGGCGGCCTCGGTGCCGGAGGCACGGGCAGCGGCGGCTCCGGCTCGACCAACGGCGCTCAGCACCAGGGGGCGACGGCCAACGGCGGCAAGGGCGGCACGGCGGACCTCTCCAACGTGCAGCAGGCCAACCACAACCGTTGCGGGCAGACCTCGGAGTCCCAGGTCAGCACCACGGTCGACAAGAGCACCACGATCGACAACAGCACGTCGGTCGACAAGTCCGTCAGGACGAACAACCAGCGCTTCGACCGCGTCGGCCGGCACCCGCAGCACTGAATCGCGCTGAGGCGCCACTGGCCGAGGCGCGACTGACGGGCCGGTAGCGAGTCCTCGGGGGTGTTCCGCCGTGACGAACACGGTGGAGCACCCCCGCCCTCATCTCATGGCCGGGCGCCGTCGATCCGCCACCCCTCGTCCCCCGCCAGCAGCGTCGCCGCCCCCGCCAGGGCCGCGGCCGCGGCGAGGGTGAGGACGGGCAGCGGCGGCAGGACCGATCCCGCGCCGCGGCCGCCGTCCAGTTCGAGGGTGAGGGTGACGACGGCGATACCGAGGGCGGTACCCAGGGCCCGGGCCGTGTTGACCATGCCGCCGCCCGTGCCGGACAGCCGGCGAGGCACGGCCCGCATCAGGGTTTCGTTGTTGGACGGGGTGAACAGGCCGAGCCCCAGGCCCAGCACGGCGAGCCAGCCGATCAGCCACCGGTCCGCAGGGCAGGCGAACGCCAGTCCCACCAGCCCCGCCATGGACAGCGCGGCTCCGGCCAGGGCTCGGCGACGGCCGTCCCACCGCCGGGGAAGCAGGTGCTCCTGAAGGTTGGAGGCGAGCGCGAAGGCCGCGGGCAGGGCCCCGAGCAGCAGACCGGCCCGCATCTCGCTCTCCCCGTGCCGCGTCAGCACCAGGGGGACGAGCACCAGCGGCCCGAACAGGACGAGGTACCCGGCCAGGGCCCCCACCAGCCCCCATCCGATCCGCCGGTCCCCCAGCAGCGACAGCGGCACCAAGGGCTCGGGAGCGTGTGCCTCGCGCCGCGCGAAACCCCAGGACGCCGCCGCCGACACCGTAAGGAGCACCACGCCGGACCAACCGGGCAGCGGCATGCCGGAGAACACCGAGACCCCGCCGAGCAACGTGGCCGACGCCACCGCGAGCCAGGCCGTCCCCCGCAGGTCGAAGCGGGCGCCGCCGGCCCGTTCGACCGTACGGGGCAGCAGGTAGCGGCCGAGCAGCGTCGCCAGGACGCCGACCGGCACGTTGATCCAGAACACCCAGCGCCAGCCCACAGTCGACACCAGCACCCCGCCCAGCGTCGGCCCGGCCGCCAAACCCAGCGCCTGCCCTCCCGCCTGCATGCCCAGCGCGGTGCGCAGCTTCTCGCGCGGGGCCACCAGGCTGACCAGGGCCACGCTGTTGCCCGCGAGCATCGCCGCCCCCAGTGCCTGTACGGCGCGGAAGCACACCAGCGCCGTCAGGTCCGGGGCCAGGGAGCAGGCGGCGGAGGAGAGCGCGAACAGGGCGAAGCCGTAGAGGTAGACCAGTTTGCGGCCCACCACGTCCGACACATGGCCGACCGCGACCAGCACCGCCGCCGTGACCAGCATGTACACCAGTGACACCCACTGCACGGCGGCCAGCCGCTCGCCGAACTCCCGCTCAAGGCTCGGGTAGGTGAGGGTGACGATGCTCGCGTCCAGTTGGCTCATGAAGCCGCCGAAGCAGACCGTCAGCACCGCCAACTGCCAGGAGACGGGCGACTCCCGCACCCATCGCGGCCGCGCGCGCTCGCGCAGCACCCGGGTTCTCCATCCCGTGGGCCGGTCGTCCATGGAGAACACTGTCGGCGCGGGCGGACGGGAACGTGCGGCCGGGCGCACACACGGGGTGCCGGGTTCACCGGTTCGGCGCAGATGTCAGCCGAGGCGGGCGCGGGCCTTGAGGTCGTAGGGGCACTGGGGGCGGAGGCCTGCGCGTTCGCTCAGCAGGGTGCGGGCCAGGTCGTGGCGTCCGGCGCGCAGGGCGGATTCGACCAGGGTCTTCTGGAGGGCGTCGCGCTGGGCGTGGCTGCCGCCGAAGGCCTGGAAGCGGCGCCGCAGCGGGAGCAGCTCGTCGACGGCGTCGGCGTAGCGTCGTCGTCCGTACGCCACGAGGGCGCGGCAGACCGGGAGTCCGATCTCGGCGGTCATCGCGACGTTGGACACGCCCGCTCCGGTGCCGGCCCCTTCCAGCCAGGTCCGCCGGTCGTGGATGAGGCGTTCGGCGTCGGACAGGCGGTCGGCGCCGACGTAGGCCATGACGGCGTGGACGTCGTTGAAGGCGTAGTACGGGCCGTCGTGCCGTGCGGCCCAGGCGTCGGCCAGTGCGGGCCAGCGGCCGCCCGTGTCGGTGCCCGCCAGGTACAGCCGCCAGAGCAGCGCGGCGGCGTCCAGGAGTTCCATCGCGACCCCGGCGGAGCCGTCGTGGTGGAGGGCGGCGTCGTAGACGGCCAGGACGTCGTCGGTGCGGCCGGTTTCGAGGACGTAGAGGGCGTAGTGCCACCAGTTGTGCACGGTGAGGTAGTTGCCGGTCGACCAGTCGCCCGTACGGGTGTCGAGGAAGCGGATGCCGTCCTCGTACCGGCCCTGCATCTCGTAGGAGTGCACCACGGCGTGGATGCCCCATACGTCGCGCGGGTTGCGTTCGACGGCTTCCAGGCCCACGTGTTCGGCGCGGGTGTAGTGGCCCGCCTCCTCCAGGCCGAACGCGTACATGCCCTGGAGGAGTCCGTAGTGCGGATCGTGCTCGTCCCAGGCGGACAGCGCGCCGCCGATACGGTCGCGCAGCAGCGTGGCATTGCCGGTGAAGAAGTCGGTCTGGTGTCCGACCGCGAGGGCGAGGGCGTCCTTGGGGTACTCGACGACGAGCTCGGCGAGGAGGCGGCCGGCCTCGTGGAAGTCGCCGCCCAGCCAGGAGGAGGCCGCCTCGACATGGACGCGTTCACGCGGGGTCAACTCGGCGACCGGTACCTCCTTCCGGTAGGCCGCGAACGCCGTGGCCGCCTCGGCCGCGTCCTTCTCCTCCGTGCCCAGCAGTCCCAGATAGGCCCGGAGGACGTTCCCCATGGCGGAGCGGGGCGAGGCCTCGAGCGTCGCCCCGGCCTCCGTGGCCGCCTCCTCGCGGAAGAGGAGGAGGCTGTCCAGCGCCTTCTCGTAGTGCCGTACCGCTTCGGCGCCGGTGTGGGTCATCGCGTGGGCGTGCCGGTCCGTGGCCACTCGTCGTCCTTCCGCCGGGTCACTTCCGTCCGGCCGGGATCCCTGCCCCGATCAGGAGCGGTGGACACAGGCGTCCTTCCTCCCTTGGGGGGTTCCTTGAACCCGCAGGCCACGACCACCCCGACTCTTGCTACATTGCGCAACTGTACAACTGACGGGTGGGGCGAGCCGGCCGTTCCCCGGTAGCCACGCGGACGAAAGCGCACATATGACAGGCACATCGGTGGCCCCCCGGCGCCAGAGCCGGCAGGCCATCCGTATCCGGGAGCGCCGTCGCGGCCGGGTGCGGCTCGTCACCGCCATATCGGCGTCCACAGCCGTGCTGATGGTGGCCGCCGGGGGCTGGCTCTACTTCGAGTTCGACGGCGACATCGACAGCTTCGGCGCGGAGGGCCTGTCGAAGAACCGGCCCGCAGCCGGATTCGGGGGCCAGAACGTCCTGGTCATCGGCTCGGACTCGCGCTCCGGGGACAACGCGCGGATGGGCGGCGGAGGCGATGACTTCGGCCGCTCGGACACCGCCTTCCTCCTGCACGTCTACGGCGACCAGAAGCACGCCGTCGCGGTGTCCATCCCCCGCGACACCCTGGTCGACATCCCCTCGTGCCGGCTCCCCGACGGTACGTGGACGGCTCCCCAGAGCAATGCGATGTTCAACTCGGCCTTCTCGGTGGGGCGTACCGCGAAGGGCAATCCGGCCTGTACGCAGAACACGGTGGAGAAGCTGACCGGTCTGCGCGTCGACCACACCGTCGTGGTGGACTTCGTGGGGTTCTCGAAGATGACGTCCGCCGTCGGGGGCGTGAACGTCTGTCTGCCCAACGACGTCTACCAGGGCGACCTCAACCCCAATCTCGGCTCGAAGGGCCGGCTGATCTTCCCCAAGGGCCCCCGGACGGTCTCCGGCCAGGAGGCGCTGGACTATGTGCGGCTGCGGCACGGCATAGGGGACGGTTCCGACATCGGCCGGATCAAGCGGCAGCAGGCGTTCGTCGCGAGCCTCATCAAGAAGGTGAAGGGTCAGGGTTTCGATCCCACCACCCTGCTGCCGCTGGCGGACGCGGCCACCAAGTCCATGACGGTCGACCCCGGCCTCGACTCGGCCCGCAAACTGCTCTCCTTCGCCATGTCGTTGAAGGACGTCGACCTCCACAACACCAAGTTCGTCACGCTCCCCTGGCGGTACCAGGGCAACCGGGTCTCGATCGTCCACCCCGACGCGGACGCCCTCTGGGAGGCGATCAGGAACGACCGCACCATCGACGGACAGAACGCGCGCGGCAAGCAGGACGACAAGCCGCCCGCGCCGACCACCGCCACCCCGTCCCCCGTGTCCGGCTCGGGCATCGACGTGGCCGTGCACAACGGCACCACGACGCCGGGCCTGGCCGCCCGCGCCGCCGAGATGCTGAAGGGCAGCGGGTTCACCGTCACGGGGACCGCGAACAGCCGCTCCCACCAGGGGGCGGCCACGGTCGTCTCCTACGGCTCCGGGCAGCGCGACCACGCGCAGACCGTCGCCCGTCTGTTCCCCGGAGCCGAACTGCGCCCCTCCGGCACACCCGGCATCACGGTCATCCTGGGCCAGGCGTACGCGGCCGCCCCGGCCGGGCCGGCGCCGACGACGCCGGCCCCCGCGCCCACGGCCGTGCCCACCCAGGTGGCCGGCACCGCCCGGTCGGCGGACGACGACGTGTGCTCCAACCTGTCCTACGGATGACCGGGCGACCGGAGCCGAACACCCAGACAGGATTGCGGAGTTGCGCAATTGGGCAAATGTTGTGCGCCGGGCACACGACCGCACGAAGGGGGCGGCAATTGGCGCAGGGCAGGACGACATCGACAGGTGGTACCGACGTGCGCCTCGGGGCGGTCGTGTCCGAGATCGAGGGACTGTACACCGCCCTCCACGCCACACCCGCCGGGCCGCGCCGGGACCGGATCCTCGCCGACCTGGCCCGGGCCGGCCGGCGCCTCACCGCCCTCGCTCTCGATCCACGGCGCGACCGGGGCGGCGTACCGCCCCGCTCCCGCTGGGAGCGGCGGCGTCATCTCGCCGCGCGCGGGGCCGAGTTGGTCTCGGCGTTCCTCACGGGATGGGCCGAGGGCAGGCGGTCCGGCGAACAGGAGCCGGCGCGCACGGCGGGGAGCCGCCACGGCTGAGGCCGGTACGGGCCCCGACGCCGCCGTCGGCGCTCACACACCGTCGTCCGGGCGCAGGTGCCGGGCGATGAGGCCCAGAAGGCGCCGTACGGCCGCGTCCGCGTCGGGCCGGTGGACGGCGGCGACGGTCGTACGGAGGTAGGGCGAGGAGTCCCGGAGCGGCACGAAGGTGATGCCGGGGACCGCGAAGTCGCGCAGGTCCTCCGGCAGGAGGCTGACGCACAGGCCGGCGGCGACGTAGCCGACCAGGCCACTGAGATCGTCCGCCTCGGCCCGGCGGCGGGGAGTGAACCCCGCCTCCTGGCAAGCGCGTTGGGCCTGGAGGGCGAGCCCGGGCAGGGCCGTCGCGCTGAGGAGCACGAAGTCCTCGTCGCGCAGGTCCGCGAGGGCGATCGACGCGGCTTTGGCCAGGCGGTGCCCGTCCGGCACGGCGGCGACGGCGCGTTCGACGGAGAGGGCGTGGACTTCGAGGCCGTCCGGTATGGGTGACGGGTCACGGAGGAAGGCGAGGTCCAGGGCCCCGGTGCCGATCATCTCCACGAGCGCGGCCGTGGAGTCCTGGCGCAGGTGGACGCGCAGGCCGGGCAGCTCGTCGGCCGCGGCGCGCAGCAGCCGGGGCAGATGGCGGTGGCTGAGGATGCTCACGTACCCCACGCGCACATCGCCCTCCAGGCCGTGCGCGACGCGCCGCACCCGCTCGACGGCGGCGGCCTGGGCGTCGAGCAGCCGCCGGGCCTCGACGGTGAAGGCGGCTCCCGCCGGGGTGAGGCGTACACCACCCGGCCCCCGGTCCAGCAGCGTCACCCCGAGTCCCCGCTCAAGGCGCTGGATCGCCTGACTGAGCGGGGGCTGGCTCATCGACAGCCGCTCCGCGGCACGGCCGAAGTGCTTCTCCTCGGCCAGCACCAGGAACTGCTCCAGCAGGCGTTTCGTGAATTCCATATGGTCAACCATATCGAATGCTTAGGAAACATATATTGGACAGAATCGGTGCCGGAGGAGTGAGGTGGTTCCAGGCCCGGGTTCCAGGCCCTGAAAGGAAGCCACCATGCACATGAACGACGTCGCGCGGCTGTTCACCACTCCGCTGGACGCACCCGCTTTCGCCCCCACCCGGTACCGGTTCACCGACCGCGAGTACCTCAACATCACCTACCGCACCGACCCGGAGGCCCTGCGCCGGGTCGTCCCCGAGCCGCTGAAGGTTCCCGAGCCGCTGGTGCGCTTCGAGATCATGCGGATGCCGGATGTGACGGGGCTGGGCGACTACACGGAGGCCGGCCAGGTCGTCCCCGTCGAGTACGCGGGTGAGCGCGGCGAGTACAACCTGGCGATGTACCTCGACAGCGTTCCGGCGATCTCCAGTGGCCGGGAGCTGAGCGCCTACCCGAAGAAGGCCGGGTCGCCCAGGCTCTACACGGACTCCGACACCCTCGTCGGCACGCTCGACTACGGCTCGCTGCGGGTGGCCACCGCCACCATGGGCTACAAGCACCACCCGATGGACCTCGACGAGGCCCGCGCGGAGATCTGCGTCCCCACCTTCATGGTCAAGGCGCTGCCCGGCTACGACGGCCGGCCGCGCATCTGCGAACTGGTCCGCACCCAGATCACCGACATCACGGTCAAGAGCGCCTTCCGCGGCCCGGCCCGGCTGGAGCTGTTCGCCCACGCGCTGGCGCCGCTCGCGGACCTGCCGGTCCTCGAAGTCGTCGCCGCCAGCCACATCCTCACCGACCTCACCCTCAGCCCCGCCGAAGTCGTCCACGACTACCTGGCGGGCTGACGAACCCTCCCGATCGAGAAGAACGGGTGCACACACCATGAACACACATACAGCAGCCCCGCGTCCCCGCGGCCGCGTCGCGGTCATCGGCGGCGGCGTGATCGGGATCTCCTGGGCCGGGCTGTTCCTGGCCCACGGCCTGGACGTCGTCGTCAGCGACCCGCGCCCCGAGGCGCCGGAGCAGGTCCTGGCCGGGCTCGGGGAGATCGCCCCGGCCCTCGCGGAGCTCGGACTGCCCACCGAGCGTCTGACGGACCGGCTCCGCTTCGAGCCGGACCTGGCCGCCGCGGTCGCGGAGGCCGACGTCGTCCAGGAGAACGGCCCCGAACGCCTCGACGTCAAGCGGGAGATCTGGCGGACCGTCGAAGAGGCCGCCCCCGCCCACGCGCTGCTGGCCACGTCGACCTCCGGCATCCCCGCCACCGCGATCGCCACGGCGATGCGGCAGCCGGAACGCCTGGTCGTCGGCCACCCCTTCAACCCGCCGCACCTCGTCCCGCTGGTGGAGATCGTCCCGGGTGAGCGGACCTCCGCGGAGACCCTGCTGCGGGCCCGTGACTTCTACGCGTCGCTGGGCAAGAAGCCCCAGATCCTCCGCAAGGAGGTGCCCGGCTTCGTCGCCAACCGCCTCCAGGCCGCGCTCTTCCGCGAATGCGTGCACCTGGTGGCCGAAGGCGTGGTCACCGAGGCCGAGCTCGACGACATCGTCACCGATTCCATCGGGCTGCGCTGGGCGGTCGCGGGCCCCTTCCGCACCTTCCACCTCGGCGGCGGCCCCGGCGGTCTGCCGCACTTCCTCGGGCACCTCGGCCGCGCCATGGAGGCGAGCTGGCCCGGCCTGGGCGAGCCGTCGTTCGACGAGCCCACCGTCGCCCTGCTCACCGCACAGGCGCAGGAGGCGTTCGGCCGCGAGCCGGTCGGTGAACTCGCCGCCCGCCGCGACCGCGCCCAGATCGCCCTGATGCGCGCCCTCGCCGAGCCCGCCCACGCACAGCCCGTCCAAGCACAGCCCGCCCAGCACTGACAGGCAGCACCATGAACCTCACCGACAAGATCAAGGCCGCGCTCGACAAGCCGGTCACCGGCGAGTCCGGGGACGACTTCGACATCCACGCCGCGCTCGACGACGTCCTCGGCGGCGTCGGCATGAGCGAGCGGGACGCGGGCGGCACGGTCTCCTTCACCGGCGCCGACCCCGTCGTCCCCTCCACCCTGCGGCTGGCCGCCGCCCCCGCCCTGGGCCTGACCGCCAAGTCCGTCGCCCTGGCCAAGCTGTGGCAGCACCGCGGCGGCCCCGGCCAGGACATCGGCATGGACCTGCGCAAGGCTCCGCACCGGCTGTGCCCCTTCTACGACGGGAAGTGGGAGAAGCTGGGCGGCTACCCCGTCGTCGCCCCCGACGACCCCTTCGCCCTGTCCTTCTACCGCGCCGGCGACGGCCGCTGGGTGATGCCCCTGAACGTCTACCCCGCGCTCAAGTCCCGCACCCTGAAGCTGCTGGGCACGCCCGACGACGCCCTCGCCGTCGCGAACGCCGTCTCCCGCTGGGACGGCGCCGACCTGGAGCGGGCCGGAGCGGACGCCGGGGTCGTCATGCCCATGCTGCGCGGCACCCGGGAGTTCCTCGGCACCCGCCAGTACCGCGACGTCCTGGCCGACCTGCCCCTGATCGAGATCGAGAAGATCGGCGACAGCGACCCCGAGCCGCTGCCGCCCGGCGCCACCCAGCCCCTGGACGGTGTGCGCGCCCTGGGCCTGGGCCATGTCATCGCCGGCGCCGCCATCGGCCGCACCATGGCCCAGCACGGCGCCGACGCCCTCAACATCTGGCGCCCCGGCCAGTTCGAGAACGACATCCTCTACTACACCGCTCAGGTCGGCGTGCGCTCCGCCACCCTCGAATACGCCCGCGACCCGCAGGCCGCGGCCACCCTGCGCGAACTACTGCGCGGCTCCGACGTCTTCTACGCCAACCACCGAGCCGGCTACCTGGAGCGCATGGGTCTCAGCCCGCAGGAGGCCGCCGCGATCCGGCCCGGCATCATCCACACCACCGTCAGCCTCCACGGGCAGCACGGGCCCTGGGCGAACCGCGTCGGCTTCGACCAGACCGCCGGCTGCGTCGCGGGCATGATGAACCTGGAGGGCACCGACGACAACCCGGCACTGCCCCCGATCAAGGTCGTCAACGACTACCTCGTCCCCTGGCTCGCCACCACCGGCGTCATCGCCGCCCTGATCCGGCGGGCCACCGAGGGCGGCAGCTACCGCGTCCACGTCTCGCTCACCCGCGTCGCCCTGTGGATCCTCAGCCTCGGCGTCCTGGACAAGGACTACGCCCGTGAGCTCGCCGGCACCGGTGACCGCCACGCCTACCTCGACCCCGACACCTTCACCGCCGACACCCCCTGCGGCCGCTACCAGGGCGTCACGGACCAGGTCGTGATGTCCGAGACTCCCGGCGCGTTCCGCACCGTCCTCGTCCCGCGCGGCTCGGGCCGCCCCGAGTGGCTCGCGCGGTAACCGGCGCACCCCAGGGGGCCGGCGATGCCATCGCCGGCCCCCTCCCCGTGCCGCCCGCCCTGACCGGGCGTCATTCCCGGGCGACGGTCAGCTGTGCCACCGTGGCGGTCGTCAGCTCGGTGGCGAGCACGCTGTTCTCGAGCGGCAGCAAACGATGCGCCTTGCACATCTGCGTCGGCAGCGCCGCGTACTCCTCCTCGACGATCCGCGTCCACGACGGGTCGAACCGCACCCGGATGACGAGATCCCGTGCGTCGTCGGAGACGATCGACGACGCCAGCAGCCACAGCACGGGCTCCCGCCCGCGCCCCGTCGGCCCGAAGGCCAGGTGCAGCAGCGACGCCGAGCGGCCCAGCGGGGCGCGCAGCCGGTGCCAGGCGATCCCGCCGTCCTCGTCGATCCGGCCGAACGTGCCGGTCCCGGCCTTCTGTGTGCCGAGCAGCACCACCCAGACCCCGCCCGCTCCGCCGATCAGCCCGACCGGGGTGCTGCCCCGCTCGGCCGGGACCGGCAGTTGCGTGGTGCGCCCGCTCCTCGGGTCGATCCGCAGGATCGTGCTCGCGCTGTCCTGGCTGACGTAGAAGTCGCCGCTGGCGGGGTGCCGGGCGGCGAAGATGGGGTGCGGTTTCGCCTCGAACAGCCGGAAGCGTTCCGGGCTGGTGTGGTCCAGGGCCAGGACCTGGTCGCTCCCCTTCAGCGTCACCCACAGCGTGTCGCCGTACTCGTTGACGTAGTGCGGGCCGCGGCCGCCGCCCGGGATGCCGATCTCCCGCTCGACGCGCGGCGCGGCATCGGGCTCGTCCGCCCTCGGATCGACCAGCAGCAGCCTGTTCCCGCCCTCGTGCGTGGCCCAGATCCGTCCGGGGTGGCGCTCCGAGATCGCCAGTCCGTGCAGCATCGCGTCCTTCGGCCCCAGCGCGAACGCCTTGACGCCGGTCACCTGTTCGGTGCTCGGGTCGAGGCTCAGCTTCACCAGATGGCTGTTGGACATCTGCGACACCAGGGCCAGCGGCTCGCCGGGGATTTTGACGATCTCGTGCGTCTCCTCGGCGGGCGGCAGCTCGTACTCCACCACCGATCGCCGGGGTGGCACCTCCTCGCTGCCCGGCCCGGCCCGACGGACCGGCGCGGCGGCCGCGCTCCCCCACGCCCCCGGCAGCGCCCCGGCCGCCGTCAGGCTCCCCAGCGAAAAAAGTCGGCCATGAAACGTACGGCGGTCCAACCGGCCCTCCCGAATGCGCGCGCGACTTCCCGACGACGGGTCCATGGAAGCGGTATCGCCCGACAATCAGATGGCGGTTTTGACGGATTCATCCGTGTGGGCGACGGGATGGCCATTTCGTGTCCCTGGCCAGGCGGACGAGGGCGAGGGCGCCGAGGAGCCAGAAGGCCAGCCCCAGCAGGGGTCTCAGTACGGTCGGCAGGTAGTCGGCATGGGCCGAGTTGTAGACGAAGTGGGCCAGCATGAAGGGCCATACGATCCGGGTCCGCCGGTAGACGAGGAGGTATCCGCCCATCCAGATCAGGCAGAGGGCGAACGCGCCGTACCCGTAGTAGAGGTGGAACGGGACGCGCAGGGCGGTCAGGACCGCGAGCTGGGCCCACCACGGCCAGAGGAGCCGCGTCATCACCGCCATGGGCAGGGCGAGCAGGAGGGTCTCCTCGACGAGGGCGCTGTGGAGGTTGGCCAGCAGTTGCTCGCCGGCGCCGGTTCGGCCGGTGGGGGCATATCCGGGTGACGGGAAGAGCCGCATCACCTCGAAGCCGGTCCACATGCCGAGGTAGGCCGCCCCGGCGGCGCCGAGTCCGCCGTAGGGGAACCGGTGGCGGGGGCGTGCCGCCAGGCCCAGGTCGGCGGCGCTGTGGCCGAGCCACCGGTGGGCGAGCGCCATCGCGACGGCGGCGACCAGGAAGCCCGCCTTCATACCGGGGAGATGGCGAACGGCCCGGTCGGGGAGATCGATGTGCCCGGTCAGCAGGATCTGTACGGCGACGGCGCTCGACAGCCCGAAGGCGAGCAGGAACCCGGCGACGACCAGGCACCAGTCACGGGCGGCGCGGGGCGCCCGCGTGCCCCGGGCGCGGGAAGCGGATGAGGGGGAACCCATGGTTACCTCGTTCCGCGCGAGCGGGGATCGCCATCGGTACGCGGAAGGCCTCCACCGTATCGGTGGAGGCCTTCCGTCTCGGAGCCCCAAAACGGAATCGAACCGTTGACCTTCTCCTTACCATGGAGACGCTCTGCCGACTGAGCTATTGGGGCCGGCGACAGGAAAAAGCATACCCCATGGTCATACGGGTTTTTGACCGCCCGGAGGAGCCGCGCCGGGCGGTCATCGCGCTGCCTACCGCCGCACGCGCACGGTGGTCTGCCAAGGAACGACCGCCTGCGAGCACGCGTGGCCGGGCTCATTGGCGACACACCTCAGCTGGGAGTCCAGGGTGGTCGTCCCGTCCGCCTGGGCGTGGAAGACGGCCGTGGTGTCGCCGTTCGGGGCCGTGCCGGCGCCGCCGCGGCGCAGCACGGCGCCGTCGGCGGCCGTGGGCACGCTCCACGCCCAGGTCGAGCCGGGCGTCCGCTCCCCCGAGAGCCGGACGGTGATCTCGTCGCCCTTGTGCACCGTGAAGGACTGTCTGTTGTCCTGGTTGGTGATGCGCAGATGCCTCTGCTTCGGGGGCTTCGGGGCCGCGGACGGTGTCGTCGCGGACGCCAGGGGTGCGGTGGTCAGGGCAAGGGCCGCGGTCAGGGCAGCTGTCAGCAGCCGGGTCGTCGTCATCGCTCCACCTCGTGGCCGGTCGTGTCGGGTTCGGGGGCCAGCCTTCCTCCTTCCCGTCGCGCGCGGGTGCGGACCGTCGCGAACCTCACCGGTGTGGGTGATGGCCGCCCGGCGCCTCCTCCGTCCCCGGCCCGGCTTCCCGGGCCCGTCGGCGGGCCCGGCAGGCGCGCAGATTGGCCGCGTTGCCACAGGACTTGACCTCGTGCCAGACGCCGCTGTTGTTGCGCGAACGGTCGTAGAAGGCGATGTGGCAGCGCGGGGCACGGCAGGTCTTGAGGCGGCACCATGTGCCGTCCCGCTGCGCTTCGAAGACGGCCACCAGGACGAGGGCGGCCAGGAGCCGTCGGCCCGAGCCGCACGGCTCCAGGCGGACGACGCCGTCCTCGCCGAGCCGCAGCGCCGCCGAGCCGCGGTGCGGGACCGCCGCGCGGAGGGCCGCACCGGGCTCGCCCCCGGCGCCTTCGGTGATCAGCCGTCGCAGGTCGTCGCGGAACGCCCGCAGCTTGTCGGCCTCCTCGGCGTCGAGGCGCACGGGGGGCACCGGCTGCCCGGTGACGGCGGTCCACCGTGCGGTGGCCGCGTCGGCCCACGCCCGCGCGTCGTCGGGGGCGGCGAGGAGGTCCACGGAGCCGGGTGCCTCGACGGCGGCCGTGTTGAGCAGGTCCTGGACGAGGCCGAGGCCGCCGGGAGCCGCTTCCAGGCCGTAACGTGCCGTCGCGGGCCAGGTCATCGTGTGAACCGTCCTTCCGGGAAGCCGGTGCGCCGGCGGCGCCGGGGTCAGACCAGTGTGCCCAGCTGCGAGACGTGGTAGGGAACGGCCTCGTGGAGCCGGTCCGTGAGGGCCTTGGCGGGCCACTCGGCGTCAGAGATGAGGGCCCGGCCGATGGCGACGGCGTCGAACTCGTCGCGCTCGAGGCGGTCCAGGAGCGGCTCGATGCCGGTGACCCCCGCGTGGTCGGTGCTGTTGCGCGCGCCCCTGAACTCCTGGTCCAGGCCCACCGAGCCGACGGTGATGGCGGGCTTGCCGGTGAGCTTCTTCGTCCAGCCCGCGAGGTTGAGGTCGCCGTCCGCGAACTCGGGCAGCCAGTAGCGCCGGGTGGAGGCGTGGAAGGCGTCGACGCCCGCCGCCGCGAGCGGGGCGAGCACCTGCTCGAGTTCCTGCGGGGTCTCGGCGATCCGGGCGTCGTAGTGCTCGGACTTCCACTGCGAGAGGCGGAAGACGATGGGGAAGCCGGGCGAGACGGCGGCGCGCACCGCCGCGACGATCTCGGCCGCGAAGCGGGCGCGGGAGGTCACGTCGCCGCCGTAGGCGTCGGTGCGCTTGTTGGTGCCGTGCCAGAGGAAGGTGTCGATCAGGTAGCCGTGGGCGCCGTGGAGCTCGACGCCGTCGAAGCCGGCGCGTTCGGCGTCGGCGGCGGCCCGGGCGAAGGCCGCGACCACCGCGTCGATGTCGGCCCGCGTCATCTCCTTGCCGTGCGGGCGGCCGTCGAGGTCGATCCCGGACGGGGTGTCGGCCGGTACGCCCAGCGGTGCGGCGCCGTCGGGGCGGGCCACGCCGGTGTGCCACAGCTGGGGCATGATGCGGCCGCCGGCCTCGTGCACCCGTTCGGCCACCCGGGCCCAGCCCGCCAGGGCCTCCTCGCCGTGGAAGTGGGGCACGCTGTCGTAGGCCGCGGCGGCGTCGCGTCCCACGTAGGTGCCCTCGGTGATGATCAGGCCCACGCCGCCGGCCGCCCGTCGGGCGTAGTACGCGGCGACGTCCTCGCCCGGCACCCCGCCCGGTGAGAAGCGGCGCGTCATGGGCGCCATCACCATGCGGTTGGCCAGGGTGACATCGCCCAGGGCGAGGGGGCGGCCCAGCAGGCGCGCGGCTCGCGAGGGCAGCTCGGTCGCGCCGGAGGTCGCGGGTGTCGTCGTGGTCATGGGAGATCGTCCTCCACTCGGTACGCCATATCGATGACATAGCCGTAACCGGTGTTGGCTATGTCGCATTCCCGGGGCGCGGAAACGGCCGCACCCCTGAGCTCCGGGTGCGGCCGCCGTGTTCTCCCGTTCGCGGGACGTCAGCCCTGCGTGCCGTTCTGGTCGACGGGGTACAGGCCCAGCTTGCCCTCGGGGTCGGCGGGGTCCGCACCCTTGACGTCACCGACGTAGAGGCTGATGCGCGCCTTGAAGCGGTCCAGGGCGGCGCGGTCGCTCATGAACCGGCCGAGGCCGAGCGGGTTCATGTTGTCGTAGTCGAAGATGTTCTTGCGCCCGGCCGGGGTGGCGACGTCCGTCCGTGCGCTCCAGCGGCCCTCCTGCCCCTGCTTCGACAGCAGCCAGCTCAGGTACAGCTTGGCCGCGGCCTTGTGGGGGGCGTCCTTGAGGATGGCGCCGGTCTGCGGCCAGGCGACCCAGGGCGACTTCTGCGGGGTGCTCGTCTTCGACAGGCCGCTGGAGCTGCCCGAGCTGCCGAAGTTCGCCACGTAGCCGCCGGTGCCGACCGTTGCGGAGGCGTCGGCCGTGCCGCGGACGAACTTGGGGTTCTGGGCGAGGAGCTTCTTCAGGTAGTCGAAGCCGTACTTGTCCGTGAGCTGCTTGAAGTAGTAGAGGACGGCGTCGTCGTCGTTGGGGTAGGTGAAGACGAGCTTGTTCTTGAACTCGGGCTTGAGGAAGTCCGCGGCCTCGACGGGCGCGTTGTCGCCGAGCGTGGTGGCGGTGACGTTGGCGAAGGCGATGAAGAACAGGCCGGTGTAGTAGCCGTCCTTGTCCTTGATCTGGTCGTAGACCTTGTTCCAGCCCACCGGCTTGTACTGCATGAGCGCCCCTTCCTTCTTCCAGCGCGGGAAGTCGTCGAGGGTCTGGAGGTGGACGACGTCGGCCACGACCTTGTGCTCGGCTATCTGGTTGTCGAGGCGCGCGTCGTGGTTCTTGCTGAAGTCGACGACGGTGTCGACCTTCATCTGGGGGAACTGCTTGAGGAACGCGTTCTTGAGGTAGTCGGCCTGGCCGGGCTTGTCGCCGCCCGCGTAGACGACCAGGCGGCCGCCCTCGGCCAGAGCGTCCTTGTACAGCTTCTGGAGCTGCTGGTCCTCGCTCGCGCTCTTCGTCGTGGGGTGAGCGGAGGGGGTGGCGGCGGCGACGGTGGCTCCGCTCGCGGCGAGCACGCCGAGGGCGACGGCCGTGGCCCAGGCCTTCCGGGTGGACTTCACAACGACTCCTTCATGAGGGGGGAACGGGACTTCTTGAACTTTCAAGAAGTTGCCCGGAGCTCACCCTAGGCCGGTGTCATTGAACTTTCAAGAAAGCTGTTCGCCGCCCTCGCCGCGCTCCGCGACGCGGCGGCGGACCTGGTCCTCCTGCGCGAGCCGGCGCAGCAGCTCCAGCACCGGGGCGGAGAGGGCGAAGACGATGACCGCCCGTTCGGCCACGGCCTCCGGATCGTCACCGAAGGTGGCCGCGCGCTCCAGGTCCAGACGGGCGATGGAGTTGGCCAGTGCCGCGTAGGCGGCGAGCTCGCCCGGCCGGTAGTCCGCGTCGACCCGCCCGAGGGCCTTCAGCGCCTCGGTCAGCCCCCGTACGTGCGGGGAGGTCTCGGGCGTCTGCCAGTCCATGGCCGCGATCAGGTCCGCCACCTCCGCCTCGGCGGCCGCCTGGTCCGCCGCGGCCTGGCCGGAGTCCGCGACGGGCGGCTCGGCGACGGGCACCGGCAGGGCGTAGCTGATCGCACCGAGCTTCCCCTCGGTGGTGTGGGCCTCGCCGACGGCCGTCAGGACGTCCCGGGTGGCGGCGATGGACAGCCCTCCCAGCGTGGTCAGCGCCTTGATCAGCCGCAGCCGCTGGACGTGCTCCTCCCCGTACTCGGCCAGCGTCGCGGCCGTCGCCCGGCCGGCGGGCAGCAGGCCTTCGCGCCGGAAGTACTTGATGCTGGCGACCGGCACGCCGGCTCTGCGGCTGAGCTCCGAGATCTTCATGCGGCTTCCTCGCTGATGGTGCGAACCGGGTATCCGCATTCAACGATTGGACACCCCTGTTAGATACTGCCACTATCTAGCACCTGGATACCTTCGATATCTAGCTACTCTGCGTCATTACTCCGGAGCGCCCATGCCTTCCCTCCCGTCCCCGTCCGTGCTCCGCAGCCCACGGCTGTGGATCGGCACGGGCCTCATCCTCGCGGTGGTCTCCACCTTGTTCGCCCTGCTGTACGTGGGCGGCAACGTCAACCCCAAGGGCAACCTGCGCGACCTTCCCGTCGCCCTGGTCAACAGCGACAAGGGGCTCGACGCCAACGGCAAGCACCTGAACTTCGGCGAGCAGGTCGTCTCCGGTATCAAGAAGTCCGCCGAGGGCAACAAGAGCTTCGACTGGCAGGTCCTCAGCCGCCAGGAGGCCGACAAGAAGCTCGGCCAGGGCAAGCTCTACGGCGCGATCGTCGTCCCGCAGAACTTCACCGCCGCGGTGAGCGGGCTGACCAGCCCGCAGCAGCAGGCCCAGCCGGCCCGTCCCGCCCTGACGGTGCTCACCAACCAGTCGGCGGGCAGCTTCGGCTCGTCCATGGCCAGCCAGGCCACACAGAAGGCCGCCCACGGCGCCTCCGCGCAGCTCGGCAAGCAGCTCCTCGACCGCGCCGCCGCCCAGAAGGCGCCGCTCGCCCCGGCCGCCAAGCTGATGCTCGCCGACCCCGTGTCCGTGCAGGTCGCCGACGGCCACCCGCTCGGCACGCACAGCGCCATGGGCCTGAGCGCCTTCTACTACGCGCTGGTCCTGGTCGTCTGCGGCATGCTCGGCGCCAACGCGATCACCAACCAGGTCGACACCGCGCTCGGCTACCTCCACTCCGACTTCGGCCCCTTCCGCATGCGGCAGCCCCTGCGGCACACCAGCCGCGTGCGCACGCTGGCCATCGGCTCCCTCCTGATGCTCGCCTTCTCGGTGGTGATGGGCTCCATCGTCGAGGGCGCCACCGTCGGCATCCTCGGCATGGACGCCTCCCACCTCGGTCTGCTGTGGGTCTACTCCGTGGCCACGATCGCCGTCGTCGGCATCAGCGCCCTGACGCTCCTCTCCGTGTTCGGCGTCCCCGGCATGCTGCTCTCGGCCATCGTCTTCGTCGCCATGGCCGTCCCCTCCTCCGGCGCGACCGTGCCGCTGGAGGCGCTGCCCGGGTTCTTCCGCTGGCTCTCCGAGTTCGAGCCGCTCCGCCAGATCACCGGCGGTATGCGCTCCATCCTCTACTACGGCGCCCAGGCCGACGCCGGCCTGACCCGCGCCTGGATCTCCATGGGCATCGCCCTGGTCGTCGCCCTGCTCTTCGGCTTCGGTGTCACCCGGTTCTACGACCGCAAGGGCCTGGACCGCATCCCCCGTCCCACCGAGCCGGCCGACGAGGCCGTGCCGGCGGCCGCGGCGGCCTGATGTAGCGCCGAGGGCACACAGTGAGGGCGGGGTCCGAAAGGACCCCGCCCTCACTGTTTTCTCACACCAACTGGTGTTTTTTCCAAGGCAGTTGAGAATAGGCCAAGATGCGGCACCCACGGCCGGCTCCTTCTCCGCGCGTGTCCCCGCCCCCTCCTCGCTCCCCCGCGTCGCGGCCCCGCTCGACACGGCGGTTCACACCCGACGGCGGTGTCCTGTTCCCTGTCCCACCTCCACGACGCGGGGTTGAGCCGCCTCGGCGGGATCCGGGAACGTGGGCCGCCGCGAACCCGAGTGAGGAGGCATCCCATGCCCCGGAACACCGGCAAGACATGGACCGCACAGCAGCTCGAAACCCGCTACCAGAACTCGTTCGGACGGGCCGCCGGCTATCTGCCGAAGAACCGGGCGGCACTCGACGCGTGGCTGGAGGAGTTCAGCCGCGGCGTCCACGAGAGGCGCGCCCGGAACGCGATCGTCCGGCGTCGTTCCGTCGACGATCTGGCGCGGCTGATCGAGCGGGACGGGATCGTCCGGATGTATGTGAGCCGGATGATCGACGACGCGAACGAGAAGCACCCCGAGGCCAAGCACAAGGTGAACGACGTCCCCGACCTGCTCGATCACCTGGACTGTATCGTCACGTCGACTCCCCGGTACCTCCCGCAGGGCGACCCGGAACGCAACTTCTTCCCCATGTCGTCCCTGTTCGTCTACATGATGATGACGGAGCCGGGGTACGCGGTCTTCCGCGACCAGGGCTTCAACAGGGCGCTGCTCGGCATCCTGCGCGAGTGGTGCGCGCACCTGGACAGCGCGGACAGCCAGGACGTGCTGAACCGGATGGACGGCTGGCTGTCAGCGGCGGCCTGGGACGAGCTGGGGCTCGACCAGTTCCGGATCGACCCGGAGGACCCCCACGGCGGGTTCCCTTCCTTCAACGCGTTCTTCCACCGCGAACTCAACGACGGCGCCCGGCCCGTCGACGGCAAGGACGACCCCCGCACCATCGTCTCCGCGAACGACGGAAAGGTCGTACGGATCCGGCGGAACATCCAGCGCACCGACAAGTTCTGGGCCAAGGGGCAGTACTACTCCCTCTCCGACATGCTCGACGGCAGTGACCTGACCGACTCCTTCATCGGCGGCGACGTCTTCCAGTCGTTCCTCTCGGGCGGCGACTACCACCGCTGGCACGCTCCCGTGACCGGCGTCGTCCACAGTGCCCGCGTGGTCGAGGCCCTGATGTTCACCGAGCTGGAAGGGGTGGAGGAGCCCAACGCGGGCACCCAGTCACAGGTCTACGGGGCGTCGGTGAACACCCGGGGACTCGTGTTCATCGAGTGCCCCGCGCCGATCGGCATGGTGTGCGTCATGCCCCTGGGCATGACCGAGATCTCGTCCGTCACGCTCACGGTGCGCCCCGGCGACCAGGTCACCAAGGGCGACCAGCTCGGCTACTTCAGCTACGGCGGCTCCAGCCTGTGCCTGCTGTTCCAGAAGGGGGCCATCGGCGAGTTCCTCGTGCCGGACAACACCACCGGCGACATGGAGAAGGGTGCCCCGATCAAGGTCAACGCCAAGATCGCCCGCACCGGCGACAAGGCATGAGGGGCGACGAGAGGGGAGGTCAGGCCATGGAAGCGAACCTCTGCGGCCGGCCGACGACGGGCGAGGAGCTCCACGTCTGCATGGGCCTCAACTCCTGCGCGGGCCAGGACGCCGACAGGACCGCCACCATGGCGGGCACCGGCCAGTGCGCCACCGTGCAACACGTGTGCCACGGCGAGGGAGCCTGCCGGGGGCAGGGCGGATGCGGCTACGCCGGTGACGACTTCGAGCAGTTCCACCCCGGCGAACAGGCCTGCCGCTACAACGGCAGCTGCGCCAGCCCCATCAACGAGAGCCGGGTCTTCTCCGGCGGCCCGATGAAGGGCAAGAGCGTCTGGCAGCAGGCGCGCCGCCTCTTCGAGGCACGGATGTACGCGGCGGGCAAGGCGTTCGGCCCCGCCCCCGGGCAGGGCGTCCCGGACGACCGCTTCCCCGAGTACGACCGTCTCACCCCGCCCCAGGCCGGTACCTCCGACAAGGTCACCGCCCTGTTCCGGGCCTCCGCCGACAACCCCCGCGCCCACGAGGGGGTGCGTTTCCCGGACCTGGTGGCCATCGCCCGCAACAGCGTCGGCAGGCATCTGCCCGGCGCGCGGATCACTTTCACCATCCCGGCCGAGGACGCGGCCGTCCTGTACTTCAAGCCCGACGGCCGGCCACAGAGTGCCACTTCCACGGTCACCACCGACAGCGACGGGGTGGCCACCGCCGACCCCCTCTACGCCGGACACACGAGCCCCGGCGACCAATGGGTGACCGTGACGGCCGAGGACGACGACGCGCGGTGCGAGTTCCACGTGACGGTCCTGGCACCCCAGGGGCAGCAATAGCGCCGGGGAAGACGGACGGCACAGCGGCGCGACCCGAGCGCGCGACCCCTCACCCGGGGTTCGGGCTCGGGCTGCGGGGGCCGCACATCCCCTACATCCGCGCGCACCGGCCGCCCGTCGACTTCTTCGAGATCATCTCCGAGAACTATCTGGAACCCGGCACCGACCGCCGACGCGTCCTGGACGAGATCACCGAGCACTACCCGATCGTTCTCCACGGGGTGTCGCTGTCCATCGGCAGCACCGACCCGCTCGACCGCGACTACCTGCGCCGACTGAAGCGGCTGGCGGACGCGGTGGACACGCCGTGGGTGTCGGACCACGTGTGCTGGACCGGAGTGCTCGGCGTGCACACCCACGACCTGCTGCCGCTCCCCTTCACCGAGGAATCGCTGCGGCACGTCGTACGCCGCGCCCGGACCGTGCAGGAGGTGCTGGAACGCCCGCTCGTCCTGGAGAACCCGAGCAGTTACGTGGAGTTCCGCGCCTCCACCCTCACCGAGTGGGAGTTCCTGAGCCGGCTGGCCGAGGACGCGGACTGCGGGCTGCTGCTCGACGTCAACAACGTGCACGTCTCCGCCGTCAACCACGGCTACGACCCCGAGGTATACCTCAAGGCCCTTCCGCACGACCGGGTGAGGCAGATGCACCTGGCCAGGCACACCGACTACGGCACCCACCTCATCGACACCCACGACGCCGAGGTGCCCGACCGGGTCTGGGAGCTCTACCGGCTCGCCGTGGAGCTCACCGGGGGCGCCGCCACGGTCATCGAACGGGACGACAGCCTGCCGCCCTTCCCCGTCCTCCAGGCCGAGCTCGACAGGGCCAGGGCGGTGGCGGCGGCATGCGACGGCGTCCCGAGGGGCGGCGACCATGGCTGACGTCCCGCGATCGCTCGCGGAGATACAGCGATGGATGCAAGCGGCCCTGCTGCACCCCGGCAGGGCCGAGCATCTGGAGGAGGTGTTCACCGCCTCGGGACGCATGTCGGCCGAGGAACGCTTCCGCGTCTATTACCGCGGCTACCGGCTCCGGCTACTGGGGTGCTTGCGCGGCCAGTACCCCGCGATGGTCCACCTCCTGGGGCGCGAGCTCTTCGACGGGTTCGCCATGGAGTACCTGGACGCGCATCCGTCCCGCTCCCCCACGCTGGACGGCCTCGGCGCGGGATTCCCCGATCACCTGGCCCGTACCAGGCCGGACGCGGCGTCGGAGGGCACTCCGCCCGAGGCCTGGATCGATCTCCTGATCGATCTGGCCCGGTTCGAACGGGACTTCGCCGCCACGCTCGACGCGCCCAGCACCGGATCCGACACCGGACGGCTCTTCGAGGCCCGGTTCCCGGTCCACCGCTACGCGGCCGCCGTCCGCCGCGGCGAGGAACCGGAACCACCCGACGCCGAACCGGTGTTCCTCTCGCTCACCCGCCGCGACGGCACCGTGGTCGTCCACGACCTCGCCGCGTCCCGGCCGCCACCGGCCGCCTGACACGGAACCGAACGCACTGGAGGAAGCACATGCCCCACCTCACCACCCGCTCGGCCGTCCGGGCGATCGACGGCATCACCACCCGCGACGAGCTGGCCCGGCACCTGGCCGACGCGGCCCGCATCGAACTCTCCACCATCCCGCCCTACCTCTACGCCGCCTACTCCATCAAGACCTCCGGCTACTCGCAGTGGGCCCAGGGCGCTTCGGCGCAGCGCACCCTCATCGGCATCGCCATCGAGGAGATGCTGCACATGGCCCTGGTGCGCAACGTGATGACCGCGACCAAGTGCGAGGTGGTCGACGGGAAGGAGTTCCGCTTCTACTCCGAGGCCACGATCCCCACCTACCCCGGTGACATGCTCCACCGCGTCCCTCCCCTGACGCTGCACTTGCAGCGCATCTCGACGGCCGCCGTCGAGGGGTTCATGGAGGTCGAGCTTCCCGAGACCAGGCAACAGCAGGCCTCCAAGCCCTCCGACGACGAGTACCACACGCTGGGCGAGCTGTACGACGCGATCGGCAAGGGCATCGTCACCCTGAGCGACCAGATCAAGTGGGGGCCGGAGAACACCCGCTGGCAGCAGCAGTACCAGCGCGGCTACTGGAACCAGTGGGGCGGGCCGCCCAAGCCTCTCCCGGTCGTGGACGAGGGCAGCGCGCTGGACGCCCTCTACATCATCGTCGAACAGGGCGAAGGCGCCCCGGACGAGAACGAGGACTCCCACTACCAGAAGTTCACCCGCGTCCGCGATCACGTGGACGGCATCGGCGTCGTGTACGACGACTCCGGAAAGCAGAAGTACACCATCGACAGCGGGGACGACGCCGTCTGGCCGGTGGTGACGGACCCCAAGGCGACGGACTGCACCGGCCCGGTACAGACGCTGGCGCAGCTCTCCGACGCCGCCTACTGCTACGTCCTGGCGCTGCTCGACAAGCTCTACCAGACCCCGGCGGACGACCCCGCGCCCCACACGGCGGACCCGAAGTCCGTCCGCTACGGCCTTGAGCGCGGCTTCGTCGCCGCCATGCAGGGCGTCCTCTCGCCCGTCGCCGGACTCCTGGTCAGTACGCCCCTCGACGGCGGGAACGCCGGTCCCACGTTCGGCTACCACGATCTGGGAACCTCGCCCAAGCAGGCCCTCATCGACCTGTGCACCGACTCCAAGCTGATGGCCGCCTACCCGCAGCTGGGCGGCGCCGACGGAGTGCTGCACCAGATCAAGCTGCTGCCCGAGTTCACCATCTAGACAGCCCGCGCCGGCTCACGCCCCGATGTCCTCGCCGAACTCGACCACGGGCTCGTCGGGCACGATGTGCATCGCCGCCTCCTCCGCGGAGGCCGCGCCGCCGTCGATGCCCACGTCCCGGGCGAAGACGTCATTGCGCCGGGGCGGCATGGCGTCGATGGTGGCGGTGAGCCGGCCGGCCCGCGCGTCACCGACCTCCTCGTCGATCGGCTCGCCGTCGCCGCCGGGCTGATCGCCGATGCCGTCCCCGTCGGGCATCGTGATGTCGGGGACCTCCTCGGCGAGCCGCTGGTCGAGGCTCTCGCGCTCCCGCTGCTCCCGGGCCGTGGTGCCGTGGTGGCCCACGCCGAGCGGCCTCTCGGGGGGCGAGTAGCCCGCGTCGAGCACCTCGTCGAGGAGGTCACCGTCGAGGGCGTTCTCCAGGTCCAGGTCACCGGGGTTGTCCCGGCGGTCCGAACGGGCCGGCTGATAGACCTCGTCACCCATCACGTCGTCGGACATCGTCCCCTACCCTTCCTCCTCCCGCGCGCTCCCGGGACTACGGCACACCTCCAGTCTCCCCTGTCCGGCCGCCCCGCGCTCCTCGGAGGGCGACAGGGAGTAAGTATCACTTTCAACCACTGGTTGTTCTGCCGCGAAAGGTGCGGCGATAGGTGTCCGGGGGCACGCCGACCGTCCGGTTGAAGTGCCGGCGCAGCGAGGCGGCCGTGCCCATGCCGGTGGCCTCGGCGATGGCCTCGACGCTGTCGTCGGTGGTCTCCAGGAGCTCCTGGGCGCGGTGGATACGGTGGGTGCGCAGCCAGCGCAGCGGGGTGGTGCCGGTGACGGCGTTGAAGTGGCGGGCCAGGTTCCGTGAGCTCATGTTCGCCTGGCGGGCGAGGTCCTCGACCGTCAGCGGCCGGTCGAGCCGCGCCAGCGCCCAGGCGAACAGGCCGGAGAGCGCGTGGGAGCGGGGTTCGGGCGCCGGGGTGGTGACGAACTGGGCCTGACCGCCCTCCCGTTGGGGCGGTACGACCAGGCGGCGGGCCAGCGCGTTGGCGACGGCCGAGCCGTGGTCGAGCCGGACCAGGTGGAGGCACAGGTCCATGGCCGCCGCCTTGCCCGCGGAGGTGAGCACGCCGCCGTCGTCGACGTAGAGCACGTCCGGGTCGACCCGGACCGCGGGGTACCGGGCGGCCAGGGCGGGGGCGTGCAGCCAGTGCGTGGTGGCCCGCCGGCCGTCCAGCAGGCCGGCGGCGGCCAGCACGAACGCCCCCGTGCACAGCGAGACGATCCGCGCGCCGGCCCGGTGTGCCGCGCGCACGGCGTCGACCAGTTCGCCGGGCGGGTCCTCGTCGATGTCCGCGCAGGCCGGGACGATCACCGTGTCCGCGCGCACCAGCCGCTCGAGCCCTTCGTCGGGTTCGAGCCGGAACCGGCCGCCGACCCGTGCGCCGGCGGGCCCGCAGACGGTGAGTTCGTACCACGGGTCGGCGAGGTTGGACCAGTCGACGCCGAACACCTCGCAGGGCGCGGCGAGTTCGAAGTGGCTCACCCCGTCGGTGACGGCCAGCGCGACGGTAGTCATGTCCGAAACTGTACGAGGCGTGGCACTCCCGACACTCGCCGCCCCCGCCCGCCGCGGGAGAGCCTGTCCCGGTCGATGGATCACGTCGATGGATCACCGGAACATGAACGACGACGGGGAGCACTCATGGGAACGACGGGAACGAGCGGGAAGGTGGCCGTCCTCGGCGCCTACGGACACACCGGGCGCTTCGTGGTGGCCGAACTCCTGGACCGCGGCCTGCGGCCGGTCCTGTGCGGCCGTGACACCGGCCGGCTCGACGCGCTGGCCGGCCACCGTTCCGGCGTACGCCCCGGGCTCGACGTCCGGCCGACGGTGGCCGACGACCCGGCCTCGCTGGACCGCGCGCTGGCCGGCACGGACGCCGTGATCAACTGCGCGGGCCCGTTCGCCGGGACGGCCTCCCCCGTGATCGAGGCGGCGCTGCGCGCCCGGATCCCCTACGTGGACGTCGCGGGCGAGGTGGAGGCCGTCGCCGACACGTTCACGCACTTCGCGGAGCGGGCACGGGCCGCGGGGATCGTGGTCGTCCCGGCGATGGCGTTCTTCGGCGGCCTGGGAGATCTGCTGGTGACCGCCGCGCTGGACGGCCGGCGGTCGGCCGACGAGGTGTCCCTCGCCTATGCGCTGAGCAGCTGGCACCCCACCGCCGGGACCCGCGCCTCGTCCCGGGTCTCCAGGGAACGCCGCGGGGGCCGTCGTCTCGTGCACGCGGACGGCCGGCTGGAGCTGCGGACCGATACGGCGCCGACCGGCCGGTGGTCCTTCCCCTCGCCGGTGGGGAGCCAGGCGGTGGTGGAGGAGTTCACCACGGCGGACAGCGTGACGATCTCACGGCATGTCACCGTGCCCGTCATCCACACCTGTATGACCTCCGGCGCCGTCACGGACGTACTGGCCCCCGGCGCACCTGCTCCGGCCCCGGTCGACGACCGCGGGCGCTCGGCCCAGACCTTCCTGGTCGAGGCGGTCGTACGGTCCGGCGGCACCGAACGCCGCGCCGTGGCCCGGGGCCGGGACATCTACGCCGTCAGCGCGCCCCTGGCGGTGGAGGCGGTGAGCCGTGTCCTCGACGGGCGGACGAGGACGGCCGGGGTGGCTTCCCCGGGGGAGCTCTTCGACGCGCGGGACTTCCTGGTGTCGCTCGCCCCGCACGTCTCGGTCGAGTTCGCTCACTGACCGTTCGATCCCGCCGCCGTCGACGGCCGCACCGGATCCCGGCGCGGCCGTCACGCCCTGGTTCGCCTCTCAGCAGGCGCGGGCGATCTGCGATCGCGCGAAGACCGTCGGACCGTCGTCCGGGTGCGCGTGGGGGTCGTTCTGGGGAACGGTGAACTCGTCGACGACGCCCTGTTCGAAGACCAGGGCCATGCTGGACCCGCCGTAGCTGAAGTACCCCAGCTCCTGGCCCCTTCGCACCTCGTCGCCCACACCGACCGACCAGGAGACCGACGAGACCTCCTCCATGCCGATCACCACGGCGCAGACCATGCGCCGGCCGAGTTCCTCGCCGCACTCGATGAACGCCAGCCCGCGGGTGTTCACATGCGCCTGGTAGCTCTGCGAGTGGGTCCACGTCGTCGGGTCGGGCGACTCCTTCCAGGCGGCGCTGAACATCAGGCCCGGCACGATCTCCAGGTGCTTGACCGTCCCGTCCACGGGCACGGTCCACCGGTGGAAGCTGTTGACGGAGAGGAACGACTGGTACACGTCACCGCCGACGAAGGTGCCGACGTATTCGTCCCCGCACTCCGGCGCGCGCAGCATGTCGCTGAGCGAGTACTGCTCCTTGAGCCAGAAGTCCGTCTCCCTGGCCGCTCCGCGCTGGATGTTGTAGACCGTTCCGTCGTTCGGGGCGACGATGACACCGGGATCGCCGTTCCCGGCGAGCGGCCGGAGTTCGTCCTTGATGCGACGGTGGAAGAAGTCGTTGAAGGACGTGAACCCCCAGTGCTTCTCGTCGCGCCGGTCCCAGCATTCGTACTCGTACAGCTTGTTCATCTCGACGGCGGGCTGTGAGAACCAGCCGCTTTCACGGCTGTTCAGCACATGGGCGCTCTCTTCGCTGTTCAGGTAGGCGCACCACTTCCGGAGGACCGGCCGGAGCTTGTCGTTGAACTGCGGCATACGGAACACGACGGAACCCGACGGCGTCAGCCGCATGTACCCGAACAGTGCCGACAACGGCAGGAATATCTGGTGGAGCGGGTTGCGGTTGTACGCGGGCGCCCACCGGACGACGACGTTGAGGTGCTCGATGAGGTCGTCCACGGTGTGGATGTGGCGGTGCGCCTCCGGGACCTCGAGGAGCATGTTCTTCACATACATCCGGGTGGTGAGGTCGGAGTGGATGAAGTCCGCCAGCTCCTGCACGGTGGGGTCGAGGTCCTTCTTGAGGTCCGCCGCCCGCTGGGCGATGCCCCGGTGGAATTCGTCGATCGCCAGCGGGTTTCTCGGCAGATAGCCACCGGCCCGGCCGAAGGTCTTCTGGTAGCGCGTGTGGAGTTCCTGCGGGGTGATGACAGCGGTCATGGCCGCACTCCCTAGTGCTCCTGGGTCTCCGGATCAGCGGGACACATCCTCCAGGGCCGGGAATCGTCTGCGAATCGCTAATCAAGCCATCTCGGACATGGCTGTTTGCCTTCGAACACCGAGCCGGGAGAGGCCCGCCGCGACGCGGCGGGCCTCTCCCGCCCGCGTCAGCCGCCGAGGGCCCCGGGGGCGGGCAGGATCCGGGTGGCCGCGGTGGGGTTACCCATCAGGCCGGTGACCGTGTGGGTGAGCCCGGCGAGCACGCGGTCGGCGGGCGTGACCTCACGGTTCTTCCCCGTGCCGTCGGTGGACGTCGAGGACCCGTCGGCCGCACTGGCGCTCGTGGCCATGCCGCCGCACAACAGGCCGGCCGTGAGCGCGGTGAGGGCCAGCGCGCGGATGCGGCTCGCGCGCTTGGAGCTGAACATAGGAACCTCCGTGACATCGCCGGTGATTTCTTGGCTAGCGACGGTTCCACGGCACGTCCGGCCGTGTGCGGGCTTTCCCGGAAACCACCCTCAACGGCGAACGGACGGACACATGAGCTCCGCGGCGCCTGTCGTCGGCATCCCCATGACGGAAATACACGGATATATACCTGTAACACACCTCTACTACAGTCGCTTCCTCCAGAAGGGAGCGACACATGGAGCACAGCACCGCCGTAACAGCCGGAACGCGGATCCGGCCGGGGACCGAAAGCCATCTGAAGCAGCTCACCGACATCTACAACCACTATGTGACCAGCACCCCCATCACCTTCGACATCGAGCCCGTCACCGTCGAGGACCGGCGGCAGTGGCTGGCCGACCATCCCGCCACCGGGCGCCACAGGCTGCTGGTCGCCGAGGAAGCCGGCACCGTGCTGGGGTACGCCACCAGCGGCCCGCTGCGTGCCAAGCAGGCCTACGAGACGTCGGTCGAGACGAGTGTCTACCTCGCTCCGGAACACACCGGCCGCGGCCTCGGCGGCATGCTGTACCGCGCCCTGTTCGAGGCCCTGGCCACGGAGGACGTCCACCGCGCCTACGCGGGCATCACCCAGCCCAACGAGGCGTCGATGCGGCTCCACGAGCGCTTCGGCTTCCGGCCGGCGGGCGTCCTCCACGAAGTGGGGCGCAAGTTCGGCACGTACTGGGACGTCGCCTGGGTCGAGAAGCCGCTGCGCCAGGGGCCCGCGGGGGCCCCTGGCGTCCTATAGGCGCTCCGTCGACGGCTCTCAGCCGTCGTTGCGCTCCTGCCAGGAGCGGTAGACCTCCACCGCGTCCTCGCGGGGCTCGTACCGCAGGGGCAGCCGGCGCTCGTCCCAGTTCTTGGCGAACTCGTCGTAGAAGGTGCTCAGCTCGAAGTACTTGCGGTCGTCGACGTAGTACGGCTCGTAGGCGTCGCGGGTCGTCAGGAAGACGACCTCGTCCGGCGAGCAGTAATACAGCGAGCCCAGGCACATCGGGCAGGGGTGGGCCAGCACATAGATGGTGGTACCGGTCAGGTGCTCGGTGCCGAGCTTCGTACAGGCCTCGCGGACGGCGAGGATCTCGGCGTGCGCGGTGGGGTCGTTGGTCTGCGCCACCTTGTTGGCGCTCTCGGCGAGGATCTCGCCGTCCTTGACGATGACGGTCGCGAAGGGACGGCCGCCCTCGGCGACGTTCCGGCGGGCGAGGTCGATGGTGCGTTGCGCGAAGTCCATGGGGCTCCTTCGGAAGGATGTCACTACGGCTGCGTGACGGACCGGGGTCAGAAGGGCTTGGTCGGCAGGTACTTGCCGTCCAGGGTGATGACGGCGCGCTCGCCGCCCTCGGGGTCGGCGACCTTCTTCACGTCCAGCTTGAAGTTGATCGCGGAGATGATGCCGTCACCGAACTGCTCGTGGACCAGGGCCTTGAGGGTGGTGCCGTAGACCTGGAGCATCTCGTAGAAGCGGTAGATCGTCGGGTCGGTGGGGATGCCGCCGGGGATCGAGCCGCGCGTGGGGACGGTCCCGAGCAGCATCGCCGCGTCCTCGTCGAGGCCCAGCAGCTCGGCCACGGCCTCGGCGGAGGCCTTCGGCAGGGGGTGCTGGCCGAGGACGGCGGCGGTGGTGAAGGCGACCGACAGGCCGGAGGCGTCGGCGATCTGCTGCCAGGTGAGGTCCTTGCGGACCTTGGCCTCCACGGCCTGGACGGCCAGGGCCTGGCGGGCGGTGGGGTCGAACTGGGCGTGCACCATGAGAAGGGCTCCTTTTCGGGGGGGTGCCGGTCCTCGCGGGAGACCGCGGGAGCGGCGGGTTCTTGGGTGTGGCGGGTTCGTGGGTGTGGTGGGTTCGCGGGTGTGGTGGTCCAGGCCGCGGTCAGGACGCGAGGGCGGTGCCCGTGCCGGTGGGTTCGAGAGCCTCGACGCGCCCGGTGGCGATGTCGAAGACCCAGCCGTGCAGCGTCACCTTCCTCTCCGCCAGCGCCCGGGCGACCGAGGGGTGGGTGGTCAGGTTCGTCAGCTGCGCGTACACGTTCTGGCGGACCAGGGCGCCGACCTTCTCCGGACCGGCCGCCAGGTCGGCGGTGCGGGCCACGGCGGCGTCCGCGTGCCGCAGCCAGTCGGCGACCACCGGCGCGCCGGACAGGTCGTGGCCTTCGGCCAGGGCCGTCATCGCGCCGCAGGCTGCGTGCCCGCACACCACGATGTCGGTCACGCCCAGCACGGCGACGGCGTACTCGATGCTGGCCGTCACCCCGTTGGCACCGGGGGTGTAGGCGGGGACGAGGTTCCCGGCGGTGCGGATGACGAACAGCTCACCCGGCTCGCCCTGGGTGATCAGCTCGGGTACGACGCGGGCGTCGGAGCAGCCGATGAACAACGTGTGCGGTGTGTGGTGCGCGGCAAGGTGGGCGAACAGCTCCGCCTTGGCCGGGAAGACGTTCCGCTGGAAACGCGCGACGCCTTCGGCGAGGTCTGGCATGGGTCACTCCCTTCGGTGTGGCCGACCCCGTGGGGCCGACGGGATCCACCATGCACGACCTGCACCTATAGAGTCCAATAGTCATTGACCATGACTCTTATAGCTCGCATCTATAGTTGCTTCCATGGCCCTGGAACTCCGCCACCTGCGCTATCTGCTCGCCGTCGCCGAGCACGGCAACTTCACCCGTGCCGCCGAGGAGCTGCACATCTCCCAGCCCACCCTGTCCCAGCAGGTCAAACAGCTGGAGCGCACGCTGGGCGTGCAGCTCCTGGACCGCACCGGCCGCACCGTACGGCCCACCGACGCCGGTGAGGCCTATCTGCACCACGCCCGGCGGGCGCTGCGCGACCTCGCCGCCGCCGAACGCGCCGTGCACGATGTGCACGACCTCTCCCGGGGCCACCTCCGCCTGGGGGTCACCCCCACTTTCACCGCCTATCTCGTCGGCCCGCTCACCGCCGGGCTCCACACCCGCCATCCCGGTATCACCCTGTCCGTGACGGAGGCGCCCCAGGACCGGATCGAGTCCGCGCTGCTCGCCGACGACATCGACCTGGGCATCGCCTTCACCGGCTCCCATCTGCCCGGTGTCACCGCCGCGCCCCTGTTCACCGAAACCCTCGTCCTCGTCACCGGCGGCGCGCCCACCGCTCTCTCAGCTCCCCCCACGCCCATGCCGGCCGGGGAGCTGAACAGCCGTCATCTCGCCCTGCTCAGCGCCGACTTCGCGACCCGGGGCCATATCGACGCCTACTTCACCCACCACCGCGTCCACCCCCGTATCGCCGTGGAGGCCAACTCGATCCAGGCCCTCACCGAGATCGTCCAGCGCACTCCCCTGGCCACCGTCCTCCCGGACGCCATCACCCACGACCACCCCCACCTCACCCCCGTCCCCCTCGACCCGCCACTGCCCACGCGCACCGTCGCCCTGCTCACCCGCGAGGGCACCTACCGCAGCGCGGCGGCCGAGGCCTTCACCCGGCTCACCCACGACCTCGTGCGCAGCCGCGGGTACGCCCCCGCGACGTGACCCGCCATGGCTCCCCGTGGGCGCGCGCCGCACCCGTACGGCCGCCCCACGGCTGGCAGCCATGATCGGACCCGAGGATGCTGGAGCGTGACGTACGGCTCGTACTCGCGGGAGAGCGGAGCGGCCACGTGAAGGCACCGAGCACGGGGCGCACGGAGGCGCTGCGGTGGTTCCTGCGCCACCTCCAGGCGCTGCCGCTGCTCCTGCTGATCGGTGGTGCCGTACTCGACTACAACACCCCTCCCCGGTTCAGCGCCGAGGCCTTCTACACCGCCGCGCCGATGTCGGCCGCCGCGCTGCTGTCACTGCGCGCGACGATCCTGTCGGGCATCGGTGCCATCGCCGCCGACTTCGCCCTGCTCGCCCATTTCGGCTTCATCGGGGACGCCAGCGGGTGGAGCGAGCTGGCCACGGTGACGACCGTGTCGGCGTTCGCCGTCGTCGTCAACCGCCTGATGCACTACCGGAACGTTCGGCTGGAGTCGGCGCGGGAGGTGGCCCTCGCCGTGCAGCGTGCCGTGCTCCCCCACCCGCCGACCTCCATCGGATCGCTGCGGATCGCCGTGCGCTACCAGTCGGCCACGAAGGAGGCCCAGATCGGCGGTGATCTGTACGGAGTGCAGGACACCCCGTACGGCGTGCGCTGTCTGGTGGGCGACGTGCGGGGCAAGGGCATGGGGGCGGTCAAGGCGGTGGACGTGGCGCTGGGGGTGTTCCGGGAGGCGGCCGAGGAGGAGCCCACGCTCGCCGACATCGCGGCCAGGCTCGAAAGGGCGCTGATCCGGGAAGCGGCACGACGGGCGGGGCTCGAGCGCACGGAGGGTTTCGTCACCGGTGTGCTCGCGGAGATTCCCCACTCCGGCGACGAACTGCGCCTGTTCAACCGCGGCCACCCGCCGCCGCTGGTGCTGCGCCCCACGGGCGAGGTGCGCGGCGCGGAGCCTTCCGTGCCGGCTCTTCCCCTGTGCCTGTCGGAGCTGGGCCCGGGCGACGGCGTGACCGATACGGTGCCGTTCCCGCCCGGGTCCTGTCTGCTGCTGTACACGGACGGTCTCACCGAGGCCAAGGACCGTTCCGGGGCCTTCTACGACCCCGTCGCGGCGCTGACCGGGCAGGAGTTCTCGGGCCCGGACGACCTGCTCGACGCCCTTCTGGCCGATGTGGGCCATCACACGGGCGGCCGTATCACCGACGACATGGCGCTGCTGGCGATCGCCCGGGTGCGGGGCCCCGGGGGCCCCGCACCCGGGCGGTGACGATCGCGCGGTCGGTGAACAGGGGCGGCTCAGGCGGGCAGGACGGCTTCGATGGCGGTGGTGACCTCGGCGGCGTCCGGCTCGATCCGGGGCGAGAAGCGGGCGGCGACCGTGCCGTCGGGGGCGATGAGGAACTTCTCGAAGTTCCAGCGGATGTCCCCGGTGTGCCCCTCGGCGTCCGCGGTGCCGACGAGCCCGGTGTACAGGGCGTGGCGCCCCTCGCCGTTGACGTCGGTCTTCTCCGTCATGGGGAAGGTGACGCCGTAGGTGGCCGAGCAGAAGGTGACGATCTCCTCCGGGGTGCCGGGCTCCTGCCCCATGAACTGGTTGCAGGGCACGCCCAGGACCGTGAAACCGCGCGAGGCGTACTGCTGCTGGAGCTTCTCCAGTGCGGCGTACTGCGGGGTCAGGCCGCACCGGGAGGCGACGTTCACCAGCAGGACGGCCCTGCCCTTGTACTGGGCGAGGTCGGCCGGGCCGCCGGTCAGGGCGCCGATCTCCACATCGAAAACAGACATGCCGCTCCTTCTGATCCTTGAAATATGTGAAACATGTGCTGGGCAAGCAGAGTAGACGTGTGCCGGGTGTTTGGTGGCCCCGGCCCGGCCGGCCGGGCTACGGCCGGTGCGCGAAGACGTAGCGCGCGTCCCGGGCGGCGAACGAGGGGGACAGCGGGCGCCCGTAGTCCGCCGCGGCCTCCGTGGCCGCCACCTCGCGCACGCTCCAGCCGAGACCGGCCAGGCGGTCCGCCGGCGCGGGCCGTTGTTCGGTGTGGATCAGGTCGCGGACGTCGACCCCCAGGGTGCGGACGCCGTCGTTCGCCGCGGTGCCGGCGAGGCCGGCCGACAGATCGCCGATGGTCTCCACCGCGAGCCGGCTCCCGGGGGCGGAGATCCGGTGGATCTCCTGGAAGAGACTTTCCTCGGCCTCCGCGGGGAGGTAGGGCAGCAGGCCCTCGGCGAGCCAGGCGGTGGGCCGCGCGCGGTCGAAGCCCGCCGCTTCCAGCGCCGTCGGCCAGTCCTCCCGGAGGTCCGCTCCCACCGGCCGGTGGACGCCGCCGGCGGTCGCCCCGTGTTCGCGCAGGACCCGCAGTTTGAAGTCCAGGACGAGGGGCTGGTCGATCTCGTATATGACGGCGTGCTCGGGCCAGGGGAGCCGGAACGCCCGGCTGTCCAGCCCCGAGGCCAGCAACACCGCCTGGGTGACGCCGGCTTCGGCGGCCCGCCGGAAGTAGTCGTCGAAGGCTCTGGTCCGCACGGCGACGTAGGTGGTCGCCTCCAGCCAGTACCCCTGTCCGTCGAACGCCGCGGCTTCGACCTGGGACGTGGGCAGCTTCACCGGCGCCCGGGCCGCCTCGACGAAGCCGAGCGCGTACGGATCCTCGGTCAGGGCGTCGGGACGGCTGGTCTCGACGGCCCGGGCGGCCGCCACCGCCAGCGCCGTGACGCCGACTCCCGAGACCACGTCCCACTGCCGGCCCATGCTCACGAACGCCTCCCGCTCCCCTGGCCGCCGCTGCTTTGCGGAGGCACCCTCACCCTCCGACCCTAGTCACGCGCCCGGCCACCACGCCAGGCCGGTCCGGCAGTTGTCGGGAATCTCCTGGACGCTATTCTGGTACAACGTACGAGAACCAGCACGGGAATCATTCCCAGGGGGAGCGATGACAACCAACGCGCACACCACCGTTTCGAGGACCGCCTGGACGCCGCCCACCGGACGGCCTCCACTGTCCTCACGGATGATGAGAGCCACCTGGCGGCGTCTCCCGGCCGGGCGGTACCGGGCCGGGTGGGAGCCGGGGCTGGTGGTCCCGGCCGCCGACGGCAGCCCGCTGCTCACGGACCATTACTTCCCCCGCGCCGAGGGCGACTTCCCCACCCTCCTCGTGCGCTCCCCCTACGGCAGGGGACTGCCGTGGTCGTCCCTGTACGGCGTCCTCTTCGCCGAGCAGGGCTTCCACGTCGTGATCCAGAGCTGTCGCGGCACCGGCGGCTCGGGCGGCCGGTTCCACCTGTGGCGCAACGAGGCGGCGGACGGCCTGGCCACGGTGGCATGGCTACGGGAACGCCCCTGGTTCGACGGAACACTGGGCACGGCCGGCCCCAGCTACCTGGGCTACACACAGTGGGCCCTCGCCCAGGACCCGCCGCCGGAACTCAAGGCGATGGTGGTGCAGTCGGGCCTGCACGACCCCCATGGCTATTTCCACGCCCACGGCGCGCTCCACCTGGAGAACGCCCTCATCACCTGCCTCGGCATCACCCACCAGCACCGGGGCCCCGTCCCCTTCACCAAGGCCGTGCTGCGGCTCCGGCGCCATATGCGCCGCATCACCACCGCTCGGCCACTGCGCGGCGCGTACGCACCCGCCCTCGGGGACGAGGCGTCCTGGCTGGACGACGCGTTGGCACACCCGGACGCCGACGACCCGTACTGGTCGGGCGCGCGCCCGGACGAGGCTCTGGACCGGCCGAGCGTGCCCACCGGTCTGATCACGGGGTGGCACGACGTCCTGGCCGGCCAGTCCTTCGAGCAGTACGCGCGGCTGCGCCGGGCCGGGTGCGAGACCTCCCTGCTCGTCGGCCCCTGGACACACAACTCCGCCTTCCAGCAGGGCTGGACCGAGGTGTTCACCGAAACCCTGGCCTGGTTGCGCGCCCACCTGTGCGCCGACCGCTCCGGCCTGCGTCCCGCGCCCGTGCGCGTGCACGTCGGCGGTGAGGACGCCTGGCGCGAGCTCGACGCCTGGCCGCCGTCCACGGCCGCCGCGTCATGGTTCCCCTCCCCGGGCGGCCAGCTCATCCGCCAGGCCCCCACGGACTCCGCGCCGCTGGCGTCCTTCCGCTACGACCCGGCCGCGCCCACCCCGTCCCTCGGCGGCCCCCTCCTCTCCCCCACCGCCGGCTCCCGTGACAACAGCGCCCTCGAAGCCCGGGACGACGTCCTGACCTTCACCGGCCCACCGTTGACGGAGTCCCTGGACGTCCTCGGCCCGGTCTCCGCACGGCTGACCGTCTCCTCCGACACGGGCCACACCGTCGTCTTCACCCGCCTGTGCGACGTGGACGCACAGGGCCGTTCCGGCAACGTCTGTGACGGGGTCGCCCGGATACGGACCGCCGGGCACACCCCCACCGAGGTCACCGTGCCGATGAGCGCCACCGCCCACCGCTTCGCCGCCGGGCACCGGCTCCGCTGGCAGATCAGCGCGGGCGCCCATCCCCGTTACGCCCGCGACCCGGGCACCGGCGAGTCGCCGCTCGACGCCTCCGTGTTCGTACCGGTCGTGGTCACTCTGCACGCGGACTCGGCGTTGACCCTCCCCCTGGCCACCGGGCCCGCGCGCCCCGACGACGCGGAGCGCCCCGACGCGTAACCGGTCAGTGGCCGGCGGTGAGTTCGCCGTTCGCGGCGAACCGGTCGATGGCCGCGAGCACGTGGTCGCTCGTCGTGGCGCCGCCCAGGTGGCCCGCGTCGTCGACGACGATCAGCTCCGCGCCGGGCCAGGCCCGGGCGAGTTCCCAAGCCGTGTCGAGAGGGCCGGCCAGGTCGAGCCGGCCATGGATCAGGACGCCGGGGATTCCGGCCAGCCGGTGCGCGTCGCGCAGCAGCGCGCCCTCCTCCAGCCACGCGCCGTGGGAGAAGTAGTGGGAGCAGATGCGCACCAGCGCGATCCGTGCCCTGGGCGGCCGGTCGCCGTAGGGGCGGGCGGCACCTCGCGTCTCCCCCGACAGGACCGCGTCCTCCCACGCGCACCAGTCGGCCGTCGCCTTCTCGCGCACCGCCGCGTCGGGGTGCGCCATCAGCCGTGCGTACGCCCCGACGACGTCCCCGTCGCGCGGGGTGCCCGGGGCTCCGGCGAGGAAGCGCTCCCACGCCTCGGGGAAGAACCGGCCGGCGCCCCGGTAGAGCCAGTCGATCTCCGAGCGCCGGGTGGTGGTGACAGCGGAGACGACGATCTCCGAGACCCGTTCGGGGTGCCGCTGGGCGTAGGCCAGGATGAGTGTCGAACCCCATGAGCCGCCGTACAGCAGCCAGCGGTCGATGCCGAGGTGCCGGCGAAGCCGTTCCATGTCGGCGATGAGGTGCTCGGTGGTGTTGTGCCGCATGTCGGTCGTGGGGTCGGCGGCGTGGGGGGTGCTGCGGCCGCAGCCCCGCTGGTCGAACAGTACGACGCGGTAGCGGCCGGGATCGAAGTACCGGCGCGCCCCCGGGCCGCAGCCGGAGCCCGGGCCGCCGTGGACGACGAGCGCGGGCCGGCCTTCCGGGTTGCCGCAGACCTCCCAGTACACGAGGTTGCCGTCACCCACGTCGAGCATGCCCTTGTCGTACGGCTCGATCGGCGGATACAGCTCCCTCATGGCGGGACTCCCTCATGTCCGGCGTCAAGGACGTGCAAACGTTACGGCATCCCCGGCACACCGCCGGGCCCGTAAGTGACGCGCAGGCGCGGCGGGGACGGCGAGCCGGGCGGGCGGCCGCGTACGGGCACGTTCCACCCATGGGCGGGGGGCCTTCGGTGGCGTCGCGCCCGTATCCGGAGAGGCCCGGGCCGAGTCCTTCCCCGGGGAGGTACCGGCCGGGCAGGTGCAGGGGCTCGTTCACGACGTCCGGGGAACCGGCCGGGCGGTGGACGACGCTGCGGCGTTGCTGACGCTGATTCATACGGCGGTCGATGCTGTCGGCGGGCCAGTCGCGGCTGACCTTGTCGGCGGAGATGTTGCGGGCCGCCGCGATGTCGGCGACCTTGACGCCCCGGTCGCGGGCCTGCTGGACGATGGCGGCGTCCAGGTCCTGGAGGTCCTTGCAGGCCTCCGCGCTGCCCTTGAGGAGGGCGAGGGCCTGGGAGCGGGGGGAGTCGGCTCCGGTGAGCCCGGTGCGGTCGGCGTGGGCGAGGTCGCGCAGCCGGTCGATCCGCTGCCAGAGTTCATCGAGGATCTGCTGGACGTACCGGTCGTGGCGCTCGGCGTCGGGGGAGACTCGGCGTGCGGGGCTGATGCGGTAGTACGCCTTTCGGCAGGCGTCGCTGCAATATATCCGGGGCCTGCCGTGCCGGGTGGAGGGTACGGGTTCGGAGCACGCCGGGTTGCGGCAGATCGCCGTACTGCCCACGCCGTTGGTCATCTCGGGGGTAGCCCTTTCGGGGTGCTGTCCTGTGGAGTTCTGTCTCGCCGGTGGCGGTGCGCGGTGCCGCCCGGACCGTGCGTCCCCTCCCGTCGGCCCGGGCGGCTGACGGCATCTCACATACCGCTCAGCCGCCGGTAGCGGAGGCAGGAGCGGCCCGCGTACGGCAGCGCCGTGAGGACGGCCGCCGCGGCGGCGGGCAGGACGTCGGGCGAGAAGATGAGCACCAGTCCGGTCACCGCCAACGCCACGAACGCGCTCGCCTGGAGGTCCACCGTCAGGTCACGGACTTCCCGGACTCCGGCGACGCCGGAGCGCGGGGTGTTACCGTCGGTCGAGTGCCGCGCCGTGCCGGGAACGGCTTGTCGCGGCATGTGGTCAGGAGGCATGACGCCCTCCGGGGTTCGAAGTGAACAAGAAAAGGGGCTCTGGCACTGCTTGACGGCCAGCCAGGGCTCCCTCGTTTCCACGGACGCTACCGGGCCATCACTTCGATACGCCAACATTACGAACCGTAATGGGCAGCGTTGCCCGAACGAGCGAAAAATTCTCAAATCCGGGCAGGGTCAGGGTCGTTTTCGATCTCCGACCCACCACTTCATGCCAGTAGTGGCCATCCGCTCCCTCCCCGCCAGGGAGTCCCTGACGTGCCCGAGCCGCACACCGAAAGGGGAACTTAGGTTAGCCTAAGCTCTCTTCGGCCGAACGGCTCGCCGGATCCGCTTGTGAGGACGGACAGCATGCAGCGACAGCACAGCCAGGGCACCCCCGGTAGCGCACGCACCCGCGACGGCCGCGAACTCTTCTTCATGGAGCACGCGGGCCCCGCCGGCGCCGCCCCGTTGACGGTGGTGTTCGAAGGCGGTCTGGCGGCGACCCGCTCGTACTGGGCGCTCGTCCAGCGGGACGTGGCCCGTTCGGCGCGCGCGGTGGTCTACGACCGGAGCGGCCTCGGCCGCAGCGCCCCCGATCCGTCGGGGGTGCGCGACCTGCGGCGGCTCGCCGACGATCTGGGCGATCTCCTCGACCACCTCGGGCCGGGGCCCTACGTGCTCGTCGGGCACAGCTGGGGCGGGCCGGTCGTCCGCCTCGCCGCCGCGGACCGGCCCGAGCGGATCGCCGGGCTGGTGCTCGTCGACCCCACCGACGAGGCGTGCGAGCTGCTCTTCGACCGGTCCATCCGCAAACTGGAGAAGAGCCGTCTGCGGGTGGCCCTGCTGCTGGCGCGCCTCAAGGTGTTCGGGCTCCTCTTCCGCAAGGTCACCGCCGCCCTGCCGCCGGACGCCGCGGCCGACATGCGCGCGGAGGCCTTCACCGTCGCTGCGGTGCGCGCCATGGGCGCCGAACAGGCGGGCATCGAGGCCGACTTGCGGTACCTGCTGGAGCACCCGCCGGCCCTCGGCGACATCCCGCTCACGGTCATCTCCGCCACCCGGCGCACCCCCGGCATGAGCGACAAGGCCCGCGCGTCCATCAACGCCTCCCACGCCCACCGCGCCCGGCAGTCGCCGCACGGGCGGCACGTCCTCGCCCGGTGGGCCGACCACATGGTCCCGACGGCCGAGCCCGAGGTGATCGCCACCGAGGTGCGCAGCCTGCTCACCACCCCGGAAACCACCGCCGGGGCCTCCCCGGAGGCCGCCCCGGAGCGCTGACCCGGAGCGCTGACCCGGAGCGCTCACCCCTCCCGTGCAGGCTGCTCAGCCGGGCGCCGGGGCCGGGGTCCCCGGGGCGGCGGACGGGGGCACGCCGCCCCGGAGACGTGCGCGGGACCTCAGTGGCCGAGGGCGAGCTGCGCGATGCGGACGATCACCAGGATCATCGCGGCGAGCAGATAGACCCGCAGGGCGGTGAGGCCGATCTTGCGGCCGGTGGAGACGACGGGCGCGGGCAGTTCGTCCAGCGGCGGCATCCGCCAGTTTTCCTTGCCCGCGCGGTCGACGGGCGCGGCAAAGGCCCAGCCCTTGCGGCGGCGGCGCGTCTCGGCGTAGCCGAGGGCGAGGATGCCGGCGACGCCGCAGATCCCCATGATGTCGAGGATCGCCCCCGAGGTGATGCCGGGGAAGACGACGGCGGCGGTCAGGATGACGGACAGGGTGACGAGGACGGCGACGACGACGGAGGTGAAGATGTTCGTCGCGCGCCCGTTGACCCACGGGCCCAGGACGGACTTGTCGTTGCAGAGCAGGAGCAGGAAGACCGAGGCGGAGGGGAGCAGGACGCCGGCGAGGGTCTGGACCCCCTCGGTGAGCAGGCCGAGCGGTGAGCCGGGGATGACCACGATGACGGCGGCGGTGAGGATCAGACCGGCGAAGACCGCGTAGAACCCCTTGGCGCCCCGGATGCCGCGGTGCAGCGAGTGCTTGAGCCCCATGACGTCGCCGATGGCGTAGGCCGTCGACAGGGAGACGGCGGAGGCGCCGATGATCGAGGCGTCGAGCAGCGCGACGGCGAACAGCACGCCCGCTGTCCTGCCCGCGTACTTCTCCAGTCCGGATGCGACACCGGCGGCGTCGGTGAAGCCGCCGGATCCGGCGTGGCCGGTGAAGGCGGCGGCGGTGAAGCCCATCATGGCGGCGGCGCCGATGACGACGATGACAATGCCGAGCCACAGATCGGCCTTCTCGTAGCGCATGAAGCGGGGAGTGATGCGCTTGTCGATGACGTACGACTGCTGGAAGAACAACTGCCAGGGGGCGACGGTGGTACCGACGATCGCGATGATCAGCAGCATGACGTCGGACAGCTGCGAACCGTGCGGCATGCCCGGCACGACGAAGTCGTGCGCCATCCGCCCGGCCGGCGGGTGGGCGATGAAGTAGATCGGGATCAGCAGCAGCGAGCCCGCGCACAACAGGATCGCGGTGCGCTCGAAACGGCGGAACGAGCCGGTCGACGCGGCGGCGACGACGATCACGGCGGCCAGCAGGACGCTCGGTACCTTCGGCAGTCCGAGGTAGCCGACGGCCAGGGTGATGCCGATGAACTCGGTGACGATCGTCAGGGCGTTGAGGAGGAAGAGGTCGATGACGGAGAACGCGCCCCAGAACTTCCCGAACCGCTCCAGGATCAGCCGCGCGTGCCCGACGCCCGTCACGGCGCCGAGCCTGAGGACCATCTCCTGATTGACGTAGAGCACGGGTATGAGCAGAAGAAGCGTCCACAGCAGGCTGGTGCCGTAGTTCTGCCCCGCTTGGCTGTAGGTGCCGAAGGCGCCGGCGTCGTTGTCGCCGACCATCACGATCAGGCCCGGTCCGATGATCGCGAGGAGTGTCTTCAATTTGGCGGACAGGCCCTGGCGGGATGCCGTGTCGCCGCTTTTGATGGTGCCCAGGGCGCCGCGGATGTCGCCGACGTGGGCGTCGTCGAGCACGGCGGTGCGCGGCGCGGGGACGGCCGGTGCGGTGATGCCCACGGCGGTGGTGGTACTTGCGGTGGCGGTGCCTGCGGTGATGGTGCCTGCGGTGGCGGTGGTCAGGTCGGTCATGACAGCCTCCCGGTCCCCCGTCCGGGGGAGGTTCTGGGGCACGCGGCAGCGATCCTCCCTGCGAGCGGGCAGCACGAGGACCCGAAGCGGCGGATCGCCGCACGGGTGCCGGCTGCGAGGCTGTGGCGCGCGGCGCGCAGGGAAGGTGGTTACCGCGTACCGGTGGTCGACGAGGACATGCGGATACGGGGCCTACTGTGACCCGGACTGTGGCTGCTGCCGTCCATGTCTCTCGCCTCCTCCCGGCCGGGGCGCGCGCGGGCGCCGTGACGAACGCGGCAAGGGCGTCTCTCGACGTCGAACCATCGCGAACGTGGAGCAGCATAGCGCGTTACTTGCACGTTTACGCAAGTAGTTGACCCAAGCTTGACGCCCCACGACGGTGCGCCGCCTCCTCGCTTAATTCCGTTGCCGTGTCCACCGGTTCCCCGTATGTTGCTCCTGTTCCTTGTTGCCGCCGATCGGAGTAGGACGTTGCTCGTCTGAGGTCCGGAGACACCGCGCCACGCAGCCGCGCCGCCACAGTGCCGCCGCTGCCCGCGTTCGTGTGCGACCTCGACGCTTGAGCCGTCCCCCCGCCGGTCCCGGGTTCCTCGATCGTTCCCCCGCCGGCCCTGGTCGCCCCCTGGTGTCCCCACGCGTCGCACCTGACCGCATTTCCCAGCGACCACCGGAGGCCCGCATGGCTGCTCCGTCTTCCTTCATCACCTGCACCTCGCTTTCCTACGCCTGGCCGGACGGCACCGCCGTCTTCGACGACCTCCAGGTCTCCTTCGGCCCGGGCAGGTCCGGGATCGTCGGGCTCAATGGCTCGGGCAAGTCGACGCTGCTGAAGCTGATCGCCGGGGAACTCGCCCCGGCCGAGGGCGCCGTGCGCGTCACCGGCGACATCGGGTACCTGCCGCAGAACGTCACGCTCGGCACCGCGCTCCGCGTCGACGAGGCCCTCGGCATCGCCGCCACGCGCGCGGCGCTCCACGCCATCGAGGCGGGCGACGCGCGCGAGGAGCACTTCACAGAAGTCGGCGACGACTGGGACGTCGAGGAACGCGCTCTCGCGGCGCTCGACGGACTGGGCCTGGGCCGCATCGGCCTGGACCGCACCCTCGGCGAGCTGTCCGGCGGGGAGTCGGTACTGCTGCGTCTGGCGGCGCTGCTGCTGCGCCGCCCCGACGTCCTCCTCCTGGACGAACCCACCAACAATCTCGACCTGTACGCGCGCCGACGGCTGTACGCCGCTGTCGACGCGTGGCCCGGCGTCATGGTCGTGGTCAGCCACGACCGTGAACTCCTCGACCGCGTCGACCAGATCGCCGATCTGCGGGGAGGCGAGGTCACCTGGTACGGGGGCAACTTCTCCGCGTACGAGGAGGCGCTGGCCGCCGAGCAGGAGGCGGCCGAGCGGATGGTCCGGGTGGCCGGGGCCGATCTGCGCAGGCAGCGGCGCGAACTGGCCGACGCCCAGGTCAAGCTGGCCCGCCGCAAGCGGTACGGCCAGAAGATGTGGGACTCCAAACGCGAGCCCAAGGTCGTCATGGGCGAGCGCAAGCGGCAGGCCCAGGTCGCCGCCGGCAAGCACCGCATCCTGCACGAGGAGAGGCTCGCCCAGGCGAGGGAACGGCTCGACGAGGCGGTGGAGGCCGTGCGCGACGACGATGAGATCCGCGTCGACCTCCCGCACACCGCGGTGCCGCCGGGCCGGTCCGTCCTGACCCTGCGCGACCTCGTGCTCGCGTACGGGGCCCGGGTGGAGGGCGAGTTCGAGCTGCGCGGCCCCGAGCGGATCGCACTCGTCGGCCGCAACGGCGCGGGCAAGACGACGCTCCTGCGCACCGTCGCGGGAGAGCTGGAAGCGCTCTCGGGCGAGGCCACGGCCCATGTGCCGCTGCGGTTCCTGCCGCAGCGCCTCGACGTGCTCGACGAGGAGGCCACCATCGCCGAGAACGTGGCGCGGTTCGCCCCGGAGGCCACCGGCAACAGGATCCGGGCCCGCCTGGCCCGCTTCCTGTTCAAGGGCGACCGGGCCGGACAGCGGGTCGCCACCCTGTCGGGCGGCGAGCGCTTCCGGGCCACCCTGGCGGCCCTGATGCTCGCCGAGCCCGCGCCCCAGCTGCTGCTCCTCGACGAGCCGACCAACAACCTGGACATGGCGAGCGTCCGCCAGCTGACCACGGCCCTCGAGTCGTACGAGGGAGCGCTGATCGTGGCCGGCCACGACATCCCCTTCCTCGAGTCCATCGGCGTGACACGCTGGCTGCGCCTGGACGGCGAGCTCCGGGACACGACGGCGGAGGAGGTACGGGATGAGACGGCCGACGTCTGAGCGACCGCCCCTCCGTCACTTCGCACGACCCGTCACTTCACACGATCGGAACCCCATGACCGACGACACGTTCCTCGACCACACCGCCGACCGGCTCGCCACCCTGCCCTCCGTACGCGCCGTCGCGCTCGGCGGCTCGCGCGCCCAGGGCACCGGGACCCCGGACAGCGACTGGGACCTGGCCCTGTACTACCGGGGTGCCTTCGACCCGGCCGACCTGCGTGCCCTCGCCCGCGCCCAAGGGTGGGACGGCGAGGTGTCCGGCGTCGGCGACTGGGGCGGCGGTGTCTTCAACGGAGGAGCCTGGCTCAGCGTCGACGGCCGGCGCGTCGACGTCCACTACCGCGATCTCGACGTGGTGGAACACGAACTGGCCGAGTCACGGCAGGGCCGTTTCCACTGGGAGCCGTTGATGTTCCACCTCGCGGGCATCCCCAGCTACCTCGTGGTCGCCGAACTCGCCCTCAACCGCGTGCTGCGCGGTTCGCTGCCCCGGCCCGGGTACCCGGCGGCGCTGCGCGAGGCCGCCCCACGGGTGTGGCGCGACCGGGCGGCCATGACGCTCCGGTACGCCAGGGCCGCGTGCGTCCCGCGCGGGCAGGTCACGGAGGCCGCGGGCGCGGTGGCCACCGCCGCCATGGAGACGGCGCACGCGGTGCTGGCGGCACGCGGCGAGTGGGTCACCAACGAGAAGCGTCTCCTCCAGCGGGCGGGGCTGCGCGGCGTCGACGCGATCGTCGCGGGGCTGCGGCCGGATCCCGGGGCCTTGACGGCGGCGCTGGCCGAGGCGGAGGCGCTGTTCGAGAAGGCCGTCTGAGATCCGGCGCCGAGCTCACGGCACCGTCAGGGTCTCCGGCCCGCTGATCAGCTCGACGCCTGTGCGCGAGGCGCACTCCAGTGGGCTCGCCGAGAGCTGGATGCCGGGCGAGAGGACGGAGCGGCCCTTGTACCTGCCCGCGATCACCTTGCCGGGGGCGGGGGCGACGGTCTGGCCCGCCACCGCCACGGTGTCCGGCATCCCGTAGACGACCTTGCTGTGCTCGCCGGTGTTCCAGGTGATGTCCTCGACGGCGGAGGCGTTGTTCGACAGGCAGCCGACGAGGCCGCTGCCCTGGATGACGGACGTGCCCCATCGCAAGGCGGGGTCCGTGCCGGTACAGCTGTAGTGGGCGGCGCCCCGGACATGGGTGGGCCTGGCCTCCAACGTCATGCCGGGAGAGAAGCGGAGGGCCTGGGTACCCGCGCATACGACGAGGGCGCCACCGCCTCCGCCTCTCCCCTGCGCCGACGCGGGAAGCCCCGCCAAACCCGCCACCAACGCCGCGGACGCGGACGCACACGCCAGCTTCCTGCCCCAGGACCACACCATGCCCAGCCCCTCCCCAATCGGAACCACTCGGTCGACAGGTCATCGTGCCGCCTGACGCACAGTCGGCGGAAGTCGCCGCCGAAGCACCCGGCACAGCGAAGGCGCGGGAGGACGGTGCCCGCGCCCCCGTGGGACACCTGACTCTGACGGGTCGTCCGGCGGAGCGTCCGTGGCCGGATGCGGATGCCTGGTGCCGTCGGCGGTGGCTCGCCCGCGCCGCTCTGGGTAGCGTCCCGGCTCACCGGCACGGAAAGGTTTGCCATGCACGAGGGACAGGCCCGGGAAACGATCCGGGAAACGAACCGGGCAAAGCCCGCCCTGCGGCCCGTCGTCTGGCGGCCTCCGCGCCGCCCCGCGCGGGCCCGGGCCAGGCACAGCCGTATTCCCCTGCCGCCCGTCCACCGCGTTCCGCTCGACGGTACGGGGCCGGAGGACGTACGGGTCGACGCCGAGGGGCGGATCCTGACGGGCGTTTCGGACGGGCGGATCCTGCGGCTGGACCCGGCCGGGCGCCGTGCGGGCGCGATCGCCGAGACGGGCGGGCGGCCGCTGGGGCTGTGCCCGCTGCCGGACGGCCGACTGCTGGTGTGCGACGCCGATCGCGGGCTGCTGCGGGTGGATCCCGCCTCCGGGCGCGTCGAGACGCTCCTCCGGGAGGCGGCGGGCCGTCCTCTCCGCGTGTGCAGCAACGCGGTCGTGGCGCCGGACGGCGCCGTGTACGTCACCGACGCCAGCGGCCGTTTCCCGCTGCGCCACTGGATGGGTGACCTGCTGGAGCACTCCGGTACCGGCCGGCTCATCCGGTACGAGCCGGGCGCGGGAACGGCGGAAGTGGTGCTCGACGGGCTCCAGTTCGCCAACGGAGTGGCCCTCGCGCCCGACGGCTCGTTCCTCGTGGTCGCCGAGACCGGCGCGTACCGGCTGACACGGCTGTGGCTCACCGGTCCCAGGGCGGGCGCGAGCGATGTCTTCGCCGACGGTCTGCCCGGTTTTCCGGACAACCTCTCCACCGGTCCCGGCGGGCTGATCTGGGTGGCCATGGCCGCTCCGCGGCAGCCGGCGCTCGATCTGCTGCACCGCACTCATCCCGTGCTGCGCCGGGCGGCATGGGCGCTGCCGGAGGTGCTCCGGCCGGGCCCGGGGGCCACCGCCTGGGCGATCGCCCTGGACTCCGCCGGCCGCCTGGTGCACGACCTGCAACGCCCCGGCAGGGACTTCCGCATGGTGACCAGTGTGTGCGAGCACGACGGCCGCCTGTATCTGGGCAGTCTGACGGAGCAGGCGGTGGGCGTCGTACCGCTCAGCCGTGGCCGCTGACCACGCAGAACAGACCGCCCTCCGGGTCGCGCAGCGTGGCCGTACGCCCGAAGTGGGTCGGGCTGGGCTCTCCGATGGCCTGCCCGCCCAGCTTCTCCGCCAGCTCCATCGCGGTGGCGACGTCGGCGACGGAGAAGAACACATGCCACCGGGGCCGCAGCCGGGGATCGACCGTTCCCTCCACCGCTCCGCCGTACAACGTCGCCACCGTCCGGTCGTCGATGTCGAGGATGACGCGGTCCTCCTCCCAGCGGACGGTGTAGGGCGGGGAAGGCCTGCGGTCCCAGTCGAAGACGCCTCCGTAGAACATCGCCGCCTCGAACGCGTCCCGGGTGCGCAGCTCCACCCATACGGCGTTTCCTCCCACGCCGGACGGCCGGAGCCGTCCGGGTTCGGCCTGGCACTCCAGCACGCCGAAGGAGGCCCCGGCCGGATCGGCCGCGAGCGCGAGGCGCCCCTCGTCGGCCGACAGCGGCCCGACGGCGACGGTGCCGCCGCGCTCCTGGACGCGGCTGACGGCGGCGTCCGCGCTCTCCGTGCCGAAGTAGGTGGTCCAGGTGACCGGGAGCTCCCATTCGTGGGCCGTCGCGTTGATGCCGGCGACCGGCGTCTCCCCCGCCAGCGCGTGGACGTAGGAGCTCCGCATGCCGGGCACCGTCTGGAACCGCCAGCCCAGCAGCGGCCCGTAGAAGTCCTTCGCCCCGTCCAGGTCCCGCGCGGCCAGGCTCACCCATGAGGGAACGCCCGGCAGACACGCGCATCTCGTGCCGGTCATGCCCGTCCGGCCCCGGCCTTCGCCCTGCCCATGATCGCCACCTCCTGGAGGCGCCCTTGTCCCTCCAGCTCACTCCCCGTCCGCGGCATCCGCAACCGGGGCCCTTATCCCGTATCCCGGAAGACCGTCGACGGAAATCCCTTCTCCGTATTCCGCCTATAGCTTTCCTTCACTATTGTCCATTTTGCAAACATTCCACCTGTTCGTATTTTCAGTCGCCTTAAATGCAGGTATGTTCATGTCTCCACTCGACTGAGGAGACGTTGCGGCTGTGAGTGAAGAGAAAGCTCTGAATGTCGGCCCGTCAGCCATCGAAGTGGCCTACGAGCGCTTCGGCGACCCCAAGGCACCGCCCGTGCTGCTGGTGATGGGCGGTGGAGCACAAATGATCCACTGGCCGGAGGGGTTCTGCGCCGAACTCGTCGACCGCGATGTGCAAGTGATCCGGTTCGACAACCGGGACTCCGGCCGGTCGTCGCATTTCCATGACGCGCCGTCACCGGACATCCAGGCCGCGATGGCCGGGGACTACTCGTCGGCTTCCTACACCCTGTCGGACATGGCGGCCGACGCCGTAGGGCTCCTCGACGTCCTCGGCCTCGACAGCGCCCATGTCGTCGGCGCGTCCCTGGGCGGCATGATCGCCCAGATGATCGCCATCGAGCACCCGGACCGGATCCGTTCGCTGACCTCGATGATGTCCACCACCGGCGACCGGGCCGTGGGCCAGCCCGACTTCACGGTCCTGGGCGGGCTGGGGGCGCCGCCCGACGACCGTCAGTCCTTCATCGGCTGGCAGGTCCGGGCCATGAGGGCGATCGGGTCCCCCGGGTACAAACCCGACGACGCCAAGGTGGCCGAGCGGGCCGGCCGCGCCTACGACCGGGGCCACGACCGCGTGGGCATGCTGCGCCAGGCCATCGCCGTCCTGGCCTCCGGGGACCGCACCGAGCGCCTGCGGTCGCTCCGGCTGCCCACGCTGGTGATCCACGGCGCGGAAGACGTCATGTGCGACGTCAGCGGCGGGCGGGCCACCGCCGCGGCCGTCCCCGGCGCCACGCTCGAGATCTTCGACGGCCTGGGCCACAATTTCCCCCGCGAATTGTGGCCGGTCATCGCCACTCTGATCGCCGAGCTCGTCCACCGCGCCGAGGCGGCCCCGCCCGGCGACTGACCCGTCGGCCGCCCTAACCCCTGCCGGCGGCACCGCCGTCGGCGGCGGCGAGGCGGCCGTACTCGGGCAGGGCGATGTCCCCGGCCTTGGCGAATTGCGCGGCCATCAGGTTCTTCATCGGCCAGTGGTGCATCGCGCGCATCGAGAGGTTCCGCAGCCCGATGGCCAGCGCACTGGAGGGCGCGTACCCCGAGGCGCCGCCGGGGGGCAACTGCTGGGCCTGGCTGATGTACGGGCGCATGACCTCGTCGTACTTCCGGAAGGCGATCCGGTGGTCGCCGGCGGCGGAGGCGAGTTCACCGGCCAGCACATAGGCGCCGACCAGGGCCAGACTGGTGCCCAGGCCCGTGATCGGCGTCGCGCAGTAGCCGGCGTCCCCGACGAGCGCCGCCCGGCCCCTGGACCAGTGTTCGAGACGGACCTGGCCCATGGAGTCGAGGAAGAAGTCGGGCGCGGAGCGCATCGCCTTCAGCAGCCGCGGCACCTCCCATCCGGCGCCGGCGAAACGCCGGGCGATCAGGTCCTGTTGCGCGGAGACGTCACGCCGGTCGTAGGTGAGGGGTCCCGACCGGAAACTGAGGCCCGCCTTGACCTCACCGGGGAGCCGGCCCGGGCGGGCCGAGGCGACGAGTCCGCCGGGCTCGTTGTACATCTTCATCCAGCCGTCGAGCCCCAGGTCCTCGGTGACCGTGAACCAGGCGTTGTAGACGTTCAGCGGCCGGACGCAGTCCCGCTCCGGGCCGAAGGCCAGGGCGCGGACGGCGGAGTGCAGCCCGTCCGCGCCGACGACCAGCGCGAACCGGCGCGGGGCGGCCTTCTCGAAGGTGACGGTGACCCCGTCGTCGTCCTCGTCGAGCGCGGTGACGGTGTCGTCGAAGAGGTACTCGGTGTCCGGCACGGTGGCGTCGTACAGCAGACGGGCGAGGTCGCCGCGCAGGATCTCGATCTCGGAGATGATTCCCTCACCACCGAAGCTGTCCGCCGGCATCCGGGCGGTGATACGCCCGGAGCCGTTGACGAAGGCGAATCCTCGCTGGTCGACGCTGAGCTCCCGCGCCCGGTCCATCAGGCCCATCCGCGTGATCACGGTGCGGCCCGCACCCCGCAGATCCACGGTCTGGCCGCCCGGGCGGAGTTCCGGCGCGCGCTCGACGACGGTGACGGCGAAGCCCGCGCGACGAAGCCAGTAGACCAGGGCGGCGCCGCCGATACCGGCGCCGGAGATGAGTATGTCGGTGTTTCGCATGACACTGAATGTACGGCGTACGCAGCGCACTACGCAAGGGCAATTCCCATTACGAGCAGGCACTTTGCTCACCTGGCGCACTAGTGCCCCGGCGGCTCGGGCGCGCTGCCGGGATGCTGCGCGGGCGCGACGGCTAGGATGACGCGCGTCCAGGTGCACTAGTGCGGAGGGAAAACCGGTGAACGGGCAGGCAGCGCCCCGCTATACCCGGATCGTCGCCGAACTGCGGCAGCGGATCGAGACGGGCGAGCTGGCACCGGGCGACCGGGTGCCCTCGACCCGCGAGATCACCCGGCAGTGGGGGGTCGCGATGGCGACCGCGACCAAGGTGCTCACCGAGCTCCGCCGACAGGGCCTGGTCCGTGCCGTGCCGGGTGTCGGGACGGTCGTCGAACCCGGCGTACGACCTGAGCAATCTGAGCAGTCTGAGCGACCGGAACGTGTGGAACACCCGGGCCGGCCGGCTCCCGCCCACCGGTCTCCCACCGCCGCGCGCCGCAGGAGCACCGCGGACCAGGCGCTCACGCCGGAGCGGATCGTCGGGGTGGCCATCGCGGTGGCCGACGTGGAGGGGCTGGCGGCCGCCTCGATGCGGCGGGTCGCCGCCGAGCTCGAGGTGGCGACCATGTCGCTGTACCGGCACGTGGCCGACAAGGACGCCCTGTTGCTGGAGATGATGGACTCGGTGTTCCGCCAGTGGTCGTTCCCCGAGGAGCCCCCGGAGGGCTGGCGGGAGCGGCTGGAGCTCGTCGCCCGGATGCTGTGGGAGATGTTCCGCCGCCATCCCTGGCTCGCTCCGACGCTCTCGGTCACGCGGCCGCAGATGGTCGCCGGCGCACTGCCGTTCAGCGAGTGGACGCTCATGGCCCTGGACGGGCTCGGTCTCGATCCCTCGACGGCGTTCACCGCCCATCTCACGCTGTTCAACTATGTGCGCGGCACCGCCGTCAACGTCGAGATGGAAGCGGAGGCGGAGGCGCTCAGCGGCCTGGACGCCGAGGAATGGATGGCCAGTCAGGAACCCGCGCTCCACGCGATCCTGGCCACCGACCGGTTCCCGAGGCTCCGGCACCTCGCCACGACCGGGTACGACTTCGACCTCGACGGCCTGTTCGAGTTCGGCCTGCAACGCCTCCTCGACGGCCTGGCCGTGCTCTTCGAGGAGGTGGCCCGGACCGCCGCCCCTGGGAACCCGTACGGGTGAGGTGGGGTGTGCACGGGCCGGTTCCCGGAAACGGTGCCAGTGTCCATGCCCGCGCCCAGGTTCCGGAAGGTCGCTTCATGCGTACGCGCGCCGTCGTCGCCACCATGGCACTCGCCCTCACCGGTGGTGGGTTCCTCGGAACCCCCGCCTCCGCCGCCTCCGCCGGGTCTCCGGCCCAGGAGTGGGTGGTGAACAACCCGCGCGCCGTCATCGTGCAACGGACCAGTGGGCACTGTCTGACGTCACCGGGCGGTGCCGACAGTGCCGCCGTCACCCGGGGGTGCAGCAACGCGCCGGGCCAGCGGTTCGTCCTGGAAGGAGGGGAGATCCGCAACCAGTCCAGCGATCTGTGCCTCACGGCCACCGGCCTCGACAAGCCGACGGTCATGCGTCCCTGCAACGGCTCCGCCGGTCAACGGTTCTCCGTCCAGGGCCCGGACATCCGCAGTCAGGCCAGCGGACGGTGCCTGACGGCCACGGGCCCCGACAAGCCGGTACTGCTGACCCCGTGCCGGGCTTAGGCCCTCCGCTGGAAGTCCGGTACGTCATCCGCTGGTGCGTCGTGGCTGATCGCACAGTTCCCCTCGCCCCTTCGGGCCGCTACCGGACCGCACCGGGCTTCGCCAAGGCCATCTAGCGATCGAACGTGCCGGGCACGGGCAGGGTGGCCCACCGGGAGACCGGCCAGGCGACGACGACGGCCCTGCCGATCACATGGTCCACGGGTACGAACCCACCGCCCGGCTCGTGGACATGGGCACGGGAGTCCCGTGAGTCGTCGCGGTGGTCGCCCATCACCCACAGGTGGTCCTCGGGCACCTTCACCGTGCCGACCGGCATGTCGTCGCACGGGGTGGCGCCCGGGTGGATGTACGGCTCGTCCAGGGGCTTGCCGTTGACCTTCACCGGCTCGCCGCGCTTGCACTCCACCGTATCGCCGCCGACCCCGATCACCCGCTTGATCAGGTCCTTCTCGTCCGCCGAGGGCATCAGGCCGATAAAGGTCAGTGCTTTTCGCGTCCCTCGCTGAAAGGCGTTGCTCCGCTGTGGAGGCTGGTCGGACAGCCAGCCGCCCGGGTCCCGGAAGACCACGACCTCACCCCGGTGCGGTGTCCCTCCGAACCAGGGCGTGAGCTTGTCGACCAGGACCCGGTCGTCCGTCCGGAGGGTGTTCTCCATGGAGCCGGAGGGGATGGAGAACGGCTGTACGAGGAAGGTTTTGATCACGAGTGCGAGGACGATGGCCGCGCCGATCAGGAGGGGTATCTCGCGCCATCCCGAACGCTTCTTCCGCGTACGACGGGCGTCACTCCGCCCGTCCGGCGCCGTGCTGTCCCCGTTCTCCCCGTTCTCCTCGTTCTCCCCGCTGGTCATCGCTCGCCCCTCTCCCCTTGGCCGTACCGGGGCCGTGATCGGTTCCCGGCAGTGACTCAACGAACAGAGGTTCCCGTGAGTGGTGTCCGGAGCGCGTTCGCGGTGGCGCGGGCGAAGGCTTCGGGGTTGTCCAGCATGATGTTGTGCCCGCAGTCCGGAATCGGTGTCACGGTCACCCCGGCCTCGGCGAGCGCGTCGGTGCCGGGGAGCGGACCATCCGCCTCCGGCAGCAGAAAGGTGCGCGGAATCGTGAGTTCCATGAGGATTTCTCGTATGGTGGGCACGCTCCCCCGGGTGAGGTGGACCGCGCTGCGGTGCAGCGCTTCGAGGCCGGCCAGCCGCATGGTGGACCACCAGTGCGCGCCGGCCCGGTCGCGGACCTCTCGCCAGCCGCCGGCCAGGAATTCCTCCTCCGTGTAGGCGGCGATGCCGCGGCTTCCGCCGGAGCCGGGCGTGGGCGGGATCGGGTCGAGGTTCGCGTCCACGAGGACCAGCCGGGAGACCAGGTGCGGGTGGCGGGCGGCCAGGACGACGGCGACCGAGCCGCCCATGCTGTGCGCGATCACCTCCGCGCCGCCGGCGCCCGCGGCGGTCAGCGCCTCGGCGAGCGCGTCGGCGTGCGCCTCCAGGGTGTAGTCGAAGGTGACGGGCCGATCGCTGACTCCGTGACCGAGCAGGTCGACGAGCAGGGACCGGTGACCGGCCAGCAGCGGGTGGGCCGCGACGCCCGCGAAGTAGGCGGGCGACGTGGCACCCAGGCCGTGCACATAGACACGGGTGGGTTCCCGGCCCGGCAGTTCGGCCCAGCGGATCCGGTCGCCTTCGGTCGTCACGACGGCGTCGCGCACAGTTCTCTTCCCCCGGACTCGAGTTCGATGAATCGTCAGGTGGAAGAGAGTAACGGGCATCAGGCGAGGGAGACCAAGTCCCGGTATCCCTCGTTCCACAGGTCCTCGTTCGCGTCGGGCAGGAGCAGGACGCGGTCGGGGCGCAGGGCGTCGATGGCGCCCTCGTCGTGCGTGACCATCACGATCGCGCCGGGGTACGAGCCGACGGCGGCCAGGGCCTCGTCGCGGGAGGCGGGGTCGAGGTTGTTGGTGGGCTCGTCCAGCAGCAGGACGTTGGCGCCGGAGTGGACCAGCCCGGCCAGGGCGAGGCGGGTCTTCTCACCGCCCGAGAGGACTCCGGCGGGTTTGTCGGCGTCGTCCCCGGAGGAGAGGAACGCTCCGAGGACGCGCCGTATCTCACCGTCCGTCAGGTGGGGTGCCGCGTCGGCGAGGTTCTCGCGGACGGTGCGTTCCCGGACGAGGGTGTCGTGCTCCTGGGCGAAGTAGCCGAGCCGCAGCCCGTGTCCGTGCACGACCCGCCCGCTGTCCGGGCGCTCGACTCCGGCGAGGACGCGGAGCAGGGTGGTCTTGCCCGCGCCGTTGAGGCCGAGGACGACGAGGCGGCTGCCGCGGTCGAGGGCCAGGTCGACGCCGGAGAGCACGTGGTGGTCGCCGTAGGACTTGGTCAGGCTGATCGCACCGAGGGGCATCCGTCCGCAGGGCTCCGGTTCGGGCAGGCGGATCCTGGCGACCTTCTCCGCGTGCCGGGCCGGTTCGAGGCCGGCGAGCATGCGGTCGGCCCGGCGCGCCATGCTCCTGGCCATGACGGCGGTGGCGGGTCGCGCCTTCATCTTGTCGGCCTGCGCGTGGAGGGCGGCGGCCTTGCGTTCGGCGTTGGCCCGTTCGCGTGCCCGGCGCCGCTCGTCGGCGTCCCGCTGGGTCAGGTAGGTGGTCCAGCCGGTGTTGTGGATGTCGATGGTGGCGCGTCGCGGGTCGAGGTGGAAGACGCGGTTGACGACGTCGGCGAGGAGGGAGGTGTCGTGGCTGATGATCACCAGTCCGCCCTGGTGTGTTCGGAGGAAGGCGCGCAGCCAGGCGACGGAGTCGGCGTCGAGGTGGTTGGTGGGCTCGTCCAGCAGGAGGGTGCCGTCGTGTCCGGCGAAGAGGATGCGGGCGAGTTCCACGCGGCGTCGTTGCCCGCCGGAGAGAACGCCCACGGGTTCGCCCATGACGCGGTCGGGCAGCCCGAGCCCGGCGGCGACGCGGGCGGCTTCGGCTTCGGCCGCGTATCCGCCCGCCGCCTGGAAGGCGGCCTCGGCGCGGGCGTAGCCGTTCATCGCCCGGTCCAGCGCGCCGGGGCCGGTGGCCTCGGCCATGGCGGTCTCGGCCGCGCGCAGCCGGCGCAGGGTCCGGTCGAGGCCACGGGCCGAGAGGATGCGGTCGGTGACGGTGACGGCGGGGTCGGCGGTACGGGAGTCCTGGGCCAGGAAGCCGACGGGGCCGGTGTGCGTGACGCTGCCGGCGGCGGGGCGCGCCTGTCCGGCGAGGGCGGTCATGAGGGTGGTCTTGCCCGCGCCGTTGCGGCCGACGAGGCCGACGCGGTCGCCGGGCGAGACGGTGAAGGAAACGCCGGACAGCAGGAGGCGCGCGCCCGCGCGCAGGTCGGCATCACGAACGGTAATCATGGAATGACGCTCCGAAAAAGCAAAAGGACACACTTCTGGCGTGGAAGCGGGTCCTCAGCTAGGAAATTCGGGGCGTAGACATGGGGTCACCGTAACCGGCCGCCCATGACCGGCGCATCCGGTTTTCTCAGCGCGCGCCGGGGGTGGCACCCCGTACACGCCACAGAGGTGGCCGGTGCCGTCCGGGTGCGACGGTGCCGGCCACCTCTGCTCGGGTGGGGGGACGTGCTGGGCCGTGACCTTGGGAAAGGTCAGGGCTGCTTACTTGTTGATGAGCGCGTTGCCGTGGGAGCTGTTGAGGACTCCGACGACCGAGATGACGTTGCCACCGACGTTCGGGGAGACGCGGGGCGCGACCTGGGCGACGTTCCCGGCGGCGACGCCCGGGGACTTGGAGGCGGTGCCGTGCGCCTGGTCGGCGGTAGCGGCGGTGGCGCCGGCGCCGATCGCGGCGGCGGCCATCACGGTGACGGCGGCGGCGTTGCGGATGCTCATGTGCTCTCTCCTTGATGTGTGGGGGAGGCAGTGCAAAAGCTCTGGCAAGAGAGAGTCTTGCGTATGAAAAACCGCTGACGCGACAGATGGCGATATGTTCATCCGCTCTGATGATCACACGCTCGCCCTTGACCCCTTGTGGGTGTCCCTAGCCCTCAACGACGACACATATCAGGGGAGTTGAGCCACTGGAGCCAGGCTCCTCGCCCAGTCCCGCAGGTCGGGTGCGGTCAGGCCGGTGCCCAGCCAGTCGTGATCGAGGTCCGTTCCCGGGAGGGACGGCACGACCGCGACATAGAGCCCGGCGGCACGCGCCGCGGCGATGCCCGTCGCCGAGTCCTCGAAGGCGACGGAACGCGCGGGAGCCGCGCCGAGTGCCGCGCACGCCGTGAGGTAGAGCTCCGGCGCGGGCTTGGGGTGACGCACCTCGTCGGCGGCGAACGAGTGGGTGAAGCACTCGGCGAGGCCGGCCGATCCCAGTGCCGCGTCCAGCAGTTCCCGGGGGCTGTTGCTGGCCACGGCGACGGGGACGGCCGCCCGGCAGGCACGCACCAGTTCCGCCGCCCCGGGGAGCGCCGCAGCACCCTGGGCGAGCTCCTTGCGGACCCTGCGCAGGAGTTCGTCGGCGATCTCGGCGCCGGCGCCTGGACGCCCGAAGTACCCGGCCATGGCCTCGCCGGCGGCTTCCAGGGTGCGGCCGATGACCAGCGCCTTCTGTTCGGGACCGAAGGGGTGGCCGTGCGCCGCGAAGACGGCCGTCTCCGCGACGGTCCAGCAGGGCTCGGTGTCGACCAGCAGGCCGTCGCAGTCGAAGACCACCGCCTCGACGCCGGTGGGGAGCGAACGCATGCGGCTGTCCTTTCGCTTGGGCTCGAACACAAGCGATCACCCTAGGCACAGGGCCATGAAACATCCACGCTTCTGCCCGAAATCGGGCAGGAAACCGGCGGATGGAGGGCGCCTGGCGGCGTTCATCCACTTGGACGCCTCCGGGAGCCGACTCGGCGCGGAGGCTGTCCACTGTGAGGAAGAGCGTTCCGGCCGGATGGAGGGACTTCCCGTGGCCAAGGACAAGGACAAGGACGACAAGCGTCAGCAGCTCTCCGACGACGCCAGGTTCTTCCTGAGCGGATTGCCGAGAGCGGACCGTGAGAAGGCGCTGCGCGAGAGGACCCCCAAGCAGCTCGACGAGGCCGGCAAGGAGGTGCGCAGCGCCCTCACGGAGGAGCAGTAGCCCCGGTGCGTGTCAGACGCGGTCGGCGGCGATGAGCAGGTAGTGGAAGCTGCCTTCCTTGTACGCGGTGAGGAACGCCTCCTCGATGCCCGTGGCCACCTCCGACTTCGCGCGCAGCTCCCAGTACGGGATGGTCGCGGGGGTGAGGTCCACGACGTTGATCGGCGTCAGGCCGTTCGCGGCCAGGGCCTTGAAGTACGTGCTGCGCGGGTGGATGTTGCAGGTGTAGTGCTCGTCGATGCGGCTGACCGCCTTGGAGCGCAGGCCCTTGACGTCGTTGGAGCAGCCGGTGATGCACACGTACCGGCCGCCGAACTCCAGGAGCCGGGAGAACTCGCCGAACAGCTCGAAGAGGTCCACGTACATGGTGGTCTCGTTGGTCCAGATCGCCCGGCGGGAGGCGGTCGCGAAGCCGGTGTCGAGCATGTTGCGGAAGTGGAACTTCACGCTGTCGTCGATACCGCGCTTGCGCGCCTGCTCGTTGGCGAAGCCGACCTGGTACTCCGAGATCGACACGCCGTCCACCGCGCAGCCGAAGCGCTGATGGGCCATGACGCTGGTGCCGCCGCGGCCGGAACCGCCGTCCAGGAGGCGGTCCTGCGGGGTGACGGTACCGAGGTGGTCGAGGAGGACGTCGGCCTGGGCGGTCTCCAGGCGGTGCATCTCCTCGATGATCCGCTGCTCCCGGGTCTCCGCGGGCCCCTCCAGGACCGAGGGGTCGTAGTCGCCGAGCCCGTAGTGGTGGTGGTAGAGGTCGTCGACCTCGCCCAGGCGCAGGTTGACCGGGTCCTGCTGGTTGGTGTTCCAGTACGCGGCCACCGCCTTCTGGAACTCGGTGCGCAGGACTGCGGGGGCGGAGGGCGTGGTGGTCAACTCGTGTTCTCCTTAAGGGTTTGTGAATGGCGATGTACGGCCTTGCGGCTCGCCGCCTACGACGTGCCGTAGCGCGCGGTGCCCGCGTGCCAGGCCTTGTTGCCGCCGAGCCAGGCCCAGACGCCGGCCAGGAAGCGGCGCAGGGCCGGGGAGCCGGTGAGGCTGAGGGCGGCCGCCTCCCTCTCGAAGGAGCGCACGAGCTCGTCGTGGATCGCGGCGCTCCGCTCGATGGCCTCCCGGAGCGAGCACTTCTCCTCCGCGACGATGGCCGCGGGCAGGTTGAAGTTCAGGCCGGTGGCGTCCTTCTCCTTGGCCATCGAATAGAGGTCGTTGACGAGCGTGCTGGCCGTGCCCGCCATGGTGACGGCGCGGCGCACGCGCGGTTCGGCGTACTCGGCGGCGGACAGCGGGTGTCCGTCCATCACGTCGACGAGTGCGATGCAGGGCAGGAAGCTGTTGAAGCGGCGGTGGGTGAGGTATTCCCACACCGCGGGCATCTTGCCCGTGCTGCGCCAGGAGCCCTCCTGCCCGTACCCGACGAACAGTCCGCCGATCTCCTGGCGGACCCGGGCCAGCTGGCCGGGGTCGGCGTAGCGCGCGAGGTGTGCGAAGGCGGAGCGGAGGGCGGCGCGGACGGGGTCCGCGCGCAGGGCCGCGTCGAGTTCCGAGGCGTGGGGCTCGGGGAGGTGGGCGGGGTCGACGGCCGCGAGGGCGTTCCCGAGGTGGGCGCCGAGGTGGGCCGGGGAGGAGCCCATGGTCTCGTCGTCGCAGTAGTAGTCGTCTGTGGCCCATTCGGCGAGCGCGCACCGGGCGGCCGCGAGCAGCCGGTCCGGGTCGTCGGTCTGGGGGTGGACGAGCATCGTCATGCGCCCGAGGTCGGTGCTCCGGACGCGGTCGAGCCGATCCGGGTAGATGCCGGTCTCCTCGGCCCAGGCGATGAGCCGGTCGTTGACCTCCTCGCCGAGGGCCCGGTCGTCGCGGAGCGGCGGCGGGCAGTAGAGCTCGGGGACGAGGGCGCCGGACGTGCCGGGCGCCCCGGTCGGCGTCCCGGCGGCGGGCCGGGTGGCCGGGATCCGGAGGCCGGAGGTGCCGAGGCCGGTCGGCCCGGTGGGCACGGTACGGCCCGCCTCCACCGCGCGCCGCCGGGCGTCGCCGTGTGCGGCGCGGGCGCCGGGCACGAGGGGGGCCGTCCCGCTCCGGTGGGACAGCAGTGTGGCCACCAGCCTCGCCACGTCGTGGCTGGCCGAGGGTGCGGACATGCGGGACAGCAGCGACACCGGTTCTCTCCGTTCCTCTCCGTTCTCGGGTGCGGCGGTGTCAGGAAGGGGCGCCGGCGATCTGGACGTTCTCGAGCACGCCGAGGGCGTCGGGCACGAGCACGGCGGCGGAGTAGTAGGTGCTGACCAGGTAGGAGATGACGGCCTGGTCGTTGATGCCCATGAAGCGGACGTTCAGGCCGGGCTCGTACTCGTCGGGGATGCCGGTCTGCCACAGGCCGACCACGCCTCCCGCGGATTCGCCGGTGCGCATGGCGAGGATCGAGGAGGTGCCCTCGTCCGAGACGGGTATCTTGCCGCAGGGCAGGATCGGGACGCCGCGCCAGGCGGGGATGCTGTGGCCGTTGACGTCGGCGGTGTCGAAGGCGAGCCCGCGCTTGTTGCACTCGCGGCCGAAGGCGGCGATGGCCTTCGGGTGCGCGAGGAAGAACTTGGTCTGGCGGCGCATGCTCAGCAGCTCGTCCATGTCGTCCGGGGTGGGCGGGCCGGAGTGGGTCTGGACGCGCTGGCTGTAGTCGACGTTGTGCAGCAGGCCGAACTCGCGGTTGTTGACGAGCTCGTGCTCCTGGCGTTCGCGCAGGGCCTCGATGGTCAGGCGCAGTTGCTGCTCGACCTGGTTCATGGGGTCGTTGTAGAGGTCGGCGACCCTGCTGTGCACCCGCAGGACGGTCTGGGCGACGCTCAGCTCGTACTCGCGCGGTTCGAGCTCGTAGTCCACGAAGGTGCCCGGCAGCACCGGCTCGCCGGTGTGCCCGGCGGCGAGGGCGATGTCGGCCTCACCGCGCTTGTTGCGGGGCAGTTCGCCCTCCTCCTGGCGCCGCCGGACGTGGGAGCGCAGCGACTCGCTGCGGCCGGCCACCTCCTCGTACGCCGCGCGCGGCAGGGCGAGCACCGTGCACGCGGTCAGGGCACGGGCCGTGAAGTCCCAGCCGCCGGGCTCGGCGGCCACGGTCCGCCCGCCGAAGAAACCGCCGTCGGCCAGCATGCCCCGGCGGGTGTCCTCGCCGTAGTGGCCGGTGCCGAGCTTCTCCACCTTGCCGTGCGCGATCAGGTACACGTGATCGGTGGGGCGGCCGGCCTCCGCGATGACCTGGCCGGGCTCGTACTCGCGCTGCTCGAAGCGGTCGGCGAGGGCGCGCAGGACGCCCATGTCGGCGAAGCCGCGCAGCAGGGGCAGCTCGCCGAGCTCGGCGGGGACGACCCTGACGTTCGCGCCTTCCTGGACGAAGGTGACGCGGCCGTCCCCGACCTCGTACACGAGCCGCCGGTTGACCCGGTAGGTGCCACCGCTGACCTGGAGCCAGGGCAGCATGCGGATCAGCCAGCGCGAGCTGACGCCCTGCATCTGCGGCACGGACTTGGTGGTGGTCGCGAGGTTCCGCGCTGCCGCGATGCCCAGGCTGAGCTGTGCCTGGGCACCGGTGTACTCCTGCTGCTCCGGCTGGTCCGGCAGCGCTGCGGTCGACATCCCAGGTCCTTCCGTCTCGGGGCCCGTAACGGCCTGCGAGCGCCGGTGCCCACCTCGGTGACCTGCGGTGACGGCGCTCCGGCGGGGAGTGAACCAGGCCGGGGCGGCGCCGGTCGAAAGCGGGCGGCCGGGTACGGCGCATTCACGCCACTTGCGCATCGAAGGACCCTGTGGCCACTTGAGTCACTCCGGTCGGGGTGTCAAGGGCCTTTCGGGGGCGAATCGTTGGGCCGTACGGGCCCGTTGGTTCACCTCCGGCAGCGGGGTCGACGCGTCCGGGGCGACGACGTGGGGGCCGTGCGGGAGCTGGGGTGTGCGGTGTCCGAGGATGACGAGATCTCGTCGTCCGGCGGCGGGACGACCATCACCGGGCAGTCGCAGTGTCGCAGGCAGTAGCGGCTCACCGAGCCCTTCAGCAGGCGGTGCAGCGCCCCGTGCCCGCCGCCGCCCACGACGAGGACGTCCCCGTCCTCGCCCGACGCCTGCACCAGCAGGGGCGCCGGCGGTCCGAGGGCGATGGCGGGAGCGCAGCGGACGTCGGCGGGCAGACCGCCGAGGACGCGCTCGCAGGAGTCGACGAGGCGCCGGTACGCCGCGCGGTCGAGCTCGCGGGCCGTGCGGGGGTCCGGCGGCCAGAGCGTGTCGATGTAGTCGCCCATGGGGGACGAGTAGACGAGGACGGGACGGAGCGTGGCGTGGTGGCGCCGGGCCTCCTCCGCCGCCTTCCGCAGGGCGGCGAGGCTGTTGGCCGATCCGTCGACCCCGACGACGACGCGACGTATTGTGCGGCTCATTTCTCCTCCGTCCCTCCCCCCTCTCCCTCCGGATTCGTGCCGTCCACGCTACGAACGCCGTGCGGGGCGCGGTATCGGCCGATCGGCCCACGAGGCGGAGGCACTCTCCCCGGCCGCGACCACCAGCACCGGGCACGCCGCGTGCCGGAGGCAGTGGCGGCGTGCCGAGCCGTACCGGAGCCGGTGCAGCGGGCCGTGGCCACCGGTGCCCATGACCAGCAGGTCGGTGTCGTGCCGGGCGCAGGCGACCAGCGCCGGGCCGGCGTCCGCGCGTACGACCACGGGGACGACCCGCGGCCGGTCGCCGGTCTCGCGCAGCGTCCTGCCGCAGGCCTCCTCCAGCCGTTCCCGGGCCTGGCCCTCCCAGATGTGCCGGACGTCCTCGGGTGCGGGGTTCATGGCGTCGAGGGCCTCACCGCCCGGGGGCCGCCAGGCCAGTACCGGGCACAGCTCGGCACGGTGGCGGACCGCCTCCCGCACGGCCAGTTCCAGGGCCGCCCGGCTTCCCTCGGAACCGTCCACTCCGACGACCACGCGCTTGACGAGCCGCGACATCTTTCTCACCGGCTTCCTGTAGCGAGTGCCGAGTGCGTCGCTCTCCACACTGGTCACGCCGGTGGGCGTGAGGCATCCACCGTTCGGCCGGTTCAGCCTGTTCGCCGTTCCTGCCCCGCGGGCCGTCCGTGGCCGGTCGCGCAGTTCCCCGCGCCCCTTTGGGCGCGGGTCGTCACTCGACGACGAGCTCGACCGGGATGTTGCCGCGGGTCGCGTTGGAGTAGGGGCAGACCTGGTGGGCCTGCTCGACCAGCTTGCGGCCCGTGGCGGCGTCGACCGCGTCGGGCAGCTCCACGCGCAGCGTGACCGCCAGCGCGAAGCCCTCGCCCTCCTTGCCGATGCCGACCTCGGCGGTCACCGCGGCGTCGCCGAGGTCGACCTTCGCCTGCCGGCCGACGAGGCCGAGGGCGCTGGCGAAGCACGCCGCGTACCCGGCGGCGAACAGCTGCTCCGGGTTCGTGCCCGCGCCGTTGCCGCCCAGCTGCGCCGGGAGGGCCAGCTGGACGTCGAGGAGGCCGTCGGAACTGACGGCGCGGCCCTCACGGCCGTGGGTGGCGGTGGCGACGGCGGTGTACAGGGCTTCCATGGGAACCATCCCTCTCGAAGATCGCGGCGGTGGCCGGGTCCGGACCGCCTGACGACCATCACGGTAGTGCACGATTAAGTTGTGCGCAATTAAATGCCCGTCGAGATACCCTGGGGCCCATGACGAAGCCGCCGACCGCCCCGACGCCCGGGAACGCGCCCCACGAGGACTACCTCCGCCTGGACCGGCAGCTCTGCTTCTCCCTGAACGCCGCCTCCCGCGCGTTCGGCGCCGTCTACCGCACTCTCCTGAAGGACCTCGGCCTGACGTACCCGCAGTACCTGGTCATGCTCGCCCTCTGGGAGCACACCGAGCTGCCCGTGAAGAGGCTGGGCGAGCTCCTGCGCCTGGACTCCGGGACGCTCTCCCCGCTCCTCAAGCGCCTGGAGGCGGCCGGGCTCGTGCACCGCGAGCGCAGCGCGCAGGACGAACGGTCCGTCCTCGTCCGCCTCACGCCGGCGGGCACGGCACTGCGCGAGGAGGCGGCCCTCGTGCCGGTCCGGATCGCGGCGGCCACGGGCTTCACCGCCCAGGAGGCCGGGGAACTGCGCGTGCTCCTCGAGAAGTTGACGCTCGCGCTCGACGGCGCGGCCCTCGACGGCGCATCGCTCTGCGACTGACCCGGAGCCGGCCGGCTCGATTCCGCACCCGGCCGGAGCCGGGTGCGGCGGCGGAGCGGCTCAGCCCCGCGAGTCGGTGCGCAGGGTGGCGAAGAGGCCCCGGGCGCGGGTGCCGTCCTGGAGCTGCCACCAGCCCAGGACATGGCCGGCCGCGCCCTCGGGCGGGGTGTCCGGACCGGGGCGCAGCACCCGGTGCAGACGGAGCGCCACACCGTGCGGCGCGTCCGTCAGCTCGGTGGACTCCGCGTCGTCGGTGACGGAGGCGAAGGCCGCGGTCACGGGGCCCCGGCCGCTGAAGGAACGGGCGATCTCGTGGTCGGGGGTGTCGTTGACGCTCTGGGCCTGGGCCTGGGCCCGGCCCTCGATCAGGGCGAGGAGCCCGGCGGTGAACACCGGGTCGTGGCAGCCGTCGTAGGCCCAGCGCTTGCCCAGCACGCCGTGCTCCATGGTCCCGACGAGGGCGTCCTCCGCCCCCTCCAGCGGGGCGCCCCGATAGGTGAGCGGCACCAGGTAGGCGACCGGTTCCGGGCCCGCCGTGTCGGTCGTCACCATGAACTCGATCCCGACCTCCCCGGCCGGGTCGTCCAGCCGGAAGCCGCCCGCCTTGCTCAGCCGCGGCGCGCCGGTTCCGGGGCGGTACCACGGCCGGGAGGGCAGCCAGGAGGTGAGCAGCTCGTCCTTGGTGGGGGTGAGGGTGGTGCGGTGGATGACAGCCATGCCTCTGGGTTCTCTTTCGTCGAGCGGTGGTTGAGCGGTGTATGACTCCTCATCATGTGCGACGTCAGTCGTCGACCGGAAGGCCTCGCGGCTCCTTGATCCGCTTCATGATGATCTGCGAGTTGACCTCGGTGATGCCCGACAGCGTGGTGAGGCGCTCGATCCACAGCCGCTCGTAGGCGGTGATGTCGGCGACCGCGATGCGCAGCAGACAGCCCGGGCTGCCGAAGAGGCGGTACGCCTCGATCACGTCGGGGATGTCCTGGAGCGCGGCCTCGAACTGCTCGACCGCCTCGCGGTCGCGCTTGACCTCGATGGAGACGAGCACTTCGAAGCCGCGTCCGACGGCCTCCGGGTCGATGACCGCCCGGTAGCCCTGGATGACTCCGTCCTGTTCCAGCTGGCGGACGCGGCGCATACAGGGGGACGAGGTGAGACCCACGCGCTGGGCGAGGTCCTGGATGGTCAGCCGCCCGTCGTTCTGGAGCTCACGCAAGATATTCCTGTCGATCTGATCCATTGCGCAATTATCCACCACGCAATGGGCGTCACCGCGCTCGACATGGCAAACCGATTGCGCCCGATTCGTCATATCGTTGCCCCGTCCAGAACCGGCGTACGCCCCCGGCGCGCGCTGCGGTGACGAACTACGAGCAGAAGTGAGCCGACGTGGGACAGGTCGTCGTCATCAGCACAGGCGGAACGATCGCCAGCCGCTGGCAGGGGTCGGGCTTCGCCGCCGACGCCAAGGGCGGGGACGTCCTCGCGACGGCCGCCGTGCCCGACGGCGTGACCGTGCGGGTCGTGGACCTGATGAGCGTCAACAGCGCCCGGCTGACCAGCGCCGACCAGCTCGCGCTGCTGCGCACGGTGCACGAGGTGCTGGCCGACCCGGACGTGGACGGCATCGTCGTCACCCACGGCACGGACACCCTGGAGGAGTCCGCCTTCTTCGTGGACCTCCATCACGGCGACCCCCGCCCGGTGGTCTTCACCGGCGCCCAGCTGCCCCTTGAGGACCCCACCGGCGACGGGCCGCGCAACCTCCACGACGCCCTGCTGACCGCCTCCTCGGTCCGCGGCCTCGGTGTGCTCGTCGCCTTCGACGGCCAGGTGCACGCCGCGCGCGGCACGATCAAGGTGCGGACGCTGGCCGCCGACGCCTTCGCCGACCCGTCCGGGAGCCGGATCGCCGACGTGGGCACCGGCGGTGTCGTCGTCCACCGGCGGCCCGAGCGGCCGGAGCCCCTCCCGCTGCCGGCGGCGGACGGGCCGCTCCCCCGGGTCGACGTGGTCATGCACCACTGCGACGCGGACACGCTTCTGTTCGACACCGCCGTCGGCGCGGGCGCCCAGGGCATCGTCCTGGTCGCGACCGGCGCGGGCAACGCCACCCCCGAGATGGCCGCTGCCGTCGCCGGCGCGGCCTCGCGCGGTGTGCTCGTCGCCGTGTCCACGCGTGTGCCCAGCGGGCCGGTCGCCGAGATCTACACCCACGGCGGTGCCGTGGACCTCGTCGCCGGCGGAGCCGTGCTCACCGGCACCCTGCGCGCCGGCCAGGCCCGCATAGCCGTCCTCGCGGCGACGCTCGCCGCCACCGACCCGGCCGCGCGCGACCGGGCCCTGCGCCAGGCCCTCGGCTCCCCCGCGCCGGCCGCCGAGGCGCACGCCGGACCGGCGGCCGAGGCGCACCCTGCGCCGTACGCGAACGCCTGATCACCCCCACCCCCACGGTCTCCCCCCACCGCCACCGCACCCGATCGGACCCTGATGACGGCCTCCGTCCCCCACCCCGCCACCGCACCCGACAGCGCCCCGTTCCGCAGCGAGCACGACCTCCTCGGCGACCGGGACGTCCCCGCCCACGCGTACTACGGCGTCCACACCCTGCGGGCCGTGGAGAACTTCCCCATCACGGGGACCCCGATCGCCGTCTACCCCGACCTGGTCACCGCCCTGGCCGCCGTCAAGCAGGCCGCCGCGCAGGCCAACCGCGACCTGGGCCTGCTGCCCGGCGACAAGGCGGACGCCATCGTGCGGGCCTGTGAGGAGATCCGCGCGGGCCGCCTCCACGACCACTTCGTCGTCGACGTGATCCAGGGCGGCGCCGGCACCTCCACCAACATGAACGCCAACGAGGTCATCGCCAACCGGGCGCTGGAGCACCTCGGCCACGCCAAGGGCGACTACCGTCGCCTCCACCCCCTGGAGGACGTCAACGCGGGGCAGAGCACCAACGACGTCTACCCCACCGCCGTCCGGCTCTCCCTCCAGCTCGCCGCCGACCGGCTGCTGGAGGCCATGGAGACCCTGCGCCTGGCCTTCGCCGCCAAGGCGGAGGAGTTCGCGGACGTCCTCAAGATGGGCCGCACCCAGCTCCAGGACGCGGTGCCCATGACGCTGGGCCAGGAGTTCGCCGCGTACGCCGTGATGCTGGCCGAGGACCGGGCCCGCCTGGAGGAGGCCCGCGCCCTGCTCCGGGAGATCAACCTCGGTGGCACCGCCATCGGCACCGGCCTCAACGCCCACCCCGAGTACCCGGAGCTCGCCTGCCGCCACCTCGGCGCGATCACGGGCGTCCCGCTGAGCGTCGCCGGTGACCTCGTCGAGGCCACCCAGGACATGGGCGCGTTCGTCCAGCTGTCCGGCGTGCTCAAGCGGATCGCCGTCAAGCTCTCCAAGACCTGCAACGACCTGCGGCTGCTCTCCTGCGGCCCGCGCGCCGGCCTCGCCGAGATCAACCTGCCGCCGGTGCAGGCGGGTTCGAGCATCATGCCCGGCAAGGTCAACCCGGTGATCCCCGAGGTCGTCAACCAGATCGCCTTCGAGGTCATCGGCAACGACGTGACCGTCACCATGGCCGCCGAGTCCGGCCAGCTCCAGCTCAACGCCTTCGAGCCGGTCATCGCCCACAGCCTCCTCAAGAGCATCGCCCACCTGAGCTCCGGCTGTCTGACGCTGGCCGAGCGGTGCGTCACCGGCATCACCGCCAACCGCGAGCACCTGGCCCAGCTGGTCGGGCAGTCCATCGGCCTGGCCACCGCCCTCAACCCGCACATCGGGTACGAGAAGGCCACCGCCGTCGCCCAGGAGGCCCTGACCACCGGCGCCTCCGTCCGTGACCTCGTCCTGGCCAAGGGCCTGCTCACCCCGGAGCGGCTCGAGGAGATCCTCCACCCGGACAACCTCGCCCGCCCCCACTCCGTGGCCGTCCACGGCTGATCGCCGCGGCCCGCTCCGTACTCCGTCCCAGAAACAGAAAGAAGAAGTACCCCCATGGCAACGGCGCCTAGCGTCTCGTATTCGATGACGGTCCGGCTGGAGGTTCCCGTGTCGGGGACCGCGGTCAGTGAGCTGACCACGGCCGTGGAGTCCTCCGGTGGGTCCGTGACCGGTCTGGACGTGACCGCTTCCGGGCACGAGAAGCTGCGTATCGACGTCACCATGGCCACCACCTCGACCGAGCACGCCGACGAGATCGTCGAGAAGCTCCGCGGCATCGAGGGCGTCGTCCTGGGCAAGGTCTCCGACCGCACCTTCCTGATGCACCTCGGCGGCAAGATCGAGATGGCCTCCAAGCACCCCATCCGCAACCGCGACGACCTCTCCATGGTCTACACCCCCGGTGTCGCCCGCGTGTGCATGGCCATCGCCGAGAACCCCGAGGACGCCCGCCGCCTGACCATCAAGCGCAACAGCGTCGCCGTGGTCACCGACGGCTCCGCCGTCCTCGGGCTGGGCAACATCGGCCCCAAGGCCGCCCTGCCCGTGATGGAGGGCAAGGCCGCCCTGTTCAAGCGCTTCGCCGGCATCGACGCCTGGCCGATCTGCCTGGACACCCAGGACTCCGACGCCATCGTCGAGATCGTCAAGGCCATCGCCCCCGGCTTCGCCGGCATCAACCTCGAGGACATCTCCGCCCCCCGCTGCTTCGAGATCGAGGCGCGGCTGCGCGAGGCGCTGGACATCCCGGTCTTCCACGACGACCAGCACGGCACCGCCATCGTCGTCCTGGCCGCCCTGACCAACGCGCTGCGCGTGGTGGGCAAGAACATCGGTGACGTACGGGTCGTCATGTCCGGTGCGGGCGCGGCCGGTACGGCGATCCTGAAGCTGCTGATCGCGGCCGGGGTGCGGCACGCGGTGGTCGCCGACATCCACGGCGTGGTCCACACCGCCCGCCCGGACCTGGTCTCGGCCGGGCCCCAGTCGGCGCTGCGGTGGATCGCGGACAACACCAACCCCGAGGGCGTCACCGGCACCCTGAAGGAGGCCGTGCGCGGCGCGGACGTCTTCATCGGCGTCTCCGCCCCGAACGTCCTGGACGGCGACGACGTGGCCGCGATGGCCGAGAACGGCATCGTGTTCGCGCTGGCCAACCCGGACCCGGAGGTCGACCCGGGCATCGCCCGCAAGACCGCGGCGGTGGTGGCGACCGGGCGTTCGGACTTCCCGAACCAGATCAACAACGTGCTGGTCTTCCCCGGCGTCTTCCGCGGCCTGCTGGACGCCCAGTCCCGCACCGTCAACACCACCATGATGCTCGCCGCCGCCCGCGCCCTGGCCGACGTCGTCGCCGAGGACGAACTCAACGCCAACTACATCATCCCCAGCGTCTTCAACGCGAAGGCGACGGAAGCCGTGGCCTCGGCGGTCAAGCGCGCGGCGCTGGCCGTCGGCCAGGAGCGGTAGCAAACGCAACGGTCCCGGGACCGGCCACATGGGCCGGCCCCGGGACCGGATCAGCGGATCAGGCCTCCACTCCGTAGTACTGGGCGAGGAATCCGGTCACGTCCGCCGCGTGGGGGCTCAGCTCGGGCAGGTGCGTGGCGAGGGCCGTGCGCACGGCCTCCGTGAGCCCGGCCAGGCTGGTGGCAGCGCCCTTGACGTACGGGTCGAGGCGGCGGACGAGCTCGTAGTTGCTCTCCACGTCGAGCTGCCGCATGGCCCGCTCCAGCGGCGGGGCCTCCGCCCCGGCCACCGGCGGCAGCAGCCGGCTGACGAACGTGACGCGGTGCATCACGCGCCAGCACGGCGGCTTGCGGTCCGACTGACGCGCCTGGCGCAGCGCGGCCGCGTTGGGGTCGGTGCCGTTCTCCAGCCAGGTGGGGTCGACGACCTTGTGGAAGAAGGTGTCGAAGTGCTCGGTGTCCTCGCCCAGGTAGAAGCTGAGGAACCGGTAGGCGTCCACCTTGCCGGCCGCGTTGACGGGCTTGCCGTCGGCGTCGAAGACGGGCTTGCGGTTGGCGTCGTACTGCTGGACGTTGCCGGACGGTGAGCAGGTGACGTTCAGTCCGAAGGAGCGGGTGGCCTCCTTGCCGCGGGCCCGGGTGACGGACATGCCGCCGCCGACGGCCGCGTCGAGCTGGGCGTTGATCCCGACGCCCATGATGTCGAAGGACGTGCCGACGGACGCGCCCACCGAGCCGGACAGTGAGTACGAGCCGGAGGTCGTCTCGCTGACCGCGTCGGTGGTCTCGGTGGTCTCGGCGAAGAATCCGCCGTCGGCCGTCCAGACATAGGTGTTGACGAGATCGCGCCGGGAGAAACCGTCGCCGGTGGTGTTCCCGGCGGTGTCCCGGCCCTTGCCCGGCGCGGTGTCGCCGCCGATCGCGCCGCCCAGCACCCGGCCCGCCCGCTCGGCGGTGGGGTCGGGGGCGTGGGTCTCGGTCGACACGGACTCGTAGTAGCCGCGCAGCCGCTGCTGTTCGCGCTGGATGCGGCGCTTGACGGCGTAGGCCTCGCGCGGCTTGTAGTAGCTGTACTCGCCGTGGTCCCGGGCGCCCGCGTAGTCGGGATCGAGGACCTTGCCGCGCTCGTCGTAGCCGACCGCGCCGTCCAGCGTGCCCTGCTTGGTGTAGCGGGGGTTGATGGGGAAGGGGACGACGTTCCAGTCCTTGGGGATGTCCGGGTTGGGCTGGATGCGGTAGGCGACGAGGGAGCCGCTGTGCGCCAGGCGCAACGCGAAGACGTCGGCGGTCTGGGACTGGACGAGCGCGAAGCCGGTGTTGACGGGGATGTAGCGGCGGCCGAGCGCGGCGTTGAGGGGCTTCAGCGGGTCCTCCCAGCTGCCGGAGAGGTCGACCTTCATGGCGCGGGAGGTGTTCTCGCCCTGGGAGACGGCGGTCTCGTCGGCCCAGCTGTTGGAGAACTCCAGGCTGCCGCGCACGCCCACCGACACCTTGGCCTTGGCCATGGACTTGGCGACGCCGAAGCCCAGCGGTGCGGCGATCATCCACATGTCGACGTCGACCTCGTTGGAGAGGGCGAAGCTGAACGCGGCGTCGACGCTGCGTTCCTTGGCCGACGACAGCGAGTGGACGACCTGTTCGGCCTGGGTGAACTCCACCGACGCCACCCCGTCGTAGGTGGCGCGGTCGGGGTCGACGGTGTTGGGGGTGAGGTTCTCCGACGGCACCGGGGGCGCGCCCTCGATGTAGCCGACGAGCTGGGGGGCGAACTGCACCTGGCTGACCCATTCGCTGACCAGGTCGCCGACCTTGTAGCCGGTGACCAGGTGCCAGCGGCCGTCGCGCAGGTAGCCGTACGCGCGCTTGAGCACGCCGAAGGCCTCGCCCTTGGCGGTGTACTGCATGTCCGCGTACTCGGCGACGGCGGGCGCGCCGGAGACCGTCTCGTGGAAGGGGGTGCGCATGGCGGCCAGGGCCGAGCGGACCTGGGCGGTGTCGCTGGAGACGGGCGCGGTGGACAGGACGGCGGCGGGGCGGCGAGGGGCGGCGGCCAGGGTGAGGTCGTTGCCGCGCAGGCCCTCGTCGCGGACCAGGTTCGCGCTCTCGTCGGTGGAGGCGCGGTCGAAGGACCAGTAGGCGATCAGGTCCTCCTTCTCGCCCTTGAGCCGGGTGAAGAGGTTGTCGAGGACCTGTTCCTGGGTGCGGGCGGTGCGCCAGAGGCGCACCTCCTCCAGGATGCCGTGGAAGGGCTGGGTGATCTCGCCGTCCTCGATCCGGGCGCCGAGGGAGAGCTGGGTGTCGCCGTAGTCGGTGAAGTCCTTGCCGTCGAGGGGGTCGCAGGCCACGGAGACGCCGTTGCGGTAGATCCGGAAGGCGCTGCCGCGCGGGTCGGGGTTGCGGGTCCAGCGGGCGCCGCGCAGCCGGGCGGGGTGCGAGCCGGTGGTGTCGGCTGCGGTGTTCCCGGCGTTCTCCTCGAAGCGCCATTGGGCGGTCAGGCCGCGGTCGCGGGCGGAGACGGGCGTGCCGAGCTGCGCGGCGTCACGGGCGAGGCCCCACAGCCGGACCTCGGCGACGACGCCGGTGAAGGAGTGGACGTCCAGGCCCGTGCGGGCCCGGCCGATGTCGAGCGTGCCGGTGTTGCCCTTGGCGCCGGGCCCCTCGTAGCGGGCGGAGCCGGCCTCACGGCCGTCGATGAAGAAGCGGATGTCCTGCCACTCCTGGACGTCGACGGACTCCACGAGCTCGACGGTCTGCTTGACGGGCTTGCCGTCGGCGCCCGCGCCCGTGATCTCCTTGTTGCCCTTGCGCTCCTGCATCGACCGGCCGCTCTTGCGGACGACGGCGAGGCGGTGGAACGTTCCGGCGGCAACGGCCTCGGTGGAGGTGAAGCGCACGAGCCTGCCGTCCGGCTCCTCGAAGCCGAACTCCAGCTTTCCGTCGGGCAGGACGAGCAGCCGGTACGGGACGCTGCCGCCGGAGCCGTCTGCCGTACGGCCCTTGGAGAGCAGGCCCTGCGTCGCGCCGAGGGCGGCGACGCGGCAGAAGACCTCGACGGTGAGGTCGCCGGCGATGTCGAGCGCGTCGTTGTCGGGCGTCTCCAGATACGCGCCGTCGGAGAGCTCGACGGCCCAGGACTGCTCGTAGGCGGCGGCGAGGTGGGTCCACTCGTGCGGGGCGAAGGTGTCGCGGGTGGCCACCAGCCGGTCACCGGCCCCGGCGACGACGCGGTACGTCGTGTCCACGGCCTGCTTGATCTCGGCGGTCGTGGTCGCGGTGGTGACGCCGCCGCGCAGGTAGACATGGCGGTTGTTGCCGGAGCGGTCCAGGACGCCGGGCTTGCCGCCCACCTGGTCGAGCGGGTCGCCGCAGGGCCAGTAACCCATCAGGCCGGGCTCCTTGCCCGTCAGTCGTACGTTCTTGCGGTCCCGGATCTCCGCGGCGGTGCGGGCGGTGCCCCAGAGCCGGACCTCGTCCATCTCCACGGCCGCGTAGTCGGGCACCCAGCCGCCGAAGTGGCTGCCGAAGCTGAAGAGGCCGTCGCCCTGGTACGTGCCCGTGGCGATGCGCCGGTCCTCGGCGACGCCGTCCCGGTAGATCACCTGCTCCCGGGTGGTCGCGTCGAAGACGCAGGCCCAGTGGTGCCAGCCCGCGTAGTCCTGACCGTAGGTGGTGGTGAGGTCGTCGCCGTAGAAGCCGAAGGTGAAGGCGCTGCCCTCGCGCCAGCCGATGTGCAGGGCTCCTCTGGTGGTGCCCTGCGAGGTGCCGTGGCCGACGACGTACTGCGCCTTGCCGTTCCATTCCGTGGTGCGCCGGGCCCAGAACTCCACCGTGAAGGACTGGCCGGCGAGGCTGAAGCCGTTCTCGGTCATGGCCACGCCACTCCTGCCGTCGAAGGCCAGGGCGGGCACAACGGTCGCCGCCGGGGCGAGCAGGCCGAGGGTGTACGGGACGTCGCCGGTGCCGGCGTGGACGATCCTGGCCGCGCCGGACACCGACTCGGGGTTGACCCACGCCTCCAGCGTCAGGTCGCGGGCCACGGCCACCCGGTCCAGCCGCTCCTGCGGCAGGGTGAGGACGTTCCGCTGCCCGTCGAAGGAGTACGCCCGGCCGGGCTTGTCGGCGCGCCAGCGGCAGCCGTGCCCGGCGACGAGGTCCGAGACCTCACCGAGCGGGACCTCCCGGGCCGTACCCGGGTCGGCCAGCACCAGCCGGGAGCCCGCCGAGAGCGGGACGCCGGGGCGGTTGGAGGAGGCGCGGCGGTGGTCGTGGCGCAGCCGCTGGACGGGCTCGCCCGGCTGCGGCTCGGGGCCGCCCTCGCCGGCGTCCAGCCGGAGCGTGGTGGCCCCGGACGCGTGCCGGCCCTCGGTGAGGTAGAGGTGGCCGCCGACGGTGACGGGCGTGCCGACGGGCAGGGCGACGGAGAGGGGTTCGGCGAGCCGGAGCTCACCGCCGATCACGTCGCCGGCCTTGCCGCCGGACAGGAGTCTGCTGGTCGCGTCGAACGACTTCACCGCGCCGATCGTGACGGGCTCCTCCGGCGTGCCGTTGACGATGGCGGCGAAGTCGGCCGCGTGGCGCGGCAGCCCCTCCCAGGTCTCGCGCTCCTCGCCCCGCTCGATGGTCATGTCGCACAGGCCGGGTCCGTCACCGGCGGTGACGCGGATCGTGACCGAGCCCAGGCCGGTGCCGGAGTCGCGGGCGGTGAAGGTGACACCCTGGCCGTCGCCGGCCGTCAGCCGGCGGGAGGAGCGCAGGACCGTGGTGTCGTAGTAGGTGGCGAAGAACTGCCCGTTGGTGCCGCGGAAGTACAGCACGACGTTGCCGGTGGCGCTGTCCAGGAGGTACGGCCGGTCGGCCGAGCGGGCGAAGGCCAGCAGCGCGCCGGAGGCGCTCAGGCCGGTGCGGTCGAGGGAGAGCTGGGGTACGGGCAGCGCGATGTCGTCGGCGCCCTTGAGGCCGCCGGTGAGGCGGGCGAGCTCGTCGCGCTTGGCGGTCAGCTCGGCCTGGTCGGCCTCGATCTCGCGGCGGCGCCGCTCCAGCAGTTCGCGCTGCGGGCGGAGCTCGGCGAGCTGGGCGTCGAGGGCCTCCACGCGCTTGCCCGCGTCGCGGATGTCGGGGCTGCCGAGGTCGTGGAGGCGGACGCGCTCGAAGGCGAGGAGCCCTTCGCCGGACTCGGTGACGGTGGCGGAGTCGTACTGGACGACGCGGTCGCCGAGCCGGTCGGGGGCGCAGACGGTCTTCCCGCTCTTCCGGTTGACCAGGGCGCTGTAGCCGTCGGGATCGTAATCGAGGGTGAAGAGGCTGTTCGAGGCACCGGCTTCCCGGCGGTAGATGATGAGCTCACCGTCGTTGGCCGTGCTCGCGCCGGAGACGTTCATGTCCTTGCCGGTGTGGAGGTTGAGCACGTGGTAGGGGGTCGGCCCGCTCCAGGACGGTGGGAACTGGAGGGTCCAGAGTGCCGACTTCGCGTCCTTGTCGCCGGTCCGGATCAGCGGCGGGTAGTCGCCCTGGCCCTGCCCGTCGCCCTTGACCGCGAGGTACTGCGGCTTGCCGTCCCGGGTGTTCTTGAAACGCAGGCGGAACGCCCAGCCGCTGAGGTCCTGCGAGTACTGGTAGTACATCTCGCGCTGGAGCTCCAGCTCCGGCACACCCGCGGTCTGCCGGCCGAGCTCGCCGACCTCGGTCTCCTTGGCCGTGATGTCCCGGACCAGCTCCCGTATCCGGGCGTCCAGCTCGCTGATCGTCTCGACGTCGGCGCTGCCCTCCGGCGCGGCGAGCACCGGCAGCGCCAGCTCGTCCGGCACCTGTGCGAGGCGACCGTCGCGCCCGACGCCGAAGTCGACCGTGGCGAGGTACGCGTCCCCGGTCTCCGCGCCCGTCCTCGGGTCGGGTCCGGTGGTGGCGTACGACAGCAGGACGCGGGCCTGGCGCTTGGCGGGCTTGGGCTCCTGGCCGTAGCCGGTGGTGGTCTCCTCCTGCTGGTGGTACAGGACGGCGGAGAGCCCGGAGACGGTCTTCCGGCCGGCGACGGCGAAGCTGTCGCGGCGCACGCCGGGGTGGTCGCCGATGGGGGCCTCGGAGGTCACCCACTTCGGGCCACCGAGGAGTTCGCCGTGGCGGGCGTGGTCGGTCTGGTCGTGGAGGCGGGTGCCGGAGCCCTCGTCGAAGCGGTAGTAGGCGACGAGGCCGGGGTCGTTGCCTATGAGGCGGACGCTCTTGTCGCGGTTGAGCTCGTCGGCGGTGCGGGCGCGGTCCCAGATCCGTACCTCGTCCAGCTCGGCGCGGGCGCCCTGGGCGAGGGCGCGGCCCAGCAGCAGGGCGCCGGTGCCGGTGTAGCCGCCGTCCATGGTGCGGCTGCCGGCCTGCTCGCCGTCGCGGTAGACGGTCTGCCTGAGGGCGGCGTGCTCGTAGACGCAGGCGTAGTGGTGCCAGGCGGTGTCCTCGGTCCGTACGTCGGTGTTGAGGTCCTCGGCGTAGAAGGCGAAGGTGAAGCGGTTGTCCTCGCGGAAGCCGATGTGGAGGGAGTTGCGCGGGCTGCCGGCCTCGTCGCCGTGGCCCACCAGGAACTCCTGGCGGCCGTGGGCGGTGCGCCGTGCCCAGAACTCGACGGTGAAGTCGCGCCCGGCGAGCTCGGGTCCCTGCGGGATTCGCACGTGGGCGTCGCCCTCGCCAAAGGCCAGCGCTGTCTCGGCGTGGCCCTCCGAGCTCACGACCGGAATCAGGGGCAGGCCGGTGAACGGGCAGGTGCCGGGGCCCGGTTCGTAGACGGCGTCCCGGTGGGCGGGGTCGGGGCTGGTCCAGGCCTGGGTGCCCTGGAGGTTGAACAGGCCGTCCTTGCCCTGCTCGACGTTGAAGGAGTCGACGCGGCCCGTGGCGTCGTTGTGCGCGAAGATCTGCCAGCGCTGCTGTCCGTGGACGGCGGTGGGGACGAGCAGGGCGGTGAAGCGCCCGCCGGTGAGGTGGCGGACGAACGACAGCTCCTGCGTGGGCTCGTGGAAGGGGCGGCCTTCCATGTCGGTGGTGCCCAGGCTGTCCTTGGCGGAGTCGGGCCGGGTGCGGTGGCGGCTACGGCGGTAGCGGGCCTCCAGGACGGGCTTGAGCTCGCCGCCGACGAGTAAGAACCGGTCGCACAGGAGGGTGTCGGCGACGAGGGGCACCTTGGCCCCGGTGGCGTCCTTGACGTAGTCGGTGCGGTCCGGGTCGCCGGAGGAGGCCCCGCCGGTCAGCTTGTGGACGGCGTCGGGGTGACCGGCGGCGACGGACTGGCGCAGGACGACGATGTGGGTGCCGTCGGAGAGGGCGTGGAAGGGGGCCGGGGCGGTGAGCCGGGCGGTCGTGGACAGGAAGGGGTCGGTCTCCTCGGCGTCCAGCCGCTCGCCGGGCGCCGCCTCCACTCTGCCGCCGTTCTTGACGACGGGCAGCGCGGTGGTGCCGACAGCGGCGAAGCCCACGTCCGTGATCTCGGAGGGGAAGCGGAGCGGGAGCGGGTTCTCCGACCAGTAGGCGGCGTCGAGCTCGCCCTTGGCCTCGTCGTGCCGGGCCAGGTCCAGCACGGTGTAGACGATGCGCCGCCGGTCGTCCATGGCCAGGGCGACGGTGGTGCCCTGGTGGCGAACGGTGGTGGTGTGGACGTAGGAACGGTCGCTGTAGACCTTCAGCAAGTGCTGCTCGCCGGACAAGAACTCTCCTCGGGAGGGCGTGCGGCCGTGCACGCCGGAAGTCGTGGGGCAAAGGGCCGACCGGCCCCTTGCGGCCTGCGCCCGCTCCCCCGGGCGTGCGCGGCCGTCACACGATTGACCAGCGGGAATTCCCCGTCAAGGGAGTCATCGCGCCACTGTGTCCGGAAACGGCGCCGGTAACGACGTCCGCCCGGTGCCCGCGAAGGCAGGCTTCGCGGGCACCGGGCGGAGTGGGGGTCGTTCCGGTCGGCTCAGTGGTCGTGGGAGCCGGGCCGGTGGACGGGGCCGTGGGTGTCCTCGGCGTGCGCCCGGTGGCCCGTCGGGGCGGCGGCGATCTGCAGGAGTGCCTCCTCGTCCCGGTCCTCGCCGAGGTGGTCGACCTGGAGGGTGGCGTGGGTGATGCCGTAGTCCTCGCGCAGCTGGTGCTGGAGGCGGCGGCGCACGGTGTGGCAGTCGCCGTCGGGGGTGACCAGGACGTGGGCCGACAGGGCTGGCTGGCCGGAGGTGATCTGCCAGATGTGGAGGTCGTGGATCTCTACGACCTGGCCGGCGGCGGCCATGCGGTCGCCGACCGCGTCGGGGTCGATGCCGGCGGGGGCGGCCTCCAGGAAGATCCGGCCGGAGGCCCTGATCAGGCCGATGCCGGCCTTGAGCATGAGGACGACGACGGCGAGGGTGGCGATGGCGTCGGCGCGGGCGAAGCCGGTGAGCATGACGACGAGTCCGGCGACGGCGGTGCCGATGAAGGCGTAGAGGTCGTTGAGGATGTGCTGGAAGGCGCCCTCGACGTTCAGCGAGCTGCGGTTGGCCTTGGAGATGCACCACGCGGCCACGATGTTGACGACGATGCCGACGAGCGCGGTGGCGAGTACCAAGCCGCCCTCGACGTCGGGCGGGTTGATCAGGCGGCGCACGGCCTCATAGCCGAGCCAGGCGGCGAGGAGGACGAGCGTGAGGCCGTTGGCCTGGGCGGAGAGTATCTCGGCGCGCTTGAGGCCGTAGGTGTAGCCGCCGCGGGCGGGCCGGGCCGCCAGCCGCATCGCGATGAGCGCGAGCACGATCGAGGCGGCGTCGGTGAGCATATGGGCCGCGTCGGAGATCAGCGCCAGGGAGCGGGCGAGGATGCCGATGGTGACCTCGGCGGCCATGAACACGGTGATCAGCGTCAGGGCGATGGTCAGCCACCGGCGGTCGGCGTCGGCGGCGACGCCGTGGCTGTGGCCGCCGTGCCCGTCGTGCCCGGAGCCGTGGTCATGGCTGTGGGCGCCTCCGCCGGGGGCGTGATCATGGGTATGGGTGTGGCCGGGCACGGTGCCTCCTGGCTGCCTCGTCGGGGGCTTCGCCAGCGAGTGAACAACATGGATCGCGGGGTGTGCAAAGGCTGCAACGGCATCGGTTTCCAATACCGTTAACACCCATCTGACCTGCGGTTTTATCCCCGAGAAGCGAGGCTTGCGATGCAGCTGGTAATCGCTTTCAGAACCATTCGGCGAACACCGTGCCGGCCACCCGCTGCCGCCCTCACCCCCGGCGGCCGGGCTTGCCGCGCTTGGCGGTCCGGGAGGCGGCGGAGCGGGAGCCGCCGGAGGCGCCCCGGGTGCCCTTGGCGCCCGCGCCGCTCCTGCCCGCCGTCTTCCCCGCCGTCTTGCCGGTCGCCGGCTTGCGCCGGGCGCCGCCCTGCTCCGGGCGCTTCTCCTTGCGCTGGTCCTTCGGCTGCTCGGCCGCGCCGGGGCGGCGGCCCCGGGAGCTGTTCACGGTGCGGCCGCGGACGATCCCGATGAAATCGTCCACCATGTCGGTGGTCCGCTCCTCGGGCCACGACAGCGCGACGCTCGACTGCGGGGCGTCCGTGACCGTCCGGTACGTGAGGTCCTTGCGGTGGTGCAGCCGGGCGAGCGACTGCGGCACGAGGAGCACGCCCACGTTCGCCGCGACGAGCTCGATGGCGTCACCCGTGGTGGCGGGGCGCTCGATCGCGGGGCGGCCCGGCAGCCCGTTCTCCCAGTCGAGGGTGTCGTCGAGGGGGTGGAACACGATCTCGTCGGCCAGGTCGGCCAGCGCCACCTCCTCGAACGCCGCGATGAGGTGATCCTTGGGGATCACCACCACCGTGGTCTCGGTGTAGAGAGGGATGGCGCTGAAGTACTCCCGGTCGACGGGCAGCCGGACGAGCCCCGCGTCGGCGTCACCGCGGCGCAGCACGTCCGGTACGTCGGCGGCGGGCGTCGCCATGAGGTCCAGCGGGGTGTCCGGCAGTCGCTCGTTCCAGATCCGCACCCATTTGGCGGGGGTCGCGCCCGGTACGTAGGCGAGCCGGAACGGGGTAGGGGGTACTTCCGAGCCTGTCACCCGGCCAGGTTACCGGGCGTGGTCGGAAGGGGCGCACACGCTCGATATCCTTGACGGCATGACGTCGCACCAGAGCACCCAGACCATGAAGCCCGCGACCGCGGCGAAGAAGCTGGGTGTGTACCTCGAAGCCACCCCCACCGAGTTCCAGGAGGGTGTCGTCACGCGCGACGAGCTCAACGCTCTTCAGGCCGACCCGCCGGAGTGGCTGCGCGAGCTGCGCCAGAACGGCCCGCACCCGCGTCCGGTGGTCGCGGCGAAGCTCGGTGTCTCGATCTCGGGTCTGGCCCGCGGCGGGATCACCGAGGCGCTCACCACGGAGCAGATCGAGGCGCTGAAGCAGGAGTCCCCGGAGTGGCTCCAGAAGGAGCGCGCCACCCAGGCGGACGTCCGCAAGGAAGCGGTCCGCATCAAGGAGAAGAACAAGCAGAAGCAGGAGCAGCAGGGCCGCTGACGGTCCTGGTCCATGCCTCCCGGAGGGCGCCCGGCCGTATGCGGCCGGGCGCCCTCCGCTCGTTCACAGCCAGCTGACGCGGGCGCTGGTGAGGTTTTCCCCGGCCGGCGGGCGGGCCAGCTCGCCCTTGGCCACGCCGTCGAGCAGCTTGCGCACGGCCGCGATGATGTCGGGCGTCGCGTTACGGAGTTCCGCCGCGTCGTGCGGGCCGGCCTCGTCCGCCGCCACCCCGGACTCCGCCAGCAGGGCGTCCAGGTTCGTCAGCTTCCCGGCGACCCAGTCCAGGGGCGCGGCCGACAGTTCCTCGTCGAAGACCCGCGGGCCCGGGCTCCAGCCGTCGAACCTCGGGTGGTGATGGGCGCGGTCCAGGCTTCCGGCGGGGCCGTCGGCCGACTCCAGGAGGTCGGCCCGCCATACGGGACGGTCGACGACGATGGGCCGCGCGGCGTAGATGGTTCCCGTCAGGGGCTCTCGCCGGAGCAGCCGGATCTCCAGGCGCACTCCGTGCTCGGCGCCTTCCTGCCCCGGCGTGGGGTGGGGGTCGATGAAGTAGAGGTCACTGGCCACGACGCCGATCCGCTCGAATCCAAAGGCGTACAGCACGAATCCTCCTCCGGCTGTTCCTGGCGACCTATCAGGTGGCTGCGCTTCGGTCAGCGTGCCACGGCGCGGCCCCCGGGGCCATGGTGAGGATGCCCTGGGCGACCGCGCGGTACGTCGCGGTGGGAGCTTCCGGTCCCCGGCGGCGGGCCGCCGGGGACCGGAGGAAGGCGGCCGGGGTCAGACGCGGTCGGCGGCGATCAGCAGGTACTGGAAGCTGCCGTCCTTGTACGCGGTCAGGAACGCCTTCTCGATGCCCGTGGCCAGCGGCGACTGGGCGCGCAGCTCCCAGTACGGGATCGTGGCCTCGGTGAGGTCCACGACGGCGGCCGGGACGAGCCGGTTGGCCGCCATCTCCTTGAAGTAGCTGCTGCGCGGGTGGATGTCGCAGATGTAATGGGCGTTGATCTCGCTGACGGCGCGGGACGGCAGTCCGTAGGTGTCGTTGTAGCAGCCGGTGATGGTCACGTAGCGGCCACCGTGCCGGAGCATCCGCGAGTACTCCGGGAACAGCTGGGAGAGGTCCACGTACATGGTGCTCTCGTTGTTCCAGATGGCCCGGAAGCGGCTGCTCTCGAACCCGGTGTCCAGCATGTTCTTCAGGTGGAAGCGCACCTTGTCGGACACGCCGTGCTTCTCGGCCTGCTCATTGGCGAACGCGACCTGCGTCTCCGAGATGGAGACGCCGTCGACATGGCAGCCGAACCGGCGGTTGGCGACGAGGCTGCCGCCGCCGCGCCCCGACCCGGAGTCCATCAGACGGTCGTCGGGGGTGACGGTGCCGAGGTGGTTGAGCAGGATCTCCGCCTGGGCGCACTCCAGGCGGTGGAGCTCGGCGGTGATCCGCTCGTCGCGGGTCTCCTCGGGCCCCTCCAGGACGGACCAGTCGACGTCGCCGACGCCGTAGTGGTGGTGGTAGATGCCGTCCACCTCGCCGAGCCGGAGATTGACCGGGTTCTTCTCCCGGTTCCAGTAGTCGGCCACGGACCGCTGGTAGGCACTGGCGAGAACCGAGGCGGGGCTGATCTCCTGAATGGTCACCGTGTCTTCTCTTTCCGCTTGCTGATTCCGCTTGCTGATGAACTGCTGGGGATTCACTGGGGCTGTACGCCGTGGTACCGGGGACTGGTCGCGTGCCACTCCTTGCTCCCGCCCATCCAGGCCCACAGCCCGGCGAGATAGCGCCGGAGCTCGGGGGAACCGGCCGCGCTCAGGACGGCGCACTCGGCCTCCACCGTGTGCATCAGCTCGTCGTGGATGCACGCCGCGCGGTTCACGGCCTCCTGAAGCGAGCAGTTGTCCTCCGCGGCGATGAGGTTGGGCAGATTGGTGTCGGTGGGGTCTTCCTTGGCCATCGAGTAGAGGTCGTTGAGCAGCACGTTGGCCGTACCGGCGTACAGATACGTGCGGCGTACGCGCGCGTCGGCGAACTCGGCGGCGGGGAGCTCGTAGCCGCCGACGGGGTCGATGAGGACCATGCACGGGTAGAAGGCGTTCTCGTAGCGGTGCAGCAGGTACTCCCACACGGCGGGCCGCCGCCCGGAGCCGCGCCACTCCCCCTCCTGGTTGTAGCCCACGAACATCACGGCCAGTTCGTGGCGCAGCCGGGCCACCTGGGTGGGGCTGGCGATGCGGGCCAGGTGGTCGAGGCAGGAGCGGAAGGCGCGCAGGACGGGCTCCTTGCGCACGATGTTCTCGAACTGCGCCAGGTAGCGGGCCGGGAGGCGGACGGGGTCGACGACGGCGTGGGCGAGGGCCAGGCGGGATCCGATCAACTCGGGCGAGGTGTCCTCCCCTTCGTCGACCCAGTGGTCGTCCACGGCCCATTCGGCCAGTCCGCAGCGGGCGGCGGTGAGGATCCGCTCGGGGTCGTCGGTGTCGGGGTGGGCGAGCATGAACAGCCGCCCGAAGTTGTGGGAGCGCAGCCGCTCCAGCCGGCCCCGGAAGATGCCGACCTCCTCGGCCCATTCGACGAGCCGGTTGTTCACCTCCTCGCCGAGGGCCGGGTCGTCGCGCTCGGCGTCGGGGCAGTAGAGCGGCGGTACGCGCACGGAGGCGCCGGAGGCGCCCGAGGAGTCCCCGGAGCCGTCGGAGTGCCCTTCCGCGGGCTGCTCGGGGGCGGGGGCGGAAACGGGCGGCGCGGGCGGGGTGAGGTCCGCGCGGAACAGGCGGGCGGCCGACGTGCCCAGCCCCGTCGGCCCGGCGAGCAGGCCGCGCAGCGCGTCGACGACGGCCGGTGCCGCCTCGGCGGCGTCCGCGGGGTCGTCCGGGCGGGGGGCGGTCGGCGCACCCGCACCGAGCGGAGCAGCGCCGTTGAGCCGGTTCATCCGGGGGTCCCTTCGCTACGCGTGCGGACACCGTGAACGACCGTTCGCGGTGCCGGAGTTCTCGGGTGCGACACCCCGTCCGACGGCGTGCGGACATGACCGTCACCCCCATCGGCCGCCGTGCCACCCCCCGACCAGGCCACGCAGCAGAGTGGCGGACTCATGGGCGTCCGCGCAGCATCGGCGGCGCACGTTCATCCGTACGTAGCTGAGTATGTTTATAGGGTCGAAGTGTGGTGCAGATACGGCGGAAGGGCCTCGCGCCCATGAGGGGCGCGGGCCCCTTCCCGCCGGGCGGGGTTCAGCCCGTGGCCTTCTTGAGGAGGCCGCGCAGCCGGATGGCGTGGAAGATCTCGAAAACGCCCATGACGACGAGGAACACCCCGGTCACCACGGTGAGCACGGCGATCGACCGGAAGGGCAGGTCGATCATCACGATCCCGGCCAGGACGTTGAGGAAGCCGACGAACACCTGCCAGCCCCGGGCGGGCATGCCCTTGGTCGACAGCGCCACGCCCGCCAGCATCACCCCGCGCAGCAGCCAGCCGAACCCGATCCACAGCGCGAGCAGCAGGATCGACCGGGCGGGCTCGCGGAAGCACAGCAGCCCGAGCAGGACGCACAGGGCGCCGCTGACGAAGCCCAGCACCCGCAGGGCGCCGGGGACGTACACGCTGAAGGCGCCGGCGAGCTGGAAGGCGCCGATCACCAGCAGATAGAGGCCGAAGAGGACCCCGACGACCAGCAATGACGCCCCGGGCCAGGCCAGCACGATCGCGCCCAGGGCCACCGAGGCGATGCCGGCGCCCAGCAACGTCTGCCAGCCCGCGTGCGCCAGCCGGCTGAGGTCTTCGCGGAGTCCTTGGGATTCGTTGAGGGGGAAAGTCATGACATACGCTCCCCAGTTGATCGTCCCTTCGTCCAGATTTGCACAGATATCGCATATCGACAACGCGACGGGGAGGGACCGGCCCTTTCCGGTTCCTCCCCGTACGGCCCCCGGCCCGCGGCCCGTCAGTCGCAGGTGTCGAGCATCGCGATCAGCTTCTCCCTCTCGGGCTGGGTGACGCTCAGCCCGTACACGCTCTTGATGTGCCCCCAGGACCGGGAGTAGGCGCACCAGAAGTCCTGGTTGGGCGGCGCCCACTGGTCCGGCGACTGGTCGCCCTTGGAGCGGTTGGAGGAGGCGGAGACGGCGTACAGCTGGGGGTTGTCCAGGTCGTTGGCGAACGCCTTCCGCCGGTCGGTGGTCCAGGTGTCCGCGCCGCTGCGCCACGCGTTGGCCAGCGGCACCATGTGGTCGATGTCCACCTTGGACGCCGAGTCGAGGGTCCTGTCGTCGTACGCGCTGTACCAGCTGCCCGTCACGGCCCGGCACAGCGAGTCCTGGGTGACGTTCGATCCGTCCCGCGAGAGGACCACCTCACGGGTGTCGCACTCCCCGTACTGCTTGATCCAGTGCGGGAACCTCGCCCGGGAGTAGCCCGCCATCGAATGCGGCGGTTCCACCTTGAGGCCGTCCAGCTCGGTGCGGACCGCGTCCGCCGCCGGGGGCTCCGGCGGTACGCGGTGGGTGGACACCGAGGGGGCGGAGACCGCCGGCGCGGCGACGGGCGGGGCCATGGCGGCGGCCAGGCCCAGGACAGCGACGGCGGCGCGCCGCCAGGCGCGAGTAGTGATCATGCGCAAACACTTAGTGGCCCCACCGCGCCCGCCCGGCCCATTCGCCCTTCCGAGGGCGCGCTGGCATGTTCAGACACATCGTCACACCGCGTACGATGCCGTCGTGATCGCGTATGCCCCCGCAGCTCTGTTCCTTCTCCTCTTCGGCATCGGCGTATTGCGCGACCGGCGACGCTTCAGCAACGCGGTTCATTTCGGGCTCACCTGTATATGCCTGCTGTTCGGCCTGCTGTTCAGCCTGGTGCGCGCGGCCGCGGCGGGTGGCGACCGCGGTGTGCACGCGCTGGAGTGGATCGCGGCCGGGCTCCTCCTGATCCCCTTCCTCGGTGCCTTCGTGCTGCCGGCGCTCCTGCTGGCCAACGGTGTGAAGATGATCCGCAAGGAGGGGCGGCGCCCCGCCAATCTGATGTCCTTCCTCACCGGTCTCGCCATCTTCGGCCTCATCGGCCTGACGATCGCGTCCGCCGCCACCCGCTCCCGGAACCTGACGATCGTCACGGGCACCACCCTGATGATCGCCGCCTATGTGTCGTTCCTGTTCTTCTGCTTCATCGGATACGCCTTCCTGTACGGCTGGATGCGGCCGCGCCGGAACGTCGACTTCGTGGTGGTGCTCGGCTCCGGCCTCATCGGCGGGACGAAGGTGCCGCCCCTGCTCGCCAGCCGGCTGGAGCGCGGACGCAAGGTGTACGAGCGGCAGGCGGCGCGCGGCAAACCGCCCGTCCTCATCACCTCGGGCGGCCAGGGCCCGGACGAAGAGCTCCCGGAATCCCACGCCATGGCCGACTACCTCACCGACCGCGGCTTCCCCGCCGAGCACGTCCGGCGCGAGGACAAGTCCCGTACCACCGAGGAGAATCTCCTCTACAGCAAGGCGATCATGGCGGAGGCCAGGCCCGGCTACCGCTGCGTGATCGTCACCAATAACTTCCACGCCTTCCGGGCCGCGCTCATGGCCCGCAAGACCGGCGTCAACGGCCAGGTCGTCGGCTCCCCGACGGCCGCGTACTTCTGGCCGAGCGCGACGATCCGCGAGTTCGTCGCGGTCTTCCTCAACCACAAGCTCGTCAACTTCACCATCTGCGGGCTGCTCGCCCTCTTCGGCCTCGCGGCCGTGTGGATCCGCTGAGCCGGCGGACCGCTTCCCGGGCGCCGGCGGTCAGCCCCAGTCCGTGGCGGGCCGGGCCTCGTGGAGGACGGCGTGGTAGTACCCCTCCGCCTCGCGTCCGGCGGGGTCCAGCCCGGCCGCCGCGAGGCTCTCCAGGGTGCGCCGCTGCTCGTCCGGGTCGGTGAAACGGCGCTGCCGGTGGGAGGCCTCGGACGGCCGTGTGACCAGTCCGTACCGTCGTAGCACTGCCTCGACGGGCCGGAAGTCGACGGGCCGTACCGCGAACGCCGCCACCCACGCCCGCCCGCCGGACGGGGCGAGGACGGTGTCGAACGTGCGCGGCCCGATGTAGCTCAGCCCGCCCGTGACGGTGATCAGGCCCGCCGGGGCGAGCGCCTCGGTCAGGGCGGCGCCCGCCGGCACGGTCTCCAGGTTCGCGGCGAAGGCGGCGTCCAGCAGGCCGACGGCCGCCGCGTAGCCGACGGCCCGGGGCGACGCGTCGATGCCGACGACGGGGACCGCGTCGGCGCGGCGGCGGGTGGCGTAGAACTCCTTGTCCACGGCGATGAGTTCCTCCAGGGACAGCCCGGCCGTCGGCGGGCTGGTGTAGTGCTCGTAGAGTTCCCGCAGCGTGAGGTCGTGGTTGACCAGGGCGGCGTTGATGCCGTACGAGCAGCACAGGTCCACCATGGTGACCGGCTCGCCGGGGTGGACGCGGGCCCGGTCGGCGAGCACGGCCCGGAAGACGGGCTGGGCGTGGTGGGGGATCTGATACCGCAGGGGTGCCAGCCGGGCGAAATACGACCGGGGGTCGGGCCGGTCGTAGATGTCGTCGAAACTGCTCTTGCCCCAGTGATCGGCTCTGCCCGCGATGTCCGACGCCATTCCCCGGCCCTTCTGATCGCCTTCCGGTCCGCGTCATGCTTCCCCCTGCCCGCACGGCGCGGAACACGATGGGGGGCGATTCCGGCCGTCCGGGTCATGCGCCCGCCGTCGTGCCGTCAGCCGTCCTCACCCGGAAGGCGGTCGGCGGCGCTCACCCGGTGGAGGTGGATCAGGGCGTCGAAGCTGCGGCCCAGGGCGACCTGGAGCGGCGGCGTCGGGTAGGCCGTGCCGATGCTGTAGGTGGGCCGGGCCCGGCGGAACCAGTCGCGGGCCGCAGCGGGCGCGGTGCGCAGGTCCAGGAAGTAGTCGCGCTCGCGTACGCGGTCGAGGGTGTGCTCGTTGCTCCCCGGGGCGGCGGGTCCCACGGCGAACTTCTTGACGTTCTTCCCCAGCGGCTGATCGTCCGGCCCGGTCGCGTTGAACGACCCCCGGCCGAAGGAGAGTCCGATGGCGACATAGCGTTTTCCGAGCTGGTCGTGCAGGAAGGCCCCTTGTGACTTCGGGTAGTTCACGGGGTCGTTGCTGACATAGCCGATGTGGCCGTTGTGGGCGGAGAGCAGGACCTTGTCGCCGGTGTTCCGCTGCCACCAGGTGGTGTTGTCGGCCATGACCTGGTCACGGAAGCGCATGGCCGCCGTGACGCCGTCCTGCCGGCCGAAGTCGAAGGCGTACTGGTCGGCGGTCTGTCGCAGCGTCAGCGCGTTCCGCACGGCCCATCGGTACGCCTCGCCCGCCTCCCGGCCGGGGCTCGGCCGCTGCTTCCGCAGCAGGTCCAGGGCCCGCTGGGCGCGGGCGGCCTTCTCCTTCCGTTCGGTGAGCGGCCGCTCCAGACAGGCGCGCATGTACGGGCCGGTGGCCGTCGTCGGGCGCAGGTCGCCGTAGAGCCCGGCGAGCTCGGGCAGCAGGGCGGGGTGGGCGGCGCGGACGTAGTCGAGGACCCGGTCGTAGAGGTCCGGGCCGGAGTAGGAGACGTCGTTGCCCATGAACCGGACGGGGTCGCCGGGGTGGGCGACGTTCCAGGAGCGCATCCACTGGACGAGGGAGAGGTACTCCCGGGTGTTCCAGAAGAGGTAGGCGTCCTGGAAGTCCTCGCGCAGAACGCGCTCCGGGTCGCCCTTTCCGCGCAGGACGTAGTCGTTGAGCCTGAGGCCGGTGCTCCAGGGGGCCTCCAGGGCGTAGGTCCGGAAGCCGCGGTCCTCCACGAGGTGGCGGAAGACGCGCTGTTTGAGGGCGAAGAACTCGTGGGAGCTGTGGGTGGCCTCGCCCATTCCCACGACGCGTGCGTCGCCCACCATGCGGTCCAGGGGGCGCAGGTCGTCCGAGGGGCCGGACGGCTCGGTGGACCGCAGCGGGTGTGCGACGCGCTCGACGGCCCGGACGACGCCGTCGTCGTCACGGCCGGTGTCCGCGATGGCCGGGGTGGTGGCCGCCGAAGCGCCCAGGCAGAGGAAGAGGGTCAGAAGGGCGGTCGCTTGACGGCGTTTCATTGGTTTCACGCGTCCCAGCCTCCGTTCCGAGGAGGGTCCGGGGCCATCGGGTACGTCCCCGTCTTCCGGGTGGGGCTGGCCCCACCTTGCCGCCCCAGTAGCCACGGAAGTCAACCTGTATAACAGCGTGTATGAGACACATGATCTTACGCCGTTCCGCGTCCCTGGCCCTCGCCGTCACCGCGATGCTGGGCCCGGCGACCGCCGCCACCGCGGTCGCGCGGCCGCAGGCCGCCCCGTCCTCCGCCACTGCCGCGGCCGAGGCGCCGGACCGTAAGGTGGTCGCCGGACTGGACCGGTACGCCCACCGGCTGCGCGGCACCCGGCCGGGCGGGCCGGACGCGGACCTGGAGGCCTTCGGGAAGGCGACCCGGGGCGCCACCGTTGTCGGGCTCGGCGAGGTCTCGCACGGCTCGGGGGACGTCTTCGCCCTCAAGGACCGGCTGCTGCGGCACCTGGTCACGCGCGAGGGGTTCTCCGCCTTCGCCATGGAGATCAACTGGTCCGCCGCCGCCAGGCTGGACGCCTACGTCCGCACCGGCGAGGGGGACCTGCGGCAGATCATGCGCGACGAGTTCCAGGACGCGTACGGCCTGGACGACACGGAGGAGTACCTGCGGCTGTTCAGCTGGGTGCGCGAGCACAACCGCACCGCCGCGCGGCAGGTCCGGATCGTCGGCATGGACTTCTCCGACGTCGACCCGGGGCAGTACGACGGCATCCTCGCCTGGGCCGGCAGGAACACCCCCGCGCTCGTCCCCGAACTGCGTGAGCGGTACGCGGCGCTCCGCGCCCTGCGCGGCGGGGTCGCCGAGCGGCTGGCCGCGTACGGCGCCCTCCCGCTCGCCGAGCGCAAGAAGATCGCCGAGGACGCCGGGGCCGCGTACCGGCTGCTGGAGGGGGCCGGCGAGCGGGACGCCCGGGTGCTCCAGGACGCCCGGGTCGTCTCGCAGATGGCCACGTCCAACGCCTTCGACAGCGACGACCCGGCCCAGGCCCTCGCGGCCAACCGGTACCGTGACCGGGCCATGGCCGAGAACGCCGTCTGGTGGCAGCGGAACACCGGCGGCCGGATCGTCGTCTCGGCACACGACGGGCACATCTCCTACGACACGGCCCTGCCGCACGTCTACCCCGTCACGATGGGCGCGGACCTGCGCGAACTCATCGGCAAGGAGTACCTCGCCGTCGGCACGACCGCGTACGGCGGCGCCTACCGGGCCCGCACGGCGACGAACGGCGTGGGAGCGTTCCCCTTCGGCCCGGCCGCGCCCGGGAGCAATGAGTACGTCCTCGACCAGGTGCGCCACCGCGACTTCTACGTCGACCTGCGCGAGGCGCGCCGCGATCCGGCCCTGGCCGGGTGGCTGGACACGGCCCGGCCGACCTTTGTGATCCCCGGCCGGTACCCCTACCGGACGGCGTGGCCGCTGGCGCTGGGCCGGGGCTACGACATCGTCATGCACCTGCACGACGTGCGGGCGTCCGTCCCGGTGACGCGGCCGTAGCGGCCGGCGAGAGCCCCCTGCCTCGGCCGCCAGTGGTGTCCCCTACTCCCCGGGACGGAGACGCGACTGGTCATCACGGATGATGTCATCTCCCGTAGGATCCACCACCGTTGAGCCATGCACCGCTTCCCTGCATCCAGTAATGACAGGAGCATGCCTTGACTGACGTGACACGACGCGGAGTGCTCGCGGGCACGGCGGCGTTGGGGGCGACGGCCGCCGGGCTGTCCGCGCCGGCGGTGGCCGCCGCGCCGGCCCGGTCCGGCCCCGCCACCGTCGGCCCCGCCACCGTCGGCCCCGACGACACGCGCTACCCGTCGCTCACCCGGCGCGGGACCAACGGCCGCTTCGTCGGCAGGCCCGACTACGTACGGGTGGCCGACACCACCGAGCAGGTCGTCGCGGCCGTGCAGCAGGCCGTGCGCGAGGGCAGGCGCATCGCCGTGCGCAGTGGCGGGCACTGCTTCGAGAGCTTCGTCGACGACCCCTCCGTCAAGGCCCTCATCGACCTCTCCCCCATGACCGCCGTCCATTACGACGCGTCGCGGCGGGCGTTCGCGGTCGAGCCGGGTGCCCTGCTCGGCCAGGTGTACCGGCGGCTGTTCACCGAGTGGGGCGTGACCATCCCGGCGGGGGCCACCGCCGAGGTGGGGGTCGGCGGGCATGTGCTCGGGGGCGGGTACGGTGCCCTGTCCCGCCGGTACGGGCTGTCCGTCGACCATCTGTACGGCGTCGAGGTCGTGGTCGTGGACGCCTCCGGCAAGGCGTCGAGCGTCGTCGCCACCCGGGACTCCTCCGGCCCCCTGCGCGAGCTGTGGTGGGCGCACACCGGCGGCGGGGGCGGCAACTTCGGCGTCGTCACGCGCTACTGGTTCCGGGACCCGGCGGCCACCGGGTCGGACCCCGCCCGTCTGCTGCCCCGCCCACCCGCGTCCGTCCTCACCTTCACCGCCTCCTGGTCGTGGAAGGACCTCGACGAGGCCGCCTTCGCCCGGCTGGTGCGCGACCACGGCACCTGGTACGAGAACAACAGCGCGCCCGGCTCGCCCTACGCGGGGTTGTTCAGCGTGCTGATGCTGAACACCCGCAAGTACGGCACCGTCGACCTGGTCGGCCAGCTGGACTCCGCGGGCTCCGGGGCGCGGCGCCTCCTGGACGACTACGTGGCCGCCGTCGGCCGGGAGGTGGGGGCCCGGCCCACGGTGAAGCGGGAGGAGCGGCCCTGGCTCGAGGCCAACGCGAACGTGACGGAGTCCGCGCCGTCGTTCTTCAAGGCCAAGTCCGGCTATCTGCGGCAGCGCTTCACGGACCGTCAGATCGCGGTCCTCCACGAGCACCTCACCGGCAAGGCGGGTGGTGAGCTCCCCGGTTCGCTGTGGCTGGTCTCCTACGGCGGGAAGGTCAACACCGTCCCGGCGGACGCGACGGCCGTCGCCCAGCGGGACTCCGTCCTCAAGGCGGTCTACCTGACGGGCTGGGAGGACCCGAAGCACGACGGCGGGCCGGAGCTCACCTGGCTGCGCGAGCTCTACCGGGCCGTGTACGCCGACAGCGGCGGCGTGCCCGCGCCCGGCACCAACAGCGACGGGTGTTTCATCAACTACCCCGACGCCGAACTCGCCGATCCCGCGGTCAACACGTCCGGGACGCCGTGGCACACCCTCTACTACAAGGGCCACTACCCGCGCCTCCAGCGCGTCAAGGCGCACTGGGACCCGAGAAACGAGTTCCGGCACGCGCTGTCCATCCGTCCGCCCCGCTGACCGTCCCGTCGCCGGCGCCCGCGACGACGTACCCGTATTCGTAGGCCATGATCACGGCCTGGGTGCGGTTGCGGGCGCCGAGCTTGGCCAGGAGGTTGCTGACGTGGGTCTTGACCGTCTCCAGGCCGACGGTCAGCCGGCCGGCGACATCGGCGTTGGACAGGCCCCTGGCCATGAGGCGGAGGATCTCCCGTTCGCGGGCGGTGAGGGCGGGGGTGCCGCGCGGGGGTCGCGGCGGCGGCCCGGGGCGGGCGGCGACGAGCCTGCGGACGCTGTCCGGGAAGAGGAGGGAGTCGGTCGTGGCGACCAGGCGCAGGGCGTGGCCGATCTGTTCGGACGGGGCGCGCTTGAGGACGAAGCCCGCCGCGCCCGCGCGCAGCGCGTCGTAGACGTACGCGTCGTTCTCGAAGGTCGTGATCACCACGACCTTCGGCGGGGCGGGCAGGGCGGTCTGGAGCCGCCGGGTGGCCTCGATGCCGTCGATGCCCGGCATCCGGACGTCCATCAGGACGACGTCCGGGCGCAGTTCCCCGGCGAGAGCCAGGGCCTGGTGGCCGTCGGCCGCCTCGCCGACGACGTCGAGCCCGGGCAGCGCCGAGAGCAGGGTGCGCAGGCCGGTACGGGTGAGTTCCTCGTCGTCCGCGACGAGGACGGTGACGGTCGTGGTCACGGCGCCTGCCTCAGCGGGACGCGCACGGTGAGCAGCCAGGCCGTGCCGTCGGCGTCCGGTCCCGCGGTGGCCTCGCCCTTGAGGAGGTCCACGCGTTCCAGGATGCCGGTGAGGCCCCTGCCGCGTCGTGCTCCGCGGGCCGGCCGGGCGCGGCCCGGGACCGGGTTGGCGATCTCCAGTTCCAGGAGGGCGGGAGTGACCGTCACGCGCAGGCGGACGGGGGAACGGTCGCCGTGTTTGAGGGCGTTGGTGAGCCCTTCCTGGACGATGCGGTAGGCCTCCCGGGACACGGTCGCGGGGACGCCCGACGGGTCGCCGGTGATGTCCGTGTGGACGTCGGTCCCCGTCCGGCGGACCCGGTCGGCGAGGGTGTGGAGGTCGGCCAGGGTGAGCGGCGGGGCGGTGGTGTCGCGCTCCTCGCGGAGGATGCCCAGGGCGTGGTCGAGGTCGTCCATGGCGGCGCGGGAGGCCTCCTCCAGGCCGGTGAGGGCACGGCGGGCGGCGGCCGGGTCGGTGTCCATGAGGCTTCTGGCCACCGCCGCCTGGATGGTGGACGCCGTCAGGGTGTGGCCGATCGAGTCGTGCAACTCCTGTGCCAGCCGGTTGCGCTGTGCCATCCGCCGCATCTGCGACTCGAGCGCGGCGAGCTGTTCGGCGCGGCCGTGGCCGAGGAGGGCGGGGGCGGCGTGCCGGAGGAGGGCGGAGACGGCGGCGCAGGCGTGGCCCGCCAGGAGGAGGAGCGCGGCAGCCGCCGGGAGCGTCCAGAGCCCGCTCGTTCCCCCGGGCACGTCCAGGGGGCGGAACACCATGATCCGGTCGCCGCCGTTCAGCCACACGGCGGGCAGGGCGACGGCCGTGCCCAGCGCGAGGGCTGTCACGGCCGTCAGCGCGCCGCCCGCCACCGTGTGCAGGACGAGCCACGTCCCCGTACGGAACCGGTCGGCGCCGCGTGGGCGCGCCTCCGCGACGGGGGCGGGAAGGTCCGTGCCCAGCAGGCCGTTGGCCAGCCGGACGGAGGCGCTCCGTGCCGGGCGCGGGCAGCCGGCGGCGATGGTGAGGGCGGCCCACACGGCCAGGAGCACGGTGGTCCGGGCCGGTGCGGGCCAGTCGCGCGGGGCCGCCGCGGTGCCGAGCGACGCGGCGGCGAGCGGCAGGAGACCGCCGGCGGCGCCGAGCAGGCCGTGGAGCCAGGCTCGGAGGGTGTCGCCGCTCGTGGGTGGGCGGAACGGACGTATCAGCGGGCGGAACGGATGTATCGGAAGACGCACGCCCGGGAGTATCGCAGTGGCTTCCGGCGGCCCGCCTCCCCCGCGCGAGCGATACGGGTGCTCCCCCGCCGACGGGATGTGCCGGCCGGTCCGGCGTACGAGGCTTGCCGGGATTTCGGCATCGGCTTCGTGAGACGGGGGTTTCTTTCATGGCATCGCAGATCGCGGCGGTGGACACCACGACCGGGGTGGGGGGTGGTGATCCGGGCGGCCGGAAAGGCGTGGTGGCCTTCCTGGTCATCTGTTTCACGGGGAGCTGGCTCTATATCTACGCCGCTCACTCCCTGTGGGGGCTGTCGCTGGTCAACCCGCTCGCCCAACTGCCCTTCGGGTTCATGCCCGCGCTCGCCGCGGTGGTGGTGCGCCGCTGGGTGACCCGGGAGGGCTTCGCCGGGGCCGGGCTGAGGCCCCGGTTCCGGAGCGCGTGGCCGTACTACCTCGCCGCGTGGCTGGGGCCGCTGGTCTTCGCCGCCATGGCCGTGGGGCTGGCGTGGGCGCTGGAGTGGCGGGTGCCCGGTCCCGCCGCGCTCGCGGACCTCGCCGGCGGGCTGTCCGCCTGGGTGTTCGTCCCGCTGCTCATGGCGGCCGTCCCGCTTCTGACGCCCGTCTACTGGGGAGAGGAGTTCGGGTGGACCGCCTTCCTCAGGCAGCGGCTGTTCCCGGGGCGTCCGGTGCGGGCCACGATGGCGACCGGGCTGATCTGGGCGGTGTGGCACTATCCGCTGGCGTTCACCGGCTACATCGAATTCTCCTGCGTACCCCTCGGACTGGCCGTCTGGACCGTGTCGTTCCTGTTCCAGGAGATGCTGCTCGGCTGGCTCTACGACCGCAGCGGCAGCGTGTGGGTGGTGTCCCTGGCGCACGGCGGGAACAACATGGTGCTCTCGCTGCTCACCGGCTTCCTCCTCGGTGAACGGGCCGGTCTCGGTGTGAACACCGTGGCGCTGCTGATGACGGCTCCGATGGCCCTGGCCTGTGCCGTGATCGCCGTCGGCGCGCGCCGACGGGGAAAGTCGCTTGCCCGACGGCGGGCGGCCGTGCGAGCCTCTGACGACACCTCAGTTCCAGGAAAGGTCCGCTCGTGACACTCGGCATGGTTCTCGGCGACGTCCCCTCTCGCGCTTCGACGCGGGAGCGGTAGCCCGGCCTGCCCTGACACGACCGCCCGTGCCCCGGCACGGGCCGCTCTCCTCCCGCTCCTCGTCGAAGTGCTCTTCGTGCCCCTTGCGCGTTCGATCACGAGGAGTCCCCCGTGTCCACGATCCACTGGACCGAGTCCCCCACGCCCTTTTCCGCCCGTTGGCACTCCGAGAACGCGACCCCGCCGCCCGGCCGGGTCGTGGTCGCGGACGACCGGATGACAGCGGACACCGCCCACCGGCTGGCCTGCGAAGGCACGGCGCTGCTGTGGCGCGGCGACTTCCACAACGCCCGCCAGTTGCTGCGGGCCATGGGCCGCCGAGTCGACCGGAAGTCTCCCCGGCCGGGCGACGACCCCGCCCAGTCGTTCCGGCTCCACCGCCGGGCCCGCGCGCACCGGGCCCGGGTACTCAACAGGCTGCTCGTACTGCTGGAGGACGACCACTGCCTGCGCCTGCGCAGGGCCCCCGACACGCGCCAGGCGTGCGCGGAGGCGTACGGGCCGCCGCGCGGGGCTACGGCGGTCTCCCTCACGGAGCTGCTGGGCGTGCTCGGGGCGTGGCAGTGGCGCCGGAGAGGGGTGGAGGTACCGGCGCTCGACGCGCGCGTCCACCCGCACTACGGGGTGTTCGCGCCCGTCAGGGGCGAGTACGTCGACCTGGTCGCGCGGGCGCCGCTTCCGGCCCCGGCGCCCGGGCGGGCCGACGGGCGGACGGCGTTCGACCTCGGCACGGGGACGGGCGTGCTCGCGGCCGTGCTGGCGCGCCGGGGCGTCGAGCGGGTCGTGGCCACGGACATCAGCCCGCGGGCGCTGGCCTGCGCCCGTGAGAACGCCCGGCGGCTCGGGCTCGCCGGGCGCGTCGACGTCATGGGCGTCCCCGGGCTGTTCCCGGACGGCCGTGCCGGACTTGTCGTCTGCAACCCTCCCTGGCTTCCGGGCCGGCCCGCCTCGGCCGTCGAGCAGGGTGTCTACGACCAGGGCAGCGGGATGCTCCACGCCTTCCTGGACGGGCTCGCCTCCCACCTCGTACCCGGTGGGGAGGGGTGGCTCGTCCTGTCCGACCTGGCCGAGCGGCTGGGGCTCAGGACGCGGGGCGAGTTGCTCGCCCGTATCGAGGGCGCGGGGCTGCGGGTGGTGGACCGGACCGGCACCCGGCCCCGGCATCCCCGCGCGCGGGACACGGCGGACCCCTTCCACGCCGCGCGCGCCGGGGAGGTCACCTCGCTCTGGCGGCTGGCCGTCGCGTGAGCGCTTCGCGTGAACACGCGGCGCCGCCCCGTATCCCCCCATCGGTGCCGGGACCCCCGCCGGCCGGCGGGGGAAATGGGCCCTGGGGTGTATCCGGGCATTGGCCATTCGGCCGTTACCGCCGGTCACACCCGGAGTGAATTCTGAAGTCCGCACCGGGAATTCCACGACGGCCGCCCGCCATGGCCGTCGTGGGCCCTTTCCTGCCTCGGCGACCCCCGGAAGGACGGGGACCCGGCGAATGGGATTCCGGTGCCGCTGTCGTGGACTGATGAAGGGGAACGATGAGCAATCGGATGGGGCGTTCCGCCCCGCGTCGTACGGCGATGACGGCGGTGGCGACGGCCGTGGTCCTCACGATGACCGGTGCGGCCGTCGCCGAGGCGGCCCCGCCGGCGGGGCCGGAGAACGGGGGCACGAGCCGGCAGGTCATGGCCCCTGAATACACGCACATAGCCGTGGACAAACAGGGAACGGGGCTCGACGCTCTCCGGCGGACGCTGCACGAGAACGGCCTCCAGACCGCGGAGCACCGCGGTATCGAGCTGGCGCCGGGCAGCGTCAAACTCGACCACCACCGGCATGTGTTCATGTGGGACTCGACCACCGCGAAGGGCATCGAGGGCGCCAACGAGATCGAGGCGCGCGGCAGCGCCGTGCGTGTGAAGATCCGGTGGAACGAACTCAAGGAACAGGGCGGTCTGCTGGGCCGCGGCAATCTCAAGGGCGACAACGGAAAGCTCGGGGGCAGGTCCACCAATGGCGCCTGGGCCCACGAGGGCGACATCCCGCGCGAATACCTGTTCATCGAGGGGGTCGACGACCCCCGGAATCCCGGAATGCGCGACTGGCTGGCCGGCAAGGGGTGGCCCGAGGGGCACGGCGTCTGCGAGGCCGGACCGTCCGGCGGCCGGTCGAAGCGTTCGGTGAGCGCGTGCGAGAGGGGCGAGCCGGACGGCGCCCGGCCGGAAGGGACCCCGCCCGGCGAGGACGCGGCGAAGCCGCCCGCGGGCCGGGAGCGGCCCGGAGCGGGTACGCCGGAGAGCACGGAGGCGCTGGAGGCCCGGCAGGTGGAGGAGGCCTTCGCCCGGCTCGCGGCCAAGTACTCCCTGAACGTGGCCGGGGCCGGCGGCCGGAAGCTCACGCCCGCCGACGTCCACGCCCGTATCCGCGGCTACACCGCCCTGTCCCCGGCGGCGAAGGCCACGGTCCGGGCGAAGCTGAAGAGCGCCGGTGGCACCGCCAAGGGCGCCCTCCTGGTGACCGGGGCCGCGCTGTGGGCGAAGGGCGTGCACGACGCGTTCGCGCAGGACACCACCAGTCTCGACAAGGCCGCGGCCATCACGGCGATCGTGCCGTTCGTGGGCTGCGGGACACAGGCAGGGGCCGATGCCGAGCACGGCCGGGCGGACGCCGGGGACACCATCGCCTGCCTCGGTGGCGACGCGCTGACGGTGTCGCCGCTGTGGCCGCTGGGGCTGACGGTCCACGGCGCGCGCTACTTCGGCCAGAAGTGGCAGGAGGCCCAGATCCCTTCGGTGACGGTCTTCCGGCAGACGCGGGACAAGGCGTGGGAGGAGGCCTTCCAGGCGTTCCGCGCCAACGGCTTCGAGCAGCTCGTCAGGTCGGCCCTCGCGACCGAGCGGGAGCAGCTGGAGGCCGAGAAGGCCGTGATCCTCCACGACGCCGCCGAGGAGATCGCCGCGGTGGAGCGCCGCTTCGCCGGGCTGCGCGCCGACGCGGCCTCCGACGCGGACCGCGAGCGGGTGTCGGCCAATTCCAGGATCCTCACCTGGAGCATCGAGAAGCGGGCCCGGGAGCGCGTCGGGAAATTGCCGGAGCAGCTCCGGCGGCACTACGCCAAGGCGGTCCGGGACGTACTGGTGGAGCGGGCGCGGCAGTACGGCGAGGAGTTCGTCGAGCAGCAGGTGGACATCGAGCGCTGGAAGGAGGACTCCTGGCAGTCGGGGGTGGCCGGGCCCCGGCAGTCCCGCGAGGAGCGGCAGAAGTACCTCGACGCGGTGGCCAACCTGCTGCGCGACACGCCGCCGCCCGTGCCGCACGAGAACGAGATCGGCCTCGGGATCGACCGGGTGCGCGTCTCGCTGGAGCGGGAGCGGAACCGGGGCTGACCGGCCGGGAGCGGTCCCGCGCCGCCAACACGCCTGTCGGCCCGTCATACCGGCCTGCTCGCAGGCGATGAGACGCACCGTCGCCCCGGCCGGACACGGTACCGGGGCGGCGGAGCCGGCGTCCGGCGCGCCTCCCGAGGCGTCGAAATTCCCCCTTCACCCCAAAGGTTCCGCCCGCCTTGCCGATTGGCCCAACACGCCTGTTTCTTATATCGTTTGGCTCCGACACCGCGAAAAAGGAGTGCCCAATGGCAGTCAAGTTCGAGCAGGTTGAAGATTCCGAAAAGGAAGCACCGGGCGTCGAGCCGGTCGCCGTTCCGGTCGGCGGGCAGGAAATCACAACGTACTGGCGGCGTATTTTCCACGACGACCTCAATCCCGAGGTGACGGAGGACGTCTTCACCGTCGAGATCCTGGCCCCGGTCATGAGCACCGAGGAATACGAGACCGACGAGCAGAACGAGGACGGCAGCTTCAAGCTGGCGACCCGTCCGTGCATGACCCACGAGCGTCGTGAGGTGGACCTCGGCAAGGAGTCCATGGAGAAGCTCCTGGAGGCCCTGAAGCCGTTCCTGGACGCCTCCCGCGAGGCCCAGCCCCTCCCGCAGCAGGCCAAGAAGCGCCGCGCCAAGGCCCCCAAGGCGGCCGTCGACGGCCTCGCGTAAGGACTCGGGCGACGGCACCGGCCGAGTGCCGGGCCAGTAAAGGCGACCACTCCACCGGGGGTCGCCTTTTTTCATTTCCCCGAAATGCCGTGCGGCGGCACCGGCTGATAGTCCATCGGGACCGCACGAGTGGCCCGTGGGGTGATCGCCGTTCATCATGGCGGCATGCGCCGCGTCCGCGCCTTCCCGGGCCGGCGGCCGCCGGCCCGGGACATTTCCTCCGGACGGGCCCGTCCATTTCACCCGTCCGAAGGAAAGGGCACCGCCCATGCCCCTCGACCCGGATCTCGCCGGCCTCCTCCACCGGGCGAACGCCGCCACCGCCGCCCCCGTCCGGACGACCGACCCCGAGGCGCTGCGCGAGGCCGAGCGGCAGCTGTCCGCCTCGACGGCGCCGGCCGAGCCCATCGCCATCGGCTCCGTGCAGAACGGCGCGGCGCCCGGGCCCGCCGGGAACGTCCCCGTGCGGATCTACTGGCCCGTGGACGAGGGGCCGGTCCCCACGGTGGTCTACTTCCACGGCGGCGGCTGGATCACCGGCGACCTCGACAGCCACGACCATGTGACCCGCCGGCTGTGCCGGGACACCGGCGCGGTCGTCGTCGCCGTCCACTACCGCCGGGCACCCGAACACCCCTTCCCCGCCCCCTACGAGGACTGCCTGGCCGTGGCGCACCACGTCGCCGACCACGTCAAGGAGTACGGGGCGCGGCGCGACCGCCTCGCCGTGGCCGGGGACAGCGCGGGCGGCAACCTCGCCGCCGTGATCGCCCAGACCTTCCGGGACGAGGGCCGCCCGCTGGCGGGCCAGCTGCTCGCCTATCCGGCGACCGACTTCGACGGCGAGTACCCCTCGCGCGCCGAGAACGGCTCGGGGTATCTGCTCACCAGCGAGAACATCGCCGACATACAGCACCTCTACGCGGGCGACGACCCCGCCGTGCGCGGCTCGGCGCGGGTGTCGCCGCTACGGGCCCGGAGCCTCGCCGGACTGGCGCCCGCGATCATCGGCACCGCCGAGTACGACCCGCTGCGCGACGAGGGCCTGGCCTACGCGCGGGCCCTCCGGGACGCCGGTGTGGAGGTGTTCGTCCATACCTACGCCGGGCTGATCCACGGCTTCCTGAACGCGTTCGCGGTGTCCACCGCGGCGGACGCCGCCGTAGGCGAGCTGTTCGCACGGTTCAAGCGGCGGCTGGACGGCGTGCCGCCGAACGTGTGAACGGTCGCTCGGGGTGTTTGCCGCCGGTGCCGGGCGGCCACTCAGGAAAGCGAGGTGACGCCCGAGAGTTCGACTGCCACAGGGGGATCCAGCGCCCATGAGTGACGTCCCCGGCTGGCCCCATGGACCCCGGCCGCCGGCACCCGACCCGGAGCCGCCGCCCCCGGCGCCTTCCGTCGCCCCCCGGCCGGGCCTGTGGTGGCGGTGCCTGCTCGGCGGGCTGCTGCTGTGGCTGCTCGCCGTCGTGGTCACGTACACGACGCAGAACTCGAACCTGCTGCCGACGCTGATCCTGCTGGGAAGTTTTCTCGTGCCCGGCTGTTTCACGCTGTGGGCGTACGAGAAGTACGGCCGGGTGCTGGGCGTGGATCTGCTGCTCGGCTGTTTCGTCGTCGGCGGGATCCTGGGCGTCCTCGGGGCGTCCGTCCTGGAGTACTACCTGCTCCATCCCTCCCTGGCGCTGTTCCTCGGCGTGGGCCTGATCGAGGAGGCCGTCAAGGCCCTGGCGCTGATGCTCGTCCTGCGCCGGCGCCCGGACGTCCGGGGGTTGCGCGCGGGCCTGGTGCTCGGTGCGGCGGTCGGTTTCGGGTTCGCGGCGTTCGAGAGTTCCGGCTACGCGTTCAACGCCCTGTTCACCCTCCACGGGCGGCCGTTGCGCGACCTCGTGGAGACGGAGATCCTGCGCGGTGTCCTGGCCCCGTTCGGCCATGGCCTGTGGACGGCCGTCCTGGGTGCCGCCCTGCTCTCCGACCGCCGGGGCGACGGCCGCTTCCGGCTCACGGGCCGGGTCCTCGGCACGTACGTGGGGGTGACGGTGCTGCACGCGCTGTGGGACTCGGTCAACGGCATCGCGGTCTGGCTGGTCTACGCGCTCACGGCGAACGCGGGGCAGCGTGCCCTGTTCGACAGCGGGTACATGCCGCACCCCACCCTTGAACAGCGGCATCTCTACACGCTGTTCTCCGACGGCGGGCTGCTCGTCGTCGCCCTGCTGGGGGTTCTCTGGCTGACGTCCCTGACCCGGCGGGCGAGTCGCGGGGGCGCGCGGTGAGCGACGACGCTCAGCCGGAGAACAATTGCCGCAGCTTGAGGGTGAGTTCGTAGACGCCGTAGACGAAGGGGGCTCCCACCCACAGCCAGCTGAGGACGAACAGTGCCTTACGGCCGGTGGTCACAGCGCGACTCCCCCGTCCGGCGCGACGGCGGTGCGTCCTGGCGCACCCGCCGGTTCGTGGTGGCGGGGGTGGACGGGGCGGATGAACTCGTTCGCCGCGAACCCGAGCGCCAGCACCCCGATCATGACGAAGAAGGACGTGGTGTACAGGCCGGGCCCGGTGTGGCCGGCGGACTTCCCCGCGTCGGCGATGGCGTTGACGATCAGGGGGCCGAGGATGCCGGCGGTGGACCAGGCGGTGAGCAGCCTGCCGTGGATCGCACCCACCTGGTAGGTGCCGAAGAGGTCCTTGAGGTAAGCGGGCACGGTGGCGAAGCCGCCGCCGTAGAAGGAGAGGATGACGGCCGCGCAGACGATGAGCACGGGCTTGGAGGAGCCGCCGGTCAGCGCGATCAGCAGGTACATCAGCGCGCCGGCGCCGAGGTAGAGCCGGTAGACGTTCTTCCTGCCGGCGGCGTCGGAGACGGAGGACCACACGATCCGGCCGAGCATATTGGCGAGCGAGAGCAGGCCGACGAATCCGGCGGCAGCGGTGGCCGTGACGGGCGAGGACGACTCGGCGAAGAAGTCCATGATCATCGGTGCGGCCTTCTCCAGGATGCCGATGCCCGCGGTGACATTGGCGCACAGGACCACCCACAGGCACCAGAACTGCGGGGTGCGCAGGGCGGTACGGGCCGACACCTCGGCCGTGGCGGCCACCGGGCGGGCCGGTGCGGCGCCCGCGCCTTCCCCGGCCCCGCCCCCGTCCGGTGGCACCCGGATCAGCAGGACGCCGAGCGTCATGAAGACGCCGTAGGCCAGGCCCATGACCAGGAACGTCTTCGCGATGCCCGCCGGCTCCTTGCCGAAGGCGGACAGCAGCGCGGTGGACCAGGGCGAGGCGATGAGCGCGCCGCCGCCGAAGCCCATGATGGCGATGCCGGAGGCGAGTCCCGGCCTGTCGGGGAACCACTTGATGAGGGTGGAGACGGGCGAGATGTAGCCGATGCCGAGGCCGGTGCCGCCGATGAGGCCGTAGCCCGCCACCACGAGCCAGTACTGCCGCGTGCCCGCTCCGCACGCGGCCACCAGGAACCCGGCGCAGAAGCAGAGGGCCGACACGGCCATGGCCCAGCGCGGCCCGTTGCGCTCCACCAGCGTGCCGCCGAACGCGGCGGACAGGCCGAGCATGGCGATCGCCACCTGGAACGGCAGTGCCGACGCGGTGCCGGAGAGCCCCAGCGAGGCCTCCAGCGGGGGTTTGAACACGCTCCAGGCGTAGACCTGGCCGATGGCGAGATGAATGGAGAGCGCGGCGGGCGGCACGAGCCAGCGGCTCCACCCGGGCGGCGCGACGGTACAGGATCGGGCGGGCATGCACGGAACGTACAGCCCGCCGGAGCCGCGCCGGAAGAGCGCGACTCCGGGCTAAGGGGTGTGGCCGGTGTTATCCGATGTTCCGCCGGTCCTGACCGGCGGGGAGCGGGTGGGGCCGGCCGGCGGCCGCCAGCAGGGCCTGCTCCCGTTCGGGTGTGATGGGCCGTGCCTCCCGGCCCGTACGGTCGGGGCCGAAGGCCTCGTCGAGGCCGCCGGGGCCGAACAGCCAGGCGGCGGTGTCGCGGATGGACTCCTCGACGGGGCGGCAGCGCAGCCCCGCCGCGACGGCCTTGGCCGAGCTGGGCCGCCAGACCGCGGCCGTCTCCCCGTGCTCCGGGGACCACAGCGGGAGTTCGGTCCAGACGGCGACCTCGTGCTCCAGCAGGATCTCGTCGCCCACCCACACCAGCTCCGCCCCGCCGCCGGTCACGGCCACGCACGTGCCCAGGAACTCGCCCCAGGTCGTGTTCGCGGGCGTACCGCTGACCAGGTACGTCCCGGCGTCCTCGGCCACGATCCGGTCCAGGCCGAACACCGCGATGTCGCGGGCGTCGACGAGCTGCATCGCGCGGTCGGGCGCGCCCGGCGCGATCATCGGGCCGCCCTGTGCGGCCCGGCGCAGCCACCAGGTGAGGCGGCGCGCGAGGTCGTGCGGCCCGATGATCAGGCCGGGTTCGAGGATCAGCGCGCGCCCGGGGAAGCCCTCCTCCACGGCCCGTTCGCAGCCGACCTTGAGCTTGCCGTAGTCGCCGTCGTCGGGGCCCGCGTCCGGGGCGCAGTCGTGCCGGGGCGAGCTCTCGTCCACGGGCTCGGCGGGCCAGCCGGGGCGGGCGTTGATGGAGGACACGTACAGATACGCGGCCGCCGACCCGGCCAGGGCCTCGACGGAGGCCTTCACGACGCGGGGGACGTACCCGCAGACGTCCACGACCGCGTCCCAGGGGCCCGCCCCGGCGAGCCGGGCGAGGTCCTCGGGGCGCTCGCGGTCGCCCCGGATCACCCGGACACCGTCCGGGTCGGCCTGGGTCCTGCCCCGGTTGAAGACCGTCACCTCCCAGCCGCGCCGGAGCCCCTCCTCGACGAAAGCCCTTCCCAGGAACACCGATCCACCGATCACCAGAAGTCTCATGCGGCTGAGTCTGCGCGCGGATGCCGGTGAGGGAACAGGAGTACGCCAGGAGCGGAGCGGTTGTGCCACGGGCGAACGCCGTGACGACCGCCCGGGCGGCGGATACTGGGGGCATGAGCTCCGCCACCACCGCTCCCCCGCCCGGGCCGTCCGGGCCGACCGGTCCGTCCGTCCCGTCCGCCGTGTTCCCGGTCCCCGACGTCCTGGCGTTCCTGACCGGCCGCTGGACGGTCGACCGTACGCTCACCGATCTGGCCACCGGCTCGACCGGGACGTATCGCGGCACGGCCGAGTTCCGGGCGGACGGCGACGGCGCACGTCTGCTCCACGTCGAGGACGGCGAGCTGGACTGGAACGGCACGGTCAACCGCGCCGGCCGTACTCTCGGGCTCCTGCCCGGCCCCGACGGCACCGCCGAGGTGACCTTCGCCGACGGCCGCCCCTTCCACGACCTGGACCTCCGCACGGGCCTCTGGCACACGCGCCACCCGTGCGGCGCCGACCTCTACGACGGCGAATTCACGGTCGTCTCCCCCGGCGAATGGCGGGTGCGCTGGCGGACGGCCGGCCCGGCCAAGGAGCACGTCCAGCACTCCGTCTACCGGCGCCGGGACGGGAGCGGCGCGGGCGTCTGAGCCGTTCCGCCGCCCTCCGCCGCCCTCCTCTGCCCTTCCCCTGTCCTTCCCCTGTCATGACCACGAGCACCGCGGTACCCTGCGGGCCGTCCGTCGCCGAAGGGGTGGGCCCATGGGTACTGCCGGCCGGTTCGATGCCGGGGCCGAGCACGAGAGGGCCCGTGCGGCGTTGCGGGCCGCGGTGCCGCGGCTGGCGGGGTTGCTCCGGGACGTCACCGACCCGGGGGTGCCCTCGGGGGTGCCGCCGTGGACGGTGGGCGACGTCGGTGCGCATGTGTGCGCTGTCTATGTGGCATACGGCTCCACGTTCACGCATGAGTTCCAGGACTGGGACAGCGTGCTGCCGCGAGGCGCCGTCACCTTCGCCGAGCGGGTCGGCTCGGTCAACGCCAAGTCCCTCGGCCTGCTCGGCGAGGAGGCGCGCACGCGTCTCGACGCGCTGGTCCTGGAACGGGGTGAGACGTTCCTGCGGGTCACCGAGGGGCTGGCGCCGGACGCGCCGGTCACGACGCCCTGGTACGGGCCGGGCGTCGCCGTCACCCTGGCCGCGGCCACCGGCATGATGCTCAGCGAGACCCTCCTGCACGGCCTCGACATCGCTCGCGGCGCCCGGCTGCCCTGGGTGATCGCGCCGGACGACGCGCGTCTGGTGCTCGGGCAGTCGATGCCGACGATGATGCCGCTCGCCGTCGACGCGGCGCGGGCCCGGGGCGTCCGGATCGCCTTCGACCTCGCCGTCGAGGGCGGGCCCCGGCTGGCGGTCGTCGTCGACGACGGGGCGGCGACGGTGACCCGCGACGCGCCGCCGCGCGCCTACGACTGCCGGATCACGACCGACCCGGTGACCTTCCTGCTGATCGCCTTCCGCCGTATGCCCCTCTGGAAGGCGGTCGTCCGCGGCGCGATGCGCCCGGGCGGCCGCAGGCCGTGGCTCGCCCCACGGCTCAGCGGCTTCTTCGTCAGCCCCTGACGCCACCGGGGGCCGCGGGCAGCCGGTACTCCGCGCAGGCGGCCGGCAAGCGTACGCCCGCCAGCCGGAGCCGGGTGACGCGTGCGTGGAAGGCGGCGCCGTGGAGGAGGTGGTGGGCGATGGCGGTGACCTGGCGCCGGGCGGGATCGGCCAGGGCGGTGCCGACCGTCCAGGCGTTGAAGGCGCCCATGGCGGGCCCGCACCAGATCTGCCAGTCCCCCTGGCGCCCGGCCTCCCCGGTGACGGCCCAGCGCGAGGCCATGGCCAGGTACCAGCGGAAGACCATCGCCATCCGGAACTTCGGTTCCCGCTCGGCGCGCTCGCGCCACGACGGGTGGTGGGCCGCCAGATAGTCGGCCGTGTCGCGCCAGACCTCGTCGAGGGGGCGGCGCAGGACGCGTTGTTCCAGGTAGCGGCGTTCCGTGGGCGGCAGGGCGGCCAGGCCGTCGTGGTCGCGGTAGAGGCGGTACAGCCGGCCGGCGTGGCCGGGGAACATGGTGCCCCGGGCGAGGACCTGGACGGTCACGCCCTGTTCGAACAGGTCGGCGGCCGGGGCCATGACGCAGTCGGCCAGGCCCGCCTCCGCCAGCAGTCGTTTGACGGCCGGTGAGGTGCCGGCCTCGGTGGCGGCCTGGTTGACCGATCCGGTGACGACGTACGCGGCGCCCAGCGCGAGGGCCGCCACCACGGCCTCCGGGGTGCCGATGCCGCCTGCCGCGCCGACGCGCACCCGCGCGGTGGCGGGGTGCTCGCGGGCGACGCGGTCGCGCAGGCGGACGACGGCGGGCAGCAGGACGGCTAGGGGGCGGCGGTCGGTGTGGCCGCCGGAGTCGGCCTCGACGGTGACGTCGTCGGCGAGCGGGACCGTGCGGGCGAGCGCGGCCTGTTCGGCGGTGACGTGCCCGGCGGCCACCAGGGCGGCCGTCAGCTCCCCGGGCGCCGGGCGGAGGAACAGTTCGGCGGTCTCCGGGCGGGAGACCTTGGCGACGACCCGGTGCTCGGCCCGTACCCCGGACGGGCCCGGGTCGCGGTGGAGCCCGGCGAGACGGTAGCGCACGAGGTCGGGGGTGAGCTGGACGAACGCGGAGGCCTCCACGCAGCGCACACGGTGGCGCAGGCAGGCGTCGACGCAGGCGCGTTCCTGGCCGGGTGCCATGGGGCTGTGGATGAGATTGCACGCGTACGGCACCCCGGCGGAGCCGAGGGCGCCTTCCAGCCTCCCCAGGGCCGTGTCGATGCGGGCCTCGGGGAGTCCGGCGGCTCCGAAGGAGGCGAGGTGCCCGGCCCGGGCGGCGGCGATGACCAGCTCCTCGCAGGCGATGCCTCCCGCCATCGCACCGGTCATGTAGGCGTAGCGGACGCCGTGGTGCCGGCGGAAGTCGGCGGAGCCGAGCCGGTCGGGGTGCTGCGGGGCGACGGCCGCCAGGACGGAGAAGCCGTCGCCGGGGACGGGCGGCGCGTTCGTGGCGCCCACACGGCCGCCGCCGCTGACGATGTAGCAGGGGCGGTCCAGGTCGGCCAGGACCGCGTGGACGCCCTCGGCGTCGTACCGCACCTGAGTGGATGTCAACGCCGCCCCCTTGCCCGCGTGGTCACGCGGCCTCCCCGCGGATGTCGGCCGCGATGTTGTCCACCTGGTAGATGCGCAGGTCGTCGCGCCAGACACTGCCGTCGGCGCGCAGCAGGACCCGCCGGTCCTCGCGGCGCACCTCGCGGATGTGCGCTTCGCCGCGCACCCGCCGGTGTTCGCGCAGGATCTGCCCCCGGTACGACCAGTGGAGCTCCTCCCCGACGGCGATGTGCGAGCGGGGGCGGACGAGGTGGTCGAGCAGGCCGGTGTGGAGGGCGTAGGCGTGCACCGCCTGGTAGAGCATCTGCACCCCGGCGGAGCCCGGCATCACGGGATCCCGGAAGAAGTGGTGGTCGAAGAACCAGTCGTCGCGCCGCACGGGTTTGTCGCACAGGACGTATCCGGCGCCGTGGTCGCCGCCGCCGGGTACGAGCGTCACGTCCTCCAGCAGCGCGAGGCGGCCGCGCCCGAGCCGGAGGTCCCGGTGCAGGTCCAGCCGGCGGACGTCGGCGGGGGCGGGCGGGTGGCGTTCCAGCCAGGGGGGCCGGTACGTGCCGGCGTCCAGGCCCTGCTGTTCCGCGAGCAGTTCGGGGGTGAAGAAGCCGTGGACGGCCTCCCCCTCGTAGAAGGGCTCGCCGCCCGCGCCGAGCCGGAAGTCGTAGCGGTGCATGACGCCGCCGGGCAGCGGTGAGTGCGACCGCAGGGTGACGTGCTGCTCCACGGTGGTGCCCGGTGCGTCGACGTGCCGGATCAGCCGCGCCCTGCCGTCGAGGTTGCGGCAGGAAAGGTGCTCGTCGGGGTACGCGCCCGCGACCCCGAGCATGCCGCTGAACAGGCCCGCCGCCTGGAGCGCGGTCTCCATGAGGGCCAGTTGCGGCATCGTCCCGCCGTTCTCCCGTACGTACCAGGGGTCGGCCGGGACGTCGTACTCGGCGAGGCCCCAGCTGCCGGGGCGGTACACGTCCCACTCCCCGTGCCCGTCGACGACGCGGTCCAGCATGCGGAAGTCCCCTCGGGGCAGCCGGGGCCGGACCCGGCCGGTGACCCGTGCGGTGCTCCCGGGCAGCGGGACGATGCCCAGGTCGCCCTCGGCGAAGATCGCGGTGTGCAGTTCGTCGGCGACCACGCGCTTGCCGGTGACGCTCGTACGGAGGCTGGGCCGGACGGGGTCCAGGGCGTCCTCCCCCGGCCCCTCCTTGAGTACGACGCCCACGTCCCGCAGCCGTGCCAGGGGGCGGCCGGCCGCGGTGATCTCGCAGTCGGCGGTCGCGTACGGCCTGGGCAGCATGCCGGTCGCGGTGATCTCGGCCGCCAGCCGGAGTTCCGCGCCGGGCGGGGCGGGGGCGTCGCGGACGTCCAGCAGGACGGGCCGGCCGGCCGGGAGGGTGGCGCGGGCGCCGGGCAGGCACAGGTGGAGGCCTTGGTGGAAGGCGTGGACGCGGAGGAGTTCCAGGGCCGCCGCGACGCAGTGCGGCCAGGCCTCCTCGGCGCGGTCGGGCAGCCGGGTGGTGGCGTGCAGCAGGCCCTGTGCGCTCCGGCCGCCGCGCGGGTCGACGAGGGTGACCGTCTCCAGCAGCCGGGCGGGCCAGGGCGCGGGCGGGGCGGCGGGGGGCCGGCCGCTCTGGCCGAAGGCGGCCCCGAGGACGCGGGCGATGTCACCGGCGGCGAGCGCGTCGAGGTCGGCGGCGTTCAGCCGGGTCACCGTGGCGCGGGCCAGCGGGCGGGGGTCGGGCGGGAAGCGCCGGACCGGAGGCTCGGGCCAGGATTCCCGCGGCCCGTGCGGTGCCAGGACGGCGAGGGTCCGCTGTCCGGCGCCGATCCGCCACTCCTCGCCGTCGCGCTCGACGCGCGGGGCGGTGCCGGGGAGTTCGGGTGTTTCGTCCAGCCAGGTGATCGCCGCGCTCCCCGGGAACGGGCCGGCGCCCGCGCCCCGGAGCGCGCGGGCCGCGGCGGACAGGATCGTCGCCACGGGGTCGGCGTCACCGGGCCGCCGCGCCGGTGCGGGCAGGGTCACGGGCGGGGATACGGACGGAGGTACGGGTACGGGTGGGTGTGCGGGTGGGGCGGGGGCCGGGGAGAGGTCCGCCGGGCGGGCGGCGCGGGCGAGCTGCCAGGCGATGATGACCTGATGTGCCGTCAGGACACGCGTGTGGGTGCGCTGGAGGCGCTCGGCGAGCCGCACCGTGAGCGACGCCGCGGCGTCCGGCCCGACGGCGTCCGGGCCGCTGACCTCCGGCCCGGGAGCCGGAGCGACGGCCGGAGTATCACCCGGTCGCGGCAGCGGAATCCCCTCGAATCCGAGTTCGTCCATGAGGATTCCTCCTTGGTCATTCCCGGTCCGCCGTGCCCCGGGTGGCGATGCCGTCGGCCAGGGCGGTCGGCTCGATCCACACCGTGCGGACGCCGCTCCACCTCTGGTGGATCCGGCCGTCGGGCGCGCAGGCGGTCAGCGCGCACCGGGAGAAGAACGTCGTCGGGGAGGGGGGCTCGTCGACGTCGACGGTGATGACGAAGGGCTCGTCGTCGGGGAGCGGCCCGAACAGCTCCAGGCGCTCGACGGAGACGGGTACGGGAATCTCCTCGCCGTCGGCCAGCGCCAGCAGGGTCAGAAGGGCGCCCTGCATCAGCAGGTCGGCGAGGGCGGGGCTGTACAGCCGCCCCGCGAACGCGCCGTGGGCGAACGCCGGGTCGGGCATCCTGGCGGTGATCACCAGATGGCCGGGCGCCTCGTCCAGGACGTTGCGCAGTCCGTTGAGGGCCGCGCCGTGGAAGAGCCGGCCGTCGCGGTAGCCGGGGTGCGGCTCGTCGGCGAACGTGCACGGCGGCAGGCTCGTCACGGGTGCCTCGCCCGGCCCGTCCGCCGGCCGGAAGCGGCCCTCGAAGCGCGGTTTCCCCTGTTCGTCCGCGTCGTCGACGCCGACGCGGACGAACGGCACGACCGACGGACGCGCGTCGTGGGCCAGCCGGACGCGGAACCGCTCGGGGTGCCCGGGCGGGAAGGTGATCGCCCGCGCGATCCTGACGTCCCGGCACTCGACGACCGGCCGGGCACCCCCGTGGACGCGCTCGACGGCGCCCAGGGCCCAGCCCACGGCGGCCGTCATGGGCAGGACGGGCACCCCGGCGACGCGATGCGCCCGCAGGACGGGCTCCTCGCCGAGCCCCGTCAGCACGCGGTGCGCGGTGAGGCCGGTGTCGGGGAGCGGGTCGGCCCGCTGGAAGAGCGGCACGGTCGGGCCGACGAGGGCCACCCCGCCGCCCCTGCCGGGAGCCATCAGCTCCAGGAACCGCGCGCACCCTTCCTCCCTGGAGAGCACGGGCACGCCGATCTCGGTGAAGAGCTGGTGGATGTCCGCGGCCATCCCTTCGGTCCAGGGCCCGAAGGCGACCGGCACGACGCGGCAGTGGGGATGGGCGGCCTGCCAGGCGCAGCCGAAGCGGTTGAGCGCCTCGTTGGCGAGGGCGTAGTCCGCCTGCCGCAGGTTGCCCCAGATGCCCGCGACGGAGGTGAAGAGCACCAGGTGGCGCAGCCGTGCGGCGTCCAGGGGCGCGAGCACGTTCCGCAGGCCGGTCGGTTTGGTGTCCACGACCGCCGCGATGCCGTCCGGGTCCGCCTCGGCCAGCGGCCGGTCCCGGAGGACGCCCGCGCCGTGCAGGACACCGGTGATCCGGGCGGCGTACGGGGCCAGGGCCGTGGCCACCGCGTCCGGGTCGCGGACGTCGGCCGCCACATAGGCGACCTCGGCGCCGTACGAGCGCAGGGTGTCCAGGAACGCGCGGATGTCGCGCTGCCGGGCGAGCGGGCCGGGGTCGACCTCGACACGGGTGCCCGCCGGTTCCTCGCCGGGGTCCTCCCCCGCGTCGCGCGCCCGGGCCGCCGGGGCGGCGTGCGGTTCGTCCGGGCCGCCGGGCGCGGCGGCCCGGCCGGGCTCGTCCGTCAGGGGCGTGCGGCCGAGCAGGACGCAGCCGCAGCGGTGGGTGCGCACCAGTTCCTCGACGCACCAGGCGGTGATGCCTCCGGCGCCGCCGGTGACCAACAGGACGTCGTTCTCGGTGAGTTCGATGTCGGTGGCGACCGCCGGGGTCCGGGGCCACGGGGTGCGGGACACACGGGGCGCGCGGCGGCCGGTGGTGTCCACGCCGACTTCGCGTACGTCGCCGGCGAGGTCTGCGAGCTCGGCGGCGAAGGCCGCTCCGGCCTCCTCGTCGGACAGGCCGGGGTCGAGGTCCAGGGCACGACAGAACAGGGTCGCCGCCTCCAGGGCGAGGGTCTTGACCAGTCCGCCGAGTCCGCCCGCGAGGGCGGCCGCGGCATCGCCGCCCGAACCGGCGTAGCCGAGCGCCCCGTCGAGCCGGGTGACGGTCACCAGGCCGGCGCGGGTGCCGGTCCGGGCGGCCGCCTCCAGGGCGGCGCGGGTGTGCTTGGCGATCAGGATCGCGTGCCGGAGGCGGGTGGTGATCCGGTCGGCGGCGGTGTCGGCGTCCGTCCCCCGGCTGCCGTCGGTCTCCCGGCTGACGGGCAGGACGCACAGGTCGAGGCGCGTCCCGTCCGCCAGGAGCTCGGTGAGGCGGGCGGTCAGCGTGTCCTCCGCCCAGTCCGCCAGCCGGGGCGCCTCCGTGTCGATGGTGCCGACGCCGGGGAGGGCCAGTCGGCTGACCCGCCAGCCACGGGTGGTCAGCGCGTCGGCGAGGAGGCGGCCGAGCCCGCCCGCGTCGTCGACGAGCAGGGCGTGGGGGCGTTCCGGGTAGGCGCCGTCCCGGACGTCGACCGGGGGAAGCTCCGCGGGGGTCACCCAGACGCTGCCGGTGGTGGTGCCCACGACCGGTGAGATCAGCTGGGGTTTGGGGGCGGCGAGGACCTCCTGGGCGATGTCCGTCAGATCGCGCACCGTCCGGGCCTCGCCGAACCGGTACATCTCGCTGCGAGCGATCACCGGGTAGCGGCGCCACATCTCGGCGCCGATCTCGACCCGCTTCAGGGAGTCGATCCCGAGGTCCGCCTGGATGTCCATGTCGGGCTCGATCATGTCGACGTCGTAGCCGGTCTTCTCGGCGATCACGGCGCGGAAGACCCGTTCGACCTCGTCGGGGTCGAGCGTGCCGATGTCCATCGTGCCGGTGGCCGTGGGCTCCTCCTGCTGGGCCGCCCACAGTTCGGCGAGCGCCGACCTGCTCTGGGTGTGCGGGTCCCCTTCTCGCGATCCGTCCTCCGGGCCGGGTGCCGCCACTTCGGCGTCTGCCACCGCCGCATCGGCCGGCCCCGCCGGTACGGGCACGGGTGGATCGCCCTGTTCCGTCGGGCGCAGCAGGCCGGAGATCGCTTCGGCCGCGCGGGCGTGCGTCTCGCCCAGGGCCATGCTGTGGTCGGTGACCGCCCGGATGGCCGCGAGCAGCGACGCGTCCATCCGGCCGGCCGCCGCGCCCCGGGCGAGGAGCGCGCCGAGCTGTTCGGTGGTGCGGACCTCGCTGTCCACGTAGCGGGCGTGCGCGGCCAGGTGGTCGGTGGCGGCGCGGGTCAGCGGGTCGGTCTCCTCGGTCGGGGCCGCCGGTGTGTACGGGACGGGCGTGTTCTCCGGCTCGGCCCGCTCCGCCCGCTCCCCGGCGGCGGGGTGGCGGGCCGGCGGCTCCTCGTGGGCGCCGCGCGGCTTCTCCACGGCGAAGAACGGGCCGTCCAGGCGGCGGGCCACCTTGGAGGGCGTCCGGCGCTCCGGGCGGGGCGGGGCCGTGTAGCGGTCGATGCCGGTGAGAGGCAGGCCCAGGACGGCCAGGTGTACGGCCGCCCGTTTGAGCGCCGCGCAGGCGTCCGTGCCGGGTCCGGCGTCGCAGGCGACGGCCTCCACGCGGTCGGCCCCGAGGGTCCGTTCGACGAGCCCGGTGAGGATCCGCCGGGGGCCGAACTCGACGAAGACCCTGATGCCGTCGGCGTACATCTCCTCCAGGCGGGCGGCGAAGTCGACGGGGCGCAGCAGTTGCTCCACCAGGGTGCGGCGGTTGGCGTCCGCGTCGTCGCCGTAGGACGCCCCGGCCGTGTTGGCGTGGACGGGCAGCGCGGGCGGCGCGAAGGCGGCTTCGGCGCAGGCCGCCGCGAACTCCCGGGCGGCGTGGGCGATGTGCGGGGTGTGGAAGGCGGCCGCGACCGGCAGGAGCCGTACGGGCAGGCCGCGTGCGGCGCACTCGTCGGTGAAGTGCCGTACGGCGGCGGTCGGGCCGCCGACGGTCTGCTCGTCGGGTGCGTTGTGGTTGCACACCGTCAGTTCGGGGTGTGCGGTGAGGAGTTCGGTGAGTTCGTCGCGGCTCAGGCGTACGGCGGCCATGGCGCCGGGGTCGTGGCCAGGGCCGGGCGGCCGTGCCATGGCCCGGCCGCGGGCGTGGGCCAGGGCCGTGAAGGTGTCGTCGTCGAGCACGCCGGCGGCCCACAGGGCGGTCAGCTCCCCGAAGCTGTGGCCGAGCAGTCCGTGCGGGGCGAAGCCCAGCTCGCGCAGGTAGCGGTACTGGCCCGTGGAGAGCGCGCCGATGGCCGGCTGGGCGTGGGAGGTGCGGCGGAGTCGTTCGCCGTGGAGGGTGGCGTCCCCGGTCCCCGGTGGGGGGAAGACCGCGCGGGCCAGGCTGTCGGCGGCGGGGAAGCGGGCGTTGGCGGCGTCGAAGGCGGCGCGCACCGGGGGCAGGGCGAGGGCGGCGCGCAGGCCCATGTCGGGGTACTGACCGCCCTGCCCGGCGAACAGTGCCCCTGTTTTGGTGCCGGGTGGCAGGGCCCGGGTGCGGTAGTGGACGCCGCGCGGGTGGTGCCAGGCGTCGTCGCCGGGGTGGTCGCGCAGTCGGGCGACGGCGAGGGCGAGCAGTTCCTCGTACTCCGGGCGTCCTGTGGCGACGAAGCCGAGGCGGGCGTGCGGTGCGGGGGCCGGTCCGGGATCGGGTGGGTCGCCGCACTCCAGGCGGCGCAGCAGTTCCGCTCCGCCGGGGGCGTGCCACAGGTGCGCGGAGGGGGTGTCGTGGAGCGCGTACTCCCGCTCCGCCGGGGGGCCTTGGTGTTCTTCGAGGACGGCGTGGTAGTTGACGCCGCCGAAGCCGAACGCCGAGACGCCGGCCCGTCGGGCCGTGCCGGAGGGGTCGCGTACCCAGGGCCGGGCCGTGGTGTTCAGGTAGAGGGCGCCGTCCTGGCGGGCGGCCTGTGCGTGGGGGGTGGTGACGTTGATGGTGGGGGGCAGCACCTTGTGGTGGAGGGCGAGCGCGGCCTTGATGAGCCCGGCCGCGCCGGCGGCGGCCTTGGTGTGCCCGATCTGCGACTTGACGCTGCCGACGGCCACGAAGTGGCGGTCGGCGGGGGTGGTCAGGAGGTCGTTGAGCGCGGTGAGTTCGACCTCGTCGCCGGTGGGGGTGCCGGTGCCGTGCGCCTCGATCAGCCCCACGGTGGCGGGTGGGCAGCCGGCGTCGGTGTAGGCGCGGCGCAGCGCGGCCGTCTGCCCGGCGCCGCAGGGCGCGTAGATGCTCTGCGCGTTGCCGTCGCTGGAGCCGCCCAGGCCCTTGAGGACGGCGTAGATCCGGTCGCCGTCGCGCTCGGCGTCGGCCAGGCGGCGCAGGGCCAGCATGCCGATGCCCTCGCCGATCAGTGTGCCGTCGGCCTCGGTGTCGAAGGGGCGGACCGTGCCGGTGAGGGAGAGGGCGGGGGTCTTGCTGAAGCACATGAAGGAGACGATCGAGTTGTCGGCGTCGCAGCCGCCGGTGAGCATCACATCTGCGCGGCGGGAGACCAGTTCGTCCACGGCGCAGCGGAGGGCGGCCAGGGAGCTGGCGCAGGCGGCGTCGACGGTGTGGTTGGCGGCGCCGAGGTCGAGGCGGTTGGCGACGCGTCCGGAGACGACGTTGGCGAGGATGCCGGGGAAGGAGTCCTCGGTCCAGGGCGGCAGGGCCGCGAGCCGGGTCCGGGCGATCTCCTTCGCCTGTGCTTCCGGGACGCCCGCGGCGAGCATGGTCTCCAGCATTTCGGGGAGCAGGAGGCGGGCGGCGAGCGGGATGAGGGTGGAGTTGGTGCCGCACACGCCCAGGACCACGCCGGTACGGGACGGGGAGCACCAGTCGTCCCTGCCGCGTCGCGCGTCGTTGAGTGTCTCCTTGGCCACCACCAGGCTCAGCAGTTGCACCAGTCCGGTGGAGTCCATCGTGTTCGGCGGCATCGCGAATTCGAGCGGGTCGAAGATCTCGGGGGTGAGGAATCCGCCGCGGCGGCAGTACGTCCTGTCCTCGGCGAAGGGGTCGGGGTCGTAGTACCGGTCCGGGCGCCACCAGCTCTCGGGCACGGTGTCCGAGCAGTCGCGGCCCGTGACGATGTTGTCCCAGAACTCCCTGATGTCACGGGCCTTGGGGAACCGTCCGGACAGGCCGACGATCGCGACGGGGTCGGAGCCCAGTCGGCGGTCCGGGCCGCCGGAATCCTCGCTGGTGGTACGCACCGGTCACCTCGATCCCGTCGACGGCGGACCCGTACTCATATCTCCCCACCGGACAAACCGGTCTACTCCGGGCGGTGAGGGCGCGTGGGGGCACTGACGTCACGTCGTACGACAGGAAGCGCCCCCGCGCCCCGCCGGCCTCCGACCTCCGACCGCCGGCCTCCGGCCTCCGACGGCGTCGCCTCACGCGCCGGCGGCCCGCCGGAGGGCGGTGCGGCAGGCCTCGACGGCCGGGTGGCGGCCGCCGCCCCGGCGCACCGCGGTGAGGATCGTGCGCGCGCCCCGGCCACGGGGGAGCCGGCGGAGCGCGACGGTCGGGGGACGGCCGTTCCACACGAGGTCGGGCAGGAAGGCCGCGGCGTGGCCCTCCTCGACGAGCCGGAGGTGGAGGAGCAGGTCGGTGCTCTCGAACCGTACGTCGGGTTCGAAGCCGGCGGTGCGACACAGGGTGGTGGCCCAGTGCCGGGCGGCGCTGCCCTCGGGCTCCATCACCCAGGGCCGTTCCGCGAGGGCGCGCAGGTCCGCCGTGGGACCACCGACGGCCTCCGGTGGTGCGGGGAGGGCCAGGCGCAGAGGGTCGTCGAGCAGGTGTTCCTGTTCGAGGCCGGCGGGCCGGGGCGTGGGGTGGCCGGGGTACTCCTCGGCGACGACCAGGTCGAAGTCGCGGGCCTGGAGCGCCAGGAGGGCCCGTTCCGGTTCCATCTGTGTGACGTGGACCCGCAGCCGGGGGTGGGCCTCGCGGAGGAGGCCCAGCACGACCGGCACCAGGGTGAGCGCGGCCGTCTGGAACGCGGCGACGCGCAGGGTGCCGGTGAGGTCGGTGAGGGACGTGGCGATGTCCGCCTCGGCCCGTTCCAGTCGTTCGATGACCGCTTCGGTGTGGGCGACGAGGATCTCCGCCTGCGGGGTGAGCCGCACCCGCCGCCCCACGGGTTCGAGCAGCGGGACGCCCACCTCGGACTCCAGTTGGGAGAGCTGCTGCGAGACGGAGGACGGGCTGTAGGAGAGGGCGGCGGCCACGGCCGCGAGGGTGCCGCGGTGCTTGAGCTCGCGCAGCAGGCGCAGCCGGTGGAGGTCGAACACGGTTGGCATGGCCCTTCGACAGCGGTCGCCCCGGCCCCGGCGGAACCGGGGGGCGGGACGGAACGTTCGGTTTTCCTGATGAATATAGGTGGGAAACATGCGCTGGACCGTGCGAAGGGGCCGGCCGCACGCTGGTGACATGCCCGACAACTTCGCCCCTTCCCGTACTCCGTGGTGGTTCGCCCGTCCGGCGGCCCGGTCCTGGACGTGCGAGCCCGCGCCCGCCGACGCGCGGGAATTCCACGCCTCCCTGCCCGGCTACGCCCCGACACCGCTCACCGAACTTCCCGCCCTCGCCGTCGAGTTGGGGGTGGGACGGGTGTTCGTCAAGGACGAGTCGTCCCGGCTGGGGCTGCCCGCCTTCAAGGCGCTGGGCGCGTCCTGGGCCGTGCGCCGGGTCCTCGCCGAGCGGACGGCCGAGGGGCGGGGGACGGCGGCCCCGGTGACGCTGGTGACGGCCACGGACGGCAATCACGGGCGGGCCGTGGCCCGGACGTCCCGGCTGCTCGGGCAGCGCGCCCACGTCTTCGTCCCGCACGGCGTCCACCCGCGGGCGGTGGCGGCCGTCGCGGCCGAGGGGGCGGAGGTCACCCGGGTCGCGGGGACCTACGACGAGGCGGTGCGCCGGGCGGCGGAGGCGGCCGCCGCGCCGGACGCTGTCCTGGTACAGGACACCGCCTGGCCCGGCTACGAGCGGATCCCGGCGTGGATCGTCGAGGGGTACGCCACGCTCTGCGCCGAGGTCGACGCCCAGCTCGCGCTCGCCCGGGCGGGGGCGCCCGGCCTCGTGGCCGTGCCCGTGGGCGTGGGCTCGCTGGCCCAGGCCGTCGTCACCCACTACCGGAGCCGCCGGGACGGGCGGGCCCCGGCGCTGCTGGCGGTGGAGCCGGAGGCCGCGGCGGTCCTCACCGCGAGCCTCGCGGCGGGACGGCCCGTCACCGTCGCCACCGGCGGGACCACCATGGCCGGCCTGAACTGCGGCACCGTCTCCCATCTCGCCTGGCCGGTGCTCCGGGACGGCCTGGACGCGGCGGTCGCCGTCACGGACGCCGGCAGTGCCCGCGCGGCCGCCGACCTGGCGTCCCTCGGCGTCCCCTCCGGCCCCTGCGGCGCCGCCTCCCTCGCGGGCGTCCGCGCGGCGCTCACCGGCGCCGGCGCGGAGGAGCGGCGTGCGGCGCTGGGGCTCGGGCCGGCGTCGGTGCTCGTCCTGCTGAGCACCGAGGGGCCGGCCGCCAATCCGCACACCATGTCCGGCAGCACCGCCCCGCACTGAGACGATCGGACATAAAAGAAAGACAGAAGGCCATTCTCCGTCTCTGTTGATCTCTCTACGGTTGGATCATCAAGCCGATCCGATCAACCCGGTCAATCCGGTCAAGGAGAAACCCCATGCGCGCCGTCACCCAGAACGCTTTCGGAGGCCCCGAGGTCCTGGAGGTCGTGGAGACCGAGCGACCGCGTCCGCAGGCCGGCGAGGTGCTCGTCCGGGTCCACGCCGCCGCGCTGAACCCCGTGGACGCCGCCGTCAGGTCCGGCTTCCTCCCGCTGCTCGGCGAGCCGCCCTTCGGCATCGGCTGGGACGTCTCCGGCGTGGTCGAGGAGACCGCCGAGGGCGCGGGGTTCGCGGTCGGCGACGAGGTCTACGGGATGCCGCTCTTCCCGCGTGCCGCCGGTGGATACGCCGAGTACGTGGCCGTGCCGGCCGGCCACCTCGCCCGGCGGCCCGTCTCGCTCGACCACACGCACACGGCGGCGCTGCCGCTCGCCGGGCTCACCGCCTGGCAGTCCCTGGTGGGCGCGGCCGAGGTGAAGGCCGGTGACCGGGTCCTGATCCACCGCGCCGCCGGTGGCGTCGGCCATCTCGCGGTGCAGATCGCGAAGGCGCGCGGCGCCCATGTCATCGCGCTGGCGAGCGAGGCCAAGCACGACTTCGTGCGCGGCCTCGGCGCCGACGAGGTCGTCGACTACCGCACCACCGACTTCACCGAGGTGTTCGAGGACCTCGACGTGGTCCTCGACTCGTCGGCCGAGGGCGACCGTTCGCTCCGCGTCCTGCGCCCCGGCGGCATGCTCGTCAGCATCATGCAGCACCGCGACCAGGAGCTCGCCGCGCGCGTCCGGGCCGCCGGGCGGCGCTTCGCCGGGGTGTCCGTCGAGCCGGACGCCGAGGGCCTGGCCGGAATCGCCGCGCTCGTCGACGCCGGGCGCGTCCGTCCGCACATCGCCGCGACCTTCCCGCTCGAGGACGTGACCGAGGCACACGAGCTGCTCGGCACGGGCCGCACCCAGGGAAAGATCGTCCTCACCGTCCGGGACGAGACCGCCGTCTGAGACGATCACGCCGCTGACGACGCACCACGGGGGCCGCACACATGGGCATGGACATGGACATCCTCACCGAAGTGCTCGGATCGATGCGCACGGGACGCCCGGCCTCGGTCCGCACCGAGGGGCGCGCCCCCTGGGGGCTGCGCCTGCCGCCGGTGGCCGGTGCGGGATTCCACGTCGTCCTGCGCGGCAGCTGCTGGCTCCTCCCCCGGGACGACGCCGCGCCCCACCACGAGCCGCTCGCCCTGAACCCCGGGGACGTGGTCTTCCTCAGCGACAACCACCACCACGTCCTCGCCGACGCCCCCGGCACCCCCGCCGAGGCGGGGCGGGCGAGCTTCCGCCCGGGTTCGCCGGTCGGCGCGCTCTCCCTGGGCGGGGACGGCCCGCGCACCACGCTGCTCTGCGGCGCCTACCACCTGGACCAGGCGCGGCCGCACCCGCTGGTCCGTCAGCTGCCCGAGGTCGTCCACCTGGAGACCCGGCACGGACGGCATCCCGAACTCTCCGGCGCCGTCGGGCTGCTGCGCGCCGAGCTGGAGGAGGAACGGGCCGGTGCGGCCGGCATCGTGCCCGCGCTGATCGACGCACTGCTGCTGTACGTGCTGCGGGCGTGGCTGGAGGAGCAGCCGGCGACGGCGGTGGCGGGCTGGTCCGCCGCCCTCCGGGACCCGGTGATCGCCCCGGCGCTCACGGCCATCCACGAGGACCCCGCGGCCCGGTGGAGCGTCGAGTCCCTGGCCTCCCGCGCCGGGACGTCCCGGGCCACCTTCGCCCGCCGGTTCCACACCCTCGTCGGGGAGCCTCCGCTGGCCTATCTGACCCGCTGGCGGATGACGACGGCGGCCCGGCTCCTGCGGGAGGCCGACCATCCCCTGAGCGTCGTCGCCGCCCGGACCGGCTACGGCTCCGAGTTCGCCTTCGCCAAGGCGTTCAAGCGCGCGTACGGCCTTCCTCCCGGCGGCTACCGCCGCCACGCGGCGGCCACGCCCATGCCGTACGCCGGTCACCGCCGATGACGAAGGAAAACATTTGGCCAAGGGGTGACGTCCAGTGAAGAATGGCCTTTTCACCCTTGCTTTCTAAGGAATGCCCGTTATGGACACCCGGCGCGCCGAAGTCGACGACCTGGCCCTGGCGGTCGCCACCGCCGCCCGACGCCCGGGAAAGGGGACGACCCTGGAGTCGCTCCTCGACACCGGTGACCCCCGGCGGTGGGTCGCCCTCGACCTCGGAGTGCGGCGGCTGCCCTGGTACTGGTCGACCGCCCTGCCCTCCATGGCCTGGCTGCGGACGGGCGAACCGCCCACCGGCGAACCGGTCCTGGCCATCGCCCTGTGCCACCCCGACGGGCGCATACGCCAAGCCGCCCTCGAACGTGCCGCCGGAGTCCCGGCGTTGCTGCCGCTCGTGGCCGTGCGCTGCTCGGACTGGGCGGGCCCGGTCCGCGACCTGGCCCGGGCCCTGCTGCGCGCCGGACTGGCCGGCGCGGCGCCGCGCACCGTCGCCCTCGTCACCGCCGTCGCGCTGCGCACGGCGGCGCGGCGGCACGGCGCCCACGCCCACGACCTGCTCATGGAGATCCTGGAACACGCCGACGCCGAGGTGACGGACACTCTGCTGGACAGCCGCGACCCGGCCACCCGGCGGCTCGGGTACCGGATCGCCGTCCGCCGGAACCGCTTCTCCCCCGCCCGGCTCGCCCGTATCGCGGCCACGGACGCCGACGTGGTCGTCCAGGACGTCTGCGCCGACGCCGTCCTCGCCCACACGAAGGACGGCCTGCACGGTGAGCTCCTGGAACCGCTGCTGCGCGCCCGGGCCTCGCGGGTGCGCTCGTCCGGGGTGACCGCGCTCCACCGGACCGGGCGCTCGGCCGAGGCCACGGAATTCCTCACCGACCGCGCGGGCATCGTCCGTGCTTGCGCGCGCTGGGTGCTGCGGCAGCGGGGCACCGACCCGTTGCCGCTCTACCGCGAGCTGTGCGCCGGCCCCTCGGCGGACGTCCCGCCGGGTGCGGCGGCCGGTCTGGGCGAGTGCGGCACCCGCGAGGACGCCGCCCTGCTCCACCCGCTGGTCGCACACCCGGTCGCACGGGTGCGCACCCAGGCGGTCGCCGCGCTGCGCGCCCTGGGCACGGTCGACGCCGAGCGCCTGCGGCCGTTGCTGGACGACCCTTCGGCGGCCGTCACCCGTGAGGTGGCCACCGCGCTCGTCTCCTCGGGAGGCCGGCTCCCCGAACCCTGGCTGTGGGAACGCCTCGCGTCCGGCCGGCCCCGGCACGTCCGGGCGGCGGCCTTCCGGCTGCTCGCCGCGCAGGACGGGATATTCCAGCTGCGGTGCTGTCTGACCCTGCTGGACGACGCCGACCACCGGATCCGCGAACAGGCCCGCGCCGCTGTCCTGCGCTGGACCCCGGCCTACGCCTCCACCGCGTACACGGCGCTGCCCGCCGACGAGCGCGCCCGGCTGGACGCGCTGGTCGACCGGGCCGTGCCCGTCCTGGGCGAGCACAACGTACGGCTGTTGCGCCTCTACCTGGGGGCGGGACGCCCCTGACCGGCCAGGGCGGAGGCCGCCAGGAGCAGCCCGATGACGCTCCCGGCCTCGGTGATCCTCCCGGCCCGTACGGCGGCCACCGCGTCGTCGAGGGGGATCCACCGCACCGTCATGCCGGCTTCGGTCGCATCCCGGCGGAGCCCGGTTCCCGGGCGCAGGTCCGTGCCGAGGTACAGGTGCGTCACGGCGGACGTGCGGGACGGCAGGGGGTGGTAGACGGTGAGGGGGTGGAGCGTGCCGGGGCATCGGCCGGTCTCCTCCTCGCACTCGCGCCGCGCCGCTTCCCTCGGGCACTCGCCCTCGGTGATGGCGCCGCCGGGTACGTGGAGCAGGCGGCGTCCCAGCGGGTAGCAGGCGTCCTCCACCAGCGCGACACGGCCCCGGGCGTCGACGGCGACGGTTCTGGCGCCGTCCGCGACGGTGACGCGGTCGTACGTCCCTTCCGTGCCGTCGGGTTGCAGGACGCGGTCGTGGTGCAGGGTCAGGTGGGCTCCCCGGTGGACGTCATGGGAGCTCAGTCTGCTCCAGCCCGGCCAAGGTTCCTGGGTGTCGTGGGCCATCTCCCCCGCCGTTCCTCGTCGGTGCGCGCCGCTCTGGGTAACGCCGGGACGGGGGAAGCGTTGCGCCGGCGAGGCGGGCACGGTACGGCAGGGAGAGGCACGGTTCATGTCAGGGCGTCGACGAGCATGAAGGCGGCCACGCCCAGCAGGGCCACGGCGAACGCCCGGCGCAGTGCGGTGCCGGACACCTTGGCGGCCAGTCGTCTGCCGTCCCAGGCGCCCAGGATCGCGGTCGCGGCGAACGGGGCGACGACCGACCAGTCGAGGCCGGAGGCGGTGGTGCCTCGGGTGACCAGGGAGGCCAGGGAGTTGGTGGTGATGACGAGCAGGCTGGTGCCGACGGCGGCCTGCATCTCGAAGGCCAGCACCGTGACGAGCGTCGGTACGACGAGGAACCCGCCGCCCACGCCGAGCAGTCCGGTGAGCGCGCCCAGGCCGGCCCCGGTACCGGCGGCCTTGACCCCGGCGGGGGCGCCGCGCGGCGGCTCCCGGTCCTGAGGCCGTTCCGGCGCGCCGGCCGCTTCGTCGTCCGCCGGTCTCTCGCGGGTCGCGAGCAGCATCATCACGGCGGCGAGGGTGGCTATCGCCGCGAAGGCCGCGGTCAGTGCCCGCTGGGGCAGGTGGGCCGCCAGGGCCCCGGCCGCCGCGGCGGGGAGGAGCCCCGAGGCCGCGAACAGCGCGCCGGTTCTCCAGCGGACGTTCCCGCAGCGGGCGTGCGCGTACAGGGCGGTCGCGGAGGTCGCCGCGACGATGAGCAGGCTGGCGGTGGTGGCCGCCGCCGGGGTGAAGCCGAGCAGATAGATCAGCGCGGGTACGGCCAGGACGCTGCCGCCTCCGCCGAGCGCGCCCAGTGCCAGCCCGACCGCCGCTCCGGCGGCGAGGGCGAGTATGAGGGCGCTCACGCTATGACGCCGTCGCCCGCTATAACGCCGTCGCCGAGGCTTCCGCCGGCGGCCGGCAGTCCGCTCTCGGTCCCTCCTTCCCTGGCCCGGGCCGTCGCGGCGAGGTCCTGGCGGACGCGTTCCTGTGGCCGGGTGCGCACCGGGCCGGGACAGCCGAAGCCGTGGAGGGACTGCGGGAGCATCGGTCGATCACTTCCTGGGAGGACGGGAGGGGACGGGAACGGTCAGGCGGCGCCGTGCCCGGGGACGGTGAGCCCCACGGCCGTGGCGGCGTCGAAGACGTCGTCCACGGCGACGACGTTCCGTCCCGCGGCGTCCAGCAGGGACGCCGCGATGGCCGCGCGCGCCCCGCCCGCGCAGTGCGCCCACACCACTCCCGGTGGCACCTGCCCGACGCGGTCGCGCAACCGGTGGACGGGGATGTGCGCCGAGCCGCGTACGAAGCCCGCCGCGCGCTCGGAGTCCCGGCGCACGTCCAGCACCACCATCCGGTCGCCGGCCGCGCGGGCGGCCGCGAGGTCGGCGAAGGTGGCACGGCGGAAGGAGCGTAGCGCCTCTCCCGGGCGGGCCCAGGAGGCGGGGGTGCCGGTGGCGGCCGCGGCCGGCCGGTCGATGCCCACGCGCACCAGCTCCCGCTGCGCGGCGGCGAGCTCCTCGGGTCCGGCGGCGAGCAGGGTGAGGGGCTTGCCCCAGGGGATCAGCCACGCGAGGTACGTGGCAAGCTGCCCGTCGCCCTCGAAGTTCAGCGAACCGGCGACGTGCCCCTCGGCGAAGGCGACGCGCCGGCGCAGGTCCACCACCCACTCCCCCGCCGCCAGCCGCGCGGCGATCTCCGTCGCGTCGGCCCGCCGGGGCGGGGTGAGGTCGACGGGCGCGGGCCCGGCGGCGTTGACCGGGCCCATGTGGGCGTAGTAGGCGGGGATGTCGTCCAGGCCGGCGAGGAGTCCGGCGACGAAGGTGTCCACGTCCTCGATCAGGGCGGCGTTGGTCCCGCGTTCGGCGCCGATCGTCGTGGCGTCGCCCCGGGCCGGGGAGGAGGAGCAGAAGCTGCCGAAGCCGTGGGTGGGCAGGACGGGCACGTCGTCGTCGAGCTCGTCGGCCAGCCGGTGGGCGGAGGCGTGCTGGGCGCGGGCCAGGCGCTCGGTCAGCCGGGGCTCGACCAGGTCCGGCCGGCCGACGGTGCCGATGAGGAGCGAGCCGCCGGTGAAGACGGCGACGGGCCTGCCGTGCTCCTCCAGGACGTAGGAGGTGTGGTGGGGCGTGTGGCCGGGGGTGGCCAGGGCCCGGAGGGCCAGGCCGTCGTCCACCGGGACCGTGTCGCCGTCGGCGACCGGAGTGCGGGGGAAGGAGACCGCGGCGGCCGCGGGCACCAGGTACCGGGCGCCGGTGACGCGGGCGAGCTCCAGCCCGCCGGATATGTAGTCGTTGTGCACATGGGTCTCCGCCACGAAGCCGATCCGCACCCCGCGCCGGGCGGCGGCCGCGATGACCCGGTCGATGTCGCGGGGCGGATCGACCGCCACGGCGACGGCGGCACCGCCCGCCAGATAGCTGCGGTTGCCCAGGCCTTCCAGTTCGAGGGTCTCGACGGCATGCACGGTGGCGACTCCTCACCGGTCGACGCACCCCGGGGGCGCATTCCGGTCGACGCACCCCCCGGGGGCGTTCGGAGCTCCCTTCCACCGTAATACCCAGGGGTATTCCTGAAGGCCGTGCGGAACCTATCCGGCCGCCCCGCGCGCAGCCACCGCCGAGAGCGCGGCCGCGGTCAGCCCCAGGGCGGCCGTGACGGCCACGAAACCGGGGCCCGCGACGGCCCACGGGCCGAGCAGGGCCGTTCCCAGGGCCACGCCGAGGTGGTCGAGCGTGCCGTTCCAGGAGATGACGCTCGCGCGCCGCGCCGGATCGGCGCCGCCGAGGTACGTCTGCTGGCTGGTGTAGAAGGCGCCCCCGGCCACCATCCACACGAACACCGCGACCAGACTCACGGCCGCGTCCGTGCCGACCAGCGCGACGACGCTCGCTCCCACGAACACCAGCGCGCAGCCCGCCGACAGCGCGTTCTCGCCGATGCCACGCCGCCGCGCCCGGTCGCTCACCTGGCCGAGAAGCACCGAGCCGGTCAGTGAACCCGCCCCCACCAGCAGGCCGATGAGCCCGAGCCGCGCCGTGTCGTAGTGGTACCGCTCCGCGAAGAGCGCGCCGACGAACGTGTACGCGCCGAGCCGGCCGGCCTGGAGGAAGCCGGTGGAGAGCAGGGGCAGTGCCAGGCGCCGCTGCCGCCACACGGCGAAGCCGGCCAACAAGGAGACGGACGCGGCCGGCGGCCGGGGGCCCTTCAGGCGCCACCCTATGAGCAGCACGACCGGGGCCAGCCCCGCGCCGACGGCCGCGAACGCCCACGGCCAGCCCGCCGCGTCCGAGAGGAGCCCGCCGAGCGGCACGCCGAGGACCTGTCCCAGCGCGTAGCAGGAGACGCCCATGGCGACGGCGCGGCCGCGCTGGTGACCGGCGGCGGACTCGGAGAGGTAGGCCCACATGGCGGGGGCGGCTGTCGCCCCGCCGAGCCCGGTGAGGGCGCGGGCGGCGGTCAGGGCGGTGAGGCTGTCCGCCGTGGCGCACAGCAGGTTGCCGCCGACGAAGAGCGCGCCGCCCGCGGTGATGAAGAAGCGGCGCGGGAACCGGTCGGAGACGCCGCCGAGCAGGGGGGCCGCCACCGCGTAGGTCAGGACGTAGGCGGTGACGACCTGCGCCGCGGCTCCGGTGCCCACGCGCAGGTCGGCGGCGATGGTGGGCAGCAGCGGGGAGACCAGGAAGGTCTCGGCCCCCATCAGGAAGAGGAAGAGGTACAGCAGCGCGCAGCGGGCCCATGGGGTGACCGCGGCCTCGCCCCCTGCCGGAAGGCGGGGGGCGAGGCCGGTCGCCGGGCTGGAGCCGGTCACGCCGACCGGGCGCGTACGCGCGCCGGTGCGGTGCGGGGCAGGTCCAGCTCGTCCCAGCAGCGGCGGAGCGCGTCGGCGAACCGGTGGACCTCCAGCGGCTGGTGGACCGGGGACGGGTTGATGCGCAGGCGCTCGGTGCCCCGGGGCACGCTGGGGAAGTTGATCGGCTGGGCGTACATCCGGTGCCGTTCCAGCAGGATCCGCGCCAGTTCGCGGCACCGGTCCGGGTCCCCGACGAGCACGGGCACGATGTGGCTCTGTTCGCTCACCAGCGGGATGCGGGCGTCGCGCAGCAGGGTCTTCAGCAGCCGGGCCCGCTCGTGGAGCCCTTGGCGTTCGATGTCGCTGCGGCGCAGGTGCCGCACGCTGACCAGTGCTCCGGCGGCCAGCGCCGGTGGCATGGACAGGGTGAAGATGAAGGCGGGCGCGAGGCTGCGGACGGCGTCGACGACGGGCCCGGGGCCCGCCACATAGCCTCCGGCGGTGCCGTATCCCTTGGCGAACGTCCCCATCAAGAGTGTAACCTCGTCGCCGACGCCGAGCTGGGCGGCCATGCCGGCGCCCTCGGGCCCGTACATGCCGACCGTGTGCGCCTCGTCGACGTACACGAACGCGTCGTGCCGCTGGGCGACCGCGCAGAGCTCGGCCATGGGGGCGGCGTCGCCGTCCATGGAGTAGACGGATTCGAAGGCCACGACCTTCGGGCGCCCGGGGCGTACGTCGTTCAGTCGGCGGTTGAGGTCGGCGGGGTCGTTGTGGTCGAAGACGTGGCGCTCGGCGCCGCTGGCCCGCATCGCCGTGATCATCGAGGCGTGGTTGAGCCGGTCGGAGAAGAACACACAGTCGGGGAGCGCCTTCCCCAGGACGTACAGGGCGGCGTCGTTGGCCGCGTAGCCGGTGATGAAGGTCAGCGCGCTCTCCTTGCTGTGGAGATCGGCGACCTCCCGTTCCAGGGCGACGTGGTGGGGTGTGGTCCCGGAGATGTTCCGCGATCCGCCGGCCGCGGCTCCGGAGGTGTCGAGCGTCCTGCGCATCGCGGCCAGCACGTCGGGGTGCTGGCCCATGCCCAGATGGTCGTTGCTGCACCAGACGGTGACCTCCCGGGTTCCCTGGGAGGCGTGGTGCAGGGCCTGCGGGAAGCGACCGGCGAGCCGTTCGATCTCGACGAACGTGCGGTACTGCCCGGATTCCTTGAGCTTCTCCATGCGATCGGCGAAGTGACCGATGTAATCAAACACTTTTCGCGAACCCCCGTTGAGGGACACGGTCGCCCGTGCCCGACTCGCTCAGCGTGCCCGACCAGGATCGCGCGGGGCCCGCTCCGACGCATCGTCACCGGGTATCGGACACGCTCCTCCTGACGGGCCATCCCCCGGACGGAGGCATCAGGCCGGCGGAGGAGAGGGAGCGTGGTGAAGACCCTCCCCAGCACGATGCCGACGATCTACGGCTTGTGCCCCCGTTTCTTCCTGCGCAGATGGGGCCGGGGAGAGCGCACCGTCAACCGGACGCGCCGCGCACCGGATCGTGCCGCCCCACCAGGAGGGTCCCCACGGCGGTGCGCCGGTGGAGGACCGCCCGACCGGCGCGGACCGTGGTGACGAGCCCGGCCCCGCGCAGGGCGGCGGCGTGGGCGGAGGCCGTGGCGTTGCTGACGCCCAGCCGCCGGGCGAGGCCGCTCGTGGTGTGCTCCTCCGCGAGCAGGATCAGCATCTCGCAGCGCGTGCGCCCGAGCACCCGCGCCAGCGCCTCCTCCGGGCGGTCCTCCTCGTCCGGTCCGGGCGGGGTGAGCGGCAGGCCCGGCCCGGCGGGATAGGTCACGTGGACCGGGCGGCCGGGCAGGTCGGAGACGAGCGGGTGCCCGTTCCAGTGGAAGGTGGGCCGCAGCACCAGGCCGCGTCCGCCGGGCTCGACGTCCCGCTCCCGGGCCCCGGGCAGCTCCCAGACGCTCCCCCGCAGCCGCGCGCCCGGCACGAGTCCGGCGAGCGCGGTGCCGAGGCCGTGCTCGGCCACCGCCAGGGCGTGGCGGGTGAACTCCCGCTGGTGGAGGTCCCGCACCACGGGCCATACGGGGCGCACCACGCTGTCGAACGCCGAGTGCTGGGCGCGGCGCAGGACGCGCCAGGCGCCGGCTTCGCCGCGGTGCAGCTCGCGGACCCAGAGCGGAGGCGGGGCCGGGTGCCCGGCGTAGACCCGCTCGATCTCCGAACGGACCCGGTCGGGGCGCCATTCCCGGGCGGCGTCGAGCGCGTCCGGGAGGGAATCGTCGAACACGTCGAGAAAGCCCGGTGCCAGGCCGGCGGGCACCAGGTCCCCCAGTGCCTCGGCGGCGGCCGGCAGGGAGTGGAGCGACCGTCTCCGCCAGCGGCCGTAGAGCAGTTCGTCGCCGGGGGTCAGCAGCTTCATCAGGGTCGCGTTCAGCTCCAGCAGCGGGGCCGCCCGGGGCGCGAAGCGGACCCCGGCGAGGTCGGCGGCCGTGAGGTGGATCCTGATCACTGCTCTCCTCCGGCGGACCGCTCTCCTCGGGGCGGCGACGCGCCATCGTTTCGGCCAGGGCCTGAACCTTCGCCCCCGCTCCTCTTCGGGCCGCAGCATAAGACCGCGTCGGCGCAGAGATGAACAGGGAGATGAGGGGAGAGTCATGTTTCCTACAGGAACGCCGACCCGGCGGGGCTTCGCCGGGTCGGCCGTGCTGGCGGGTGCCGCGCTGCTGCTCGCGGGTGGCGCGACACCGGCGCGGGCGCGGCGGCGACAGCCGTCGCGTGCTGCGGCCGGCGTCACCCTGCGCCTGCCGGGGCCGACCGGCCCGTACCGGACCGGGGTCACCACGCTGTATCTGGTCGACCGTTCCCGGCCCGACCCCCTGACGCCCTCGATTCCGGAGCGGGAGCTGATGGTCACGGTCTTCTACCCCGCCCGCGCGGTCCACGGCCGACCTGTCGCACCGCAGATGTCCGCCGTCGCCGCGCGGAGGTTCCCGGAGACCGCCGCTGCCGTCCACCCGGGCCTGCCCACGAGCGGGGTGGACTGGGCGGCCACCTCGACCCACTCGTACGCCGACGCCCCCGCGCGTCCCGGGCGGCGGCCGGTGCTGCTGTACAGCCCGGGCGGCGGCGATCCGCGCACCATGGGCACCGGGCTCGCCGAGGAGCTCGCGAGCCACGGCTACGCGGTGGTGACCGTCGATCATCCCGGCGACGCGGGCGTGGTCGAGTTCCCGGGCACGACGGACCACCGTCCCGAGCCCTGGCGCGAGACCGTCTTCCGGGGTGACCCCCGTATGGACCCGCCGCTGTTCCGCACCATGATCGACGCCCGGGTCGCGGACACGCGTTTCGTCCTGGACGCTCTGGAGACGCTGGCGGCGGGGCAGAACCCGGACGCGGCGGGACGGCCGCTGCCGGAAGGGCTCGGCCGCGCGCTGGACCCGCGGCGCGCGGGCGCGTACGGCCACTCGGCGGGCGGCACCACCGCCGCCGAGGTCATGTACGAGGACCGGCGCGTCCGCGCGGCCGTCGACATGGAGGGCTATCTCGACCACCCGGCCGAGGGCCCCGGGCGCGTGGGAGAGCTGTATCCGGTCGCCCGCCACGGGGTGGACCGGCCCCTGCTCCTGCTGGGCACCGACGGCTTCCCCGATCGACGGGGGCTCGAACGGTCCTGGTCGGCCGTGCTCGCCCACCCGGGCGGACGCACGGACCGGCACCAGCTCGACCGGGCCGCGCACGCGGTGTTCACCGACTACGCCGCCTTCGTGCCCCAGTTGCGGTCGGCGGGGCTGCTGACCACCGAGGACCGGGTCCGGCTGGTCGGCGCGGTCGGTCCCGCCGTGTCGGTGCCGTGGGTGCGTCACCGTGTGCGCTCGTTCTTCGCCCGGCACCTGCCGGCGCGCTGACCGGGAACCACCTGGCGCCGGCATCCCCGAACCTGCCGGAATCGTCTCATGGTTGACGAGACATCAGCTCATGACGATTCGTCGCTCGCCCTGCCCGGCGGCCCCGCCGGCCGGGCCCTGCTCGGCCGGTCGGGGGTGCCGGTCACCCGGCTGGGCTTCGGCGGCGCGGCGCTCGGCGGGCTGTTCCGCCCGGTGACGGCGGACGACGCGGTAGCGGCCGTACGCGCGGCCTGGGACGCGGGCGTCCGCTACTTCGACACCGCCCCGCACTACGGCGCCGGCCTCTCCGAGGAACGGCTCGGCGCCGCCCTGCGCGGGCTTCCCCGCCGGGAGTTCACGGTCTCCACCAAGGTGGGCCGGCTGCTCGCCGACGGGCCCGGGGGCCTGCCGCCGGGTGGGGACGGCGCGGAGTTCACCGGCGCCCCGGGCCGGCTCCGGGTGCGCGACTACAGCCGGGACGGCGTGCTGCGGAGCGTCGAGGCGAGCCTGCGCAGACTCGGCCTGGACCGGGTCGACGTGCTGTACGTCCACGATCCGGACGAGCACTGGGCGCAGGCGGCCGGCGAGGCGTTCCCCGCGCTGGCGCGGCTGCGGGACGAGGGGGTCGTGGGCGCGATCGGGGCCGGGATGAACCAGACGGCGATGCTCGCCCGTTTCGTCGCCGAGACCGACCTGGACGTGGTGCTGTGCGCGGGCCGGTGCAGCCTGCTGGACGGCGGCGCGCAGCAGGGGCTGTTCCCGCTGTGCGAGCGCAGGGGGGTGGCGGTGGTGGCCGCCGGCGCCTTCAACAGCGGCGTCCTGGCCGACCCGGACACGGACCCGCGCTACGACTACGCCCGGGCACCGGCCCCGACGGTGGCCCGCGCCCGGCGGCTGGCCGCCGTGTGCGAGCGCCACGGCGTGCCCCTGCCCGCGGCGGCCCTGGCCTGGCCCGCCCGGCACCCGGCGGTGGCGTCCGTGCTGGTGGGGATGCGCAGCGCGGACGAGGTCGGGGCGGACGTCGCCCTGGCGGGCACCAGGATCCCGCCGGAGCTGTGGCGGGACCTGGAGAGCGCGGGACTGCTGCCGGGGCGGTCGTCCTCCCACGAGGCCTGAGCGGCCTTGGTGAAGTCCGGTGCGGTTCGAGCGCCCCGAAGGGGCGCGGGACAGCGCCGATCTGCGGCTACCGCCGCGTGGGCGCGACCAGCCACGACGCACCAGCAGATGACGTACCGGACTTCCAGCGGAGCGCTTGGCCGAGGGCCAGACCGTCACGTTCGGCAATATGTCGCCTGAAAGGACTGCTTCTACGAGAAGAGGGGCAGATTGTCACCAAGGGCGTGAACTGAACACCATTGTTCTCAGGGGGAATTCATGACGGACGATCAGGCGGGCTCCCCGGTCCGTGAGGGGAGCCCGGACTCGGCGGTCGACCGGGTGGCCGACTTCTACGGCGCCTACATCGACGCCGTCGACGACGGGACGGACGACCTGGGCGACGAGCTTCGCGCCCACTACCTGACGGAGGACCTCCGGCAGCGGCTGGCCGCCTGGGAGGAGGCCAACCACGCCGACGGCGTACTGCGCGCCCAGGACGTTCCCACCCACTGGGAGGTCCGCTACCACGACTCCGGCGCCGGGCACCTGTTCACCACGGTTACGCTCACCTGGGGCACCGGCCCGGACGCCGGGCACACCCGGCTGGCGGTGCAGAGCGATCTGAGCACCAAGCTCATCTCGGACATCGAGGACGGCTGACCCGGCCGGGCGGCCGCCGCCCGGCCGGTCACCGGTCACCGGTCACCGGTCACCGGTCCAGCACCGCCCGCAGGGCCCGCTCGACCTCCGCCGGGTCGCCCTGCGCCCTCTCCCGCCAGGCGATCAGGCCGTCGGGCCGGACGAGCACCGCCCCGGACGGGGTGACGCCGTGCGCCGCCGCCCAGTCCCCGTCCAGGTCCGGGACGGCGACGGGGACACCGAGGCGCCCGGCGGCCCGTTCCGCTCCGGACCGCCATCCCGGATCGTCGGTGAGGAGCACGAATCCGCGGCCGTACAGGTCACGCGTGGACCCGTCGCCCATGGGCACGTGCGGCGCCCGGGTGCCGGGACGGCCGCTGGGGGCGGCCGGGTCCTCGAAGAGGGCGTCGTCCGAGGAGGCCGCCCTCTCGGGGACGAACGCGCCCGCCGGGCAGCGGTAGCCGAACAGCAGGCGGGCCGGGTCGATCCGCTCGGCCACGGTGTCGTCGGCCAGGTCCGGTGACATCCGGTGCACCGTGTTCGCGTACTGCTGCTCGACCAGGCACTCCGCGAAGGGCCTGCGTTCGGCGTCGTGGCTGTCCAGCAGCCCGGGGCCGGCCTGGCCGCGGACGACCGCGGCCAGCTTCCAGGCGAAGTGGTAGCCGTCCATCAGGGCGGTGTTGCCGCCCTGGCCTCCGGTCGGCGGCATCACATGGGCCGCGTCCCCGATCAGGTGCACCCTGCCGGACGAGAAGCGGTCCGCGACCCGGCAGGCGGTCGACCACGTCGTCGCGCCGAGCAGCTTCACCTCCAGCTCCGGAAGGCCCGTGACCAGCCGGATGAGCTCACGGGCGCGCTCGTCGCCCTCGGTCGCCCCCACGACGGCCACGAACCTGCCGGGCGTGTCCGTGGAGACGAACGCGCCCGACCCGCCGGGCAGCGCGGGGTTCTGGAGGTAGTGCATCTGCACGGCCGCGCCGTCGAGGGACACCTCCAGGTCGGCCTCGAAGAGCAGGCTGGTGCTCTCGCCGATGACGCCGCGCCCGTGGAAGCCGATGCCGACCGCCTCGCGGATCCCGCCGCGATGGCCGTCGGCGCCCACCAGATAGGCGGCCTCGACCTCGTAGGCCTCGCCGGTCGCCAGGTCGCGCAGGACGGCGGTGACCCCGTCCGGCCCGTCGGTGAAGGACTCCAGGCGGGTGGAGAAGCGTATGTCCGCGCCGAGCTCGGCGGCGCGCGCGGCCAGCAGCGACTCGGCGCGCTCCTGACCGACCATGCCGGTGGGGGCGGGCGAGTACCGCCCGAAGTCCGGCATGGCCTCGGTGATGCTGTGGAACACCCGACCGGTCACGCTCTCCGCGATGACGATGGTCATCCCGGGCCGCCCCGGGGGCGCCGCGTCGAGGAACGCCCGCTCCAGGCCGGCGGCGCACAGCGCCTCCATGGTGGCGGGCATCTGGCCGCGGGCCTTCGGCTCCAGCGACGTACCGGGGTGGCGCTCGGCCACCAGCGCGGGCACGCCGTGCAGCCCGAGGAAGAGCGCGGTGGACAGGCCGCCGAGGCCCGCTCCGACGATCAGGACGGGGGTGGACCGGGTGTGCACGATGCCCTCCAGGAGCCTAGACTAATCCCAGGAAGCGGATATTCCCATCAATCGAAATATCCATCGCATCGAGATATATCTGCCGAGGTGTGCCGTGTCAACCGAGAACAGGTCCGATCTGATCGCCGATCTGATGAAGGCCATGCGCGACCAGGCGGGTCGCGGGCTGATGCTGCACGGCGCGATCGCCGAACGGTTCGGGCTGAACTTCACGGACCTCAAGTGCCTCGACCTGGCCCGCCACGAGGAGGAACTGACGGCCGGGAGGATCGCGACGGCCACCGGGCTGAGCACCTCCGCCGTCACCGCCGTGCTCGACCGCCTGGAGCGGCGCGACTTCATCGAGCGCCGGCGCTCCACGACCGACCGGCGCAAGGTCGTCGTGGTCGCCACCGGCCGGCACGACGCCGAGATGCAGGAGGTCTTCGCCGGATTCGGCAGGACGGTGCTGGACGTCCTGGACGACTACGACGACGAGCGGCTCACCTTCCTGCTGGAGGTGACACGCCGCCTCACCGCGGCGGCCCACGAGGCCACGGAGGAGCTCACCGACAGCGGAAAGGGCTGACGGGGAGCAAGGGGCAGGGGCGGGGAAGGTCCTATAGCGGACAAGGCGGGGGCCGGCACGGCGGGTTTACCGTTCCGTTTCCCTCTGTTTACCTTTCCGCCCTTCGCGCGGGGGTATCCCCACCCCATACTGACGACACCCGTCCCGCAAGCCCCACGGTGAGCGTGAAAACCACCGTGCTGGAAAGCCAGCAGGACGTCTCTCCTTTCTCTGTCGTCACCCCCATCGCTGAAGGATCCCGGCGCCGTGCCCGTACCCGTTTTCCTCCACGGCCGCACCGTGCGGCTGGAACCGCTCGGCGAGCACCACATCGAGGGCCTGGCCGCCGCGGCGGCCGAGGACCGCAGCAGCTACGCCTTCACTCCTGTGCCGCACGGCCCGGAGGCCACGGCCCGCTATGTGGCCGAGGCCCTCGCGGCCCGTGCCGCGGGCCGGGCACTGCCCTTCGCCACCGTGCGGATCGCGGACGGCCTGGTCATGGGCTCGACGCGGTTCTGCGAGATGGACTACTGGCAGGGCCCGGTGCAGTGGCCCCCGGCCCCGCGCGGCCCGCTGGGCGATCCCCTCACCGCGATACCCGACGCGGTGGAGATCGGCGGTACCTGGCTCTCCGCGCACGCCCAGGGCACCGGCATCAACACCGAGACCAAGCTCCTGATGCTGCGCCACGCCTTCGAGACCTGGGGCGTCCGGCGCGTCTCCCTGCGCGCGGACTCCCGCAACGCCCGCTCGCGCGCGGCCATCGAGCGCCTCGGCGCGGTGCTGGAGGGCGTCCACCGCGCCCACACCCGCGGCCTCGACGGCATGGTCCGGGGCACGGCCTTCTACTCGATCCTCGACGAGGAATGGCCCGGCGTACGGGCCGGGCTCGAGCACCGGGTCGAGCACCGAGCCGAGCACCGGGCCGGGGTGGGGCACCACCACGCCCCGGAGCGGACGCGCCCGCTCGTCTCGGCGTAGCAGCCGCCTCCTTCGTCCCCTTGTCCCCGTTTTCTTCCATCCCGTTTCCTCAGTGGCCCGGGCTCGTTGTGCGAAAGCGAGCCGCACCCCGAACCCGGGTGAAACGAGGAAAAGGAGAAGCGCTGTGCGCTGGATGAGCATCGCTCTGGCCGCGGTGGCCACGGTCGGCGTCATGAGCACCCCGGCGGCCGCCGCCCAGCTGCGCGCCGACGGCGGCCCACCCTGGCCTTACAAGGACTGCGTGGAAACGGCCGTCAAACAGCACAAGGAGACCCCGAGCCACGCCAAGTGGCACTGCGACGAGCTCGCGAAGAAGGGCTGGGTCAAGCCGCCGACGGCCGAGGACAACGCGGCGCAGAACACGAACCCCAAGGGCACCGACCCCAAGGGCACGGGCCCCAAGGGCACAGGCCCGAAGAGCGGCGGGCCGAAGGCCCACCACTCGAAGGCCCACCACTCGAAGGGCAGCCACCCCAAGGGCCACCACCCCGGGCACGGCAAGGCCAAGCCCAAGCCCAAGAGCGGCAGCCCGAAGGGCGGACCCGAGGCCGCCCCCAAGCAGTAGCCACTCCCCCCCACCCCCGCCCCGTCAGGCCCGCTCGTGCTCCCGGAGGAAGTCCAGGACGAGCGGGCCCGCGACGGACCGGAACTCCTCGAAGTAGGCGTGCCGCGCGCCCGGGATCAGGCACAGCCGGGCGCCGGGCACGCGCTCCGCGAGCAGCGCGGCGTTCGCGGTGGGGTTGAGCAGGTCGTCGTCGCCGTGCACCACGAGCGTGGGCGCCTGGATGCCGGGGAGCGCGTCCCACGCGTCGTGCCGCTCGCTGGCGATCAGGTGCCGCAGCCGGTCCTTCGGCGTCATGGTGGGGTCGCCGAGCGTGTGGAACGGGCCGGGGTGGGCGGCCGACCAGCTCGGTGTGTACATCAGGTCCAGCAGGGCCCGCGGGCCCTCGGGGGCGGGCCGGGCCAGCGACCGGCGCACGTCGTCGCCGCGGTCGACCGCGTGCGGTCCGCCGGGGGACGTACAGCCGAGCACGAGGGCCCGGACGCGGTCCGGCCGGCGGGCGGCGATCCACTGGGCGACACGGCCGCCCATGGACGTGCCGTAGACGTGGGCGCGTTCGACGCCGAGGTCGTCGAGCACCGCGATCGCGTCCTCGGCGAACCCCTCCGTGCTGTAGGGCTCGTCGGGACGGTCGCTGTCGCCGGTCCCCCGGTAGTCGAGCGTGATGGTGCGGTGGGCGGTGTCGAAGTCGTCGATGACGCCGTCCCACCAGTGGTGGGTGTTGCCCTGTCCGGCCAGCAGGAGCAGGGGCTCGCCCGCTCCCCGGACCTGGTAGGCGATCCGGGCCCCGTCGGCGCTCTTGGCGTATCGCATGGTGTTCCCCATGGTTTTCCCCTCCCCCTCGGGCCCGGTCAGGCGTCGCCGGAACGCAGGGCGGCGGGCAGGGACTCCAGCAGTCGCTCGGGCGCCGCCTGCTTCCAGGAGTCCACGAGGATGTCGCGCAGCTCGTCCATGTCCTCCAGGGCGGCGAGGCGTACGCGCACCCATGAGGAGCTCGCCTCGTGCGGCGGCACCCAGAACTTCTCCGGCTCGGCCGCGATCAGTTCGGTCCGCTCGTGCCTGGGGCAGCGGACGGCGAAGGACGTCTGATCGTCGGGGACCGTGATGTACATCTTTCCCGCGACGCGGAAGGTGGGCATGCTCCACGCTTCCTTCTCCACGGTTTCCGGCAGGGACAACGCGATACGGCGGATGTCATCGGCATCGATCATGGACCCCAGATTAATGCGCGCGCTGTCCGACGATCACCCTGCGTGAGGCAAGCGTCCGGATATCGGACGACCCGGCCGGGCCTTCGCCCGCTTCTCCATACTCGAGACTCCTCGATCTCGGATAATGGACAGGTACGACCATGAGCCGGACACTCACTTCTCCTCCCCCGCCGGTGGAGAGCACTCCTCAGCAGGGCTCCCCGCTGTCGAACGGGCTCAAGCAGCGGCACCTCTCGATGATCGCCCTCGGTGGTGTCATCGGCGCGGGGCTCTTCGTCGGCTCGGGCGCCGGCATCGCCGCCGCCGGCCCGTCGATCGTGCTCGCGTACGCCGTGTCCGGCCTGCTCGTGATGTTCGTGATGCGGATGCTCGGCGAGATGTCCGCCGCCAATCCGGCCTCCGGCTCCTTCTCCGTGCACGCCGACCGGGCAATCGGCCCGTGGGCCGGCTTCACGGCGGGCTGGATGTTCTGGACGCTGCTGGTCGTGGGCGTGGCGATCGAGGCGATCGGCGCCGCCCACATCGTGCAGGGCTGGCTGCCGGGCACCCCGTCCTGGCTGTGGGTTCTGCTCTTCATGGCGCTGTTCTGCGGCACCAACCTGGGCGCGGTCGCGCACTTCGGCGAGTTCGAGTTCTGGTTCGCCGCCCTGAAGATCGGCGCCATCGCGCTCTTCCTGATCCTGGGCACCCTCGCCGTCCTGGGCGTCCTGCCCGGCACGGACTCCCCCGGCGCGGCGCACCTCACCGGCGACGGCGGGTTCCTGCCCACGGGCGTGAACGGGCTGCTCATCGGCCTGCTGGCCTCGCTCGCCGCGTACGGCGGCCTGGAGACGGTGACCATCGCGGCCGCCGAGTCGGAGGACCCGGTGCGCGGCGTGGCCAAGGCCGTGCGGACGACGATGTGGCGCATCGGCATCGTCTACGTCGGCTCGATGCTCGCCATCGTCACGCTCATCCCGTGGAACGACAAGGCCGTCACCGAGGACGGCCCGTACGCCGCCGTGCTCGAGCGCCTGGGCGTCCCCGGCGGCGGCCAGATCATGAACGTGGTCGTGCTGATCGCGCTGCTGTCGGCCATGAACGCCAACATCTACGGCGCCTCGCGGATGGCCTACTCGCTGGTCGCGCGCGGCCAGGGTCCCAAGGCGCTGGGCAAGGTCTCGGGCGGCGTGCCGCGCCGCGCGGTGCTCGCGTCGTCCGGATTCGGCTTCTTCGCCGTGCTGCTGTCGTACTGGTACCCCACCACGGTCTTCGCCTGGCTGCTGAACATGGTCGGCGGGGTCGTGCTGGTGGTGTGGGGCTTCATCGCCGTCTCCCAGCTGCTGCTGCGCCGCCGCCTGGAGCGCGAGGCGCCCGAGCAGCTGGTGGTGCGGATGTGGGGCTTCCCGTATCTGACGTGGGTGACGCTGGCCGGGGTGGCCGGGGCGCTGGGCCTCATGGCCCTCGACGCCGACACCCGGGTGCAGCTGTACTTCACGGGCGGCCTGGCGGTGGCCCTGGCCGTCGTGGGCTACACGCGTCAGCGGGCCGTCGCGGCGCGCTGACCGAGGCCGCCGGGTCTCCCGCGAATCGTCCGAGGCCGGTTCCCGTTTCGTACGGGAACCGGCCTCGGGTCTTTCCGCCGGAGTACGCGGGGTATGGCGGACTAGGCGGCCTCCATGCCGTCGAGGCAGGACCGCAGGGAGCGCATGACGTGGCTGCGCCAGCCGCCGCTCATGATGGCACGGGCCTTGCGCTGGAGCGGGTTGTCCGGGTCGAAGCCCTCGTGGTCCAGGAAGAGCCGGGTGCCCCGGCCCTCGGGCCGAAGGGTCCAGGTGATCGTCCAGTCGACCTCGACGCCGTTCTCCGGATCGGCGTCCTGCCAGCCGATCCGCAGCATCTTCCCGTCCTCGAAGGCCAGGACCTCGGCCGCGATGGTGCCGGAGAAGCCCGTGGCGGGCATGGCGGCGGCCCGCATGGTGTACCGGTGGCCGACCTCCAGGCGGAAGTCGCCGGGCATCAGCCACCGGGCGAGCAGCTCGGGCTCGGTCAGGGCCCGCCACACCTTGGCGGGCGGGTGCGGCAGGAACTCGTCGACCCGTACCGCGGTCAGGTCGTCGGCCAGGTCGTCGTGCTCATTCATGAGTCCTCGCTCGTTCATGACTTCTCGTCCTCCATTTCGTCGAGCTCCATTTCGTCAAGCACCGTCCGCAGGGCGGACAGCTTGTCGCGCCAGAAGCGCTCGTACGGGTGCAGCCACTCCTGCACCTCGAAGAGGGGCGCGGCCTCCAGCTCATAGAAGCGCTGGCGCCCCACCTTGTTCTCGCTCACCAGCCCGCACTCGCGCAGCACCCGCAGGTGCTCGGAGAAGCTGGGCCTGGCCATGTCGAAGTGGCCCGCCAGCTCCGCGACGGGCTGCGGCCCGCGCTCCCGCAGCAGCCGCAGCACCTCACGGCGCACGGGGCTGGCCAGGGCGGCGAAAACGCGACCCTCCGGTGCCTCGGTCGCGGCCTCGGTCCGGGCGGAACGGGTGTGGGTGGTGTTCATGGAGACCACTATAGGTAGGAAATTTCCTACCAGTCACTTCGATCAAGCGTCGACACCGAGGAAAACCCGTTGGCCCGCGCCCGCCGCGTGGCGACCATACGAGGATGAAGACGACCGCACCCCCGGCCTCCGGTGTCCGCCGGCCCTGGGCCGACCTGCCGTCCGCCGTCCGCCGCGCCCTGGAGGACGTCCTCGGCGGGCGCGTCGTCGAGGCGCACAGCCAGAGCGGCGGTTTCTCACCGGGCGTCGCCGCCCGGGTCCGGCTCGCCGACGGCCGGCGCGCCTTCGTCAAGGCCGTCAGCGCCGAGACGAACGCCCACAGCCCCCGGCTGCACCGCGCCGAGGCCCGCAACACCGCCGCCATGCCGCCCGGCGCCCCCACGCCACGGCTGCTGGGCACCTACGACGACGGGACCTGGGTCGCGCTGCTCCTTGAGGACATCGCGGGCCGTCAGCCCCGCGTCCCCTGGCTCCCCGCCGAACTGGACCGGGTCCTCACCGCCGTCGACGCGCTGAGCCGGGCCATGACCCCGGCCCCCTTCGAAGTGCCCGCCGTGGCCGAGAGCGAGGCGGAGACGTTCACGGGCTGGCGGACCCTGCTCGCCGCGGGCGACACCACGTGCCTCGACCCGTGGGCGGCCGGCCGGCTCGCGCTGCTGGCCGACCTGGAGTCCGGCTGGGCCGAGCCCGCCGGCGGCGACGGCCTCGCCCACGGCGACCTGCGCGCCGACAACATCCTGCTCACCGACGACCGGGTGGTGTTCGTCGACTGGCCCCACGCGCTACGGGCCGCCCCCTGGTACGACCTGCTGGTGATGCTCCCCAGCGTCGCGGCCCAGGGCGGCCCCGACCCGGAGTCCGTCTTCACCACGCACCCCCTGGGCCGGGCCGCCGACCCGGAGGGCGTGACCGCCGTGCTCGCCGCGGTGGCCGGGTACTTCGTCCGCCAGTCGCTCCTCCCCGACCCGCCCGGCCTGCCGACCCTCCGGGCCTTCCAGGCCGCCCAGGGGACGGCGGCGCTCAGGTGGCTGGCCCGGCGACTGGGCTGAGCCCCCGGGCCGGAGCCGTCCCGGACGTGACGATCACAACCCCGGCCGGAGCCGTTCGTGGCGCTACGCTGCCGTGCGACGGCCGCCGCGCGCGAGGTGGGGGACGCTCCGGTCGCCGGAGCGCCGTCCGGCCCCGGGCTCCGGCCGGCCTCGCGGCCCCCACCGGGCCCGTGGCCGGCCGGGCCATCAGTGGAACCGCGCGACGGAGGACATCTCGTGAGCACCGAATCCCGTGACACCGGCACCCTCGACGCCCGTGACGCCCCCGACTCCCCTGATGCCGCGTCACCACCGGTCGGCAGACCGGCGGAGGGCCGGCCGCGGCTCTCGCGCGACATCTCGCTGTCCGCCGTCCTCGCGGGGTTCGTGGCCGTCGTCGTCTCCTACTCGGGCCCTCTCGTCATCGTGCTCTCCGCCGCGTCGGCGGGACACCTCGACACCGCGCACACCGGCTCCTGGATCTGGGCCATATCCATAGGCAGCGGCCTGACCTGCATATCCCTCAGCCTCTACACGAGGATGCCGGTCATCACGGCCTTCTCCACCCCGGGCGCGGCGCTGCTCGTCACCAGCCTCGGCGCCTACTCGTACGCGGAGGCCGTCGGGGCGTTCGTCGTCACGGGCCTGGTCATCAGCCTGGTCGGGCTGACCGGGGTGTTCGGACGGCTGATGCGGCGGGTGCCCACGGCGGTGGTCTCGGCCATGCTCGCGGGCATCCTCTTCTCCTTCGGCACCGGTGTGTTCACCTCCCTGCGGACCGCGCCCTGGATCGCCGGCGCCGTGCTGCTCGCCTATCTGCTGGGCAAGCGGTGGCTCCCCCGGTACGCGGTGCTCCTCGCGCTCGCCGCGGGGGCGCTGTGCGCCACGGCCACCTCGCGCGTCCACATCCGGCTGGACCACATCGAGCTGGCCCGGCCGGTGTTCACCGCGCCCGCCTTCTCCGTCGCCTCCCTGATCGGGATCGCGGTGCCCCTGACCCTGGCGACGCTGGCCTCGCAGAACGCACCCGGCATGGCGGTGCTCACCGCGTCCGGCTACCGGCCGAAGGACCGGCTGCTGATCGGCTCCACCGGCATCGCCTCGACGCTGCTCGCGCCCTTCGGGTCGCACGCCGTCAACCTCGCGGCCATCACCGCCGCCATCTGCACCGGCCCCGAGGCCCACCGCGACCCGCGGCGGCGCTACGTCGCCGGAGTCGCGTGCGGCGCCTTCTACCTCCTCGTCGGGTCGTTCGGCACGACCCTCGTGGCGTTCTTCGCCGGACTGCCGAAGGGGCTCGTCGCCGCGATCGCCGGAGTCGCCCTCTTCGGAGCCCTCGCGGGCGGCCTGGCGGGCGCGGTCAAGGAAGAGCAGGACCGGGAGGCCGCGCTGGTCACCTTCCTGGCCACCGCCTCCGGTGTCACCCTCCTCGGCATCGGCTCGGCCTTCTGGGGGCTGGTCCTCGGTGTCGCCACCCATGTGCTGCTCACCCTCGGGCGCGGGAAGCGTGCGCCGGCGGGCGCCTGATCCGTGCGTGACGCCTGATGATCCGTACGTACCGCCCGCCCACGGGCGTCACCGGCTTGGCGGGTAGCGCGTTGGGTACCGAGGCCGACGGGTCGGCGTAGTGTCGACGGCATGGCAGATGACTCGCTGCGAGCCGATGTGCTCGACGAGCTGGGGGACGACCGGATCGAGGAACTGGCCCAGGAGCTCGGCACCGACACCGAGGGCGCCAAACAGGTCGTGGCGGCCACGGTCGACGAGCTCCCCGCCGAGCTGACCGGGGGCGGGCCGCCCGGCGGGGCCCTCGGCCTCGGCGGGCTCGGCGGCGGACTGGGGGGCGGCCTGGGCGGCGGACTGATGTCCGGCGTCCTCGGCAAGATCACACGACCTGTGGCCGAGGCCGTGGCGAAGCGGACCGGGCTGCCTCCCGCCACCGTGGCCAAGGCGCTGGAGCTGCTGCTCCCCGTGGTGATGACGACCATCGCGAAGCGCCGGAAGCGCTGACGCGCACCCTCACACGCCCTCACACGCCTTCATACGCAAAACCGAGAGGCCGCCCGTGCCGGGCGGCCTCTCGGTCCACTGTGGAGCTAAGGAGAATTGAACTCCTGACCTCCTGCATGCCATGCAGGCGCTCTACCAACTGAGCTATAGCCCCTTGTTCTGTTGTCCGCCCGGTTTCCCTCGCGGTCTCCCTGGCGACACGGAGAACATTACACGGACCACCTGCCCTTCCACCAAATCGGTGCCCCCGGGGCGCCCGGGGGCACTCTCGCCCGGAAGGCGCAGCCCTGTAGCGCGGTGCCCACGGCCGGAGCACACTGGTCCGGACGGCGCCCCGCCGGGCGCGTGCCCCACCTGCCGGAGGGACAGATTCATGGCCACGGACGTGCGCCCCGGTCCGCTGCGGGTCCTCGTCTTCGGCGCCGCTCTGCGGGCCGGATCGACCAACGCCCGCCTCGCCTCCCTGGTGGCCCGGCTGATCACCGAGGCCGGGGCCGACGCCGACCTCGCCACCATGCGCGAATTCGACATGCCGCTGTACGACGGGGACGCGGAGGAGGCCGACGGCATCCCGGCCGGCGCGCTCGCGCTGCACGAACGGATGGAGGGGGCCGACGCCCTCGTCATCTCCTCCCCCGAGTACAACGCCTCCGTGCCCGGCATCCTCAAGAACGCCATCGACTGGGTCTCCCGCATCCAGCCGCAGGCGTTCAAGACGAAGCACGCGCTGCTCGTCTCCGCCTCCCCGTCGCTCGTCGGCGGCAACCGGGGGCTGTGGGCCCTGAGGGTGCCCCTGGAGCACCTCGGCACCCGCGTCTACCCGGACATGTTCAGCCTCTCCCGCTCGTACGACAGCTTCGCGGAGGACGGGTCGCTGGCCGACCCCGGGCATCAGCAACGCCTCACCGAGACGGTGGAGGCGTTCCTCAAACTCGTCGAGGCCGACACGCGCTACGTCTGCCTCCAGCGCCGCTGGTACGAGTTCCTGGGCGACCGTTCCGAGTCGCCCATCACCCACCGCGCGGAAGTCTGAGGACGGCCCGCGAACCCCTAACCCTCAACCCTCTCCGGGCTCACAAGCGTTGACGTGGGATTTCCCGCCGTGCCAGATTCTGGGCGACATCGCGCGAGCCAGGAGTGTGGCACCCATGACGACGACGCCGGAGCGACCGCCCCCGTCCCCCTCCCCGCTCGCCATGGAGCGCCGGACGATCGACCCGATACCGGAGGAGGAGCGGCACGGCTCGCCGGCCGGCCTGTTCACCCTGTGGTTCGGCGCCAGCATGCAGATCACGGCGGTCGTCGACGGCGCGCTGGCGGTGGTCTTCGGCGCCGACGCGCTGTGGGCGATCCCCGCCCTGTTGATCGGCAATGTTCTCGGCGGCGTCGTCATGGCCCTGCATTCCGCCCAGGGCCCACGGCTGGGGGTGCCTCAGATGATCTCCAGCCGGGCGCAGTTCGGGGTGCTCGGCGCCGTGCTCCCGCTGGTGCTGGTGATCCTCATGTACCTCGGGTTCGCCGCGACGGGCAGTGTGCTGGCCGGGCAGGCAGTCCGCAGGATCCTCCATCTGCCCGACGCCACGATCGGAATTCCCCTGTTCGGCGCGCTCACCGCCGTGGTCGCCGTCGCCGGATACCGCCTCATCCACCTCGCGGGCCGCGTGGCGACCGTGACCGGCATCGCGGGGCTGGGCTATCTCGTGGTCGCCGTCTTCACCCGCTACGACGTGCCCGGACATGTGGGAGTCAAGCCCTTCGACGCCGCGACGTTCCTGCTCGCCGTCTCCCTCGGTGCCGGCTGGCAGCTGACGTTCGGCCCGTACGTGGCCGACTACTCCCGCTATCTGCCCCGGTCGACCAGCGAACGCGCGACGTTCCGGGCGACCTTCGCGGGCACCGTCACCGGTTCCGTGTGGGCCATGTCCCTGGGCGCCCTGATCGCCGCCGTCGCCGGGGACCGGTTCCTGTCCGACCAGGTCGGCTTCGTCGGGGAGCTGGCCGGGCCGGCGGCCCTGGGGTACGTCATGTATCTGGTGGTGCTGGTCGGCAAGGTCACGGCCAATTGCCTCAACGCGTACGGCGGTTTCATGTCGGTCCTCACGACCGTGACGGCGTTCAACAGCCGTTCGAGGATCACACCGGCCGCGCGCGTCGCGTACATCACGGGGTTCTCGGCGGTGGCCACGGTCATCGCGATGGCGGCCAGCGCGGACTTCCTCGACAACTTCAAGAACTTCATCCTGCTGCTGCTCACGGTGTTCACGCCGTGGAGCGCCATCAACCTGGTGGACTACTACCTCGTCTCGCGCGAGCGCGTGGACGTCCCGGCGCTGTACGACCCGGACGGCCGCTATGGCCGCTGGAACGTTCCGGCGCTGAGCTGTTACGCCCTCGGGATCCTCGCCCAGGTGCCGTTCCTGGCGACGAAGCTGTACACCGGCCCGCTGACCTCCCGGCTCGGCGGCGCGGACGTCTCCTGGATCGTCGGCCTCGCCGTCACCTCGGCCGTCTATTACCCCTGGGCCCGCCGCACCACCACCGCCCACGACGATGTCGCCGATGCCCCGGAGGCGTCGCGGGGACGGCTGCTGCCGGACGCCCCGCAGCACGCGGAGTAACGGGACGTCCGGGACGGCCGGGTCAGCGGAAGCAGTACGAGTCGGAGGAGGCATCGCCGCCCTGCAGCCGTGTCTGGTGGACGCGCAGGCCCTGGAAGTCGTCGCCGTGCGGGAAGAAACGCGGGTCGGCCGACAGGCCGCCGTGGCCGGTGTCCGCGTCGAGCTTCGCCATCCAGGGCTCGACGCCTCGTGGGTGGAACTGGTCGTCCCACGCCCCGTAGAGCGAGTTCGTCACGTAGACGCGCCGCCCGTCACGGCTGAGCTCCAGCATCTGGGGCCCTCCGGTGAGGGGGACGGCCGGGGCCGAGGGATGCGGTTCGCGGCCCGCGATGCCGCCCAGCCGGACGGAGGCGGTCCGCCGAGGGTGGAACGGGTCGCTCACATCGAACTGGAGGAGCTCGCCGGTCCCCCACGCCGACACGTACAGCCACCGGTCATCGACGGACAGGTTGATGTCCGTGACCAGCGGTGGCACCGCCCCGAACGGTTTGAGCACCGGGGGCAGGTCCTCGGGCGCGGCGGGCTCCGCCGGGATCGTGATCACCTTGCGGACGGCGAAGTCCGGCCCGTCCCGGTGCCAGAGCCAGACGGACGCGGACAGGTCCGCCACGCTGACGACCACCCCGGCGAAGCCCCACGTCGCCTCGGGGTCGTGCGCGGGGCGCAGTTCCAGCACCATCTGGTGCTCGTCGCCCAGGTCCACCCGCTGGAGGTGCCGACCGGTGCCGAGCTCCCAGAAGTGCAGCGCGTGGCCGTAGCCGCGCCGCAGGAGCAGCTCGGTGTCGAGACCGTTCTCGACCATCGACGGGGTGCCCCACTCGCTGGTCACCGCGATGTCGTGGCCCAGGTGCCACCAGACGTCATACGCCAGGTGCTGCGGCCCCCGGTCGCTCTCCCAGGGGCGCAGCACGTCGAACGTCTCGTGGTCCAGCAGGGCGACGCCGCCCGGCCCCTCGGCCCCGTAGGCACCGCCCAGGCAGGAGAGGAAGACCCCGCCGGGGCCGCAGTGCAGGGTGTGCGGCCGCGAGTAGCCCGCCTTGGCGGCCAGCTCGTCGGCCTCGATGACCTTCACCAGGCGCGGGCGGACCGGGTCGGGGCGGGTGTCGAAGACGTGCAGCCGGGACGAGCGCAGCCCGGGGAGGATCAGGAAGCGCCGCTGGGGATCGCTGTGGCACGCGTGGGCGAGCGCGCTGGAGCACGCGTTCCAGCCGAAGTGGTGGAGCTCGTCTCCCAGGTTGGGTAACCGTGCTGTGTTCACCACCCGCCCGTAGGAGGGCGAGCCGGGATCGGTGTCGACGGTCATCAGCGCGTCGGGGCGCCGCGCCGCGCGGTCGAAACCCACCACGTAGGCGAGCTTCTCCGGTGGCGCGGCGACGGCTTCGGCAGGTGTGCGGTAGAGGGTGGGATCGCTGTGGGACAGGGAATCCGCCATGGCCGGTGAGGGTGCCACATCCGGGAGGGCGGGCCAAGGGAGCGTGCGGACGTATATGGCGCATACGGGGAGGGCGGCGGCGCCCCTGGGGTGGGGTGCCGCCGCCCTTTTCGCGTCTGTGGGTCCGCTTAGTACGCGGAGTTGACGTTGTCCATGGAGCCGTACTTGTCGGCGGCGTAGGCG